>JBGSMN010000376.1:0-115363 GCA_041740155.1 Rhodopirellula sp.
CCTTGGCGTGCACCTCTCGTCACAAGACTTCAAGACGAATGAGGCGACGATGTTACTGGGCATGCTGGCGTTCAACCTAAGCCACGCCTTCTTGAAAGAAGTACTGCGCTGGTAGTGGCACCCATCTGAACGAAAAACGAACTTGGGGAGGGGCCATTCTGCACTGATTGCAGGTAATGTGGTCCAAGTCCGGCTCAATGCCGATTTCGAGGCTAACATCACCAAAACGACCGCCTGAATTCTTCGTGGTGATTAATTCGGGGTAACGAGTTTTTTGGTGAGCGATGATCATGTCTTTGCCAAGCGAATGCCGCTGAATTGCCAGCGCGTGTCGGCGGGGAAAAAATTGCGGTAGGTGGCGCGAATGTGATTGGAACTCGTTGCCACGCTACCACCACGTAAGATGTATTGATTGCACATGAACTTGCCGTTGTATTCGCCGACTGCTCCGGCGGGCGGGCGGTAGCCGGGATAGGCGGCGTAGCTGCTGCTCATCCATTGCCATACCGAACCCATCAATCCGAATGATGCGAGTTGATTCGTGTTTGTGAGATTCACAACGTGAGCTTGGGTCGGATGAATCGCCTGATTGGCCGCGAAGAGTTCATCAGCGAAGGCGAGTGAGGTGGTTTGATGATGATGAATCGATTGCTCGCAAGCGATCTCCCATTCGGCTTCGGTCGGCAAGCGCAGGCCTCGCCAGCGTGCATAGGCGTCTGCTTCAAAATAGCTCAAGTGCGTGACGGGCTGAGAGCCGTCGATGGGGTGCATCCCAGCGAGCGTGAATTGCTGCCATGTCTGATCGGTTTCTCGCCAGTACAGAGGTGCTCGCCAGTGTTGCTCGCGGACAGTGTTCCAACCGAGCGACAGCCAATGTTCCGGTCGCTCGTAGCCACCGTCTTGGATAAATTCAAGGTACTCACCGCAGGTCACGAGACTGGGGCAGATTTCACAGTCATGTAGATACACCGTGTGTCGTGGCGACTCGTTGTCGAATGCGAATCCGGTACCTTGATGGCCAATCTGGTAAATGCCTGCGCTGATCTTGAACCATGCTTGCGGGGCCTGAAGACCGATAGAGTTTGACAACGAGTCGGCAACTGGAGCAGCAGAGTAAACGGGATAAGTTGGATTGCACGCCAACACATGCTTGATATCTGTGAGCATCAATTCTTGATGCTGCTGCTCATGGTTCAATCCAATCTGTAGCAACTCCTGAAATGAATCTGCAAAGCCAGGGTTCTGTAGCCGCCTCAACATTTGTTCGTCAACGTGTTCTCGGTAGTCTTTGATTCGTTGGAGGCTTGGTCGGGACAGCAGACCACGTCGATGCCGAGGATACTGCTCGCCGATGGTGTTGTAGTACGAGTTGAACAAAAAGCTGAATTGCTCATCAAATACTCGGTAGCCAGGTTGCTCGCGGAGGAGAAAGGTTTCAAAAAACCACGTCGTGTGTGCGAGATGCCACCGCGTCGGGCTGACGTCGTCCATGGACTGGATACAGCAATCCTCGGCAGAGAGCGGTGCGACGATTTGATCGGAGAACGATCGAGTTGATACATAAGCATTCAACAGCGAATCAGCATTAAACATCGACATTTTTTCAATCGCTTTGACCATTAGAATTTTCTGTCCATTTTTGTTGCCTATTGCCGGTCGGGTATTATTCGTCTGCGACAACTTATCGCTTTCGTTTCAACTCGTTTATCTCTCAATTTCCATGCCAACACTATTTGAAACTGATGTCTTGCAAGGTTTGCGAAGTCAGCCGAAGAAGATCGAGTGCAAGCATTTTTACGATCAGCGTAGTTCACAACTTTTCGATCAAATCTGTACGTTGCCTGAATACTATCCGACGCGAACCGAACAGGCGATCATGGATCGGTATATCGACGAGATGGTGCGTCAGATCGGAGCGGGAGTGATGCTAGTCGAGTACGGCAGTGGCAGCAGCATCAAAACGCGGCGGCTACTCGATCGCCTGGAGGATCCGATCGCATACGTGCCCGTGGATATCTCACGAGATCATTTGATGAAATCTGCTCAAAGAATTGCAGCAGATTACCCTCATATCGAAGTGCTGCCGGTTTGCGCGGACTTTACAGCGGAGTTTGAGTTGCCCGTTTCGACTCGCCCGCCGACTCACTCAGCGGTTTATTTTCCAGGCTCAACGATCGGTAATTTCGTGCCTGAGACGGCACAAGAGATGCTGGCCCGGATCGCACCGTTGTGCGGACGCGGCGGTGGTTTGTTGATCGGAATTGATTTGCAAAAAGACATTGACGTATTGGAACGAGCTTACGATGACTCGGCAGGTGTGACGGCTCAGTTCAATCTCAACCTGCTAAATCGAATTGTCTCAGAATTGGACACGGATCTAACTCCTGCGGATTTTCGACATCATTCATATTACAACTCGCAGCGGCATCGTATCGAGATTTACATTCGTAGTGCCAAACGCCAGCAGGTTCGCATTGGTGATGAAGTGTTCGTGTTTGCCGAGGACGAGTTAATTCATACGGAGTATTCGCACAAGTACACGATCAAAGGTTTTGCTGAAATGGCAAAGCAAGCAGGGTTGCAATTACGGAAAAGCTGGACGGATGATCGAAAGTACTTTGCGGTACTCCACCTGATCACGATCGACTAGAAGATCAGTGTCATTCTTGCATTTTCAAAAACTCGGTGGTGAAGCACTCGGTTGGCTCCACTGCATTGAGCTTGATCACGTCCAGTTCTTCCATTTGATCGACTAGACGTTGCCAGCGATCGAACGTCATTTCACCTAGCTTGGTCGTGCCCTCAGGGTATGCCAATGAACGCATTTGTTCGGCACCGAAGCGTAGCACTTCAGCGGTAATGCCTTGAGTGTTGGCTTTCAAAATCTGCTCGTTGGCTTGGTCGGGTGCCTGCAAGTATTGGATCCATCCGGTTTGAGCTGTGGCAACGAATTCGCGAACGATGTCAGGTGACTCGCGAATCATTTTTCCGGTGGTGACCAGGACACTGGAGTAGGGATTCCAACCGAGATCGCTGACCATCAATGTTCGTACTTCGAGTCCCTGTTGTCGGGCAAGCAAAGGTTCGGCGACCACATAAGCCTGCACCGCCATCTTGGGATCATCGATCATGCCTACAATCGAATTGAAGTAAGGAACCTCTCGCACACCATCGAGGTATCCACGTTGACGCAGAAATGGTAAGAACGTACGACCAGGCTGGCACTGCAGTGTCATCCCGGACAAGTCCTCAAATTTCTCGACGCCACTGTCCGCTCGCACCAGTAAGCAACGAGGATTGTTTTGAACGGCTGCCAGCAGGGCCACGATGTCGGCACCTTGTGCGCGAAACAACACGACATCGTCGGCGTTGGTGATCGCAAATTGGCTGCGACCGAGCAGCAACTCGGGAGCGACTGGCGTTTCGCGTCCGCCAGGCTGGATTTCAACATCAAGCCCATGATCGCGAAAACTACCATCGGCAATGGCTTGATAAACGCCACCATGCTCCACCTCAGGATACCAGTTTAATTGAACCCGAACGGAAGTGAGATCGTCACGTTTGACTGTGACTGCGTCGGTTTCGGATGATGCAGGCGGTTGGCTTTCCTGCACGTTGCACCCGGTACTGATGAGCAAACACACTGCCGCATAAAAGAGCGAATGGGCATGCGAAGAAACAGGTTGAAACACGGCGAAAATCCTGTTGGGAAATGTTGGGCGAGAACCTGCGAGTTGAAGTTGTAGCGAAAGTCATCAAAACATTCGATCCACACCCCCGCCTAAGGAGCGACGAGACACTTTTAATCTAGTTCAGTATAGCGATTCAGGAAGATCCGTCTTGCCCAATCGACACCAGCGAACAGCAGCAGCCCAACGAGCGTTGACATGCCGAGTGCCGCGATCAAGGCATCGGTTTGATACAGGCCTTGCCATCGTGTCATCAAGGCCCCTAAGCCAACGTAAGCGGCTCCGTTACTGACGAAGAATTCGGCCACGATCGCGCCGATCACTGCTAACCCGCTGCTGACCCGAGCACCGAGCAGCAGATACGGTATCGCGGTGGGGACTTGCAATCGCATGAGCGTTTGGAGCCGTGAGGCTCCGTAGAGTCGAAACAAGTCTCGGTGTTCGGTGCGGCTGGCCTGCAATCCCATCGTGACATTATTGACAATCGGGAACAGACAAATAATCACCGTCGCGATCACGGCGGTCCGAAACTCATAACCGCTCCAAATGATGAGCAGCGGAGCAATGGCAACGATTGGTACCGTTTGCAAAAACACGACATAGGGAAACAAGGCGCGGCGGAGCAATCGTGACTGGCTGAACACGATCGCGAGCAAACTCCCCAACAGGATCGCCACGAGCAAACTGACGGCTGCGGTATAAAACGTCACAAGACTGGCCGCGTAAAGTTCACCACGTCGTTGCCAACCCGCTTGAATGACCTCGCTGGGTGTTGGCAAGAGAATTTTTGGTAGATCAAACATTCGTACACCGACATGCCAAAGCGCACCAGCGAGCACGGCAACGATGGCCACAGCAATCACGCTCACGATCGTTTCACGAACGTTTGGTTTCAAGACAACACCGCCGCTCGCAAGTGGTCGCTGACGACACCGTAGAACTCCGCGAAAGCGGGCGTGCGACGAACATCCGTTTGACTGGGTAAAATCGGGTTGCTTAAATCAGCGACGATCCGGCCAGCGTGCATGACGCAAATCCGGTCGCTTAACGCAATCGCTTCGGCAATGTTGTGCGTGACGAGCACCATGGTGAATTGATGGGTTTGCCAGAGCTGGATGACGAGGCTGCCTAATTGAGTTCGCAACAAGTCATCGAGCGCCGCGAACGGTTCATCAAGTAGCAAGAGCTGAGGCTCGGTAACGAGTGCGCGGGCAATGGACACTCGCATTTTCATCCCGCCGGAGAGTTGATGAGGAAAACGATCCGCAACATCACTGAGTTCAACTTCGCTCAGCGCCGCCATGGCAGCGGTGTGTTTGTCACGCGGCAGGTTATCTCGCCATTGTTTGCGAGCTCGCAGTTCCAACGGCAACGTGACATTGTTAATCACACGTCGCCATGGCAACAGCGCGGGTTGTTGAAACACGAAGGAGATTGAAGCTTGGTCGTCGGCAGCCCATCCATCGGTGCGAAGCCGTCCATCGGTAAGTTCTTGCAGGCCCGCGATGACTCGCAGTAACGTTGTTTTACCACAGCCGCTCTGACCGACAATTGCCAACCGCTGGGCGGTGGGGACGAGCAAGTCCACAGCGTCGATCGCTCGCGCACCGCCCGAGAACTGAACAGTCGCCTGCTGCATCGAAACGGCATGTTCGCTCATCGATGGCGAACTCGCAGCGATCGGGGAGGAATCGGAAGGAGGACTCAAATCAAAATCGGGTGAATGGGAGAAGAACGTGGTTGAGCGGCGAAAGTGTCAACGCACGATAATAGATCGGCAAAGTTGGCGATCACATGGGTTGGTGACTTCAAAAATTGCCTTGGAAGACGTTTTTTTGGCAACCGCGTGGCTGGATCGCCTTCGGATGCTGGACTTAGCTGGCCCCGCAGACGACGATAACGAATTGGAAACCGCACTTCTAAATCCTTTGTTAGTACACGCCAATTCGCCGCCACTGTGCTGTTACCCCGAGTCCTTTACTATGCAGCTTCATTTCCTCGGTACAGCGGGTTATCACCCTAGCGAAACGCGACACACGTCGTGTTATTTCTTACCGGAGTCAGGAATTCTGCTGGACGCGGGTACTGGTATCTTTCGGCTGCCGTCGCTTTTGAAAACGAGTAACCTCGACATCCTGCTATCGCATACGCACCTCGATCACATTGTCGGGCTGACATTTTTGTTGGACATTCTGTATCAACGTCCGGTCGAATCGGTCCGGGTGTGGGGCGAAGGAGAGAAGTTGGTGGCGGTACGAACACTGCTAGGCAGTCAATACATTTTTCCGGTTGAGCTGCCAGTGACTTGGCACGCAATTGACGACCCCGGCGACGAGTTATCCTCACGGCTTTCGATCGGGGGAGCTGAGGTGACTTGGCGGCGTCAGGCTCACCCAGGCGGCTCGGTCGCCTACCGCATCGACTGGCCCGACACGCATCCAGCAACAAAATCAGCCGAGACGGGAAACGTTGGTCAAACCCGTTCGCTAGTCTATGCGACCGACACCGCAGGGGCAAGCGAGCAACCGATACTGCAATGGATGCACGGTGCAGATGTGCTGCTGCACGAGTGCAATTTCCATGATCATCAGCGGGAGTGGGCTGAGAAGACCGGACATTGCTATTTGAACCGCGTTGCAGAAATCAGCGCCGCGACCGAACCGGGACGCGTGCTATTGACGCACATCAATCCCATCGACGAATTGATTTTAGAAACAGACGATCCGCGTTTTAAAATGCCGTGCGAAATCGTGAGCGACGGATTGGTGGTGGAATTCTAGTACGTCAGGGGACGTTTAACAACGTCCACGATCTTCAATGAGCAGAGTGCTCTGTTGCTCGGCGCGGCGGATTTGATAGGACGGTGCTACGTATTCACACATTCGTTGATTATAGACGTGTTTCACAAACCGTGTGAAACACACGTCTCGCAATCATTGCACGTTCAACACTTCCCTCGCTTTCCGCCGATCCCATTCACTCGTGATTCCCACCCGTCTAACACGAACGATTCTTTGGGAAATCCTGCGTATTTTCGTGGTTGCGTTGGTGGTGTTGACGAGCATCATTCTATTGATCGCAGTCGCTCGTGAATTGATCCGCAAAGGACTCGGCCCGATAGCGGTATTGCACCTGCTGCCCTTCGCGATTCCGATTTCATTGCAACATGCTGTTCCCGCGACAGCGTTGTTTTCGGTTTGTTGTGTGTATGGCCGAATGGCCGCTGACGGTGAAATCAGCACCGTGAAATCGTCGGGCATCTCTCCGTTGCGGTTACTGCAACCAGCGTTGATCTTCGCGGCCTTGCTCAGTCCAATGGCAGTGTATTGCAGCGACACGGCGGTCTCGTGGGGCAAGCCTGGAGTGAAGCGCGTCGTGCTGATGTCGATTGAAGATATCGCCTACAAAGTGCTCGAATCGGATCACTCATTCACATCAGATCACGGGTTTTCGATCTCGGTACGCAAGATTGAGGGCCGGCGAATGATCTCGCCTCGCGTGGTTGTTCGCGGTCGCAATGATGATGCATTTGAGGTGACTGCAAGCGAGGGCCAACTCGTGATGGACGAAGAGCGACAAGCTCTCGTGTTAAAACTCGTCGACAGCGAAGTCGTGCGCGGACGTGGGTTCGGTGGAACATTACCAGGCGAATCAACGTTTGAAATTCCGCTGGGCAACGCACTAGCGGAGGAAGATGCGTCGACGATCAGCCCAAGTGAGTTGCCCTTGCGGATGATCCGTCGAGAAAAATCACGGCAACGCGAAGAAACTCATGCTTCGATCGGTCGACTGGCAGCGTTCACGGGGTTTGCGTTGTTGCAATCTCGCCCCGAAACGATCGGTGGTGAGCAAGCCCAAGGCATCCACCGCGTGCTCAATGCCGGTCGTGTCCGTTTGACTCGGCTGCAAACCGAACCATGGCGGCGATGGGCGGAAGGTTTCACATGCCTCTTTTTTGTTTTGGTGGGCGCACCACTGGCAATCTTGGCCAAGACGAGTGATTATTGGACCACGTTCGGCATGTGTTTCCTACCCATCATTTTGGTTTACTACCCGTTGTATCTGTTGGGGTTGGAGCAAGCCAAATCGGGAGATGTGCCGCCCTACGGAGTCTGGACGGGGAACATCGTGTTAGCAGGAATCGGCAGCATCTTAATGGTCAGAGTTCGGCGCTATTAAGCATGAAAGAACAAACCATCACGATGCGAGTGCGGTACGATGAGTGCGACCCTGGCGGATTTGTGCATCATTCCAACTACTTGCGTTACTTTGAAATTGGACGCACGGAGTTCTTGCGATCCGCCGGTGGGCGTTATCGAGACGTGGAGGCGGCGGGGTTGTTTGTGGTCGTTGTCCGTGTGGACTGTCGCTACAAAATGCCTGCGCGTTATGACGACGAGTTTCAGTTAACCACTCGAATTGCCAACGTGACTGCGGCCAAGATTGTTCACGAGTATGAAATTCATCGCGAGGGAAATCTGTTGGTTCAGGCCACGGTCACGTTGGCGGTGATTGACCGCGAAGGACGCCTGCAACGCGTCCCTGAGGCGTTGATTCATTAGCGACCGTATTGAAAAATAAGATTCGAGTTTCATAGGTGGGATAGGCTTCCAGCCTGTCAATCGTAAGTTGACAGGCTGGAAGCCTATCCCACTTGCCTAAGACGCCCTTACCACAGGTCAACCACTTCGGCTCCAGCGCGCGTGAGCAGATGCTTGAACAGTTCAACATCAATGCTCTTCGCGACAAACCTGACCGCACCGTCAGCTATCAAGACGTGAAATCCTCCTTGGCGCGCATTGCCCAAGTTCGCGAGCGGATCGGCGAGGTCGATTTCCAAATCCTCGGGTGCGGACCAGACCACGGCGGCATCGGGGTTGACTTCCAACACTAAAATGGTGTTGCTAAGTCCATCGAGGAAATCTCGAAAAGCGGTTTTCACCAGCGGTCGCATGCCGATGTCTTCTCCCACGACTGCTTGGATGATCGTTTTGCCAGGTTCCACACGCACACCGGGTGTGTCGTAAACAGCAGGCAATTCTTTGGAGAGCGGCAGGTTGTGTTCGCTGTCCCAAGGTTCGTCGAGACGGAATTTTTCATAGAGTGCTTGTTCTTCGATGAACGGCAAGATCGCCACCCGCCAACTCAACAGTGGCTTGCCATCTTTGTCGGTGATCGCTGAGGGTGGCAGGCGGTTGTAAGCGGCGTGATAGTTGTGCAACGCCAAACCAACTTGTTTCAAATTATTTGATCCACTCATTCGTTGGGCCGCTTGACGAGCCGCTTGCACGGCGGGCAGTAGCAGTCCGACGAGCACGCCCGTCGTGGCGATGCTAACCTGCGACTGCATCTCGATCGAGACTTCGTCGCCCGTGAGTTTCGGCGTTAAAGTTTGGATGATTTTGTCGGCCATGCGATTGGCATATTTGTCCGTTGCCGCTTGCATTTCGGCGGATTGATCGGAGTCGGCCAAGTTGCGATTGATCTCTGATATCGCGAGCACTCGGGCAGCAACCAGCGAGTCAACGAGGATCGCTTCGATCCGTTGGGCGGCGACTTCGTCGGTACCGACCACGCTGATTTTCATGCTGCCGGATTCGTCGATGAAGTCCGCATGGATCTTAATCGCTTCAGTGAGTCCAGGGATCTGAGCGAGCGGTTGAAGATCGGGCGCGAGGCCACCCGCATTTTGCATTGCCACGCCACTAACGATCGGGCGGATCTGTTCCATCACGACCGCGATAGTCAGCCCACTATTAGCCGTCATCGTTCGCAGGAGCACGGGCAAGTCGCCGGTACCTTGCTCGGCATCCAGCATTTCCTGCATGTAATTCGCAGTGCCGATGAACACAGTTTGATCATCGATCAAAGAGATCACGGTTCCCGGTGGCCCGTTGATGGGATAGGTTTCGCGACCGCTGACTTGGACGGCATCGGGGGTAGCCCGCACGGCTTCGAGCAATCGCTGGAAATCAGGTGCTTTGGCAAGTGTTAAGATCGCACCTACTCGCGGCTGCATGGTTTGCGGATCGAGCGAAACGACGGCTTTAATTTCGGAGATCGTCATTGGATCGATGCCGATTTGCTCAGTCAATTGCACCCGAATGACTTCGATCGGGAACATTTCCAGCATCGGATTTTCAAACCATTTGAGCGGTTTGAGAGAGAGCGCCGCGAGAGCGTCGTCGGGGACATAGCGGTCGTTGGCGGTGCCAGTGTCCTGGACCGTTGAAGCAATATCTTGGGCGATTGTGGACTGCGGCGCGATCGACGAGAGAGCGGTGGTCAGAACCAGCCCGACCGCTAAGAAGAGCATGTTGGTGCGAGAAAGTGTCATTGTCACATCCGGGGAGCGAAGTGGAAAAAACGTGGCATTCAGGGTCGCGCTGGGTTCACATCCAGGTCGACCACGCCCCGAATATAGCGGACACGCCCCCAGTTCTGGGCCTTCTAAACCAAATCCTGTTTGCGTTTCTTGCGTCGGCTGCCCGCACAATCGCGGCAAATGCCATGCACAATCAAGCGGTGGCCGGTCACGCGAAATCCGTTCTCAGCGGCCACATTGTCGCGAAGCTCGACTAATGAATCGCTGCGAAATTCGATTAAACTGCGACAGCGGGTGCAGTACAAATGATCGTGCTGCGGATAGCCATAATCCAATTCGAACACCGTGCGACCGTCGAGCTGGAAACTGTTGAGCAATCCAGCATCCACAAATTCTCGCAACGAGCGATACACGGTCGCTGAGCTGACGTAATCGGGTTGCCCTTTTCGGGGCAATTTTGCGATCAATTCGTCCGCGTCAAAGTGGGCGTGTTGCGAGAAAATCGTCTCGACGAGAAACTTCCGCGGCTTGGTTTGCCGCTGGCCCCGCGATTGCAAATACTCTTCAAAACGCTGCTGAGGGGTCAGTGCGACTTCGAGGCGTTCAAGGGATTCGGCACTGGACATGGGCGAGACAAGAGAAAATTCAAGAATTCTGTTTTTTAGATGCACTTAGCATACCAAAAAAAAGCTCGATGTCCGGCGAGCGGAAGCATCGAGCTCAAGTTTTCGGGCAAGGGAGTTTTCAGGCTGACTTATTTGTCAGTGAAATCCAAGAACCACCAACCATCGTCCCATTCGAGGCTGACCTTACGCCATCCCAATGGGACTTGCGGGTAGGGATAAAACGGCCCGATGAACGGGAACGCCGACGGGCTGTATTGTTGTGGGTAGGACAACGCGGCGTAGTTCGGGTGAGCGGCGTAGCCTGGCCAAGCGTAGTTAGGCAGGTTGGGTGAATCGTAGCGTGGAGCACCGACGGCAGCCGCAGGCCCCATGGGTACGGGTTGGCCCATCATGGGAGCACCGCCACCGATCTGGCCGCCGTAAGAATCGCCGGTTGGACCATGGTTGACGATGCTGCCAGGGACAACTCGCTCACCATTGATCATTTGACCGCTGTATCCCATTCCACCATCGTAGGCGGCGGGACGAGCGGGCACGCCAGCGTGCATTTGACGTTGCATTTGCATGTGCGGCATGCTTTGGATGGGCTGCAATCCGCCAGCGGATTGTTGTGATTGCGCTGCCATGGTCGGGGTGCCCGAACGATGGGCCACTGGGCGAGTCGGCACTTGGTTGCGGGCATCATTGGAGCTGGCGACCTGAATCATGTTCCGCACGCCTTGAGCGCCTGGAGCATGGTTAGCGATCATCTCCAAGAATTCGCGTTGCTGCGGTGATGCGGCGCTGCCGGTCAATTCAATCACGCCATCGTAGGCGTTCACATCGACACCGAAATCCTTGAGGTGACCTTCGGCTTGAGCGCGACCGATCGCCCGGACGACAGCAGCGGTGAGCTGTTGGTCGTTGAGTTGCGGACGTGCTGCGACGGGTGCCTCAAACGTGGGCTGAGCTGCTGAAACGATTGGTGCGGGAGCTGAAACGTCCAGTTCCTCGCCATCGTAGGCCGCCGTTGGCATCACAATGCCAGGAACGACTTCTTGAACAGCAAACGCTGGTGCGGCGGGCGCTGCCATCACCTCCAGTGGTTCGGGCATCGTTGGTGGTGTGACCATTGGCGCTGGCATGACCACTGGCGAGGCCTGAGCCAACGACACTTTCGCCACCGATTCCATGTCTTCAGTTGCAGGAGTGATGGTCGCGGCAGCAGGAACTTGTTCCATTCCTGCTAAAGCATTGGCAAAGTCGAAACCGTTGTCATCTCGCTGGGCCGTTTCGGCTGGCGTGGCGACGGCCATGTTAACTTTGGGTTTGTAGATTTTCGCAGGCCGAGCGGCGGCGAGTTGCGGCGTCGAGACTTCGAGTTCATCGACAACGTCGCGAACGCCTTCGATGCCTTTCGAGGTCGCCAGCACGAGTTCACGCTGAGCGGCGGCTGCGACGGTGCCACGAAACAGCACAACACCTTCATCGACCTTCATGTCCAGCGAGTAATCTTTAAGTTCTCCAGCATCACGACTCACTTCGAGTCGTTTCATGATGGATTGTGCGATTTCTCGGTCGCCACCGAACGCCTGAGCAGGGCCCAGGGTGGCAACGGCAGCCATCGCCAGTCCAAAATATTTGCGTCGCATTGAAATGCCTCCCTACGGCCCATAAGTGATAGTCGCACTCGTTTGTTGATCCAAACGGTGCTACTGACTGTTTCGGTTATCCGGGGGCCATGACGGCAGGTTTTTTCCGATTTTGTCGATAAATCGACTCGATGGCAGGGTGGTGAACGATCTTGTCGCGCGTTTCACCCAATAAAGACTGAAATATTCAGCCAGCGGAAAAGAATCGCGAGTCTTTTCCACCGGGGCCAATCGGCACCTTCACGCGGCTGCCACAGCGAGGGCAATGGCCTTCGTAAGCAGTCGCGGCCACATTGCGATAAATCCGGCCGTAACTGCGACAACATCGAAACTGAATCCCCAAAAACGGGCGATTACGGCGTTTCCTATCTACCTCAGGAGCGGGGGCGGGGGAGTTGGTAACGTCGAGCATCCCGCCGGAACGCTTGGCTGGCCGGGGCGGTGGTTGCTGCGATCTGGGCGGTTCGTCGTTTTTCGGTGAATCCATCACACGCTCCGTTTGCTGCTTTCATCGACTGCGCGAGTCAGATTCGCCAATCAGTCTTCGGCGTCGTCATTGCCGCCACCTGGGGCAGAGGCCCTGAGTTCTTCGATCGACAATCGCAACTGCTTGCGTGCTCGGTTCAGGCGGCTGCGAACAGTGCCAATTGACAATTCCAGAATCTCCGCGATTTCCTCGTAGGAAGCTTCGTTCATTTCTCGCAAGACCAAAATCCCACGATGCTGCTCGCTGAGTTGCCCCAGAGCAGTTTGCACCAACAACACGTTGTCCTGGCGAATCATCGCCGCATCGACGGCCTCACTGCGATCGACCACGTCGTTGCCGGCTTCGTCCCGTTGTTGATCAAGCGAGATTTTGATGCGTTTGCGGCGTTTGCGTGATAACGCGATATTAAAAGCGATGCGGTACAGCCACGTGAAAAACTGGCTGTTTTGCTGGAACGTGTCGAGTTTGAGAAAAGCCCGAATGAACGCTTCTTGGGTCACTTCCTCCGCATCGTGAGCCGAGCCGGTGACGTGCGTCATCGCCCCGAACAATCGATCTTGGTGTTCCAGAACGAGCGATTCAAACGCCTGCTCATCACCGGCGAGGGCTTGGCGAATCAGTTCGATTTCCTCGCTCTCGCTCAATTCGCTGCTCAGTACCTGGTAAATGTGGGGATGACGGCAGATACCAATCGACTCGGCACGCTGGCCTCGTTGGGACGTTGCCAACTCGTAGTGTGTTCATTGAGGTCACTGTGATCTCTCAGACTCTGAGTCTAACTGGGGTTTCTCTGGCGTCGACGCGAAATCACTCGCATCACGCAACCACCACGGAATCAACAGCGTGCCCAATGAAAAACCCAATAATACCGACCGTGACGCTTGCTCGCTCGGCCACCACTGAGACTCCGCCAATGGTCGCCAAAAAACAATTTGTAGCGTTAATACAATCGGCATACTCAGAGCAAACCGCCCCATCGCTGAGATTGACTGCCCCTCTGAGACTTGCGCCACCGAGGATCGCTGCCAAGTACGAGCCATTAAGGAACCAACAATCAACACTCCACTGGTCGCCTGCCAACCGACCAACAATGCCACCACGGCAATCAAGATCGCCAAATCGACCAGCCGTGCCGTTTGGTCTCCGAGCGGATCGAGTTTCAAATCCGCGCGGGGACAGAAAGCTCTCGCCAGTACGCGAGCAAAGAAACCAGCAGCAACCAACGCCGTCAATATCCTGACACTCACCTGAACAAAGATCGCTGGGTCGAGGGCCACGTTCCCAGCCAACAACCAATCCTGAGGTGGCCACGGCGTCGGGCGAACGAACTGCCATGGCACGATCGCCAGCGAGGGAAACACGAGCAATCCGCCAACCAACCAGATCGCACTAAACGTGACCAAACGCATTGGGATTCGATGGCCATCATAACGAATCAAACCCATCGCCCACGCGATCGCCAAACCTACGAGATGAAAAATTGTCGTGGCGAGTTGGCTGCCGCTAACCGGTGGCGCGACCATCGACCATCCGAACGCGTGCGACCGATCAGGTAGATTCCAGTTATTAAGTTCCACGAATCCAACGCAAGCATACGTCAAGCCCACGGCTGCTTCGACAATCGGATAACGCGATGAGATCGGCAAGCGACAATCACGACAACGACCGCCCAACCACAACCAACCAAACACGGGGAGATTGTCGCGCGGGCGAAGCGTGGTGCGACATCGCGGGCAGAACGAATGCCCGTTAACACCGAGTCCTTGCGGCATCCGCCACACGACCACGTTCAAGAAACTGCCAACACTGGCTCCACAAACCAAGAAGAACGTGAAGACGATGACGTCGTTAAGGCGTGGTAACAACGTTTCGCTGAACGATCCATGCCAGTGACCCGTCGCTTGCAAGTGCCCACTGGCCATCGCCCAGCCTGCGATCAGCGCGTACGTGGCCGCGATTGCTAGATAACCAACGAACAGCAGGACGGCAAGTGCCCGATAGGGACGACGATAACGAAACAAGCGAGGTTTTCCAAATGAACTAGATCCACGACAGTACACGGCAACTTAGCGGGGCGGCCGAACTTCGCTGCCTTGGCGTTTTTGTAAGCGATCGCCTAGTGTTTCACGATACCGCTCAGCCGCCGCACTCAACTCCGAGACAACCTCGGGATGCTGGGCTGCACAATCGTGACGTTCGCCTAAATCATTGTCGAGATCATAAAGCTCCAGACCGCTGCTGGTCATATGGTAATCGCTCGGCATCCCACCGCTGCCACCACTTTCGCCGCCGAGGGTTCGATAGCGATGCGGGAACACCAATTTGAATCGCTCATTGCGAATCGTTTGCAACTCACCACCCCCGTAATAACCCACGAATGTATCACGCGGTGATTTCGCATCGGCAGGACGAATCATCAAATCGACCAGAGACACTCCGTCAATTGGTTTGCTCGGCAACTCCGCACCGACCAAACTGGCGACCGTCGGCAGTACATCGATCGTGGAGCAAAGTTGATCGCAGGTCGTACCTGCTGGGATCTTGCCGGGCCACCACATCAACGTCGGTTCGCGGCAACCACCTTCCCACATCGTGCCCTTGCCTTCACGTAGCGGACCAGCGCTGCCTGCGTGATCGCCGTAGGACAACCAGGGTCCATTGTCGCTGGTGAATATAACGAGCGTATTGTCAGCATGTTTGCTTTTCGCGACAGCTTGCAATATTTCGCCCACCGACCAATCGATCTCCATCATTACATCGCCAAACAGGCCAGCACCGCTTTTACCTGCGAATCGCTCTGAGCAGTACAGAGGCACGTGAACCATCGGATGCGGCAAGTACAAAAAGAACGGCTCGTCTGTGCTGGTGTTGGTGATAAACTGCACACTTCGTCGCGTCAGTTCGGCGGTCATCTGTTGTTGATCTGCGGGCTGCACGTTGGCGTTGACGATTTCCACTTCCGAACCGACTTTCGCTTGCATGATCGGCAGCGGTGGCCAGTTACCAGGATCGTTCGGATTCTGCTTTTGTCGGCGGATCGTATCGGGATGCAACGGCCACATATCGTTGCTGTAGGGGATACCGTAAAACTGATCGAAACCTTGATGATGCGGCAGGAACCGTTCGAGGTGTCCCAGATGCCATTTGCCAAAACAAGCCGTGCGGTAACCAACGGACTTGCAAACTTCGGCGATCGTCATTTCGTCCGGTGACAAACCAATCTTGGAACCTGGACCAAGCGCCCCGGAAATGCCCACGCGGCGGTGATAACAACCCGTCAGCAATGCCGAACGCGAAGCGGAACAGACGGCGGAGGAGACCAGGAAATCGGTAAACCGGCATCCTTCCGACGCCATCGCATCCAGGTGCGGCGTTTTGTAGCCGCCGTCAGCACCGAACGGCCCGATGTCGGCATACCCCATGTCGTCCATGAAGATCACCACGATACTTGGTCGCGACCCTGCAACCTCCTTGGGCGAGACGGATTCGATGGCGTTTGCCTGTGTTGCGATTCCAGCCAACAGGATAAATGAGAATACACAGCGAATGGGCGATGAAATGAACAACGGTAGAGGTGCTCCAAAAATGAATGTGTATCGGCAATGCCACGACAGCAGAAAAGAACTATCGTAGCTGAATGATCGGTGGCGGTGTCGACATGGTAGTCGAACATCGTCGGACGTTCTAAACTGGAGCAACCACTCCACACTTTCTACTCCCATCAAGCTGAATCCCCATGTCATCGACTCCCGCTCCCCCCGATTCCGCAGCCGTTCAATCCGCACTGGCCGAAGTAGAGGCCGCCTGCCAAGACGGCAAAATCACCGCTGGGGCGGTCGAGAATATTCGTTGCTGGTTGACCGAGAATCGCTATCGGGATTACCGCGACAGCGTGCTGCGGCATATCGCTGAAAAACAGTGGCAGAAACTCGACGACGTCTTCTGGACGATCATCCCCTTTGGCACCGGTGGTCGTCGCGGGCGAATGTACGAAATCGGCTCTAACGCGATCAACGATCGGACTATCGGCGAAAGTGCCCAGGGTTTAGCCGATTACGTTGTGAAATTCCATGGCGGCAAGAAACCACTGTCTTGTGCGATCGCCTATGACACCCGCCATCGCTCGCGGCACTTCACCGAACTGTGCGCCGAAGTCATGGTGGCCGCAGGCATCAAGGTCTATCTGCTCGACGATTATCGCGCCACCCCGCAACTCTCCTTCGCCGTTCGCTATTTGGAATGCGATTGCGGGATCATGGTCACAGCCAGCCACAATCCGCCCAGCGATAATGCGGTAAAAGTTTATTGGTCCAGTGGCGCACAGGTCTTGCCGCCTCACGACAAAGCGATCATTGAAGGCGTGATGAATTGCCAAGAGATTCGTCGCGGCAACTTCAAACAGGCGTTAGCCGAAGGACAAATTGAAATTGTGACCGCTAAGATTGACGAAGCCTACTTTGATGCAGCCTCGGCATGCCGATTCCCTGGTCCGCGTGACGTTCGCATTCTGTACTCACCGCTGCATGGCGTTGGCGAAGCGGCGGTGATGCCGCTGCTGGCGCGAGACGGCTTTGAACATGTGACCGTGTATGAACCGCATCGCGAACCGAGTGGTGATTTCCCCAATGTGCCGGGTCATGTTTCCAATCCAGAAAACACGGCAGTGTTCGAGAAACCAATCGAGCAAGCTCGCATCGAAGGCTATGATATGGTCATGGCGACGGATCCCGATTGCGATCGCCTCGGCGTGGCCGCGCCCCTGACAACGGACACGGCGGGACCCTGGGGTACGTTCACAGGTAATCAAATCGCAGCCTTGCTGGCCAACTATGTGCTCGATCAATCGGCTGCCGCAGGCAAAATCAACGAGCGTTCCTATGTGATCAAAACACTCGTCACGACGGAGTTGGTGCGGCGGATCGCGACCAGCCATGGCGTTCGTTGTGTCGGCGATTTGTTGGTGGGCTATAAATACATTGCCGAGGCGATGGATCGTGAAGGACCTGAAGATTTTCTGTATGGATGTGAAGAATCGCATGGCTATCTCGTCGGTTCCTACGCTCGCGACAAAGACGGCGCGGTGGCGTGCATGTTGATCAGTGAACTGGCTGCTGAACTGAAAGCCAAAGACCAGTCGATGCACGACTATCTCGGCGAGCTGTACCGGCAACACGGTTACCATCGTGAAAATTTGATCAACGTGTTCATGGAAGGCAGCGAGGGCATGGCCGCGATGAAGTTGCTCATGAAAGCGTTTCGCGAGAACCCACCCAAGAGTCTTGGCGGGATGCCCGTCAAACAAGTTCGTGATTACCAAAACCAAACCATCACGACACTTGGTGAGACGCCCGCGATCGAACCGCTCGCAGGTCCAGTCGGCAATCTGATCATCATGGACATGGTTGACGACGGCAACTACGTGGCCGTCCGACCGAGCGGTACCGAGCCGAAGGTGAAGTTCTATATCTTCACGCGACTGGAGGCTACCCAGTCACAAAACCTCGAAGTCGCCAACACGCAACTCGGAGACCGCATCCTGGCGATTGAAACCGACGTTCGAGATTTTGCCCGTCTCAGTGTGGTCTGAACGGATCGAAACAACTACTCTGCGAGCAACCCTTCAATGGTTTCTCGCATTTGCTGTTCACCGGGTGTACCTTGCCAGTTCATTTCGCCCTGCCACCAACGGCGAATGAAACCGTCTTTGTCGATCAAATAGGTCGTCGGCCACATCGTGTTGCCCCAGGTGTTCCAATTGTTGGACGCCTTGTCGAACAATACTGGAAATCGAAATCCATCTTTTCGCATCGCAGCGGTGACCGCCTTGATATCGGCTTCCGCTGATGTTTCGGGGCGTTGAATTCCGATCACGACCAAACCGTCATCCGCCAAGTCCGCATGCCAGGCGATATAGTGCGGAAAGTTGCGTTGGCAATTGATGCACTGGAACGCATAGAAATAGACCGCCACAACTTTGCCTCGCAAGTCTTTCATTGTGGGGCTGTCGCTGGCTTCTGATCCCAACCAAGTCGATCCGTCCATCACGAATTCAGGTGCTCGTGGGTACGTGCGGCGGACGGCAGAGAAATCGAACGAACTGCCGAAAAATGTTCCAAGCTTGTTGCGTTGTTCGTCCGTCAAAATCTGCATCAACGATTGCCGCTCACTTTGTTGCGTACTCGTGATCTCGCTCGCCGCCTGTTTCGCGTCGAGGACACCATCGTTCAATTGTTTTTGGATGCGTGCTACTTCGGCATCGGTTTCAGCAAACTGTTTTTGTAAACGTTCGGTTTGCGATCGTGTGATTTGAAGTGTTTTCACAGCATCATCGCGGAGCATCATTCGCGTTCCGTGAGCTTGTCGCTCAAGCTGGAGCAAGCGAAGTTGCTGATCTGCGTTTAGGATCGTTGTCAGGCGATTGCGAAGTGTTTGCGTGAGCTGTTGAATTTCGATCGTTTGTTGCTCGGCAGGCAGGATGCGGCTGACCCACCAACGTGGATCGACCTCGCCGATCGCCGCATGCACCTGCTCCTGTTGTGCTTTATCAAGATGCAGTTCTTGGTGAACAACATCGTCTCGAATCATCTGCAATAGATACGGAGTGGAGCCTGTTGAATCGTCGGCTGCGCCATTGGAACCGGACGAGAAACTGACCCAGAAAACGACAGCAGCAAAGATGATACGCAACACGAAGGCTTCCTTTCAACGATGAGTATTAAGGCGACGTCGGCAAGATATTCGACGGATAACATCATCAATGACCATCTGCGGCAATCTTCCGCCGTCACTGTAGCCGCGGTGGTACCGGAAACTGCAAGGTGAACTTGGTTCCACGATTGACCTCACTCTGCACGCTAATCCGTCCCCCGTGGGCCTCGATAATCTTGCGCGCAGTCGGCAGCCCCAGCCCTGAGCCGCCATCTTTCGTACTATAAAATGGCTCAAACATGTGCAGCACTGTGTTGTCATCAACACCGCTGCCGGTATCAATCAAATCCAAACTCACGCCACTGCGATTGCTGTATGTGCGCGCCCAAAGTTGACCACCATCGGGCATCGCTTCTAACGCATTCTTAACCAAATTAATCAATGCCGATTGCAAGGAATCACTATGTAAGCGGATCGATGGCAAGTCGGGATCGAGGTACTGCTGTAAATCCACTTTCTGCGCATCGGCCTGAGCCTGGTAGGCCCCGAGCACCTGTCGGACTTGATCGTTCAGGCTGCCTGGGATCAAATCGATGTGTCGCAGCCGCGCGTATCGCAAAAAATCCCGCAGCAAGGCTTCCATTCGCTCGCACTGGTCACGCACCATGTCGACGCGCGGCAAGCATCGCCGACTCGCCGGTGTGTTGATTTCAACGAGATCCTCACTCAACAGTTCGATATTCATGTGAATGATCGACAACGGGTTTTTGATCTCGTGGGCCAGCGACCCCGCCAGTTCCGCGAGTTCCTCGTATTGACTACGAACCGCATCCATCGCCGCCTGGTGTTTGGCAGCCTCTTTGGCGCGATCGTCAGAGCGAGCATACGATTCGGGGGACGCGGCAGACATAGGAATGATCAGAAAGTCCTTGAAAACGAGCATTTTTCGCGAAATGAGGATATTGAGAATGATTGTAGCGTTTCAACCTTTCGCTGGCGTCACCCTCGACGAATTTCATGGTTTGGACTACAACGATTGGCTGTCCAAAGGTTCAACCACTCACCAAAAATTCAAAATCCCTCCTCTCCTCGTTTTTGCCCATGTCGACCGCCACCACAGAAACCCAAACTGACGCTGCTACCAACGACCCGTACTTTCAAGCTTTGTTTGCGGAACGCATCGGCGGTGCGAAGTACGGCAAAGGCACCGAGATCTATAAGTTTGAAAAGATCAAACGAGCCAAACGCAAAGCACTCGCCGATCACCCCGATCGAAAGTTACTTGATTTTGGTATCGGCGAGAATGATTCGATGGCCGATGAAAGTATCCGGCAAACGATGCAGCGAGAAATCAACCGCGTCGAAAACCGAGGCTATGCCGATAACGGAGTTGCGGAATACAAGGAAGCTGCAGCGAGGTTCATGAAACGAAACTTCGGTGTTGAACTCAACGCTGCGACGCAGATCAATCATTGCATCGGCAGCAAGCCTGCTTATGCAATGTTGCCCGCGTGTTTCATCAACCCAGGCGACATCACGATGATGACCGTGCCTGGATACCCCGTCGCGGGTACGCACACTCGGTACTACGGCGGCGAAGTTTACAAGCTGCCACTGTTGGCCGAAAATCATTTCTTGCCCGATTTGGATGCGATCCCAGACGACATTTATCGCCGCACCAAATTAATGATCTTGAACTATCCCAACTCGCCAACAGGCGGCACGGCACCTGCTGGATTTTTTGCGAAAGTCGTGGAGCTTGCTAAAGAGAAACAGTTCGTCGTCGTCAATGATGCTGCACACGTGATGTTAACGTTCGATGGCAAGCCACGCAGTTTCCTGGAAACGCCCGGTGCGTTTGATGTCGGTGTAGAAGTTCATTCAATGAGCAAAGGTTACGACATGATCGGTTGGCGAATGGGATTCGTCGCCGGTCATCCACTGATCGTGCAAGCCTTCGCGGACGTCAAGGACAACAGCGATAGCGGTCAGTTCATCGCCACTCAGAAAGCCGCTGCTGCGGCGCTCGATGATGATTCCATCCCACGACGCATCCGCGCCAAGTATCGCCGTCGGATGGAGAAACTCGTTAAGGTCTTGCAAGCCGCTGGGTTTGAAGCTGAGATGCCTGGAGGCACCTATTTCTTGTACACGAAATCGCCAACGCACACTGCCTCCGGTGAAACGTTTGGTGCCGCCGAAGAGGCCACACGTTTTTTGATCGAACAGTTTGGAATCGTCACCGTGCCTTGGGATGATGCTGGTTCGTTCTTGCGTTTCAGTGTCACGTACATGGCTGAAGACGAAGCGGCCGAGGATGCTTTGATGACCGAGACTGCCGCACGATTGGCAGGAGCCGGGCTGCAATGGAAATCCTAGGCGGCCCCCATTATGCGGTTGCTGGAGCGGGTGAATCGCACGGGCCTGCCGTGACGACAATCATTCACGGCTGCCCGCCCGGTCACCGCATTCGTCGCAGTGATGTGCAACCGTTTTTGGATCGCCGCCGACCAGGTGGCAACAAGCACGGCACGCCTCGCAATGAGAAAGACAAAGTCATTTTTCTTTCGGGTTTATTCCGCGACGATGTCGACATGCTGCGCGGTGGATCGAAGTTATCGGTCGATGTCGATGGGGCGTCGTTTGAAACGGAAGGTTATGAAGACGGGTTCACGACCGGTGAACCGATCGCGGCGATCGTGCTATCGACCAGCAAGAAATCGGGCGACTATACCCAGTTCACCGGCGCGGGCGGCGAAGTTCGTCCAGGGCACACAGATCTCGTCAAGTATCATCAATCCAAAGGATTTGTTGACATTCGCGGTGGCGGTCGATCGAGTTATCGCAGCACGATCAGCGATGTGATCGGCGGCAGTGTGGCGAGAATCGTATTACAACAACTCTTTGGCGTGCGGCTGTTGTCATCGATTTGCCAAATTGGATCACTGAAGACGACTCAGAAGTTGTCCGAGACCCTCACGTTGCAAAACGCTGATGAGCTACAGGGTCTTCTTGATGCTGCGGAAATCCCTTCGATCGACGCTGAGTTTGCGGATGCTGCGGGCGAGTTGATCAAGGAAACGCGTCGCCGTGGTGATTCACTCGGTGCAGCTGTGGAAGTGGTCGCGGTGGGTGTGCCACCATTGTTGGGCAGTCCGCTGTACCAAAGCCTCAAAGTGCGGTTGATGGGCGCGCTCGGTGGACTCAACGCGGTGCAGTCGTGCGAGATTGGTGCGGGGGTCGACGTGATCGAGCGAACAGGCAGCGTCAACAACGATCCGATTCGCCATGATGGTTATCAAAGCAACACGCATGGTGGATTGCTCGGTGGAATCACGACTGGCAATCCGTTGGTCGCCCGAATAGGATTCAAACCCACCTCAACGATCAACTTACCTCAGAAATCAGTCACCAAGGACTTGCGTGACATTGATTTTGAGTTGGCCAAAGGTCGGCATGATCCCTGTGTCGGCGTTCGCGCGGGCGTGACCTTAGAATCACGCATGGCGATCGAATTGCTCAATGCCGTGCTGGCTTACCAAGGGACCGCTCATGCTGGCGACCCAATTAAGTTGTTCTCCTAAAGTAGCAGGCACAATCCCTTGTGCCGTTCGCCTCCGCTGGATAATTCGCATCGATTTTGAGGCGGTCTTTCGAGTTAGGTGCCGCCGATCGTGAGAGCGGAGGTGAATCGCGCTGCGGCCTGTGCCAGCTTCCTTAAGTGTGAAACTCGCTTTCGTCTGGTTTTGTCTATCGCCATTATGCTACGCCTGAGAGTGAACTGAATCGCTCACTTTTCTGGCAACCCATGGCACCTTTGCGGACTCGAATTCGAAGTGTTTTCAATACGATGTTTACGGTCAGTGGAATGTGCGCCGTGGGGTTGCCGGTTTTCGCACTGACGTCTTCGCAGGCAACCGCTCAAACGCCGCAATCCGTCGCGATTCTGCCTGAATTGATCGAAACGGACAATTTTCAAGTGGCTCTGTATCCAGGGGCTGTTAACCATCCACTGGTGCTCGCCGAAGCCCCGATCGAACGCTTCCGTCGTAGCTTCTACCAGGGCACTGAGGTTCGTGCTGGCCATCTTTTTGATATTGGTAGCCAATCCATCCAAGCTCGCTCGATCGATCAAACTTTTGAAGAAATCCGGGTCGCGTTCGGCGTTCCGCTGGGCAGTCTGGAGCATATACTGGCCGTTCAACCTTACTTTCGCGTCGATCAATTGAGCGGTCCCACCAGCCTCGATGTGCCACCGACACTGTATGACACCGGCGTCGCGTTTTTCAATGGCGAGAAGTGGAGCGAAACGATCTCCACAACGATTGTGGTCACGCCATCAGTACGCAGTGATTTCACAACGAGTGAAAACGCCTTTCGCTTGTTCGGGCTAGGTCTCGTCAACTGGCAAGCCAGTGCTGCATGGCGTTGGTCGTTTGGTGTGCTGTATTTAGACCGCGCTGATTTGGGCGTCTTGCCCGTCGCCGGTGTGACTTGGACGCCGACGCCCGATTGGAAGATCGAGATGACTTTGCCACGACCGCGGATTGCCCATCGGCTCTGGAAACAATCCGGTCAAGCGGAAGGATGGGTCTATATCGCAGGCGAGTTCGGTGGCAACACATGGGCGTTCACTCGTACCGATGGGGTACATGATGAGGTCACGCTTAGCAACTATCGCGTACTGACAGGTTACGAAACCATCGTCACGGGCAATCGCGGGATCCAAATCGAAGGCGGCTATTCGTTCGGACGTACGGTCGAATTTGAACAGGCCGATGTTGATCTCAATCTGAACGACGCCGTTTTCCTGCAAGCAGGTTGGAAATTTTGAAGGTCACGTGGGCATATCAGACTTCATTCCGCTAGCGATCAGTTCAATCAAACTGGCTTCGAGCTTTGTGATTCGTTTTGCGGGTGTTTTTTCGTGATCATGGGTCAGGCGAACGCCCATCAGCGCACCTGATAAGAGCCCTTTGTGATCCACAATCGGTGAGGCCACGATGGCGCACGCAGTTGTCTGATGGTCAACGCTTTCGGATTGATACAGCACTGTTTGATTCCACTGGACAAGTTGCGTGAGTACTTTGCTTTGAGCGTCACACCATGCAGATTGTGTTTGATTCCCTTCACTTTGGAATGTACCGTCGCGAAGATGAACAACGACATGCCAATCATCATCGCCGCGCTTCGTCCAAACCATCGAATGGTCGAATCCGATGAGCAGTTCGATCGACTCCAGCGCATCACGAAACAAATGAGTGTTGTCGGCAGCCGAATAGAACAACTTTGCAATCGTCCGCAGCCAGAGCATCAATTGGTCACCTTGCTGATCATCGAAACTCGATCCTAACGTGGCCAACAGCGAAAGTGGCTGACCATGCTCATCGATCAATTGCACGCCGGGAAGTGACAATGGTTGAGGCGTGCCGAGAGAAATCATCTGTTCGATAGCCTGCGGTGGTTCGATGACCAATGTCACATCATGCAGGTGGACTCGTACAACGCCGCGAGCGTAACATGTCTTGCCGGGTAGTAGTTCACGGCTGGGGTCGATCGTCACGCGACAATTGCGGCTGGTGTTCTGCAACATCCATTGTCCGTCTGCGTGGGGAGTGATCTGCAGGTGAGATCGAGATATTTGAGTCGCTAAACGATCGGCGATAATGAGCCGGTAGGCGTCCTCTATTTTGATCACCTCAAAAGGTTCCGGTTCGCTCGTGCGGCGACGTCCCACATCGAATTTGCCGCTTAGTGGTGTTCGCAGTTTTAGTTCACCACCTGCGTAAACGCTCAGTTCAGCGATGGCGTGCTGCGGTTGCAATTCAACTTGGCTGGTCATTGTGGTGGATTACTCTGAGTGCTTTCGCGTCACTATAGCCCAAGGTTTCTCATTGGACTAGAATCGCAAGGCACCGCAGGTATGGGCTCTGCCGAGAATGCAAGCGTCGTGCCAACGATTGACCCGCCCCTGTTCATGAAACTTCAGATGTCAATCAATCATGAATCCTGACGAACCTGAAGCCGATCCCTATTCAACTCAAACGCCTGGGGAATTCGGGACACAGAGTGATGATTCGGCATTAGAATCAAAATACTCAACCCGAGTCGATCAGTCATTGGTGACGTTTGGTGACGTGACTATGCGGGGGATCGCTCGCGATGGTGATCAGGCGGCGATTACGAGTCACGAGTCTACCAACGGATCGCGATTGCGGTTTCGCGTCTTACGACCGCACGCCAAAGGTGGTTTAGGCCAGGTCTCGCTCGCCCAGGATAATGAGCTCAAACGCCAGGTCGCGATTAAGGAGATTCAGGCCAGATTTGCGGATCTACCGGACAGTCAAGCGAGATTTATATTTGAAGCCGAGGTCACGGGACGGTTAGAGCATCCCGGCGTCGTGCCCGTATACGCGCTGGGACGCAACGAAGATGGTCGGCCGTTTTACGCGATGCGTTTTATTTCCGGGAGTTCCATGAACGAGGCGATCGCGGAACTGTATCAATCCGGTGCCCCCGAAGCCTTTGATCGCCGACTCCGTGATCTTCTGAATCGTTTCATCAGCGTTTGCAACACGATTGAATACGCGCACTCACGAGGTTACGTCCATCGTGATCTCAAACCGGCGAACATCATGCTCGGTGCCTATGCCGAAACGCTCGTCGTCGACTGGGGTTTGGCCAAACAAATTGGTGCTCCCGATATCGCTTCCCAATCAACAGCTCAAGCCGACACCACCGCAGCAGTTGGCGAACCTCTTGATTCGGAACATGAGAGCGACCGCGCGAAAACACGCTCTGGCAGCACCGTCGGGACGCCACAGTACATGGCTCCTGAGCAAGCCGCCGGGGACATTGAGAAGATTGGACCGCACACAGACATCTATTCTTTGGGAGCAACGCTCTATCACATCTTGACTGGCAATGCTCCGCTCGCGGACCAAGGTCGGATGTCGATGCCTGATTTGATTCAGCGAGTCTGTCGTGGTGACATTCCTCCTCCAATCGCGATCCGACCCGCAACACGCAAGACTCTTAATGCGATCTGCTGCAAAGCGATGTCAGTCGATCCCAAGCGTCGATACGCAACCGCTCGTCAGCTTGCCGAGGATCTCGAGAATGAACTAGCCGATCAGCCGGTGAGTGTTTTTCCCGAAGGATTTGTGACTCGCGCGAGCCGTTGGACGCGAAAGCATCGTGGTGTCACCGCAACGATTGGTTTGTCGCTGCTGCTGCTCACGGTCTTGTCGACCGCGTTCTATGTTGTCACGCGTTCCGCACTTGATCGCACTCGGCGTTACTTGCAAATTAGCCAGCTCGAACAACAGTTTGACACTGCTATCCACGCCGAGACACAGCGTCAGCGTGACGCGGTTCAAAGTGACCTAGCCACCACTCCCGACGACCAAGTTATCCAAAAAAATGCTGCCATCATCCAGGAGATTGAAACGCTTCGCAGTCGAGAAAAACCTCGTTTTGTCGATATGAACCGGAGGCGATCGCTACTACAAAGTTGGAATGATGGCATCGAACAATTGGGCCGCCAACGCATGGATCGTGATCTGCATAGCACGTTGGTGAGTGAAGTGCAGCGTTTGAAGAACACTTTTCCTTTTCCGCAGTTGCCCGAGTTTGATCGTGAGGTAGAGCGATTAAACGAAATGGCCATGACACGGATTGGACAGTGGTATGCACTTCCGCTTCCCGATCTCAACGCACCCGATTTTGAGCATAAAGATGGGATTCCAATACGCACGCAAGAATCAACGAATGGTGAAGTGTTTGCTCTGCTGGAGACTCCTCCTGGTAATATTCAAGTCACCGTTGGACTGGTAGGTGATACGACGCAAGCTCAGATTTTGGGAGTTCGTTTGGCAGACACGATGCAGCCACCTCCGAACCGGTTCGGATATCAGTTCTTGTTGGCTGATCAGAGCTATCACCCGGTGTACGGCAGTGAAGACCGCCCCACGATCGCCGAGGCGATTCGCCGCAACAGCTTAACCGCGTTCATTATTCGTGGCGAAGAAGTTCTGCGAGTGCAGCCGGTGGAGTTGGCTGCGCGGATCGATGGCGGGAACATGCAACTACCGAAACTGATCGCTCGACGTGAACGCGGCACGCTGCTGACGTTCGCGATTGACGAGCAGATTTTTCGCTTTGATGATCTCTTTCCATTGCCGACTGATCACGCCAGTCAAATCGAACTGATCTGCCCACCCGGTTTTGGTCTATCGGAATTGCGGGTCGAGGCACAGCGAGATCGAAGTAATCTTGCCCAATTGATCAGTGGCGGAGCAAGTAGCGATCCATCCGCAGCCAAGCGTATCGAGAACCAAGTGCAAATCGAACAGGATCCGATCGAGCAAGGCGATCGTGCTTTCGCTCGCGGTGATTTCCTGGCGGCTCGTCAGTATTATCAGCAATTGCCGACGAATGTCGAAGCGCTCTTGAAAACCGCTTTGGCGCTAGAATTTATCGAACCGACAGAGTATCCCGTGGTGCTCAAGCGAATTATCGAGGATCACGCTCCCGAAGGCGTTGATGACGAAAACTCGCGGCAATGGTACCTATACGCGGGCGTCAAACTGTTTAGATACTACCTCCAGCAACCCGACGAACAAACGTGGGCATCATGGGTATTGACGCGGTTGCGAGTCAATTATGACCTGGAAGATGTGCAGTCGTTGATACCGGAGGCGGAACGCGAGTCCTTTAGCCAAGCACTTTTAAAACCAGGCAAGCGAACACGCGTACTCTTTGGCAATGAGGGAGATTTAGAGGATCTCGATGGCGTGATTGAACTGTTTAGCAACAACACTCGCTGGCGACGATTAGCGTATTGGAGAAAGACAGACAGGCTGCGTTACGACTGGAAATTGCCACCTGCGGACGCCCGGGCAGCCGTCGCACCGATCCTCGATCGTTTGATCGAAGAGATGGCAACCGACCCAGATGCGGATACGCTCGATTGGATCACGATGATTCGTGACCGCGTCTGGTTGCACATTCTTGACCATACCTATGCTGATGGCAAAGCATTGCTCTCTCGGGCGATTGACGAAAAACGAGAACGGATTCCTACCAATCTTTTGCCACTGCTGATCGACCGAGCGAGATTGGTGTACGCCGAGAATGAAGATAATGCTGCTGAAGCGATGAGCGATTTGCAATACTTCCTCGATCGTGTAGATCCTCAATCGCCGCCTGCTGGAATTCATCCGACGCATTATGCAGAGGCTTGTGGGGTTTACGGCATCCTGAAAGAACGCGCTGGCGAGAACGATGCGGCCGAAGAACTGTGGCTTAAGGGACGACGCCGAAACTGGGGTCCGTGGAGAAGTGATCCTGCCGCCTTGGTCACTGCCAAAGGTGCTCTCATGGTGCTGGAGACGGAAACCCCCGAACCCATCTTAGCGGCACGCACCGACGGATACTCTACGAACGAATGGAAACAGGTTGTTGAGGAGTTGTTCGCTGGCTCGGGACTGAGCGATGTCGCCATTCGCAACATGATCTTCAATAGCGAGCAAGTACCGCAGGAGTGGATCGCCACAGTCGCCGAAAAGGCGTTTTCAGGATCACGCGGACGAGCGATCGGTGACGCGTCGTTGCTGCATCAGATTCCTATGATGCAAACAAACACCGGTGGCGTTACCCTCATTCTCTACCAAGCGGTTGTCCATTTAACGATGGGTGGCGAATCGGCGCTACAAAAGTACCCTGAGATGGATGAGATCCTGTTCGACCGCTGCGGCCGATTGATGAGCGCATTTCAACAAGAACGCATTGCCTGGAAAGAGATGGCGTTCGTGATGGCTGCATTCACAGGCAGTTGGAATGAACGCGCGTACGTCCGCTTGGCCGAGCGACTGAACGACCCCGACTTGTCAGCCGGTTTCGCCTTGATTTTTGCTCTGATGCAGCAAGTCAAGAACAACGATTTGCAAAAATCTCGCGAGATTGTCCAAAAATTTGTACTTCCGAATTCCGACGAATTACCCTCCGTCTATCGGGCGATCGCAATTGATCGTCTAGGACCGTTTGAGTAACCCCCGTCGTTCAGCTAGTGATTGGCAGCGAGTAGCATGTTTCGATTTTCACTTCAATGGTTTTCGCGTTCTGTCTGTTTCCAAGCAGCAATTTTATCTTGTCTTGTTGGAGGAACGATCGCAGCCGCCGACCCGGTAACGCCTGAGAAGGATTTGGTACTGCCAGAATTCGATCATTCCATCACGTCGATTTTACCCGCCGACACGATCATCTGGTTGGCGACACCGGATTGGGCGGCAACGACGGCTCGTTTTCGACGATTGCCGCTGATGCATTTGTTGGCCAGTGAAGAGATGAAGCCGTTTCGCACCCAAACGACACTCCGCAGCACAGACTTCCTGATTGATTCCTACGGTCTGGATTTCTCGTCGATCGAGCAAGTTTCCTCTGGCGAGTTCATCATCGCTGGGTTAACAACGAGCAGTGGAGAATTCTCGATCACCTGTTTTATCGAGACGGCCGATGAGGCGTCTGCCGAACGGTTTGTCAAACTGACAACCGAGCTACTGATCCAGCGTGGAGCGAAACGCGAAAATGCGGAGACGCCTGGCACACAACAGTTGGTGCTCAAGAATATCGACGAGCGTCTCGTGCTGGGAACACTCGGCACACACGCGATGATCAGTGGTGATGTCGGTGTTGCCAAGCGAATGATGCAATCATGGCGACAAAAAGGTGATGCAGACTCGCCTGCCAGGAACCGTGAAAGCAACTTGATGCAGAAACCTGGTTTTCGCGAAACACTGGCCTCGCATGCCGCCGTGCCACCGACTTTGCTGCATTGGTATTTTGACCCGATTGCGTTTGCGGTCGCCAGCGACGTGACAGCGAAGAAACGACAAAACGGGATAGCACCGGAAGCGTCGACATCGATTGAATCAGAATCGAGCGTGCCGTTTCCGATGCGGCATGGTTTCCCCGGACTCCAGTCAATCACTGGACGAGTTTGGATCAACGAACAAACCGGAAACCTCGAATCTCGCTCGTTCGTTTACGCTCCTAAACGAGAGGATGCGATGGCGATGTTTCGCTTCGAACCAGGCCCGCTGGAATTGCCCGACTGGATCGATAGTGAGGTCAACGTGGCAACCATGATGCGTTGGAATCTCAAAGAAATGATCTCGCATTTGGAAAGCGTTTACGATGATGTGACAGATGCCCCGGGTGCGTTTCAGGGAACGATGCAAGACCTGAAAAGTCAATTAAAAGTGGATTTGATGGGTGAGCTGTTTCCTGTTCTCGGCCCCGAAATCGTATTCTTCACCGTCACTGATCCCAAGCAGAACATAGAAGCGAATGTGGTCTCAATTGAAATTAAAGATCCAACTGTGAATGAGCAGAATGTCGCGAGAATGATTTACAATATGCTGGTCTCCGATCCGGACGCGAGACAGATTCGGCTACCTGGCAAGCGTTATCAGTTATGGCAAATTAAATTAATCGTCGATGAAGATTCCACACCTTTCACCAAAGCAGGATTGCTCGTCGCCAATGGAAGACTTTGGCTTTCGACACATTCCACAACGCTGCAGCAGTTGTTGTTACAGCAGAATCAGAAACCACTCTCCGAAACCGACACCTACAAGGCATTCCAACAAGTGATCGCGAGTGAAAGAGTCGCGAATTCCGTTGGAGTTTCTTTGGCAAGAATGGATCGAGATGCGAAACAGACCTACGAAGTCCTACGTGCTGAGGGAATCGCTGGGTTGGACGATGTGGAGAGTGTATATGCTAGCCTACTGCGAGGACTTTTCGGTAGCGTCGAGCCAAGCGGCGTCATAGCGAGCACGGGCATGCCACGAGAAATCTTGGACTTCTCGGTACTCCCCGACTACGACTTCGTCCGTGCTTTTTTAAACAACCTCGCCATCATCAGCCGCAATACGGAATCGGGGTGGGAAGTGTTTGCAGTCGTGTTCGATGAGGAGGCACCATGAATTTTGAAATAAGGTATTATCGAATCTTGATCTTATGCATTTTCGCAATGCTTGGAGTTTTTTCAATACCACGTTTGCTGCATGCGCAGTCGAGCATCGTCAATGCAGAATTTCGCCGTCCTAATAGCAGCGAGTTCATCACCACTCGTGATCACGCATTAAGTGATCTTGCACAGCTCGATTCCTTTCTGGGATCAGGACCGAACGCAAATGCTTGGCGAGGGTTCTTGCAACTCTCAGAGTTACGGCAAATGCTTGTGCAGCACGAACCACCTGCATTCCAACCGATCGACTTGCAAGACCGCGATTACAAACACACGGATGCAGAGACGCTGTATTTAGATCGCCTGCAGCAGTTGCGGACGATGGCAGCCAAATTTATCGGCAAGCACGAAGGGTTGGAGCGATCGCCGCTGCTACGGGTGCGTGCTTCGCTCAAACAGCTCGTGTTAGCGACGGAGTTGTCCGTCGACGCTTCTCTCGAAGAAGTGTTTAAAGCCAAACGAAATGCGATTATCGAACTGTTGGCTCAACCCAATCTTGGAGATATCGAGTTCCATCGTCAACTTGCGCAGCTCGCGTCATGGCTGGATCAGTACGATCAAGCCGAAGCGTGGACTGCCGACGCGATCGCGAGATGGTCACGTCCGAATCTGCGTTTGGGTATTTCGCGTGAGGCGATGCAGCACGTGACAATTCGGTCGGTCTGTGAAACCAAACCGATTCATGAGATCGAGGATGGGCGACGAATCACGGGGCAAGCCTTGGCAACAGGGCATGCCTATATGGTGCCGATCGACTCCACATCAACGTCGATGCTGGGCCATGGTCTGATCTCGCAATGTCGTGTTGAGTTTGACGGAAACATTCAGTCGAGTCTCAACGGATCCGAAGGCCCGATTTCATTCGGCTTGTTGGGCAACACACGTTTGACAACTTATTTGCCAGTCGCTTTTAGCACCAAGTCGTTTGTGGTCTTTCCGATCCAAGCGACCTCGTCAACGAATTTGCAAACCCGTCATGTTTCAACGCGACGAAATGGAATCGGCAGTCGCTTAGTTCGTAAGGTTGCCACACGGGTGATCGAGAAGAAGCGACCTGAATCGGAGCGAGGACTCGATGAAGGAGCTGTGGAACGGTTTAGCAAATCGTTCATGGAAGACGTTACTAAAGAAATCAGAGAAGCGGAAATTGATTTCAAATCGGACATGATCGCCGCTTTGGACCGCGTTGACATGCAGCCGCACGATTTTCAATTCGTCGGCGATGCGTCCAAGCTCGAAGTTCAAATGACACTCAACGGAGGTTTCGGATTAGGTGCTTCACCGCTGCCTCCGCCGCCAATCACAGCCCCAGTTTCGTTGATACCATCGCCCAGGATGACACCGCGAGTCGCGGCAGACTTATACGTGCAGGTTCACGAATCCACGGTGGACCGAATCGCCCAGAGAATGTTGGCTGGTGAAACAGTGCGAGACTTTTCAGCGGTGATCCGAGCGGCGGGATTCGCTTTGTCGGAAGACCAAGCTGCGGAACTACCCAAGGACCTGGTGATCGAATTGGCCAATGACCGACCAGTCACGGCAACCTTCGATAACGACATGTTAAAACTCGTTGTCCGCTGTGCAGCTTTTCAAGTTGGCCGGGCCAGACCCGTTGCACTGAATATCGTGATTCGTTATCGAGTGACCGTCGATGCTGGAAAACTACGCCTTGATTTAGAAGGCGAACCGGAGATCACGCCGCCTGAAACAGGCAGTACGATTCGCTTCATCACATTGAAGAATGTGGTTGCTCGGCGTTTGGAACCAGAGATTCCCAAAAGCAAATCGTTTGATGGATTCAACCTACCCGCTCCCGCCGATCGATTGGGCTATGTCTGGTTTGATACCGCGCATGCCGAGAATGGATGGATGACGATCACGTTCCGGGGCGATCACTGAGAGTTTGCAGGGCTGGAGCTTGGCTAGGGGCAGTTATCCTAAATCAACCTATCGCGTGAGTGTCGATGATTGAGGCGCGGTTGCTGTCATGACTGGCGATTGAACTGGGACACTCGGAGTGACTGCGGCCTTTGCCAACGCCGCGCCTTGATTGGTATCCGTTATCGCGAATTGAGCGGGGATTTCTCCCGATACCGTCTTGGGTAGTTTGAACATCGCCCCTGAGGCCCCATCGACAACGAGGCCGATCCCACCGCCAATGACGAAGTTTCCGGCCGCCCAAGGATCGAGGCTCGCTTTTAGTTCTCGTCGTTGTGTCGTTGATTCGTCGCCAGCGAAAACAACCGAGTATTTCGCTGGCCAAAAGGGACGTGATTTGGCATCCAGGGTGACCTGTTGCGGAGTCACACCCTGGTGAATGACATTGTTTTTGCGGTCATGTACTGAGAAAAACGTCGGTCCATGAGTATTGTCGATGGTCACGGGGTATCGTTTTTCGCTCATGATCGTTGCACAGCCCATCTGAAATACCAGCATTGCTAACACGAAAGACAATGCAAGATGGGGAGAACTCATGTTTTGATCCGGTCGTGAGTCAGGCTGCGATCCCGGTGTTCATCGGAAAAAGCAGGTCGACGCGTCAAGTCGATCAAGAAATTTTTTTTCACATCGAGTCGCAACAGGTTATTGAGGCATAGCATTTCGAATGGCTTTAACGAGACCCTGCATGGACGCGGTCGCGGCGATGGCAGCGACTGGATGGCCGTGATCTTGTAAGACTTTGGCGGTGACCGGGCTGATCGCTGCGAAACGGCACCGGGCGAGATTGCTGCCAAATAGCCGCTGCAGGTTGTCTGCTGTGGCGCTGCTGGTTACAGTGATCCAGTCAATTTCGCCACGTTGCAGCATGGCGATGATATCGGGATCGGCGACTATTACATCGCTGTTCTGATACGCGACAACTTCCGTAATCTCGCCGCCCGCGTTTTGCAAACCGTTTGGCAGTGAGGAGCTGCCGCGACTGGCCCGAACGATCAAGACCGCTTCGCCTGCGACGCTCGGACCGAGTTCTTGCACGAGACCTTCGGCGTCCGATTGATTCGGGAGCACATCGACGCGCAGGTGATACTCGCGAAGTGCCGTCTCGGTTGCTTTGCCGACTGCGGCAATCCGAATTCCGGCTAAACAACGCATGTCCAAACCCCGGTCGAGGATGCGATTGATGAAGTAGCGAACACCGTTGGTGCTGGCAAAAACAATGGTTTGAAAGGATCGCAAACGGTCGATCGCGTCATCGACGTCCGTCCAATCGTCGGGTGGCGAAATCTCGATCAGGCTATGTCGAATTACGGTCGCGCCGAGGTCTTCGAGCGGGCGAGCCAGACCGTCGGCTTGCTCGGCGGGGCGGGTAACGAGAACCTTTGTGTTGTGCAGCGGCCGACGACTAAACCAATCCATCGTTTCGCTCAGCCGAGTGACGTCGCCCACGATCGTGATCACGGGTGGCCGCATCCGGCTAGCAGGAGTTAACTGCGCCGCAACTTCATCGAGCCGACAATGGATCTGTTGTTGATCAGGCAGACTGCAGCGGCGAATGATCGCACAAGGAGTCTCGGGTGGTTTTCCTGATTCGATTAACGCACTGGTCCACATTTCGGCTGTCGTCACGCCCATGTAAATCACGAGCGTGCCCGGGAAAGCCGCGAGAGCGGCCCAGTCCAAGGCGGACTCAGGTTTGCCGGGTTCTTCGTGTCCGGTGACCAGTGCCACGGCCGAGGCGATGCCGCGATGGGTGATCGGAATCCCGGCGTAGGAGCCAGCGGCCAGGGCAGCGGTGATGCCGGGGACGATTTCAAACGGAATATCGGCCTCGACCAGAGCGTCGACTTCTTCGCTCGTCCGGGCGAATACCGCTGGATCGCCACCTTTGAGCCGCACCACGCATTTCCCCTGCAGGGCATGTCGCCGCGTTTCAGCAATAATCTCGGCCTGCGACCAAATTCGTGACTGACCGTGTTTTCCCACACAAATGCACTCGGCCCCGGGGGCGTGGGTCAGCATCTGTGCGTTGGTCAAGCCGTCGTAGAGCACTACGTCACAACGACCGAGCCAGTATTGACCGCGGAGGGTCAGTAATTCTGGGTGCCCAGGACCAGCCCCCACGAGAGCCACAAAACCGGCGTTTTTTCCGATTTTTCCCGTCGCTTCGCTGGCAGTCACGTGGGTCTGAAGTGGCGTTTTGGCATCGGCGGAGTTGTCGCTAGGTGAGGTCACAGGAGGCAGTTTCAGGCGAAAAGAGAACGAGCGACAGAATTTAAGAAGGGGCGAAAAGGGAGCTGAAGCTAGCCGATCTCGGTATCAAAAGAAACGATTATGGAAGTTTTTCATAGATATGGACAGTCACCCGCCAGCTCGTCATACTACGCCGCTCGCAAAATCACTCGAGAGCGGATGACCGCCTCGGTATTCGTATTGACCATTCCCTCAACTTTTTCGATTGAGGCGGCACGATAGGCCGCTACCAAACACATGCCAAACACCCCAAGCGCCAAGAAACGACTCCGCCAAAATGAAGTTCGCCGTCTCCGAAACCGCGGCTTTCGCAGCAAAATGCGTGCGTCCGTGCGTCGTGTTCGCGAAGCTGTGGCAGCGGGTGATCAAGAGAAGGCACAAAGCGAATTCCGCCTGGCATGCAAGAAACTCGACCAAGCCGCTGCCCGTAACTTAATCCACCGTAACGCAGCCGCTCGTAGCAAGAGTCGGCTCAACGCAGCCGTCAAGAAGGTCGCCCAAGCGGCCTGACGCGCGTCCGAATTGGATTTCGTGTCATCAGCCGACGGTGATAGCTGTGAGTGCCGAATGAATTTCCGCGATGTGATTTGAATTTTGACCGGGGTGAATAAATGTCTGGCGAAATCCAATCCGGTGAGTTCGCTGTATGACACCTCTCACTCCTGCTAGCGTTGCCGTGGTGCTGCCAGCGGCAGGCAGCGGCAGCCGATTTGGCGATCAAGCCAACAAATTATTCGCAATGTTCGCTGGTCGCCCACTCTGGACCCATGCGACCGAGCGATTCCTCGCTCGCAGCGAAGTCGGCGGTGTGTATCTGGTTGTCTCACGAACGGATCGCGAGCGATTTGAATCGCAAGTCTTACAACTAACTCGGCCTAGCAAAATTCGCGTGGTCATCGGTGGCGATCAGCGCAGCGATAGCGTGGCCGCTGCTCTGGCCGCGATCGTCGATGACGCTGATCAACCAGCCACCTGGGTCGCGATTCACGACGCCGCTCGACCTCTCGTGCGTGACGTTGATTTAACCAACGTGTTCGCTCGCGCCGCTCAGACCAACGCTGCAATTTTGGCCACATCCATCACTGGCACGATCAAACGCAGTGGCCACCAAAACACCCGTTGCCAAACCGTTGACCGACGGAACATGTGGCAAGCACAAACACCTCAGGTATTCGCACTCGACCTGATTCGTCAAGCTTACGCACGCCATCGCGGTCGCCCCGCAACGGATGATGCGGAACTCGTTGAACGGATGGGCCATGCCGTTGCCCTGGTACCCGGCTCAACCGATAATCTCAAGATCACCTATCCCGAAGACCTGTTGATCGCCGAAGCCTTGTTGCATTCACGAACACACCCGATCAGCGAAAACACGAACCCATCGCCATGACGCAAACATCACCTCTGACGAATCCACCCGCCTCGTCCAATCTTGCCAGCGACGAATTGCTCAGCGAACTGCGTTGGCGTGGATTGTTGCATCAGATCACGGATGAAGAAGGTCTTGGCAAACTGCTTAGCTCTGGGCAGCAGACTGTTTACATTGGCTTTGATCCAACCGCATCGAGCCTGCACGTGGGCAGCATGATGCAGCTCATGATGCTGCGAAGGTTTCAACGTGCTGGTCACCGACCGATCGCTCTTGTCGGTGGAGCGACTGGGATGATCGGCGATCCGAGCGGCAAAAGTGAAGAGCGTAATTTGCTCTCTGCGGAACAATTGCAGATCAACGTCGATGGCGTTGCCGCGCAAATGCGTCGGTTCCTGAGCTTTGATGGCGAAGCTGGTTTCACAGGCAAGAACGGTGCGTTGTTGTTAAACAATTTTGAATGGATGCAAGGCTATTCGTACCTCGAATTTTTGCGTGACGTTGGCAAAAATTTTTCTATTGGTGCGATGATGGGCAAAGAGTCTGTTCGCAGTCGCATCAATAGCGAAGCGGGGCTGAGCTACACGGAGTTCAGCTACATGTTGTTACAGGCTTACGATTTCGTGTACTTGTCCCGAGAGCACGGTTGTCGAATTCAAGCTGGCGGCAGCGATCAATGGGGCAACATCACCGCTGGCATCGACCTTGGTCGTCGCATGATTGGTGAGCAATTGTTCGGCGTGACCGCACCATTGCTAACGACCAGTGATGGCAAAAAAATGGGCAAGACCGAAAACGGTGCGGTATGGTTGGACGCCGAGCGCACCAGCCCTTACGCGTTTTACCAGTACTGGATGCACGTCAACGATGATGATGTGATGCGGTGCATCGCTTACTTAACTGAAATCGAAAAAGACGAGTACGATGAACTCGCTGAGCGCACAGAAACAGCAGGCGGCGAACGGGCGGCACAAAAACGACTCGCTAGCTGGATGACGAACCTCGTCCACGGGGAGGAAGGCTTGCAGTCCGCCGAACGGGCCACGCAAACGCTCTTCGGTGGCGATATCGGCAACATGCCCGACGCGGAGTTGCAAGAAATCTTTGCCGATGTCCCGAGCAGCGATATCACCCCCGACAAACTCGACGGCGAGGGGTGGTGGATTGTCGAAGCACTGCAGATCGCGGGGCTGTGCTCGAGCGGTGGAGACGCTCGCCGGGCGATCAAAGAAAACAGCATTTACTTGAACAATGTGCGCGTCGACGACGAACAATTGCGAATCACGCTGGCTGATTTTGCGGGCCGCTCCGTGATTGTGCTGCGGCGTGGCAAACGGAAGTATGCGTTGCTCAAGCTGATCAATTAGAATACTGTCGTCTCAAACCCCAATAAATTCTGGCGGTACCTACCATGCGAACGCAACTCGAAGAAACCCTCGACCAGCTCCGCGCTCAACTCGCGGGCCTGGATCACATCGATCCAGTACAACGCCAGCGATTGGAGGCTACCGTCGACGAATTGGAGCATAGCCTCGATCACAACGATGTCAGCTCTCAATCGCTTGCCGAGCGGTTGAACGAAGCCACCTTACAATTCCAGGAATCGCATCCCTCGCTCACCAACAGCGTTGGTCGCATCGCCGACATGCTCGCCCAAATGGGCATCTAAACATCCACACCTACTTGTGTCACACCCTCCCTCGAAATCCCACCCAAAAGCAGCTTTCATGAAAACCAAGACTTGCTCCGTTTGTTTGTTCGTCATGTCAATGACCGTTCTGTTGTCGTCCAGTTCGTTCGCTGAAGATTGGTTGCAATGGCGCGGTGCTGACCGCGCGAATCGTTCCAACGAAACGGGTCTGTTCAGCACCTGGGGTGAAAACGGACCACCGCTCCAGTGGATGTCTGAAGGACTCGGATCGGGGTACGCAAGCGTGACGATCTCTAATGGCATGATTTATACCACCGGTAATTTTCCCGACAGCCAATCGGCCGTTGCCATCAATGCGCAGACCGGCAAAGTCTTATGGAAACAGCCGATCACCGACTCGGCACCGAAGCACGGTTACGATGGCAGTCGCACGACACCGACGATTGACGGCAACGTGCTGTACATGGTCAGCAGTGACGGCAAGATCGTGTGCTTAGATCGTCGCACTGGCAAACTGATCTGGAGCCGCGATTTCAGAGATTGGAACGGCAAAATGATGAGTGGTTGGGGTTATAGTGAATCACCACTGGTCGACGGTGAACAAGTGGTCTGCACACCCGGTGGCGAAAATGCGATGGTAGTTGCCTTGGACCGACGCACCGGCAAAGAGATCTGGGCGAGCGGCATGCCCGCAGGTAGTAATGATTCGTTGAATAAAGGTGCCGGATATGCGTCTGTTGTGATCAGCAACGGTGGCGGAGTCAAGCAGTACGTTCAACTGCTCGGCCAAGGCTTGGTCGGTTTTCGCGCCAGTGACGGCAAAGCCTTGTGGGTTTATGACCGGGTTGCCAACACGACCGCGAACATTCCCACGGCGATAGTCCAAGATGACTATGTGTTCACGAGCACGGGATATAACACTGGATCGGCATTACTAAAACTCTCAGCCGACGGCGACAACAGTGTGAAAGCGGAAGAAGTTTATTGGCTCGAATCACGTGACCTGCAGAACAAACACGGCGGCGTCACGCTTGTCGATGGATACCTGTACTGCGGACATGGTAACGGTGACGGCAAACCAATCTGCGTCAATTTCCAAACGGGCGAGATCGCTTGGGGTCCAGAGCGTGCTGAAGGTAAAGGCGAGACAAGTCTCGTCTATGCCGATGGTCACATCATTTTTCGACGCGAAGACGGCACCGTGATCTTGGCCGAAGCCACACCTAAAGAGTTTAAAGTCGTCCACACGTTCAAGCCAGAATTCCAACAGGGTGCATCCTGGGCACACCCCGTGATTGCCAACGGCAATTTGTACTTGCGTGAACAAGACAAACTGATGTGCTACCGACTCAAATGAGAACGTGGGAACAAAGACTGCTCAGGTGTGACTGAGGCAACATCACTTCGTGAGGCCAGGTCCATATAGGTGCTGGCCGCGACGCGATGCTTTCAATGCCTCCACCGTGTCGACGGCGGCACCGGGGTCGGATTGAGATTCCATCCATTGATGGAGCGCTTCGCGGAGACGTGCTTTCGTTTCTGCGAACTTCGGATCATGGGCGAGATTCTGCATCTCGTAAGGATCGTCAGCCGTTCGATAGAGCTGTTCCGCTGGGCGGAGCATGTAGCGTTTGGCACGTTCGTAAACATCTCGTTGCGTGACCGGATCGGCACCGACCCAAGACGCCCAATAGGGATTGTTGAGCCGACCGCCTCCCATCAGGTGCCGTTCAATGTAAAGCTCATCGGGCAACAGATTGAGAATGTATCGTGACTGTCCATCTGTGATCGAGCGGATTGGATATCGCGGTCCCTCCGGTAAATTGTTGTGGATGCCGTACGCGAACTCACGATGTTTGTCTGACGATCCATTCAGCACGGCAGCGAAGCTATTGCCATCAAATTCTTCCGTTGATGTTTCACCCGCCAGCTCAATCAGCGTCGGAGCAACATCCGCGTATTGCACAATCGCATTCGTTCGCTGACCTTCGGCGATGTGTCCCGGCCAAGCCGCGATCAACGCGGTGTGTAGCCCCGTGTTCCAGTTCGTCCACTTGCAACCGGGAAACTGCGAACCCTGCTCAGACGTGAACAACACAACCGTGTCGTCAGCCGCACCTGATGATTCTAGCGTATCGAGTATCTGCCCAACTTGACCGTCCATGTAAGTGATCTCGGCCAAGTAATCTGCAAAGTGTTCTCGCGTCAGCGGCGTGTCGGCAAGGTTCGTGGGAAGCTTGATTTTCTGTGGCGAATACTGCGACGCATCACCCATCACCCACGGCACGTGCGGCTCAACGAGGGCCACCACGAGACAGAAGGGAGAATCATTCTGTGTCGTCGACATGTACTTACTAATACCAGCTAAATCGTGTTCCTGCGTGGGTTCACGAACACAGTTTGAATCGAATCCAGGCACGTCGTCGAACGGAAACGCGGCGTCTGGTTTGACGTGTACCTTGCCCGAAATCCCCACTCGATAACCAAGTGGCCGTAGTATGTGTGGCAGGCTCTTGGTCTCGGGACGACTAGCTGAATGGTTCCATGAGCAACCATTGGTCAGCGGATATGTGCCTGTAAATAACTCGGCCCGACACGGTTGGCACATCGCCGATGCCACATACGCTTGATTGAACGTCAACCCTCTCTGAGCGAGGGCATCAATATTTGGCGTCTTTGCATCCTGGCCTCCGTAGATCGCTAGATCGTTGTACGTGCAATCGTCCGCCATGATGATGAGAAAATTCGGACGCTCTGCTACGACGATATGCGTTGCGAGGGATGTCATTGTAAGAACAGCGATCAGCAAAATTCGGTTCATGATTGTTTCGTCGTCTTGGCTGCGGGTATGTGTGATGTGGAGAGCTTGAATTGCAGGCAGGTAGCCCGCACAACGATGTCAGAATTTCTGTGATTCGTCCGGCCCAGGTGTTGTGTAAGTTGGATCTTTGGCGCGGATGTAGACTTCGCCGTTATCGAGTGTCTGGATATCAAGCGGAACGATGGTAACGCCTTGCTCATTGATTGTTTTGGCGTTGTCACTGAGATCTTTCGTTTCAATCCCATCGCGAGAAAGTGGCGGAACATTGCCATTGAAGAACGCGGTACACCACCACTTGCCGTCTTTGTCTTGGAAGGGAGTGCCGTGACCCAGAAACCGACCAACAAACTGGCGTGGTCCGTAGGGACCGGTGATCTTGTCCGCGACACTGTAATACAAGTTGTACGAGCCCTTGCGGCCTTGATCGGTCGACCATGCCGTTCCCAAATGCACGTACTTGCCACCGACTTTTATCATCGTCGCACCTTCGTGACCGATGCGGCTGATCGGTTGACCATCGGGACCAGGGCGTGAGCCGGCTGGATCAATTCGCACCGGTTCGGCGGTGTACTTGCACAAGTCACTCGACAGCGGTGCGATGGTCGTGTTGCCCCATAACATCCAGACGGTGCCATCGTCGTCGGTGAATAATGACGGATCATGACGTTGTCCCATGCTACCCTGCATCGGGTGGCTCCACGGTCCTCTCGGTTCGGCCCCGTCCGAAAGTGCCAAACTGGATACCTGCTTGGGACAATGAACCAATGCCCAACGTCCATTGTCTCCAAGGTTCGGCATCCAGTGGATTTCGGGTGCCCAAATGTGTTTGATTACGTCAGCCTGCTTTCGCTTGGGTCGGTTGATGATGTCGTTCTCGGAAAAAATCACACCCAGCGATTCCCAGTCGATCAAATCCCTGCTGCGATAAGCACGGACCTGATTGCCCACAATACTTTCATCACCTAGGCCGATGTTGTAAGGATTGATGGATTCGCGTGAATCATTTTCATTGGGCTGAGTTCCGGTCAGGTAATAAAACCCGTCGGGGCCGAGCGTGATGTAGGGATCGCGTATCCAACCGGCTTTGATGTACAACGCTTTGTCGTGTGACTTCAGGCCCGCACGGATCGTGTCAGCATCCATGACCGGTGCGGGTTTGCGATCGGTGGAAACTTCGACAAACGCCTCATTCGTGAATTGATCGGCTTTCGCAGCTTGCTGAGGTGTTTCCAAAAACAGCACCTCGTGCCGCTCAGCTAACTCCTTCGCTGGGATCTTGATGACTTTGCGATCATACGTCATCAACCCGTTGATCTCGCCTTCGACATCGGTAGTTTGAGTGTAGACACCAGCGGCGATCCCTTGGCCGCGCAGTTCGTTCAGCAACTTCAGTGACGTAACATAGCGGTCCTTGTACTCCGCTTCGTCTTTGGGAATGTCACCGTAACCCCAGTTGCGCCGGTGCACGTCCCACAAATGACCTTTCACAGGAAATCCATGGCCTCCGAACTCGCCCATGACCTTGATGTAATCGTCGAAGCGTCCGTCGATGTTCAATTCAAACGGGAAACCCGGATGCGGATAGCGATGTTCATCGACGACATCGCCGACGGGCCAGAAGTTGCCGCCACTGGCGATGTTAATGATCCTGGATGGATCGCGAGCGACCGTCCACTTGCCGACCTCCATCGTTAGGTGTTGGCCCCAGCGTTCATTAAAGGGCACCCAACTGACGATTGACGGGTGGCTTTCCAGCGATCTGATCATGCGATCGAGTTCTAACATGAATTGTTGGTGCTGATCCGCAGGCCACTGCGCATCCACAGGATCGGGCTTCAACCGAGTCCATTCAGGCCAAGCCGTCTCCTTCACACCACCGCTGACTTGATCTTGCCAAACCATCATGCCCAGCCGATCGCAGTGGTAGTAGTAGCGTCGCGGTTCGACCTTGATGTGTTTGCGGATCATATTGAAGCCAGCCGCCTTCAGCCATTCGATATCAAACAACATCGCTTCGTCCGAAGGCGGCGTTAATAAACCGTCTGGCCACCAACCCTGATCGAGCGGCCCCCAATGAAAGATGACTTCGCCGTTGAGCGTGAAACGCCAGTGTCTATCAGCGTCCTTCACTTTCCCGACATTGCGAATGCCAGTGTACGAATTAACTTTGTCAATCGCAGCACCCGAATCTTCCAGTAGTGTGACTTCGATGTCGTACAAATGCGGCGACGACGGTGACCAGAGTTTGGCATCGGGGATTTGCATTGAGACCTCATCACTTCCCGCGTCAGTGGCGACTGTGTTTTCGCCGTCTTTCACGACAACTCGAATCGTTCCTCTACCTTCGATCGAGGGTTTGACTGTGATCGTACCTGAGTCCGCATCCGTGGTGATTTTCAAATTGGAAATGTGGTTGGATGCGACTTCTTCCAACCACACGGTCTGCCAGATGCCCGATACTTGCGTGTACCAAATTCCTTTGGCGTTGAGCACTTGCTTGCCTCGAAGTTGAAATGCTTCCGTTGCATCTTCGACTCGCACAACCAATTCATTTTCACCCTCCCGTACCGCTTTGGTGAGGTCGAAGGAAAACGGAGTATTGCCACCGGTGTGCTGGCCTACGCTCGTGCCGTTGACAAAAACTTCGCAGCGATAGTCGACCGCTTCCAAGTTTAACAACAGCTTGCGATCCGATTTCGATGCCGTAAACCTGCGGTGATACCACAACGCCTCTTGCGCATCGAGCAACCGTTGCACACCACCCAATTTTGACTCAATGCAAAACGGTACCAAGATCTTTCCGGCCCATTTGGCGGGCATTGTTTGCTGCGTGATCGGCGTGACTGCGTAGTCCCAGTGTCCGTTTAAATTGGTCCATTGATCGCGACGAAGTTGAGGACGCGGGTATTCAGTCCAGGCGTTTTCCGCAGTGACATCGGCACCCCATGACGTGATCAAATCAGATTGAAATGGTGTTGTCGAGCTAGTCTTGGCTTGATTCGTGACAGGCCCGGTTTTGACATTGATTTTGGTGATGGTCGCGTCGAGCGGATTGGGTGAAGTGTAGTCGCCTGCGGCACTCAAGTCATCAAAACCGATGTCCAGCCCATCCTGCGGTTGAGCCGGAATCAATCCGGATGATGGTCCTGATGCGACTTGCTGCCCATCAATCGCTAACGTCATGGTTTTCGATTGTAGAGTCGCGGTGAACTCAAATTGATCAGGCACCTGATTCTTAGAAACAATGCGGCGCACCTCACCATCAACACGAACATCCCAGGCGAGATGTCGTTCGATGAGGTGGACGGCGAATCCATGAACTCTGCCGCCCTGAGCAATGATCACTCCATTGTCAGAATGTTTCCCGACTTTGCCTGTCACCGTGATCGGCCGGTTATCAATCCGCTGCGTTTCAATGGCTGTTGTCGGCGACTGAGCTTTGGTTCTCTCACGCTTACGATCTTGATCCACCGCTGCTGGATAGCTCGCCAAAGTGGCTAGCAACTGCTTGACGATCTCGGGATGGTCATTGGCAAGATTGCGGGTTTCCAACGGATCGGTCTGATAGTCAAAGAGTTCATACTCAGCGGTTTCATCCGGTTCACCGATTTTCTTCCACTCTACAAAACGATAACGAGGCGTCCGAATTGCTCGGCCCAGCTTGTTTTTGGGATAGGCGTGATAAGCGTGGTCGCGCACGCGAGCATTGGGGTCTCTCAACACGGGCACGAGCGACACACCATCGATTGGTTGGGGACCGGTCGGTTGGGGCAGTCCCGCCAGTTCCGCGAGCGTTGGATAGATGTCGACGCTCTCGGTTAATTGCTCCGTCGATGAGCCAGGCGCCGTCACCCCGGGTGCAGAGATCAAAATCGGAATGCGATTGGCTTGTTCATAGTTGGTATGTTTCGTCCAAATACCGAGGTCGCCAAGGTGGAATCCGTGGTCACCCCATAGGACGATAATCGTGTTGTCGGCGAGTCCGAGTTTATCCAGTCCTGCGATCACCTTGCCGATTTGAGCGTCAACGAAACTAGTGCTGGCGTAGTAACCATGGATCAGTTTTCGTTTGAGTTCCGCGTCGATCTGTTCTTGATCGCTCTTATCGGGAACAGGAAAATAGTTTCGAATCTCACCACCACGTTTGCCTGCCACGGGAGGTGATCCGGCGGGCAAGTCTTCAAACTTGGGCAACGGTAGTTGAGAAGGATCATACAGATCCCAATACTTTTTTGGCGCGCTAAAGGGCAGGTGCGGACGGGCGAAACCAGCGGCGATAAAGAATGGCGTTCCATCGGCTTCGCGTCGCTGCTTGGCCGCCTGTAAACGCTTCACCGTTTCCATCGCGACACGTCCATCGGCGTAGCTTTCATCGGCCACGTCGGGTGATTCGTAAGCGGCACCGCGCGGTAGCGAACCGATTTCGCCTAAACGTTGGTTCGTGAAATAGGCTTCTTCGCGTGTAAGTTGGCCGCCCGGTGTGCTTGCAGAATCGACATACTCGATCACCTTCTCTTTAAAATGCGGGACGCTGAATGACTCGGGATCGCCTTCGTTGCCGTGTCCGATATGGAATACTTTGCCGAGTGATTCCGTCCGGTAGCCACCATGCTCGGCAAAGTGCTGCGGCATCGTTACCGCATCGGGAATGATGTTCCGCAGTCTACTGCCCAAACCGTACAAGCCCGTCGATGTTGAATGGGACCCAAGCATCAGCGTAAAACGCGACGGAGCGCAGACCGCTTGGTTGCAGTAAGCCATATCAAATCGCATCCCCCGAGCGGCCAGGGCGTCAATGTTGGGCGTCTTTGCATGCGTGTCGCCGTAACATCCGATCGTTGGTTTCAGGTCATCGACCAGGATCAACAGTACGTTTGGACGCTCTTCTGCGCTTGCCCACGACCAGCAGGCTAGGGCAACTCCGAAAGCAAGAGATCGGCTTATGTTTTGAAAGTTCATTGATTGATTCTCTTGAAGTTGAACAGCATCGCACGATAGCAATGCTCATAGTGCGTCGCTCTCATCGACCAGAACACGTAGGTTGTCTTGCCCGCCACCGACGTAGAGATTGAAGTATAGCTGTTTGCGGTCGGCGCTGATCCTCACTGAGTCAGGTGGCAACCGACCATCTTCGGTGGGCTTTCGCTCGAGCGGTCGCATCTCAAGTGACTCGTAGTCGATTTCTGGGATACCAAACAGTTTATCCGATTTTCGCAATGCGTAGTCACCGAGAGCAACGCCGATGATCGGCTTCGCAAACGCAATACTTCCGCTAATGGAGTGCTGTAAAAACTCCATGCGATCTTTCGGCAGATAAATGAGTAGGTAGCTACTGATCGTTTGAGTTGCCGACAAAGTGGTGCGATCGCGTTGGGGGCCGGGCCAAGCATGGCCAGGTCGCAGGAGCACCAAGGTACTGTCTCGATCTAAACGGATGTTTAAACGCTCCGGTATTAACAACAACTTGTGGTCGTTGGCCATTGACTCGAGCGGTGCGAGTGGTCCCGGCCTGACGAATTCGACGGGAGACGAAGCTTCATCGATCCCAATCGCTAACGGCCAAATGTCTTGATATTGCTCGGAGAGATAAGCTACCGAACGGTTCTGATTGGTGGCACCGTCGACGATGATGGATTCACCTTCCAGCACGGTTTGTGGCTCACTCGCGTCGATATCTGGGGCATGCTCGACCGAGACGCTCCCGTCGAAGACGGACAAGTCTACCTCACCGTTAGGGTGGGCTGTGATACCGAATGCCGTTCCCAGATCGCGGATGCGAGTCTCCTTTGAGCGGACGACAAGTTCGCAGTTTTCGTCAGGCAGTCGAGCTGCAAGTTTGCCAGAGACTAGCTCCAGTTCGGTTGGGCTGATGCCCTTGAACAGAACCGGCGCCGCTAATGCAATGATCGCTCCTCCCTGCATTCGCAGACGCAACGAACCTGATTGCAAATGATACTTGACTCCAGCTCGAAGACCGACGGTAGAAACCGAAAACTCGGGACGTCGCCCGCCCCATGTTGCGCCGTGATCGTAGGTGATCGTCGCAAAGTAGTGATGAAGAGGTTTTTCGTTGCGGACTGTTTCGACCGAAATTTCGGCAGTTCGAGACCCTCGGTCGTTTGGTACCGCTGTCGTTGAACGGATCGGGTTGAGCAGCCATTGAAAGCACAGCACCGAGATTGCGGTCACAAGCCCTGCTGCGATCAACCACCTCGACGTTCTGCGCGGCGTTAACGATGAAGATGGGTTGTCGATTGAATACGAAGCCGCTCGGAAGTATTCAGCAATCTCGATACATCTGTACTGAGCCTCGATGAATAGCCGACGTTTTCGCGGGACCTCGCACAACATCTGCTCAAATTCGGCCAGTTCGCTAGGCGTTAAACTACCATCCTGAAAAGCGGCCAAACGTTGCAAAAACACAATTTCTGAGTCTTCGTTCATTGGTTGGCGATATTGAGTTGTTGACGTACACATTCGCCGAGTGTCTTGTGAATGCGAGCGATCGCCTGATAGGCGGAGGCCGTTTTTCCCCCAATGAATTCCGCAATCTCACGACCCGAGCGATGCTCGAAATAACGCAGCTTGATAATTTCACGGCTACGAGGGGTGAGCTTTTGAAGGCATTTTACTAGAGCAAGCTTTCGTTCTTCGGATTGTTGGATATCAACGGAATCCCAGTCCTGCTCAATCGCTGCCAACGCCGCTTCGCTTAACCCCTCGTACCGGCCTTCGCGGGCACGGATCAGATCGATCGCCCGATTTCGAGCGCTGAGGCGAAACCAGTTGACCAGATGAGCATCCGACTCGAAGGAAATTTCGCTATTGATTGCTTTCACGCAGATTTCTTGATAGACGTCTTCGGCAAGGTGATAGTTGCGTGTCACACACGAGATGAATGCGGTCAATGGCATTCTTTCGGTGAGCAATCGTTCGATTTTGTCAGATTGAGTTAGCATTTATTCTTTTTCACCTTCGCTAACGATACGTTTGCGATGGACAACTCTCGACACGAAGGTTTCCTGTTTTGCTTGAGTTATCGCAATCGCGGCAGACCGCACGCAGTTGGTTCAACACTGTTTCTGAAAAAAAGTATTTTTCTTGGGTCGAGATTTAACTCGGAGAGCCGTATATTCAAAGAATGGCTACGGGCTGCTATTCACACACTCCGAGCAGTTTGAAGCCTTCTATTGCACTTCATTATTCTAAACAGGAAGTTGTTCTACGAAAACAAAACGTCCCTCAGACGCATTTACGTTGGTCGAGTTACTCGTCGTCATCGCGATTATCGGCGTACTGGTTGGCCTGTTGCTGCCTGCAGTGCAGGCGGCGCGGGAAGCGGCGCGGCGAATGTCGTGCTCAAACAATTTCAAGCAACTCGGTCTTGCTCTGCATAACTATCACTCGGCGTACGATCAACTGCCCCAACAAGGCGGTGGCTCGGGGCGTCCGCCGGATGACGCGTTGTTAAGCAACCGCAGTCGTTTGTCCGCGATGGTCGGTTTGACGCCTTTTTTTGAGCAACAGGCCGTATGGGAACAAATTTCTAATCCGTTTGTCGGCGCATCGGGGCCATGGCCGCCGATGGGCCCGGCTGCGTATATTGCGAATTATGAACCTTGGCGGACCCAGATCCCAACGCTGCTTTGCCCCTCTGATACGGACCCCCTCAAATCAGTCGAGTTCGGCCAATTAAACTATGCATTCAGTTTCGGCGATTCGTTTTGGAACTGCAATAATACTCGCAACGCGGCTTGGGCACCGATCAATATCGGCCAGCATCGCGGAATGTTCAAAGATGAGTTTGTCACGAAGTTTCGCGATTGCATTGATGGCCTGAGCAACTCGATCGCGATGGGCGAAATTCAACGTAGCAGTGGATCTCGCGAACTGGCCGGAGACGTTCTAGTTCGCAACAATAGCAACAATACGATGCGAGATAATCCTCGCGCGAACGTACTCGAGTTCGCTCGTGATCCCGCGCGGCCCATGTTTTACCTGCCGAGCGTCACGCTTGCCGTTGACACCAGTGCTCAAGGTAACCGCTTTCGTGGAGCCAACTGGGCTCAAGGCGAGCCGATGATGTCTGGAATGGGACAAACACTTCCTCCGAATTCAGCAAACTGTGTTCGTGGTAACGGCGACGCCAACGGCCCCGGTGGGATCTTCTCCGCTGGCAGTCGTCATCAAGGTGGTTGCCACGTCTTGATGGGCGATGGTGCCGTGAAATTCATCACGGACAGCATTGATACTGGCAATACCAATCAAGGTCCGATTGCCACCACGGCACCCGGCGCTCCGCCAGCGGGTGCAGCGAGCAATTACGGAGTTTGGGGTGCCGCTGGCAGCATCAGCGGCAGAGAAACCACGTTGCTCGATTAATACAGAGCTTTAGCACGCTCACCCGTCTTAAATCTCACCTGGAACATCGCATTTCATCATGAAGCTTTACTATCACACGCTCGTCTTGTTCACGCTCATCGTTTTCCCGACGATGAGTGGGTGTGGCCCCGGATCCGAAGTTACCGTGAACCCAGCCGTTGAAATGACACCCGAACAGATCGAGGAGATGGACGCGGAAAGTGATCGAGCACGCCTCGAAGCAATTCAGGATAGCTGAAAGCTTCAATTAACCACTGTTGCACGGCACTCACCTTACCCGCCGCCCCGTAATCGTTTTCGGTACTTGGCCGGGGTCTCGTTGTGTTCTCTTCGGAATGTCTGAATAAAGTAGGAGACCGTTGCGTATCCCACGTGCTCAGCGACTTGGGGAATCGGTAAATCCGTTTCCGACAGGAATCGTCTAGCCCGCTCCATTCGCAGGCGATGCAACTCACTGTGGATGGTTCGACCAAGTGAGTTTTGGAAACGGATTTCAAGATTGCGGCGCGAGATCGCAACTTCGTGGACAACGTCGTCGACTTGTATCGACGCTGACCCATGGTCTTGAATGTAACGCAGCGCCGCAGCAACCTCAGGATCATCAACGATGAATCGGTCCGTCGAACGGCGAGCAACAATGTGCAACGTCTTGGCCTGCAGACGCCTGGGCTTGCGATTGGGTTGCTTCATCATTTGATCCAACAACGCTGCTGTTTGAAAACCGGTTTGCTCGGCATCCAAGGCGACACTGGATAACGGTGGGTCGGTGAGTTCACAAAGCAACGCGTCATTGTCGACCCCAATCACAGCGAGTTGCTCTGGCACCTCAATCCCTGCGTCGCGACATGCTTCCAAGACTTCACGCCCGCGATCATCGTTGCAAGCCATCACTCCGATCGGTTTTGGCAAGTTACCAAGCCACTTGGCCAGGATAGGTTGTTCACAGTCCCATTGGCGTTCGCGAGGAGCACGTGGTGGCTTGTAGACTTCCGCTGAGTATCCCGCTGCGGCGATCGCGTGACAAAAACCTTCTTGCCGATGCTGTGACCAGACGCGCCCGTCGATTCCCACATACGCAAAGTTCTTGAAGCCTCGTTGCAATAGATGATCGGCAGCAAGTTTAGCGGCCCCCCAAGAATCCGATGAGACCTCACTGAGTCCAGAAAGTAGATGCGGAGGCGTGAGTTCTTCGTCGCTTAAATCCAAGGCGATTGTCGGCAGCCCCGAGTCTAAAATCGCCTGAGCAATTTTGGGGGTTTCAATCCGCGCGATGATCCCCGTGCCGCCCCATCGTTGCATCTGCGGCAAAGATTGCTTGAAGTCACTCGGAGTCACATAAAAACCCCATGGGCCATGAAGCCGCGAGTAACGGGCCACACCATGCAGGAACTGTCGGCCATACCCGCGTGCTGTCTCGATCAGCAACGCAACCTTCGGTCTTTCTCTCAACAGCTTGTCTCCAAAATTCTCAGCCTACGCAAAAACGACATTTTTATGCGTAATCCAGTGATAGTCAATGGAAGCGTGCGGCAGTAGAATCGCGAAGTTGCGGTCGGTTTTATCTATAAACATGACGAGGCGAACCTAGATGCTTAAAGCCCTGAAGAAAGAAGTGTGTGAGGCAAACCATGATTTGGTGCGTTACAACTTGGTGACTTTGACATGGGGCAATGTCAGCGGAATCGACCGCGAGCGTCAACTCGTTGTGATCAAACCGAGTGGCATCGCCTACAATGAACTGCAGCCGGCACAAATGGTGGTGGTCGATATGGATGGCCAGGTCGTCGAAGGAGAATTGAGGCCATCGAGTGATACGGCAACGCATCTGCTACTGTATCGTGCCTTTGCTGGCATCGGTGGGGTCACGCATACGCACAGTCGTTATGGCACCATGTTTGCGCAGGCACGTCGAGAAATTCGCTGTCTGGGGACAACCCACGCGGATCACTTCTACGGACCGGTGCCAGTGACTCGCGCGTTGACCGAGCAAGAAGTAACGGACGATTATGAAGCGAATACAGGTCATGTGATCGTCGAACGGTTTGCTGATCTGGATCCAGTTGCCATGCCGGCGGTTTTAGTAGCGGGTCACGCCCCGTTCACGTGGGGCCGATCAGCACGTTCGTCAGTCCAAAACGCGGTGGCCCTCGAAGCAGTAGCGGAGATGGCATTTGCCACGCAACTCATCGCTCGGGACGCTCCAGAGCTAGAACCGTATGTGCTTGAAAAACACTATTATCGGAAGCATGGTCCGGCGGCGTACTACGGGCAAAAATCATAGGCGACATCTCCGGTTCGGATTCGAGCATTCACTACTTATTGAGTTTCAAACATGCAGTTCACTGACTGGGTCGTCGTTGGCATCTATTTCACTGGGCTGGTTGCGATCGTGCATTGGTCATCCAAGCAGATCTCATCCACGTCGGATTATTTCTTAGCCGGACGCCACGCGAGTTGGTTTGTGATCGGTGCGTCGCTCTTCGCATCGAACATTGGCTCCGAACACATCGTCGGATTGGCTGGTAATGGCGCTTCATCGGGGATGGCGATGGCGCACTGGGAATTGCATGCCTGGGTAATGATCTTACTGGCTTGGGTCTTTGTTCCGTTTTATTATCGCAGCGGTGTGTTCACGATGCCCGAGTTTCTTGAGCGTCGGTTCGATTCACGCTGTCGCTGGGTGCTGTCGATCGTCAGCCTGTTGGCGTACGTGTTCACGAAAGTCTCGGTCACTGTTTACGCTGGCGCGCTCGTGTTCATGAGTCTGCTGCCGGACACGTTTGGATCGCCTGAAAACGCTTTCTGGGTCGGCGCGATCGTGACGGTGATCATGACGGGTATCTACACGGTATTCGGTGGCTTGCGAGCGGTGCTGTATACAGAGGTGGCCCAAACAGTAGTGCTGCTGCTAGGTTCGTTTTTCATTACCTGGTTCGGTCTTAAAGAGCTGGGCGGATGGGGAGAACTCCAAGCGACGGCCTCGGCGTCAAAAGCGGATTTCGCACTTTGGCGTCCTCTCGTTCAGGAGGGTGTGCCGTGGTGGAAGAACGGAGATTTTCCATGGCTGGGGATTCTGATCGCATCACCGGTCATTGGTATTTGGTATTGGTGTACTGACCAGTACATCGTGCAACGCACGCTGGCATCGAAAGATCTCACGTCAGCTCGACGCGGTGCGATCTTTGGCGGCTTCCTAAAAGTTTGGCCGGTCATGATTTTCCTGATTCCCGGCATGATCGGTTGGGCGCTTCACCAAAAGGGAAGTATTTCGATTCCATTGCGTTCGGAAGGCCAGATCGACGGTGACCAAGTTTTTGCCACGATGGTCACTGGATTGCTGCCAGTCGGATTGCGAGGTTTGGTCGTGGCCGGACTGATGTCGGCTCTGATGAGTTCGCTGGCGTCGCTGTTCAACTCGTGTGCAACGCTGTTCACGATTGATATTTACGAAAAGCTCAAGCCGGGTAAAACCGACAAGCATTACGTCTTCGTTGGACGATTGGCGACGGTGGCTGTTGTGATCGCCGGCTTGATCTGGATCCCGATCATGAAAGCGATGGCGGGCGGCGGTATCTATAAATACCTGCAAGGCGTTCAAGGTTACCTCGCTCCACCGATCACCGCCGTGTTCTTACTGGGACTTTTCTGGCGACGGGTCAATGCCACCGGAGCATTTTGGGGCATGATCATCGGTTTCGTGCTTGGGATGAGCAAGCTGACAATCGAGGCAATCGTCACGGCCCAGGGAATCGAAGATGGGGTATTGGCCAACATCGCTGCCTTCAACTTTCTTTACTATTCCGGCGTGTTGATGCTGACCAGCGTCATCATCGTGGTCGGTCTATCGCTGTTGACCGAAGCCCCCAGCGAGGAAAAAACCAAAGGGATTACTTGGGGTGGACTTTCGCCCGAGGACCGCTTCGCGATTCGTAATAGCTGGGATGCCAAGGACGTGATCGGCTCGTGTGTTGTCCTGGCCATGGTCGTCGGCTTTTATCTCTATTTTAGTTTTTGGTTGGGATGATGACTGCTTTCAAGGAACACAAAACAGTGTCCTATACACTTGGAATAGATTACGGAACAAACTCAGTTCGCGCGATCGTCGTGGATGTCACGAACGGTCATGAGATTGGTAGTTGCGTGTTTGATTACCCAAGCGGTAACCAAGGCATCCTACTCGACGCTCGGGACCACAACCTGGCTCGCCAACATCCCGGCGACTACCTCATCGGCCTAGCAAAGTCGGTTTCAGGAGCGCTCGATCAGGCAGCAAAACTTGCTGAGTTTTCTGTCGAGAATGTCATCGGCATCGGTGTCGACACGACCGGTTCCAGTCCAATCCCTGTGGATAGAAACAACGATCCTTTGGCGTTACAGGCGACTTGGAGAGGCAACTTGGCGGCGGAATGCTGGCTATGGAAAGATCACACGAGCCATCGGGAAGCGGTTCGCATCACGCAACTCGCTGCCGAGCACCGACCACAGTACATCGCAAAGTGTGGCAATACGTATTCATCGGAGTGGTTTTGGAGCAAGATATGGCATTGCCTGAACTCAGCTCCTGATGTCTTCGATGCAGCTTATAGTTGGGTGGAACTCTGTGATTTTATCCCAGCGGTGCTCGCGGGCGTGACCGACCCGCGTGAAGTCAAACGTGGCATCTGCGCGGCTGGTCACAAAGCTCTTTACAGTGACCAGTGGGGCGGACTGCCAGATAAAGAATTCCTGTCGCTGCTCGATCCCAAATTGGCTGAACTTCGTGATCGGCTCTACGAAAAAGCTTATGATGTGTCGGCACCGGCGGGGGTGTTGTGTGAAGAATGGGCGCAAAAACTCGGCTTGCCGATAGGCATCCCAATCGCGATCGGTGAGTTTGATGTTCATTACGGTGCCATCGGATGTGGTGTCGATGAGGGCACGCTCGTGAAGGTCATTGGCACCTCGACTTGCGACTGCGCCGTGGTTCCGCTGCATAAATCCGTTGCTGATATCCCTGGCATCTGTGGGATTGTTCCAGGCGCGATTCTACCTGGCTATTACGGAATCGAAGCCGGTCAAAGTGCCGTGGGAGATATCTTCAAATGGTGGGTCGAAGGTGTCTGTTGCGGCGACGCTAAATTGCATGCTGAACTGACCGACGAAGCCGCCATGCTCGCACCGGGACAAAGTGGGCTGCTTGCATTGGATTGGAACAACGGCAATCGCACGGTCCTGGTCGATCCCTTGCTCACCGGTTTGATAATGGGCCAGACGTTGCACACCAGTCGCGCAGAGATCTATCGTGCCTTGATCGAAGCCACCGCGTTTGGTGCCCGTGCAATCATCGGGCGGATTGCCGAGTATGGCGTGCCAGTCCAGCGTGTCGTATGCGCAGGCGGCATCGCGGAAAAGAACCCGATGCTGATGCAGATCTATGCGGACATTACTGGATGCACGATGCAGGTTGCCGGTTCGAGTCAAGCCTGTGCGCTCGGCTCAGCGATCTCTGCCGCCGTACTGGCCGAGGCGCATCCCGATTTTCAGTCCGCGCAAAAGGCCATGAGTTCGCTGAAAGACGTCAGCTACCGGCCGATTCCGCGAAACCAAGCAGTTTATGATCGATTGTTCAATCTGTACTGCCAAGTTCACGATGCCTTCGGTGGCGTTTGTAAGTCTGCGGATCTATCTGGGGTCATGAAAGAATTGATTCAAATCAAAACACAATCGTATCACCAAGATTAGCCGTTTTGGCGTTCAAGGCCTGTTGATTTAGTTGAATCTCATTTCATCTTTGTTTAATAGTCAGCCAAAGGCGTACGCTTGTGTCGGAACGTACGCCTGCGGCTAACTGTTAAACGACTAAATCGCTAGCCCGTTGGTCGCCGTTTCACTTTATTGGCCGTATCAATACACTCGCACTTTCCACTAACCCCCGATCTCGAATACTCATGAAAAACCTCGCGAACCCTGAAATCTGGTTCATCACCGGCTCGCAGCACCTGTATGGCGAGGGGCCACTGAAACAAGTCGCTGCGAACTCTCAACAGATCGTTGATCAGCTCAATAGTTCTGGGCGACTGCCTCTGAAACTCGTCTGCAAACCCATCGTCACTGGCCCTGACGAAGTTCGCGCCCGCTGCCTGGAAGCCAACACCGATGGGAATTGCGCAGGAGTGATCCTGTGGTGTCATACGTTTTCACCTTCAAAGATGTGGATCGGTGGGTTGCGTCAGCTTTGCAAACCGGTGCTGCATCTCGCCACGCAATTCAATCGTGACTTGCCGTGGGCCGAGATCGACATGGACTTTATGAACTTGAACCAGTCCGCGCATGGTGACCGCGAGCATGGATACATTCACTCGCGTTTACGTCTGGCTCGCAAAGTAGTCGTTGGCCATTGGACTGATGAAGAGGTACAGGATCGCGTCGCTGCATGGATGCGTGTTACTCGTGCATGGGCGGATTGGCAGGGAGGAAAATTGGTTCGCTTCGGCGATAACATGCGGTTCGTCGCCGTGACGGATGGTGACAAGGTTGCGGCTGAGGCCAGATTCGGATTCTCGGTCAATACGCACGGCGTTGGCGATCTCGTCGCGGTCATGAACGAAGTCAGTGATGACGCGATCACGCATCTATGTGCTGATTACGAAGACCAATACAACGTTGTCGGCGAACTGCGAAAAGGCGGTGATCGGCATGACGCGCTGCGTTATAACGCTCGTCAAGAACTCGGACTTCGTGCGTTTCTGGAAGAGGGCAAGTTTATTGGCTTTAGTGATACGTTTGAAGATCTGCACGGTCTGACGCAACTACCTGGACTGGCGGTGCAACGTCTGATGGCCGATGGCTACGGATTCGCTGGTGAGGGCGATTGGAAAACCGCAGCAATCGTTCGCGCCATGAAAGTGATCGCTGCCGACATGCCTGGCGGCACTTCGTTCATGGAAGACTACACCTACGAGCTGAACCCTGAAGGGCAACTCGTGCTCGGCTCTCACATGCTCGAAATATGCCCTTCGATCGCAGAGGGCAAGCCCAACATTGAAATTCATCCGCTGGGCATCGGTGGCAAAGACGATCCAGTACGGATGGTCTTTGACGCTCACGAGGGGGCTGCGATCAACGTCGCGATGATGGATATGGGCAACCGTTTTCGTCTACTCGTTAATGAAGTGGACGCGATCAAGCCGCCGCATCCGCTACCGAAGTTACCGGTCGCGCGAGCGGTATGGAAATGTCGTCCCGACTTGAAGACGGCCGTCGCGTCGTGGATCTATGCTGGCGGCACCCACCATACCGGTTTCAGCTACAGCGTGACGACCGAGCACATCGAAGATCTCGCCGAGATCGCGGGCGTGGAAATGGCCATCATCGACGCGGATACCACCTTGCGTGATTTTAAACAAACGCTACGCAACAACGAACTTTACTACCACATCGCGCCGGGACTGGGCGGGATGTAAGCACAGCAGATCAGGTCCCCACACTCAAGAGAACAATGACATGCAAAATCAACTCAATCTACATTACGTTAACAAAAAACAACGTCTTGGGCACGGTTTCACACAATGTGCAGTCACCATCGCCCTTGTATTTCTGATCAGTTTGACCCTTACGGGAAACGCCAACGCAGTCGGCACAGCCGAAATTCGGATCGAGTGTGATCAACCGACCGTTAGGCTCAGCCCGCATTTGTATGGGTTGTTTTTTGAGGACATCAACTACGCGGCTGATGGCGGACTATATGCGGAGTTGGTGCAGAACCGGTCGTTTGAGTATCACTCCCTGGAAGAGACGCATCGCGGATCGGGCTTTCATCCTCTATACGCTTGGAAGAGCATTGCCAGAAGTGGTGGTAAGGCTGAGATGCAGGTCATCGACACCGAACCACTTAACCAGAACAACCGCAACTACTTGCAACTGAAGATCGCCCAAAGTGGCGTCGTGGGCGTGAGCAACAGTGGTTTCGATGGAATTCATTTGGATCAAGGAGCCGCTTACAACGTATCGCTTTATGCACGCAGCAACGATTGGACAGGCGACTCCTCGCTGACAGTCAGACTCGAGACCGAGAATGCGACTGAGTGCGGCAGCCTTGTTCTCGAAGGTGTTGACGCATCCTGGAAAAAACTGGAAGGCGTCATCACTACAACCAAAACGACCGACAATGCGCGGCTCGTTGTGACCACGGAGGGCCAAGGCACGCTCGACCTGGATATGATTTCGCTATTCCCGCAAGACACCTTCAATGGACACAAAAACGGATTGCGTAAAGACTTGGCGCAGGCGTTAAAAGAGCTGAATCCGAAGTTCCTGCGGTTCCCTGGTGGCTGTATCGTCCACGGCCACGGCTTGGACAATATCTATCGCTGGAAGGACAGCGTTGGTGACGTTGCCCAACGCAAACCGAACTGGAACTTGTGGGGCTACCATCAGACATATGGACTTGGCTTTTATGAATACTTTCAGCTATGCGAAGATCTGGAGATGGCTGCGCTTCCGGTCGTGCCCATTGGCGTTGGCTGTGGATTTCGGTGCAACGAGTTCGTGCCGATCGATCAGTTAGGCCCACACATTCAGGACGTCCTTGATCTAATCGAATTTGCGAACGGACCGGCGACCAGCACCTGGGGCAAAGTGCGTGCTGAAATGGGGCATCCCGAACCATTCAACCTAGAATTCATCTGTCTGGGCAACGAGGAACACGACACACCTGACATGCGTCAGCGGTTTCCGCTGTTTGCAAAAGCCATCCGTGAGCTTACCCAGAGATCAAAATCATCGGCACCTCAGGACTTGGCCCTGAGATTCCGACCTACGATTTGATGACACGTGAAAAGGTTTATAGTTCTGACGAGCACTATTACATGCCTCCCGCCTGGTTTCTCAGTAATGAAAATCGTTTTGACGAATTTGACCGCAGCAAACCGTTGATCTTTGCCGGTGAATACGCTGCCCACGATACCGGTCGAAAAAACACGCTCTACTCAGCCCTATCCGAGGCCGTTTTCCTAAACGGTATCGAATGCAATGCGGACATCGTTGACATGACTTGTTACGCGCCTTTGTTCGGTCGCGACGGCCATAGTCAGTGGAATCCTGACTTGATCTATTTTAATAAACGAGATGTGGTGCGGACGACGAATTACTACGTGCAACAACTGTATGGCCAGAACAAAGGAGATGTCTATCTTCGCAATCGAGTGACCATGAAACCGTCTTCGACACTACCGACTATTTCCGGTCACATTGGTGTGGGAACGTGGAATACAACAATTGAAGTTGACCATATTGAGGTGAACGGACGCGAGTTGAAACTAGCCGATTGGAAAATAATCAGTGGCGACTATGCCGTGCAAGAGGGCCACTACATTCAGTCCAACCGTGACGCCCAACCAGCCATGAGCATCAGCCAGAAGGCATTTCAAGATGAAACCCTCCTCATCACAATGCGCGCCCGAAAGACCGATGGAGCAGAAGGATTTTTAGTGCAATTCGGTGCTGACGAGGACGGCAACGGCGGCTATTGGTGGAACGTAGGCGGTTGGAACAATAACCGACACGGGCTGCAAAAGCTCACCGGAGGTAGCGCGCCGATCGAACGTGTCGATGGTTCAATCACCACCAACCGATGGTACGATTTGAAGGTCGAACTGACCCCTGGCAAGATCCGCTGCTATATCGATAACCAGTTGGTCCATGACTACCAAGTCGAGCAGGGTGCTCTGAGCCTATCATCGACTTACCATCGCCAGGCGGGCGAGGTGATTCTGAAACTCGTCAACCCAACTGCCTCGCCATTTAAGGCGAGTATCAGTCTTGCCGGTACCCGCAGCGTTGCGTCGATGGCGAAACTCATCTCTCTCTCAGGGGACAAAGACGCCACGAACACGTTCGAGCAACCAGCGAACGTCGTTCCCCTTGAAAGTTCCATCTCCGTCGGTACCGAGTTCACTCACACCGTCCCAGCGTTTGCAGTGGAGTTCATTCGATTGCGAGCAGAGCTTTGAGTTTAATTTTTGACTCCACTTTAGGGAAACGTCTTCCCTGAGGTTGGGCGTGTTGCCGTCATGTCGCTAGAGCAATGACGTCATCTAGCAGTGGACTGTCAGTGCAAAAATAGGCTGCCCAATTCCCGACATCCAATGGCACGATCACCACTCTCGAATATGGGAATTCTTGATGATCGTCGTGAGAATGCAGAGCAATTCGTTCCGCAAACGCGAACGTTCGGTCTGGTAGATCGCTCTTCATTGCAGCAGTTTAACGAAATCAGCTTCAAATTTCACCTTTCACTATTCACCCTTCAAACTTCCTAGCGTTGCGTTTTCCACACCGGTCTCGAGAGACTAAATCACGCGTGTTTTAAAATCATGCTTCGCCATTACAACTGGTCCGGCTTGACCAGGACAGCGGCCGATCACTTTGGAAACAAATGCGGAAGGCTGCAATGAAGCGTAAAGGTAAGGTGTGAATGGTGAAAATCAGGCGCAGAGCTTCTTGACGATACAGGTCAGAATCGCGACCAGCTCGATGCGGGCGTTTCTCGTTAAGGATCGAATCAGCGTCTGATATCGCTATTTCGAATGGAAGGCATATAATCGATCTGAAAAGGTAGAAAATGAATATTGATCTCACCACACCAGCGCTGCTCTTCTCAACAATCTCACTGCTGTTGCTTGCCTATACCAACCGGTTCCTCGCCTTGGCAACCGTCATCCGTACGCTGCATCGCGAGTACCAAGCGACACCAGATCCAATCGCTGCAGCGCAAATTTCCAACCTGCGGCGGCGCGTGAACTTGATTCGGGACATGCAGACGCTCGGGGTCGCAAGTCTTCTGTTATGCACCGTCTGCATGGGGCTACTTTTCGCGGGCTTGGTTTTTCTCGGCAAAGTCGTCTTCGCAATCAGTCTTGTTCTGATGGCCGGATCATTGACCATTTCATTGATCGAAATCCGCATGTCTGTCGATGCCCTGAATCTGCAACTGAGCGATATGGAAAAATAGGTGATTGCTATTTCGGCAACCCCGCATTGGGATATAATCAAGGCCGGAACCCAAACGATGAATACAACGTAAAAAGCCTACGCGATGCTCAGCAACGAATCACTTTGGGATGTCGCTGCGCGCTGTCATGAGCTGCTTAGGCGAGCGGCAAGATGTTTCATACCGGGAGCGTGAGGCTCCAGCCAAACTCGCGACTCAGCAGGAGCTTCGTTCTCCCATCGGTCGCATTGTGAGGGTAAGTTTTTATCTGCCGCTCGCCTTACGGAAGCAGAAACCGCTTACTCCATCTGTGGTGGCGTGGCTGTTTGTTTGCACGGATATCCGTTGTCAGACTATCGCGTTTGATCGAAATGAAGATCGCTGGCGGGCTGTTGATTTAGTTGAATCTCACTTCTCGTTTGTTTGACAGTCAGCCAAAGGCGTACTCGTAGGTCGAAAAGTACGCCTGCGGCTAACTGTTAAACGAATAAATTAACAGCCCGCTTGCGCCGTCGGTTCATTACATAGAAAGCTTTCACCCGATATGATTGCGCGGTCCCGTTTTCATATCGTATTGGCCAAGTGCAACAGGAAATCAATGATGGACGATGAAACGAACTACGAGCGATCTGTGGAACTCAAGTACGAGGTGAAAGACTTTTCAGCCAAGTCGACCACCGACGATATCGCTGCGCGTTTCGACGTCGATGTCGAGCGATTCAGCAATTTGGAGACTGGCCAGTCCGCGACAATCGATGCGCCGCTGTCGATGCAATTGATCACCGAAGCCGCGGTACGAATGACGCCAAAGATCGAGCGAGTTCTGGACATCGGTTGCGGGGCTGGCAACAACACGCTGAAGCTTCGGCAAGTTTACGGCAAGTCGTTTGCCAGCGACCTGCTTGACCTGAGCGGCCCCATGCTCGAGCGGGCCAAACAGCGCGTCAGCGACGCTGGCATCGATGAAGTAACGACTTGGCACGCTGATCTCCGCGAAGCCGATCTGCCAAAGGTGAGTTACGACGTCGTGCTCGCCGCCGCGGTGCTGCATCACTTGCGTGACGACGAGGATTGGCGGGCCGCATTTGAAAAGATCTTTTCGGTGCTGCGTCCCGGCGGATCGTTCTGGATCACTGATTTGGTGGTTCAAGAAACCGTGCCGGTCCAAGAGCTGATGTGGTCGCGCTACGGGGAATACCTTGAGGGGCTCGGCGGCGCCCAGTACCGCAAAAAAGTCTTCGAATACATCGACCGAGAAGATTCGCCACGACCGGTCACGTATCAGCTCGACTTGCTCCGCCGTGTCGGCTTCGCCCATGTCGAACTGCTGCACAAAAACAGTTGCTTCGCCGCCTTCGGGGCGCGGAAAGAATAACCTGCGGGGTTGCCTGCCTTTAGTCCGAATCGACGGTCGGAGTATCGGAACTGAGCAACTTGTCGTGGATCAATTGAAGTGGGACTAAGTCGGTCAATAGAAACTCGAATGTGCCGAGACGATCCAGGATTTCGGGGCCAAAGATACTCAGCGTCCAGCGCCAATACGGTGAAAGTCCCTGTTGTTCGCCACCTGAGATGCTCTTGCCGCGACTGATGAATCCTTCCACGAGGGCGTTCATTATCCGCGATTCATCACAATTAGCGGGCTGAAGTGTTACGTTCTTGTCGTTGTAAAAATCGCTCCAAACGCTGGATTTGGTTTGCCAATCGTCTGGTCTGTCTTTGGGGACAGGCTTCCTGGCCTTCGACCGAACTTCATACGCCAACTGGTATTGCCCACACAACACTGTCGCCGATCGCAGGCCAAGTCCGCCAGCAGTGATCGGCCACAGCATCCAGGCCAATGGAACCTCTTGTAACTCACCTTGATGCCTTTCTTCAATCAGCGACTTGAGTCCGTCAAATATGCTCTCGCCGTTATCGAAGAAGTCGTTCTCGAAAGTTTGCAGGGCTTTGTTCGCCGATTCGCGATGTCGATCACCCAAGTCCATTGCCAACCCAAGTCCCCAAACCAAGTGCTTGAGCTGATCGTTATAGGCCAGAACCTTGGCAAGGATTGCGTGCCGTGCATCAACCTCCTTGCGCGAGTCACCTAAGTAAATTCGAAACGCTTCTTCGCTTGTTTGCGATTGTCCGTCACCAGTCAATTCCAAGACGCCCCAACGGGGGTTTGACAGCGGAAGTTCAGCCATCTTGTCGCCGCCAATCGTAACGGCACCGCTCTTGTCGTCGTTCAACGAAAGACCAATGTCAGCAAGGAACGATTGCGTCGCGTCCAGTGCAGCGGCGACTTCCCGGTCGCTGGGACCGAGGATACAAAGATCATCAATTTGGCGAATGATCCTAACTTTGGCTTTGGTGTGGATGAATTGTTCAAGCAAACGCATGAGCTTCTCGCACAGCCAATGCGAATACCCCAGCTCCATCGGTACACCTCGCGACGCCGATTCAACTCGATCGGTTTTGGTGCAATACGGAATTTTCAAATACCGCTGCGTGAAATCGATACCGTCGTCCGTCATCCCCAATCCGCGCAGCATGCTAAGCAATGTTGCGTGCGGCACCGATGCGAAGTAGTCACGGATGTCAAGCTTCAGAACGTGAAGCGGCTTGTCTGGATATGCTGCACGTAGCAACTCGATCTCAGCATGAACGAGCTTGACCATCGGATTGACGCCTTCGTCATATCCGTATCCCAGGTTGGATGCGTCGCGAAGTTCAGTTTGCTGGACGGCACGTAGGCCCACCAAGCCTGTCACTGGTTCTTCGTCGTCCTCACTCAAAACCGCTTGATCGGTCCAGGGGTCGACTGGTTCGTGCCAATCCAACGCTGCTCGCTCTTTCTGCATCGCTAACATCCGTCTCTCGTTGGACAGGATGACCTCCGGAGCGTTCAAGTCGATCAACTTTTGTAGCCGGCTACGACGACTCAGTACATTCGCCGAGTTGGTATAGCCTTCATCGATGGCGGAGGACCAAAACTCCGCAGAATGGTTGACGCATAATAACTCAACGAGCGATATAGTAGGATACAACCGCCATCGGTTACGTGTCCAAAGCAATCTTGGTCGAACACCTTGTTCAGGCCAAGACCACTGCCGAGGATCACGCGTAGCAACTTGAATCGCATTGCTGAGTTGACGTGCCAACGCATCATTCTCCGCGAACCGCTTGGCTTCCAGTCGAACATCCTTGGGGTAGTGGGCGTTCGCGGAAATCCCGTTCAAACCGTCAAATCCGCCAAGCTTCAGATCGAGCGATTTAGCAAGCCTCTCGGAGAGAATCGATTGCATTTTGTCGTGGTGGTTTGCGAAACCGGACAATGCAGTGCCGAGCAATTCGAGGGCAGGCGGCGCTGCAGAATCGACCAGATCTGCAAGGATTCGCGTTCTCGCCGCCTGTCGTTCACTTGTCCGGGTCGCGCCTTGAACATCGGATTCATCCCATTCGCTCAAGCAAGCCCCAAACAAAAAGACGACGTTCGCTCGCAAACGACCGCGCTGGATCTCAACGAGTAGTTTGTCACGCCAGAAATCCAGCACTGACTGTGGAGCAGCGTCGCCTTGAAAGAGTGCTCGGAGATTTGGTAGGTCTCGGTGGAGCGGAAATTCCGTGATCCGCACCTTCTTCAAGCCTTCATACAGGTTTGCGAGAGACTGCAAATCTTCACCGCGACCAGACGCTTCTGCCGCATCGTATTGGGTCAGCAACGACTCACGTTGCCGAGACAACTCCGCAAGTCGAGTTTTTGTAATGAATTGAATGGTAGATATGGCCATCGCTGTGTTTCACCCAGGTTAAGAGTCACGTCAATTCTACTCTATCTCAGAGCACGCGGGCCGCTGTCACCGCCGCTGGCTGCTAACTTCCGCCAGCACAGAATACCGCGTGGCGAAGGGCGGCAAGCTCATTGCCTATCGCAGAGAGTTCGAGTCGAAACGGAGTACCGGTAAGTTTCTTTGGGCCAGCGAGGTTTGTTGAGTAATGGGGAAGTGTGAATTGTTGGCCACAGATTGGCACGGACTTTCACAGATTAGGCGACTGGATTAATCTGTGTCGATCAGTGCGCATCCGTGGCACTAAGAAACCGTGGCTATCAGGCTGTTGATGTAGTCATTTAACAGTTCGCCGCAGGCGCACTTTCCCACGTAAGAGTACGCCTCTGTCTGACTGTTAAACAAATGAGAAGTGGGACTCAACGTCCAGCCACAACGATATCGGCGACTTTGAGTTCATGGGGCCGAAGCGTCCATGCACTCGGTGTCTCAAAAGATCGTGAGGAAAATAAGAGGAATAGGCTTCCAGCTTGTCAGCTCACTATCAACAGGCTGGAAGCCTATCCCACTTTGGAAGCTCCACTTTTATTTTCTACATGGTCTAAGATGACGGCAAAACAGGTTCTATCAGCGCTTCGTGAGGTGGCTCGCGAGGACAAAGCGGCGTTCTTACCTGGATTCATGCGGGCCGTGCCTGGTGGGTACGGTGAAGGCGATCGGTTTCTCGGTTGCGTGGTGCCGGACCAGCGGAATGTGGCTCGGCAGTTTCGCGATTTGTCGCACGATGAATTGGTAAAGCTGTTTGCTTCGCCCTGGCATGAGTGCCGACTGACGGGAATGTTGATTTTGGTTGGCCAGTTTGCCGAAGCATCGAAACCGAAGAATCCGCATCGCAATTTTGAATGCCGTGAGATCGTCGAGTTTTATTTGGCAAACCTTGATGCGGTGAACAATTGGGACCTCGTCGATTCAACTGCCCCTCAAATTCTTGGGGCTTGGTTGGTTGAAAACGCGGACGAACGAAGCGTTCTCAATCGGCTTGTGCTAAGTGAAGTGTTGTGGGAGCGACGCATCGCCGTGTTGGCTACCTTTCCGCTGATCAAGAACGAGGAGTTCGAGGAAATGATCGAAGTCGCCGAGCGTCTAATGGACGATGGGCACGACTTGTTGAACAAGGCGATCGGATGGATGCTCCGCGAAATGGGCAAACGCGATCAGCGACCGTTGGATAGGTTCTTGAAGAAGCACGCCAAGACGATGCCGCGAACGATGCTGCGATATTCGATTGAAAGGCTATCGAGAGAAGAACGCACAAAATGGATGGGAAAGAAGTTAGAAGGGTGAAGTTTGAAAGTTGGCCGCAGATGGACACGGATTTTCACGGATGTGGTGGCCGCTGGCACTTACCGTGCTGGATAAGTAAGCGTTCGGAAATGTCTTCCTGATTTGCCAACCCGATTCACTTGCTCGATGCAAATGCCGAAGTTATTTCCGAACAGTTCCTCGACAAGCATTGTTTCGCAGTTAGACTTCAGCAAATCGAATCGTCTTTGGATCGATGGTGAGATCAACGGCATTCGCATCGAATGCGGCTTGATGCCTGACAAGGGCAAGTTCATGTCCGAATTTTTGATCGTTGGATTCCATCGCGACGATGGCTCAGTCATCTTGTCGGCCCCAGACAGGTCGATTTCCAACGGTGCCAAACTGGCCTAGCGAGAACAATCATGAACGATACGGGAGAACGGAATCTGAAGGCAGCGTCCAAACTTCGGAGTTAGTGATGTCAAGTGAAAGAGAGAAAATGTTGGCTGGCGATCTCTACAATGCGAGCGATTTGGAATTGGTGGAGGCACGTTTGGTGGCGCGCGAGCGATGTCATGCAATCAACTCGGCCTCGCCGCGTGATGAAGACCATCGCCTTGGTCTCTTGAGAGAACTATTCGCCAGCGGTGGTGAATCGGTTTGGTTGGAACCACCGTTTCGATGTGATTACGGAACCAATATTTTTCTTGGCAAGAAGGTCTACTTCAATTTCGATTGCGTGATCCTTGATGTCTGCGAAGTTCGCATTGGTGACTATGTGTTCGTTGCTCCCGGCGTTCACATCTACACGGCATCGCATCCACTTGAAGCCATCCAGCGTCGCACGCAGGAGTTCGGCAAGCCCGTCACGATCGGCAATGACGTGTGGATCGGCGGCAAAGCGATCATTTGTCCTGGCGTTACAGTTGGCGACCGTAGCGTGATCGGAGCTGGCAGCGTCGTGACGAAAGATGTCCCGCCCGCTGTCGTCGTGGCTGGCAATCCAGCGCGAGTGATACGAGAAATTGAGTGATTCGCACTTAAACTGACTCAGGTCTTCCATTAATCCTATTTTGCTCAATGTCGCGGAAGTTGCAAGTCAGTTGTCCAGCAAATGAACGTCAAAATGGCATCTGACTGAATACAAGGCTTCGTAAAGTGAGACTTATCCCAGCGGTGATAAAACGTTACACGGCATTCGCGTTGATTAACGTAAATCAGTGTTCCACGAATTCTGAAGGACAAGCCCTCGCTAGTTGCGAGCCAGCAGCACCAAGATGCAACTGCCATCGTCGATGACGTTGATGCCAGCTTCGCGTGCAGATTCACTGGCTTGCTCGTCTTCAGCTCCAGGTTGCATCCAGATGTGCTTCACTCCGGCTGTGATCGCGTCGGCCACGACTTGGCGAGTGACCTCGGGCGGTGTGATGATCGAGAGAGCTTCGGGGACGAGCGGCAAGTCCGCGATCGATGGGTAGGCTTGATGGCCTTCGATTTTGTCTTGCGCCGGATTGAGTGGGTAAGTCTCACGGCCAGCGGCGAGCAAGGCGCGAAAAACTTTGTTGCCGTATTTGTGCGGGCGATTGGATGCGCCAGCGACTGCGTAGGTTTCTGCGGCGAGAAACTTTTCGATTAAGTTCATGATGGCGAGTATCTCTTCGATTTTTTTGGCGATTGTTGAAATAGAAGCACAGTGCCTGTGCATCTCTGCTGTTGCGAACTCGATATTTTATGCGATCCAGTTCAACGAAGCGCCTGCCGAGGAATCATCCTCCGTGGGCATTTTGCATTTTGACATCTTTTCATTTCACGCTCATCTGCGACAATCGCTGCCTAACTTCACCAGTACCGAGAACGAGTAAATGAGCGATCTACCTAACTGCCCGCAATGCGAAAGCGAATTCACCTATGAAGACGGACCGCTTCTCGTCTGCCCAACATGCGCCCACGAGTGGTCACCCGCCAATGAGGCAGGTGCTGCTGCCGACGAGGCGACTCGTGATGCCAATGGCAACGTACTCGAAAATGGCGACTCAGTCATCGTGATCAAGGACTTGAAGTTCAATGGCGGCGTCGTGAAAGGCGGCACGAAGGTGAAGAATATCCGCATCGTTGACGGTGATCACGACATCGACTGCAAGATCGATGGCATCGGAGCGATGTCACTGAAATCCGAGTTCGTCAAAAAGGCTTGATGCTCTCGCGTTCCAACGGCGGAATCATCCAGCACGACTGGCGTTTCTGCACCCCAATCATTTTGGCAATCCGCGCGACATCATCCAACGTGGTACGTGTTGAGCCAGCCGTGGTCGGCGTGACCTCGCTCATTGGCTTTGCGAACTTGAATCATGATCTGAACCCTTTCATACGAACGAACAAGCAGAGACCGAAATGACAGCATTACCCTTTTCGAGGCCTCGTCCAGCGATAACTACTTTGGCACCCGCTCGTGCGAGTTGAATCGCCGTTTCTTTTCCGATTCCCGATGTCCCACCGGTTATCAATGCTACTTCTCCCGTGAATATCATGACCAAGCCCTTCTTCTTAGGTTAATTGCGACTGCTTGTGAAGTGCATTCACCGGGGCGTCCATTTGCTGAAGCAAATCCCTTGCCGGATCGGTCAACTCGATGTAGATGACTCGCCGATCTTCGGTACACCGCTGCCGCCGAATGTGTCCCTGGGCGTCCAGTCGATCGAGGAGCCCAGTCATAGAGGGAACGACCTGAATCATTCGTTCGCCAATCTCCTGACAAGGCGTCGGTTTGCCTTCGCCTCGCAAAATTCTCAACACGTTGTACTGGGAAGCCGTGAGCTCGAACTCACGGAATAAGCGTCCAAAACGATTCTGCAACTGGTTGTTGGTTCGCAGAATATTCAGGAGTGCTTCCTGTTCCCGCGGATCGAACGGTCGCTTCTTTTTGAGTTCGTTTTGAAGTTGGTTCTTGGACATGCGTTTTCTCTCCATGCCAATTACTTTAGATAATCAACTCGTTTGTTGTCGACGATCAGGATAGGTCACCGCAGTTAGTTGCTCCACTGTTGAAATCGCCTAACCGCTCCGGCACAAACACAAAACCACACATATCACAAGAGAGAAATTTGACACGGGAAATTGAATCGGCTACAACAGCAAGTGCTTATCGGTTTCAACGGCTCTGACGCTTCCTTTTCTTGCACTTTTCACTTCAACCTGGTTGTCTTCGTGCGATCTTTCGTTGAGCCTTTCGTTCTTCAACGAATACCGCGATATGTCTTCATCATCGTGTTGTTTCTTTTCATTGTCGTGGGTCTGGCCCCACGTGGGCACTCTGACCCAGAATTGGCTTGGACCGATCCGCTGAGCAAGTTCACTAACGACGCTGCCGATCGGGCTTTGGTGGTGATTCTGATCACTGATGATGTGGCGGAGCAATGGCCATCACGTCCTGGCAAAGCGATGGTGCCGAACTCAGATGCGTGTTGGTGTGCCCGTCCCTTTGCGAAGACTGCCCAGAATATTCCAGAGGGTTTCTTTCATCCTTCCGCGCCGATCACGTGGCAACATTGGCCGCTCGGTCTGCCGGGTATCTTGACCGGTGGTGACAAAGTGACCGCGTCGGGACGCATAATTGTCGTGGTCACCGATGGTGACTACCGGATACTGGGATTCTCCGTTGGTATTCCCGATGACGACGAGCTGACCCGTTTGATCGAAGACGCCGAAGACACTCGCACGCTGATGCAGGCTCATCATAGGCAACCCGAATTGTTAGTACAGGCTTTGGTGGAGCGGAGCAGCAGCAGGATCAGTCGGCTATGGAGAATTACACTCGATCAACAACTCACGGCGATGGGGAAAACTCCCCAGCGAAATGAGACCGATGAGCTGAAACAAAACGACCACTTCACACGCGATGTACAATTGCGACTCGGCTTGATCGCGGTCGAGCTACAGAACGTTTACGAGAAAGACATTGAATTGCGTTTTGGCCTGAAATTACCAGGCGATGCACAGCGATTGATTTCGCTTGAGCAACATTCCACAACGCGAATGGATTGGACGCAGTGTTTGAATCCTTTCATCATCGGCGGAGACATTCGATCGCTGCACCTCGATCTCGCTGAGATCGTGTGGAATCAACGCGTGATTGCGGTTCAGCCCAGCGATAGTGAAGCGTTGACACACTGGATCGCAGTACAAGGCAAAGAGCAATCGTTTGTATTGCAAATACCTTTACCTGTGTTAGCCGCCCGCCAAGCTTCTCAGCTCGCTGAAGTCTCCCCGGCTGCCGAGCGACGAGGGTTGGGCTGGAACAGATTAGAAGAAACGTTACGAAAATGTCCGATTCGTCAAGTCAACGTCAATGAGTTGGCGAGTTGGTTGTTGAACAGTGGCGGGCGACCACTGGATCTGCGTCGGCCCAGCCAAACACGCTATTTGTTTTTCCGATCCGCTGCGGATCATCCTTATCCGATTCGTGACGGTGACCCGCCTGGTCGCTCAATCACGATGATTCGACAGGTGCAAAAATGAACGTTCAAATTTTCGGCTGTTTGGTCGTGATGTTGATACCCGCTACGATCATGCCCGCCGTAGCGATGGCGGTATCACCTCAATCGATTGCGATTGGAGAACAGCTCTTTCGACACCCGTGGGAGAGCCGAAATCCAGCGTTGGGCAGCGACGGGTTAGGTCCGCTGTTCAATGCGAATTCGTGCGTGACTTGCCATCGTCAAGGAGGTGCCGGGGGCGGTGGGGAAGCGATGTTCAATGCGAAATCCATCGGTATCGAATCCATTGAAATCTACGGCGGCAATGTCACGAGCGTGTCGTTGGCCGATCTCGTCTCGCGGTTCCACCCTGGATTTGTGCAATCCGAAGGCAGCATCGTCAATGTGTTACCGCTACCCCATCACGGCGGCAGTGAGCGACTGCGTCAATTTCATGATGCGATGACGGAGCGTTCAGCAGCCGAGTTTAGCGATGAAGGAGGTCCAACGGAGGCCGGTGAAGTTCGGATTGCTGGCGTGCAACCGATCGTGTTTGAGCAACAGGTCGATGGCTACCGTGTCCGAATCGTGGCTCGCATGTTTGGCCGCAATACTACCGCATTGTTCGGCAGCGGTTTGATTGATGCGGTTTCCGATGACTTGATCGAGCGTCAAGCAAAATTGCAACGCTCGCATGCTGAAATCAGCGGCCGCCCATCGACGCTTCGTGATGGTCGTTATGGCAAGTTTGGATGGCGGGCCAACATCGCGTCGTTGATGGAGTTCACCGATCAAGCGTGTGCGAATGAAATGGGATTGCAAACGAAACGCAAACCGCAATCCAGCGACGTGACGAATCCCACTTATCAAAACACGACGATCGACATCACGGACGAACAAGTTCAATCGCTCAACCATTTTACCGCTGCACTGGCCGCACCACGTCAACATCTACCCTCACGGCCCGATGAGTTGGCCAGTGTTCGTCGAGGTGAAGCGTTATTTGCAAGCGTTGGTTGTGCAGTGTGTCATGTCCATGATATGGGACCAGCCCAGGGCGTCTTCAGTGATTTATTGTTGCATGATATGGGACCCCAGTCGATCGACCTGAATCATGCCGAACCGTACATTGCGAGGCGAAAAATTGTCAGTAATGAAGTCGACTGGAGTATCCCGCCGGGAGTGAGCGTTCTACCGGGTGCAATTTATTATGGACCTGCCACGCTGCTGCCTCTTCCCAATTCGTTTAACCAATCTGTCGACCTGACTCCCATGTCATTCGCAGCATCAAGTAATCGCGGTCCAGGCACGTCGCAGCGACCGTCTTATGCGTTTTACGCACCGGCGCAAGCCACAACGCTCGTGGCGTTTCGATTGCTGGGGTCGGAAAAGAAACCCGACGAGAAAACGATACGCGAAGTGGCCGTGTTAAATCGCACCCAGGGTGCCCGCGCGGAAAACAACCTTCCAACACGAACGGATCTTTACGAACGGATGGAGATTCAGCCCACGCTTTTCAATCAAGAATGGCGAACGGCTCCATTATGGGGATTGCGTGATTCCACTCCGTACCTTCACGATGGTCGCGCCGATACGGTTCTCGAAGCAATCGTCATGCACGCTGGCGAATCCGAGGGAACACGTGACCGGTTCCTTGCGTTGCCGTATGAAGATCGACAGGCCATGCTCGCGTTCCTTGACACATTGGTCGCACCAGGAACGAGATCGACTCGGTAAGCACGTCGGCGAGTCTCTCCGAGACTCGCCATCGCAAACATTTCGCCACGATAAAACTCGCTTTTGAAATCGGCAGCTCGCTCGCGAGCGAGATACTGTAGTGGAGTCATGAAATCTACCCTCCTCAGGGCAATTGGCGATTGTACCTTAAAATCGTAAACTGGCGACATGACACAAACACGCTTGACCACACCTACCCCGCATGCTGTTATGAAATCCAACGCGATTCGTTCTCTATTCACTAAACCTTGGTTACCAATTTTTTTTGCGTTCGTCTCGTGGTCACTCTGTGTAGTGGGATCGGGGATGAGTTGGGCAGAAGAGGCCAAGGTATCCGGCATCGATCGGTCCTTGTTCAGTGATGACGTCTCGGCGGGCGAGAATTTTTATCTTTACGCGAATGAAAAATGGTTGGACAACACGCCGATTCCCGCTGACAAATCGAACTATGGGATCTTCACCGTCCTCGATGATGAAACACGTGAGCAGGTGCGGATCCTGATCGAAGTGGCGGCAGAAGAAAAGGCAGCGGAGGGAACGCCCAGCCAGAAGGTGGGTGATATGTATCGGTCGGTGCTTGATGTTGAAAAACGCAACGAAACTGGCATCACGCCGATCAAGCCCCTGCTCAAGATTGTCGAATCGATCGAATCCAAAGAACAGCTTGCCGTGGCACTCGGAAAACTCGTTCGCAGTGGAGTGTACGGGCCGTTTGCTCCCTATGTTAGTGTCGACGCGAAGAACAGTGACGAGTATATCGTTTACCTCACTCAGTCTGGGTTGACACTGCCCGATCGGGATTATTATCTCGAAGACGAACCGCGTTACGTGGAACTGCGCGAGCAACTGCACACTTACGTCGCCGATATGCTTGCCTCACTCGGTGTTGACGACGCGAAGCCTGCCGCGGAACAAGTCGTTGCTCTGGAGAAACAGATTGCGGGATTGCAATGGACGAACACCGAAAACCGGGACCCCGACGCCACGTACAATCGCAACACGATGTCGGAACTTGATGAACTCGTTGACCAGTTTGCAATCGACGGCATGTTGAGTGCGACAGGGTTGGAGGCTCAAGAAGCGGTGGTGGTCCGGCAACCGAGCTATTTCTCGAAAATCGACAACGTGATTGCGGAGACGTCTTTGACAGCGTGGAAGCACTACTTAGCGTTTCATGTGATTGACTCGTATGCGTCTTCTCTGAGTGAAGACCTCGAAAAGCGACATTTTGAATTTCACGGCAAAGCGGTTTCGGGAACTGACGAACAACAACCTTTATGGAAACGGGCTGTCGATGGCACCGGGGCAGCGTTGGGCGAAGTCGTTGGGCAACTCTATGTCGAAAAACATTTCACACCGCAAGCCAAAGCACGCATGAATGAGTTGGTGGAGAATTTGAAGTTGGCGTTCGCTCAGCGAATTGAATCACGCGAGTGGATGGGCGAAGGTACTAAGAAACAAGCGCTCACCAAACTTGGCAAGTTCACAACCAAGATCGGTTACCCCGACGAATGGAAGGACTACTCAAAGCTGACGATCACAGACGTGTCACCCGCCACCAATATGATTGCGGCAGCGGAGTTTGAGTTTGAGCGAGATCTAGCCAAGCTCGGCGGACCGATTGATCGCAACGAATGGCACATGACACCGCAAACGATTAACGCGTATTACAATCCGACGATGAACGAGATTGTTTTTCCCGCTGCGATCCTGCAACCGCCGTTCTTCAACATGGCTGCCGACGACGCCGTCAATTACGGTGGCATCGGTGCCGTGATTGGTCACGAACTCAGTCACGGGTTTGACGACAAAGGCAGCAAATACGATGGCGATGGAAACCTACGTAATTGGTGGACGCCAAGTGATCGCGAAGAGTTTGAGAAACGGGCGTCGGGTCTGGTAGAGCAATACAGCAAGTTTCGACCGTTTGAGGACATGACTGTTAACGGTGAGCTGACGCTCGGCGAAAACATCGGCGACCTCGGTGGACTCGCTGTTTCCTACGCTGCGTACCGTTTGTCGCTCGATGGCCAAGAGGCACCCGTGATTGATGGCCTGACCGGCGACCAACGTTTCTTTTTAGGTTGGTCACAAATTTGGCGAAGGTTGTACCGCGAACAAGAGCTTCGCAAACGACTGATCACCGATCCACACAGTCCAAGTGAGTTCCGCGTCAACGGAATCGTCCGTAACATGGACCAGTGGTACGAAGCATTCGGGATCGACAAAGACGATTCGCTGTACGTTGCACCGGAGGACCGAATCCGAATTTGGTAGGCGATCTAGCGTTTTGTCATCATTTATTTCGAGGGTAGCGGAACTCGTCAAGAGTTTCGACGTTCCGCAAATCGCCGAATGTCTTGACAACTTCCGCTACGGCTGAACCCCCAATCTCAATCCTGATAATTCCTTGCTTAAAACTCTCGCAACAGCCCCAGCGTAATCGCTTGCGCGGTTAAATCGTTGTAGAACGCGTCACGTCGTGGTGCAGCAAATCCTTGCAGTCCGCCTGGCGCGAGCTGCGATGGGTTGACCAATGGGTCGATCTGTTCACCCGCTCGCAACACGCGGCTGAGGTACAAGAAGTGGTAGCCCACCGAGACGCTCCAGTCGTTATCGAGCCGACGGCTGAGCAATAGTCTCAATTCCGGTGACACAGCGAACTCATCATAGTCTCGTGAACCAGAGTTCGTGTCCTGCACCAATAGCCCGCTGTTGCGAGTGGCGACATCGGTTCCAACGGGCAGTGGGACTGAAGTGGTTGTCGAACCGGTGGCGGTGCTCGTTGAACTCGTCACACCGAGGCCGAGCTTCAGCATTGATGACAACGACCATCCACCAAAACAAGTTTGGCTGCGAACACCCATCGCAGCGGCGTTGAAATGGTTGTCCGTTGAGAACCGATCGGACTCTTCGATAGTTGTCCCAATCGCCAAACCACTCGCACCACCGATCGCTCGCCGGAAATCGCGGATCGACAAATCGTCGTCCAGATTGAGATAGGAATAGCCAACGAATCCTTCGAGTTGTCGATCTTTCTGAAAAATCAAAATCGCTCGTAACAGCACATCGCCCGCTGAAAAGCTGGTTGATGAATGCACGTCGATGTTCCCTGTGAACAAATCCGGAAAACTGATCAGTTCCGCATCGTTTCCCAAACCGCCGGGGCCGACGTTCACAAAGGGTCTCGCGAGGATGCCGAAGTTCGCGGAGTTTACGGAAAACTGATCGTCAACGTCTTCAGCGAATAGAAACGAAGCTGACATTGCCAATCCCGAGTTGCCGAAGTAGCGACCGATTTCGAATCGTCCGCCGGACCGTTCATCTTCGCCAAGTTCGTCGTTCCCGTAAAGCGTTGTCGTGCTGGGCAAACCAAGCTTGCCAGCATCCGCTCGCAACGTTAGAGGGACGCTCGTGGTGACCAACGAGGGCACACTTTGGCCGTCGAGCAGCAAGTGCATGTACTCGGCGCGTACCCAAAAACCAGTCAGCGGGTTGGCGATCAAGCGTGCGATGTGCTCGACACGCGGGTCGATCGACTGACCAGATCCATGGCCGCACACATCGCAGCCTCCACCGGATGCATATCCTCCCGCCGAACCACAGGAATCGCAGGAGCCACTGAGCGGATTGCTGAGCATGATGGACTCGTCGAATTCAGTGAGACCATCGAGCGGCACCACCTCGGTTTCGATCGGTGCTCTGGAATCGAAATCCATGGTCGGTGAGGATGCCATCTGCGCGGGTATGCGTTGACCGACGGTGATGGGTGGCGGGGCCGCACCGATGAAGTACTCATTTTCTTGAAGCTCTTCGCTAACGATTTCGCCGGCTTCATTGCGGATCTCAACGCTGGTTACCTGTCCAGGCTGAATGCCGGGTTTTTCTTTGAGGACTCGGGATTGTTGCGGGGCTGGTGCAGGGCTGTAGCTGCGAACGGGGATTCGCCGCCCATTCGTCGCCGAGCGAGATCCGTTTTCTTGGGCGTTAGCAGCGGGTATGGTCAGTCCGATTGTTCCGAAAAAACCGGCAATTAACATCCAGCCGAGCACACAAACGATCGTACAGGCAGCCCTCGAGGTCCAGGATTTTGCAAAAACGCAGTCGCGACCCAGATCGCAACGTGCGGCTGGTTTGCCGGTATTCGTGTGGTTTGTCATGTTTTAATCATGGCCTCTGACCCAGATTGATCGTGTTGGCTGTTGCCAACCGCTGATTTGTGGGTCCATCGCCGCAGTTTTCAGCGGCAGAGAACCCACAATTTTTGCAACGCGCGGACCGCGTCGGCTGCGGGGGTAGCAAACTTGAGCGAAAAGAGTCAAGGCAGATGATGTTTTCGGAGGTTCTCGAACCGCTTTCGTGGCAATCTCTGCTGGGGGATCTATCCTAGACAGTTCATTTGCCTGACGCTTCGCAGTTCCCCTATTTTCGTGGCGACCACGTGATGCGTGCCCACGTCAAGGAATTCCCGTTCATGTCTTGGTTCGCCCCACGATCTCCTCATCGTCTCACCCGTCGCCGCAGCCTGCTGGTTCAGCCGCTGGAGCACCGCCGAGTGCTGGCGGATTTGGGTATCAACATCGGTTTCTTTACTGAGCGGCCTGGTCTGCCTGCAAACGAAATTCAAACGCCCGTTTTGCGAGGTGAAACCTTCTTTGTCGAGGTGCAAGTCCAAGACCAACGCGCTGCGGGTCCCGCAGGCGTAATCGCTCTGCCGCTGAACATCGACTGGAATTCGGATGTCTTGAATGTTCAATATGCAGGCAATCAGCCTCCCTCGGGGAATCTGGCCGGTAATCCGATCGTGACAGCAAATTTTCCAGAACTGCGGTCTGTCGGCGCGATCAACACACCGACTTTGAACAGCACGTTTGATCCGAATAACCCGAGTTTCGATTTAGAGGCACTCCGTGGTGGTGCGTTACCAGCATTCGGCAGTGGACAGGCCATTGGTGTGACTCAGCCCGATCCCTTCAGTCAACTATCGTTTGTTGCGACTGCCAACGCGACCGAGACCTTCGTCACCGTACAGCTTGCCGGTGCCATCTCGTTCGCCGACGCTGCCGTACTCGACGACGTCGTCGGAATCGATGCGACAACGGTGGTTGCAAACATCCCCAACACCGTCCACGCCAGTATCACGATCGTCGGCGGTTCAATTAGCGGTACGAAATTCAACGACCTCAACGGTAACGGTACCCGTGATGTTGGCGAGCCTGGAGTTCAGGGTGTCGCGATCAACCTAGTGCGAACTGACGCGGTGCTGAATGTCGATCCAGTGCTCACGGATGCGAATGGCGATTATGTATTCTCTGATCTTCCCAAAGGCATGTACACGATCAGCGAAACTGTGCCTGCGGGTAGTCAGCAGACCACGCCAGCGAATCCATACAACGTCGAACTCAATCAAAGCAATCAAAACGTCACCGATCTTGATTTTGGGAATTTCACACAAGTCATCATATCGGGCACCAAGTTCAACGATCTCAATGGCAATGGAACTCGTGACACCGGTGAATCTGGAATCGTGGGAGTGACGATCAACCTCGATCGGGACAACAACGGATCGATCGACGCGACAATGTTAACGGCGGCGGACGGAACCTATCAATTCACCGGAGTTGGCCCTGGCACGCATGCAATCACGGAGACATTACCTGTTGGATTTGAACAAACACTGCCTGCCAACAATCAAGGTTATGTTCGCACCGTCACCAGTGGCGTGAACATTGTGAATCTCGATTTTGGCAATCGTGAAGTAGTGACAGAAGAATTGACGTCCGTGGTATCCGGTGTGAAGTTTAACGACATCAATGGCGACGGCGTTCGGCAAGCTGGCGAGAATGGTGTTGGTGGCATCACGATCCAGATCGACGTGAACAGAAATGGCACTGATGTTCGCAGTGCGATCACAAGCGCCGATGGTTCCTTCCGCTTCGACAACATACCCGCTGGGATGCACAGCGTGGCTGAGATGTTGCCCATCAACGCTGTACAAACCACGCCCAACGGCGTATTCATGATTGATGTCAACCCACCGGCGACCATCGACAATTTGCTGTTTGGCAACTTCACACTGACTAGCCTCAGCGGTGTGACGTTTGAAGATACTAACGGCAACAATCTTCGGGACACGGGCGAACGTGCAATTGCAGGTGTCACCGCACAACTCGACCTCGATAGCAATGGCAGTATCGATCTGAGTGTGCTGACAGATGCAAACGGACGATACGTCTTCACGGATGTCGGACCCGGCACGCACCGCATTACTGAGATCGTGCCGCCTGGATTTATTTCACTGCCGACGCCAGCGGAGTACTCGATTCCCAATCGCAGTGGCGTCAATCGGAATGACCTCGATTTCGCTCTGCGTCGCCAAGCTGAAGTTGACGGCAGTATTCAGGGATTCGTGTACACCGACAATGATTTTGATGGTGTCTTTGATGACCACGAGTTTGGGCTACCGGGTTTCGTCATCACACTCACTTCGGCGGACAACACGATCACCCGCACCACGACAACATCTGCCGATGGGAGTTACGTGTTTTCAAATTTGCCTGCTGGCAACTACCGCATCGCTCAAACACAAACAAGCGGTTTCGGCGACGCCTCGATTTCACTGGGCAAGGTGTTACCGAGTGGAACGGCTCGCGGCACAACCGAGGGTTTCAATACATTTGTCGATGTCCAGTTAGGTGAGAACGAGACCGCCATCGACTACAACTTCGGGGAAGTCCTCACGGCCGTGACCAAGCGGATGACACTCGCTTCTACAAACTTGCGCCAGGAACTCGCCACCGACGCAGGCGTCCCCGCCATCTCCATCCGTGGCACGCAAGCCGACGATTTGATCAAAGTCATTAACCGCGCCGGGCAAGGCTTTGAGATTTTCATCAACGATCAGCCAGGCGTTATCGTCCGGCCAGAGCAAGCGTCACAAGTAACGATCGACGGGCTTGATGGTCTGGACCGGATCGAGTACACGGGCAGCGATCAAGCCGAGCAAATCTCAGCTCGCCCGGCTCAACTCTCCGTCATCACCCCGAATCAATCGCTCGGCGTGTTCAATGTCAATGCGATTCGCGTGAGTGGCGGCGGAGGCAACGACACCGCCATCCTCCGTGATTCGACTGGAGCCGACACCTTAGGAGCACGCGACTCAGAGTTATTATTGTTGTTAGCAAATGGTCAGAGCATCGGCATTGTGAACGTCCCTACGGTACAAGCCATCTCTGACACCGACGCCGAAACGGACACCGCCGAGGTCGCCGCAATCGACTTCGTGCTGCAACTTGCCGGCGATTGGGTTTGAGCAGGAGGTTGCACGATGAACGGATCTCTGCGTAGCAGAACTCGTCACGCGTTGCACCAGTTTGGACATGGATCGATTTGGTTGGAGCACGAACACCACGAGACAGCTTATCTTATTGGGAGATAAACTCACATGCACCGTGGCGAGCGTTATCAACTCGCGGCTGGTCCCCAAATCCGTGCCACCACATAAAAATGACTTCGGAATTCATTTTCCGAATCTGTATTGATCAATACAAGTAAACCATGAAAAACATTTTCCCTCGCACACGTGTTTCGTTCGTCATATTGGCGGGATCTGTTGTTGGGCTAGGAACCGTATCGATTTTGGTTGTATCCCTACTGAATAAGCCGGAAGAGATTTCCGCGTATCCTGATCAGCGAGTTCTGCGTTCGGCGCATCGCGATGGTATCTCTTACAAACTTACTGATGACGGAAACGTATTTCGTGTCATCGACGAACGAGGCACGTGGACCTGGGTCGACCGCATTTTTGATCCTGAACAGATTGCACGCCAATTCGTTCGAGAGGGCGAGAGCCTGTTGTTCGTCGATGAAGAATCAGGAAAGCGGTATCCGCTGTCAAAACATTTTGCAGATGGATTCGAAGAGATTCCAGTCGGCGTGGACGGTCTGCGGTCGTTGATTGGTGAAGAGCGAAAATGGACTGAGTTCACTCTCCAGACTCCTGAGACACCAAACGTCGCGGACTACGTCGCGTTGAGGAAACGAATTCTGCAGGAGAACGCAAATTTCCTTGACGCTGTTGTCGCCCCCTCACAGCTTCAAGCTCATTCCGGCCAACAGTCGCTGCAATGCATTTGTCCTGCTAAGTCGTCGAAAATGATTTGCACGAAGGCGTCGCTCGGAACGAGTTTGATCGGTTTTGAACAGGGAGACGACCTATGGTTTCAGGCATGGTATCGCATCGACGGAGCAACTCGTCCCTTCACCCTTGCCGACATCGAAGGACGATACGTGAAGGAGTCCCCTGGGATTCGACTGATGCTGTTTGAGGGAATGTATTTGGGTGTCGAACTCAAGGCGATACACAAACCGAAGTATCAACAGTCTGAGGAGAACCGCGTTCTGTTTCCCGTCAATCAGTGGGTTCAAGTAACACTGCATGTGTATCTGCATCCAGACGACGGTCACGTGCACATTTGGCAGGATGAAACACTGTTGGTCGACGAACAAGGCCCGACGTTGCCGTTCGCCGGGATGCTGTACAACAGTCTGGAGGTTGGTATCTCAGCGCACGCCTATGGCGATGAAAAGGCGGCGTTATTCATAGACGATCTCGTAGTCACGACAACGCCATTGCGAGATATTCCGTAGATTGGATGCTCGCGGATGCGACAATGCAGAAGGAATCCAGTGAGACACCCTAGTCAATCTTTCGATGCGGACACAGCATCTGCTCAATCCAGACTTTGCGGCAGTCGAACTTCTTTGTAGACCTGAATCAAGCGAACACTTGATTCAGGCCTACGACATTGAAGACAACAATTCTTTGACTTCAATGGTGGCAAATGTGGTGGCGTAGTCGGACATGGCATAGGGGATGACGAGGTGGTTTTCATGGATGATTGCTCCGCAGGTATAAACCACGTTTGGCACGTAGCCCTCTCTTTCCACTTCATTGGGCGTAATCAGAGGTTCGTGCAACCGCGCGATGACCTTGGATGGATCACGGAGGTCCAGTAGCATCGCGCCGATGCAGTACTTACGCATCGCACCGACACCGTGGGTGAGGACGAGCCAGCCTGCTTCGGTTTCAATCGGTGAGCCGCAATTGCCCATCTGAACGTATTCCCAAGGGTGAGCAGGCTTGATAATCATCTCGCTCGTATGCCAAAAGTAGAGTTTATCGGAGTACATCAAGAACAAATGCTCTCCATCTTGGCGGCCTAGCATGGCATAGCGGCCGTTGATCTTTCGCGGGAACAGGGCCATGCCTTTGTTGGAGACCGCCGGACCGTTGAGCGTGTGTAGCTTGAACCTTAGAAAATCCTTCGTTTCCAACAATTGAGGCAACACCAATTGACCGTCGTAAGCGCTGTAGGTCGCGTAGTATCGACGGCTACCATCTTCATGTTGAAAATGAACGAATCGCGCGTCTTCGATGCCGTTGCTTTCAGTCGGGCTGAAGGGAAAAATCACCCGTTCTGACAAGTCCTGATCGGGCGTGTATTGGATCTCGTAGTTCGACTTAGCCAGCATGATTACTCGCTTGACCAAAGGTGATAGTTCTTCGTGCAGGGAGCGATGTTCCCGCAAGGCGGCTTGCAAAGAGGCATCTAGCTCATCGAGCGTAAACTCATCCGGGAGTGCCGCGAGGACTTCGTAGGTAAACGAATTCCCTAGTCCCAATTCAATGAGCTTACGACGGAACAGATCGTTCTCGTAGCACGAATCGGGGACAAGCCGAGGAATCGTCACGAAGCGAACAGGCTGGTCGATTGTGATCGATAAGTTGCGATCGATCGTTCCACTGCGAAACACAATTGAGGAGATATGACCTTCCCCCACCGCTCGCAAACTCATCGCAAATCGCCGTGAACCCATCGGCAGGTTAGTCTGGTCAGGATGCCACACGAGCGACGGATTGAACAATGCGGCCGACTCCAACGCATATTCTTGTGAAAAGTACGCTCCCAATAAAAGGCGACGGCTTTCGCTCAAGGGAGCATCGGTCAAGAGGTGGTGTTTGAGTTCCTTGAATCGTCTTTCAAAGTAGGCGTTGGGCTGCTGGTGACGTCCGTGAAATTCGTCAAGAACGTGAGCGAGCTGATGTTCGACTTCGGATTCCGTTAACGTGCAAACTCGTCCGATGACTCGCAAGATGCGGTCATTGCCGGGTGGTTGAAACGGCCGCAAGACGACTCGTTGTTTGTTGGGTGAGAGAACGATTCCGGTTCGTTTGATTGGCAAGTAGTTTTCAGTTAGTTGAGGTTGAGACGACGCGCATCGTGGCATTGAGTCCGCGCATTTCGACGAGCGAGAGCAGGAATGCGAGTGTTGATTCGGCACCTTGGTTTTCGTTGACTTGATTCTCCATCAAACCATCGAAGCAACCGCCCGTTGACGGATCGTAGATCGGTTGTCCGAGATCATTACGGCCCAAAAACCAATCGAATGCCAAATGAGCTTGTTCGGACCAAAAGGTGTCTTTGCTGGCGGAGAATGCTTGGATCGCTGAAGAAACCATCGCATGGGTCTCAATGGCTTGCTGGTCAAACACTGCTGCAACCCCGCCTTCGCGGCTGAAGCCATTGCAACCAATTGGACGAAATCGTCCCCGTGGTGAGAGCTGAATTTTGCAGAGCCATTGCAAAGACTTCAATCCAATTTCCATCGATCTGGCATCGTCGAACCAGCGGCCGTGCGCGATCAACGCCTGAGATAACCTCGCGTTGTTGTAGGTCGCGATATTCTCAAACCATGGCCAATCGCTCGTTGCCGTGGCATCATACATGTCAGCGAGTCGGTCGGCGAGTTGCTGGCTCATAGCGGCGGCGATGCGATCGCCACTGTAACGTCGCAGATACTCATGGATGCCAAGGATGGCATACGCCCAAGTTCTCGGTGAAGTCGTTTGCTCACAAGCAGGAAATGCTCGATTGAAAATCTCTCTGGCCCAGGAAACCAGCCCTGCATTGCGTGAGCGTCCAATACATGTCCCCAGTGCCCACAGTGCGCGGCCCTGCGAATCGTCCGACCCGTCCTCCTCCAGCCAACGACGATCAAAACTCATGAAGTTGCGAAATCGTCCTGTGTTTCGGTCGAATGCGTTATTTAGAAATGCGGCATACCGCGATGCTAACAAGCGGACTTCGGCCGAGTCCTTACCTTGCTCGTCCAACAGGACGGTTAGGATCAAGGCTCGCGCGTTATCGTCGGTGCAATAGCCGTGTTGCAGATCGGGAACCGAGTAGATGGCGTGCTGGATGATTCCCGTTGAGTCACTGAGGTGTTGTAGATGGTCGAGTTGCATTTGCGGCAGTGCTAACGGTTGCTCGTCAAGCGTGCGAACGGCCAGTGGTTTCAAGGAAGCCGTTCGTTGTTCACGTGCTCGGTCAAATGAGTCAAGATACAATTGGGATACGCGTTCCCAAGTCATGCTGCGTCCCAAATCATGGGCCTGCGCTCGCATCGCCAGTCGCCGACTGTCATCACCAAGTAACCCGATCACTTCACGAGCGATTGCCGATGAATCCGCAAACGGCACCAGCACACCACGACCATCGGCAAGTAATTCTTCGGCGTGCCAATAGGGTGTGGAGATTACCGCCTGACCACACCCAAACGCATAGGCCAACGTTCCCGATACCGCTTGTTGCACATTTAGGTAAGGCGTGATGTAGAGATCGGCGGCTCCGATGAACTCGGTTAGCTCCTCCAGTTCGACAAAACGGTTGTAGAAACTGACGTGTTTGGTCACACCCAGTTCTTTCGCCATCCGCTCCAAACTAATCCGATAGCGTTCACCTTGCTCACGAACCAGGCTCGGATGTGTCGCCCCGAGGACGATATAAATCAAATCTGGGAACTGGGTGACAATCTCCGGAATCGCCTGCAAGACATGCTCGATCCCCTTGCCGGGCGAGAGCAAGCCAAAGGTGAGAGCGACGGGCCTGTTCTCGACGCCGAATTGCTCTTTCAAGGCACTTTGATCTATCGCCGGTGCATCCGGAATCCCGTGTGCGATCAAGTCAATCTGTTTGCTGTCGACCGCGTAAGTGTTAATCAAGGTCTGGCGACTCCGCTCGGTCATCACCACCAGACGCGTTGAAAGTCGAATGAGCTGCATCATCACCGCCCGCTGCGTTTGACTCGGATCCGAAAGGACGGTGTGAAGAGTCGTGACGACCGGTATCCGAACGTCCTGCAAAAGCGCCAGAATATGGCTTCCACACGGTCCACCGAAAATGCCAAATTCGTGCTGCAACGAGATGATGTCGACGTTGCTGAAATTGAGAAAATCGGCAGCCGAGCGGTACTCATCGAGTTCTTGTTCGGTAACTTGAAACTGAACCTCCTTGTCGTAGGCATAACCGTCAGGGATGTCGTCGATCGTGACAACGACGCATTCCGCATGAGACACTCGGGCGACGCCAATTCTCAGATCGTGAGTGAAGGTCGCAATGCCACATTTGCGTGGCACGTAGTCACCGACAAAAGCGATCTTTAATCGATCAGGTGATGTCATTTTCATGGTTTGCCTTTGTGTTGTAATTCGAGCAGTTCGAGCACGGATTGCTTTGAAAAACGGACTGAGGCGACACTGCGATCCGCTGCTCCATAGTAAACTTCCAGTTCATCCTCTCGATCGAGCATGGTTGTTGGGAAAACGACGTTAGGAACAAATCCATCGATCTCAAAATCGGTAGCCGGCTGCATGATCGGTTCTCTCGATCGAGCCAATACCCGACTGGGCTGATCACGATCAAGCAATAAAGCACCTACGCAATAACAACCCACTGCGCCGACAACATTTGAGCGAGTGCTACCATGGTAGAGTGTGAGCCAGCCTTGATCCAATAAGACAGGCGGCGTGCCAGTTCCCACGCGGTCGTCTTCCCAGGCATGCGCGCCTGCGGCCACGAACTCATGTCGGCCCCAGTGAATAAGGTCTGATGAGCGAGCGAGCCAAATCGCCGGCGGGCTGAAGTGGGAATTCGGATTGGGACGGTGCAATGCAAGGAAGTCACCGGCAAACATGCCGGGGAAAAGCACGACGTCTTTGTTCTCACTTGGGAAAATGATCCCGTGGCGTTGGAACGTAGTCAGATTTGTCGTCGACATCAACGCAGTCGCTGCACCCCTTCGAGAGACAGCCACATAGGTCATCCAGTAGGAATCGTCGATCTTGGTGAACCGTGGATCTTCGATGCCGTATTCTTCCCATGGACCTTCGGGAAGGATGGCAGCTACAAACGTCCAAGTATCACTACCGGTGTCTAGCGAACGAAAAAGTTGCAAATGCGATACGGACGTTAGACGCAGATCGCCAGTCTTCTTGAGGACAACGACGCGGGCATCGATTGGGTGGATTTCTGTGTTACGAAACCAGTCAATCTCCGTTTTCCCTGTTGAAGTCCAACGGGGCAGCGGCGTCCAACCAGCTCGCGACTCGGCGGGACGCTCGGCGACCCTTGCCATCATGTAAATATCACCTCCGGCAGTCACAACAGCAGGATTGAACACGCCGACGACCTGAAGTTCATCATGCGATGGCTGAACATCACCTGGTTGCAACAAAATCGATCCGGATAGTCTTTCGATCAAGTGCAGATCCTGACCGCGCCAGGCGATCGGCTGATTGACTTTCCAAGAAATTCTTGTCGACCCTCTCGCGCCAACAGCTCCCGAACCTCTTGTGGGCTTTGACACTTTTGCGCGCGGATAGCCAGTTCACGCGCGGACGAAACATGAACGTTCGCGATGGCTGTTCTGAGTTCTCCGACCCGAGATGGACTGACACTTAGTTCTTGGATCCCGAGGCCGATTAACAATTCCGCGAAATCGGCGTCGCTGGCTTCTTCACCACAAACACATACCGGGCAATCCCAACGCTGGGCGGCAATGACAACCTGATGAATCGCTCGCAATACTGCCGGATGCATCGCCGTCACCTGCTCGTTCTCTGCCGATAACTCTCGGTCGGCAGCCAACAAATACTGTGTCAAGTCGTTCGTGCCGATGGTAATAAAATCTGCCAGCTCGAGAATTTCGTCGAGACCAAACAAGGCTGCGGGTGTTTCAATCATGGCCCCGATCTGCGGGCGTTTGAAGGCATGGCATTGCTCGACAACGTCTTCAACGATCGCGATCGCCTGAGCGAAATCATGACCGCCGATGACCATCGGAAACAGAATCCGCACGTCGGATTCCTGAGCGACCTGGACGATCGCAGTAAGTTGCGATCGCAGCAGGTGCTTTTCAACGAGAGAGAAACGCAATCCACGCAAACTCAAACTGGATAGATCCGAGTCTTCATCAGTGGACAAAAACGGTGGCTGTTTATCGCCGCCTAAATCGAACGTGCGAATGACCAGTGGCCGATCGCCGAGTCGCTTGGACATCTGAGCATAGATATCTCGTTGCGTCTGAGTGCTTGGCCGTTGCTTGGATTGCAAGTAAAGAAACTCGGTTCGGAACAAGCCGACCCCTGCCAGCCCGCGACGCAAAACGTGGTCAAGGTCCGCAGCCAACCCGACATTGCCATAAAGTAAAACTTCCGTCCCGTCGAGCGTCACGCATGGACCACTGTTGATGGCTTCGGTTGCGTCAGACAAGCATTCCGCTTCGAGCATCCGCGCGTCGAAGCTCGATCGTTGATCCGCGTTGGGATCCGCGATGATGACGCCGGTTTCTCCATCGATCAAGAGTGTCATCCCACTGGTGATTCGCTGAGCGACATTGGAGATACCGGATATCGCGGGAATACCAAGCGATCGGGCGATAATGGCAGTGTGCCCCAGTTTCCCTCCGACCTGCGTCACCACGCCAACGACGCCCAAGTTCGCCAAGGCAATCGCATCGGACGGAACGAGTTCACGGGCAACGATGATAGCGCCGCGGGGAAGATCATCGAAGTGGGTTGACGTCAATCCCATCAAGTGCCGCATCATGCGTTGCCCGATATCACGCACATCGGTTTCTCGCTCGCGAAGATAATCGTTGTCGATCTTGGCCAACCGGCCGACGGTTTGACTGATGACAGAATCCAACGCTTCTTCGACGCCAACAAGATCACTCGATATTCGCTCTTTAACCAAGGAAGCGATTTCACCTGCCATCGCCGCATGGGCAGAGACCAGTTCGATTGCAGAGACAATCGACGGGTTCTCACACGCGAGAACCTTCAGGTTATCAAGATCACGCTTCGATCTTTCCAGTGCCACGTCCATTCGTTCGCATTCAACTTGAACGTTGGCTTTCAGGATCGAATCGGGCTGATCCGACTTCGGCAACGCGATCGTCCGCTGTAACTCATAACCCACCACAACCGCGATGCCTTTAGCGAGCCCGCTCGAAAGCCGATCCCCTACCATGCGTTCCATTGATCGATTCCTTTTTGCTTCCACCGAACACTCCATACACTTCTAATCAACTGAAATCGCGAATCGCACCACCTTTGTTAAGACGCCGCCACAGACCGGTTCCACCGATCGCGCAGGAGGACATCGCACCTTACCACGGTTATGAATCGACACAATGGCGAAAAGGTTCATTTACAATGAAGCCCCCCGACAGGCACTTAGTCAACTTGATGAGGCAACTTCAAATTCTCGATATCCGCGATCGCGTCGATTTTTGCTTGACGGATAAAACCAATCCAATCGAGCGGAAGCACACTGAGGGACAGAACATCTTTACGGGCGATGGGTTGCGTCTTTAAGAATCAGCAAATAGGTTGGCACAACGATTGCTCCACTACTCAAAACGCATGTTTAATCGATCGCGATGCAAGTGCGGAAGGTATTTCAGATGCGATAGGAAAACATTGTAATGGCCCTCAAACCTCATTGTATCTTCCGGCGTGGTCGGGGACCGATCATTGCAGCGGCGATTCACAATGGCCACCAAACTCGCGATCGTATTGGTCAGCGATTGGCCATCCATGAAACATAACAACTTCGCGAAGAAGATCCTGGCACTGGCGAATGGGCACAAATTGCCAATACACAGATTGTCGGTTTGCGATCACGCTTTGAAGTTGACTTGAATCGACCACGAGATAAGGCGGTCTACACAACGCCGGCGGATGCTTGGGGAATGGCAGTCTGGAAATCACCCCCGAACCAAGCAACAATTAACACCTCTACTTCGCGAATACGACGATTTCTATGCGGATGTAGAGCGTCTGTTCCACGAGATGCTGGAAGATTATCCACGATTGGTCGTCTATGATCTGCACACCTACAACCACCGACGTCAAGGGCCCAATGGTCCCGTCGCCGACCCTATCGCAAACCCCGAAGTCAACATCGGCACGGGAACAATGGACCGCGATTATTGGGCATCCGTGGTTGATTGTTTTGTCGAGGAGTTACGGGGCTACGACTTTCATGGACGCCGATTGGATGTTCGCGAGAACGTCAAGTTTCAAGGAGGTAACTTCAGTCAGTGGATTCATACAACGTTTCCTGAACGCGTCTGTGCGATTGCGATCGAGGTCAGAAAATTCTTCATGGACGAGTGGGAAGGAATGCCGGACCCAGACGAAGTGGAGTGCATCTACAACGCGTTAAAATCAACATTGCCTGAAGTGCAGGCTGCGTTGGAGGCGATGTGAACACAGATCCCGAGACCGCAACGACGGGCGATTCGATCACCGCGCAGTACCGAGCGATTGCCGCTGCGGTGTGCGCGAGACTGGAGAAGAACGAGCGTGTGCGTCGGAACTTGCCCGGTGGTGGCCGTTTACGAATGGATCGCCAACTGCCGTTTCTACTGTTGTATCGCGGAAGTGACGATGGGCAGGACTCTGGCACTCAGGAACTGATCACTACCGAGGCGGCGTATCTGTTTACCTCGCAAGACCAAAAACATCATGTGGGTTTGTCACATCTTTGCGGGGCAATCAGTTCAACAATGCAGGAACACTTTGGAGTGTTTTTGCTATTGGAAATCGCAGCAAGATCTGGCGATGCACTGCATGGCCCCCAGCTTCTGGGGCTCAAGCGTCTGAATTTCGAGATCGAATCATCCGATGCCGACGCAATGTCATCAACCGTCGCCGCTCTAAAAACTGCGTTGGAAACGATCACAGTCGGTCGAAGATCAGCCACTGTGACGATAACAGACGATGCAACGCGTGATACCAACAGGTTGCCAAGCCTCGATTTAGCTTGCTCGCATCATTGTGGAATTAATTGCATGACGCTGCGATTATCTGTCAGCCCGATCTATCGTGATCCTGCGACCGGAGCAGTCTTCCCGATGGTGCTGCAGTCCTTGCGGTTTAAACTGGCTACAGTCATTCGTAAAGCGATCGCGGAGTTTATCGGTAACACGAGTCCACAGGCAAAAGCACACTACCAATCGCTCGGCCCCTCAATGCTGGTCAAGGCAGCCAGGTTGATCGACCAACAATTGTGCGAGGTTTCTGAGTCGTTTGATTTTCTCCTACAGGTCACGCCAACGAATGCCACCGAGGCATGGGAATGTTTCCAGGAAAGCGGATTTCGCGAATTGCCGCCGCTGCAATACCGCTACCTGCCTTACCATCCAAACTTGCTAAAACGGCGACTATTCGCCATTGAGATCGAACGTGTAGAAGACCCCACGATGGCGCATCTCTATTGGGAGAAACAAGCGGAACTGGACCGGCAATTGACTTCGCTAAGAGACATCGATTCCCTTGACTCGACAATCACGGAAAACCGGCAACAGTCGAATTTCCTACTGAGTAGTTTTCAGTTGTACGGTGCTACCGATCTCGAACTTGTCGAACTAGCCCAGGCAATTCTCAAGAAGATTGCTCGTCGCAATCGCAAAAACTCCAAGCAATCATCGGCAAGAGGACGATGCCTGAGTGCATCGGAGCTTGTGACGCACGCGCATGAGGAGATTGATTACTATCGCTCTCAAATGACTGAATTCAATGCCACCGTTGAACTCTCCGATTCAATCGCAGCAGGGATCATGGTGTCACAACACCGACTGATGATCGCTAACGGTTTAAAAGTTCCACAACGACGTGTTGCGGCTTTACTGCATCACGAAATTGGTACGCACCTGTTGACCTACTTCAACGGACGTTGTCAACCGTTTCGGCAAATGTACGCTGGATTGGCAGGTCATGAAGAACTACAGGAAGGTCTCGCTGTGTTAGGTGAATACCTTGTAGGTGGACTGACGAGTAAACGAATGCGGACACTCGCGTCGCGTGTGATGGCTGTGCATTGGATGTGCGAAGGTCAATCGTTTGCGTCTGTGTTTGCCAAGTTGAACGAAAATTACGAAATTTCCAAATCCGAATCCTTCAAGACTACATTGCGGGTGTTTCGCGGCGGCGGGTTGACCAAGGATGCCATCTATTTGCGAGGCTTATGCGACCTACTCGCTTATTTAGCGTTGGGGCATGACATCGAGCCGCTGTACGTTGGCAAAATTGGACTGCAGCACGTTCCCTATATTCAAGAATTGCGTCGCCGCGGAATCATCATGCCACCGCGAATCTTGCCTCGTTTTTTAGACGATCCTAACGTCCGCCAGCGGCTTGAAGCGTGTCGTGCAAAGTCAGTTTTAGATCTGATCGAATGAGCGAACGCAACTCAACAAACAAACTTAATGGGAAATGAAATGAAAATCGCTTTTGTTGTCAACGACGTCATGACTGAACAGCCGGGTTACACAACCACTCGTCTGGCTATGTCTGCGGTTAACTTGGGACATGATAGTTATCTGCTGGGAGTCGGTGATTTCATCTATGCCGCTGACGGCTCGATCCATGCCCACGTGTGAAGCGCCAATGGAGAAACGTACGATTCGCTGGAGGACTACTTGTTGACCGTTCAAAGCAGACAGACGGCTAGTGAGCGAATCTGTCTTGATGATATTGACGTGCTGCTTTTGCGAAATGACCCTTCAGATGATGCGGTCGAACGACCTTGGGCCCAGACGACCGGGATCTTGTTTGGACAACTGGCCGCCATGCGTGGAGTCATCGTACTCAATGACCCATTCAGTCTCGCCAACGCTCTGAACAAAACCTATTTCCAGCATTTCCCGGAACAGGTGCGACCCAGGACTTGCATTAGCCGCGACGTCAATGACATCAAAGAATTCATCACCGAACAAAAAAACAAAGTTGTGATTAAACCGTTACAAGGCTCGGGTGGACAAAGCGTGTTTTTGATTGGGGAAGATGAAAAAGCAAACTTGAACCAGATGATTGAAGCAGTGATCCGCGATGGCTATTGTATCGCGCAAGAGTACCTGCCTGGTGCGGTGGATGGCGATGTGCGGATGTTTGTGATGAACGGGCGACCGTTGATGAAGGATGGAAAGTACGCAGCGTTTCGCCGCAAGAATGACTCGGGTGACGCTCGCAGCAACATGCACTCTGGAGGTAAGAGCATTGAAGCGGAAGTTACCGACAAGATGCTCGAGCTTGTCGAAATGGTGAGGCCCAAGCTCGTGCAGGATGGCATGTTTCTCGTCGGCTTGGACATCGTCGAAGACAAGTTGATGGAGATCAACGTGTTCAGCCCCGGTGGCCTGGGCAGCGTCCAATCGCATACTAACATTGACTTTGCAACAGAAGTGATTCTAGATTTGGAACGCAAAGCCAAGTATCGCTCCTATTACGGTACCGAGCTGAGTAACTTGAGCCTTGCAACACTGTAGACTGATCGACTTGACTTTCGGAATTCAATGGCAGAATGCAGCGTTTCGCCAGTGGTCGCCCAGGCTTCACTTCTAAATTGCTGGAGTAATGGCGACTGCTCAACGCGACCGTTTCAGCACGTTTTACCTGTTGTGCCCGATGGGGTGCAAATGCGTGTTATGTTACAATTTGAGTTTGTCGACATCGTCTTAGAGGACTTCCGATCATCAGCCAGTTTACTGTTGACGATACGATCTGTGCGATCGCTTCACCATTGATGCCTGCTCGCCGGGGGATCGTACGGATGACCGGTGGCGACGTGCTGAGTATTTTGCGGCGTGTTGAATTGCTTCCGGAGGAATCTAGCTCGTTACGGACGCGTCGCTTTCAGGCAAAGCTGGACTTAGTGACGCCCTTGGGAATGATTTCCGTGGACGTGATGTTGTGGCCGACGGCCCTTAGTTATACCGGGCAAGCGTCTGCTGAGTTGCACTTAATCGGATCACTGCCGATCTTGGAAGCGGTGGTGGAACGGCTCATTCAGTGCGGTGCGCGAGCAGCGCGACCAGGTGAGTTTACCATGCGATCATTCTTGGCAGGCCGGATGGATTTGCCACAAGCCGAAGCGGTACTGGGCGTGATTGATGCCGACGATGCTGATTCGCTCGACCACGCGCTGCAACAACTTGCTGGCAATTTGTCGAAACCGCTGCAAGCCGCACGCAGCGATTTGCTGGATTTGCTTGCCGATGTGGAAGCCGGATTGGATTTTGTCGATGAGGATATTGAGTTCATTGCTGATGAAAATCTGAGTCTTCGACTGAGTGCGCTGGCCGCTTTATTGGCGTGGACAACCCGCCAACTTCATGAACGCTCATCGGCATCGTCCGCTCTGGAAGTTGTGCTACGCGGGTTGCCCAATGCAGGTAAGAGTTGTTTACTCAATGCGTTTGCTAGTGCCGACGCCGCGATCGTATCCGAACAAGCAGGCACGACGCGAGATAACATTTCAATCAATATCGAGATTAACGGTTATCCGATTCGTGTGACGGATACGGCGGGTATTGAATCTCGTGGCGCACACGAAATCGATGCGGAGGTCTCAGCGAAGGCGCAGCAGCAAGCTCATGATGCGGCATCTCAAGCGGATCTGTGGCTATGGTGTATAGACGCCAGTAGCATGTTGCCTACGGATGCAATCGAGCAATTTCGCATCGCTCGGAGTAGTGAAACAACCAGCACGAATTCTGCGGAGCATGTCGTGCTGTTGACGAAGTCGGATTTGGTTTCTGATCGATCAGCATGGGAGACAGCGATCGAAAATATCGAACTAAATTCACTGCTAATCAGCACACGAACCGGAGAGGGCATGGATTCGCTCCTGGAGAAAATATCCTCAGTTGCTGCGCGGATTGACCCGACCGAGACCGGAGGGGTGATCGGTACCGCCGCACGTTGCCGTGGATCGTTGTCCGACGCGTTGAAAGCAGTGAACAATGCAATCGAGTTGACAGGTTTGCACGTCGGTCACGAACTCGTTGCTGCAGAGATCCGGGCCGCCTCCGTCGCCATCGGCGAGGTGACCGGCGAAATCTACACAGATGATTTGCTCGATCGTGTGTTCAGCCGATTCTGCATCGGCAAATAATACACCATCAGCATGCGCATCGCTTCACGCATGATGGACACTTGCATGAATTCGCTCTTAACGAAATTAGAGATCTTTTCACGGAGATTTCCTGCGGTGGGAAGAGCCTGATTGGCCGTTAAACGACCACTCCAGATTAGCAGGACGCGGTTCCCCACCGCTGCAAGTACGTGAACTATGTTTATTTGCCTTGTTAATTTATGCGCAAGAGCATACCTGCTAAGGTTAGATGAGGGGCGAGCATGGAACGCTAATTTCTTCGCGTTCGGTTATGCGATGAAGGCGACCGCTAGCTCATTGGAGGCGGTATGGCCTTTGCTCGTTTACGTTGCCGATACCCCGATAACGTATATAACGAAGTAGTTGAAGCTCTTTAATCTCCAAACATAAAATAACCTAACAGAGGAATCAACATGGTGGCTGCATGACAAATCAACTGGTCTTCTGGAATCCAGGTTCGGGTAGGTCGGATGATATCGCTCAACTTCATACTGAGTTATCAACCGAAGAAGCGAGATGGGTAGAACTTTCCAAAAACTTGAATTTGCCGCATGAGATTCAAAAGGGATTGTCCGCAGGTTGCCAAACCGTCGTGGCCGCTGGCGGCGACGGAACCGTCAACGCAGTGGTGAACGCGCTGATGACGGTCGACAAAGCAAAGCGACCTGCGCTGGCGATCATTCCTATGGGAACCGCCAATGATTTCGCTGGGACACTCGCTATCCCTGCCGACGTCGCCGAGGCTGTCGGGTTGATGCGATCCACCACCCCCGTACCTGTGGACGTCGTTGGTATTAACGGACATGGTGCTGCTCGCTACTACGCGAATGTTGCTGCCGGAGGAAACTGTGTGCGTGTGAGCGAAGCGCTGACTGATGAAATCAAATCGCGGTGGGGAGCGTTCGCATACATTCGCGGTGCAGTGGCAGTGCTGCCTGATATGACGACCTATCGCATCACGGCGAACTGTGATGGCGAAGAATTCACCGATCTAGAATGCTGGGCGGTTCTCGTGTCCAATGGAAAAACCAATGCGGGGGGAATCAGAGTTGCACCGCAAGCCTCACCAACCGATGGATTGATAGATGTCATCATCATCCGCGGAGGTGATGTTGGCGACATGCTAAAAATTGTTGCAGACAATTTATTGGGAGATTTTCTGAAGAGCGAGCAAGTCATCTTCCGGCAAGTCCGATCGCTTTCACTGCGATCAGAACCTCACATGCGATTCACGCTTGACGGTGAAGTCGTTGATGAAGAACCTGTTCGATTCGACGTCGTCCCTGCTGCAATCAAGATGCATGTCGGAGCGGAATGCCAGTAACCCGATGGCTTCGTATTGACTACGCGACAACTGCGCCCAGTTGCTGGCGAGGAATTGTGCCGACGTTCTCGCGACGCTTGAGGATCGTTTCAATTTTTGAGTGTGTTTGCGAAAACGAAGTCGTGACGCTGGTCGCTCCGGCCTTGCGGAACTTCACAAACAATTGATCGTAGTGTTTGAAGTTGCCCAAACATGCGATCACAATCGCACCCGTGAAACCTTCGCCTCGGATGGATTTGCAAAGAAAGCGAGCCTGGGCAAATCCACCCTTGGGCAGTACGACGATCACCACGATGACTGGCGAAAGTTTGAGTATTTGCGGACTGACATCGTCGGCCAACAAATCAGTTTCAACCGCTTGAAGCTTGAAACGAGAGCAACCACTGATTCGGAGCAGATTCAAGACCAGTGATTCGCTGAAGTGATGCGATGCGCAACCGACAACCAATGGGAGTTCAATGTCAACCATCGGGCTCGCCTCGTGCGTGCTGCCGTCTGCATCATCCTCTTGCACCACCTGTTGCTGTTCACTGATCTCAGCACTCCCATGCTGACGCAATTTCGCGATTAACCCACCGGCCATCGCGAACAAGCGATTCACATCAGCATCAGACAAGTGCTCAGCGTAGCGATCCTGGCGAATTCGTTTGAGTACAGGAATGATCACTTGATCGCCTGTTGTCACAATGTCTCGTTCGTCGAAGTGTTCGCGGAGTATTTCCCAGGCACGGTGCTCGTCCGTCGCCAACATTCGTTGGTAAAATCTCATGGAAGTTTTGATTTCGACTTCCTCACCGAGCAACGTCGATAATATCTTGAATCGCGGTACGTACCGCCCCAAAACAACTAGGCACACGGTCAGAGGAGTCGATAGCAGCAAGCCGACTGGTCCCCATAGCCACCCCCAGAACACGGCAGCGATGATCACAGCCACAGCCGAAATCCCAGTACTTGCTCCATATAGCCAAGGTTCCACGATGTTGTTGCTGAACAGTTCCATCGTGACAATGAGTGCGAGGACTGCCAGCGCGACGCTGTAGCCGGGGAACACCGACAATGCGATCACGAGTGGAAAGATCGCCGACACGATCGGTCCAAGGTAGGGAACGTAACGCAAACATGTCGCCAACAGGCCCCACAACATCGCGTTGGGGAACATTCCTTCTTCGGTCATAGTTGCCCCGATCACAGCTAAACCAACGCTCAGCACAAATCCGTAAGATGTGTTGATGATCGTTTGAGCAATTAAATAGCGACTGATACGATGAGCTGCTTCATCCAAAGCCTCCGTTGTCGTGACATAGTTTCCATGACTAACCACTGCGATGATTCGATCACGTAGATCTTCGCGATGGATCAGCATGAACAATGCAAAAACACTGACCAAACCAGCGGTTGCCAGCGGCCCAAGCACCGTACCAGCCGTTGTCGCCCACGATGCGAGTGGCAAGTCGTCGCGTATCTCCTGAACATACAGCGGAGTTTTTGCTGATGTACCATCGTGCACAACCGTGTCCGTTGATCGAGTCGACATCGGCAGCAGTTTATCGGTCCACCGCTCAAATGCGTTTTTAGGTTCAGACTCGACCTCGGGCTCCGGTTCGGTCGAACCTTCCATTGCCTCAGCAACTTCATCTGCCAACTGGTCTAGGGAGCCGCCGACACCCGTGGTCAGGCCGGCAACGCTCCTCGCCTTCGTCACTAATTCATCACGATGTTTCGGTAGATCACCGACGAGCGTGGTCAATTCTCGACCGAGCAGCGTGAACAATCCAGCCAGCAGCAAGAACGCGAGGGCCGCAGTCGCAACCACCGCCATGACATTGGGGATGCCCCAACGTTGAAGTCGATTGACCACCGGGCTGAGCAGGAAGGAAAGCAACACTCCCAGTGCCAAAGGAATAAACACATCGCGGGCGAAAAAGAGAGCCGCAACGGCCAATACGACCGCCAATAATTGAGCGACCGCCGCGATGGATGCTAAGTCGGATCTAGTTTGTGTCATTCAACGATTCGTTCAATTGACGGAACTCCGGTGCGTTAATCTTCGACTGCATAATCTTTGTCACCGAACCGTGCCGGCGGACTGGTCGCTTCAATCGCCACAATCAGTTCAACAATCCGGTAGCGGTGTTTTGCATGCTCCGGCACGAGCCACGAATCTCCCGATTTCAGTCGGACAACTTGACCATCGAGATCAAGTTCCAGCACACCGCTTAACACATAACCGACCGTTTCGTATTCCCGGCTTCGCTCTTCGCAGAAATCGCATGCAGGTTCCTGCCAACGGCGAAGTGCGACTTGTTTTCCAGTGGCTAAGTAAATTTGTCCCATCGCGCCGGTTGCGGATTCGTCTATTGAGGTGATTTGTGGAATATCCATCGTTTTCCTTTTCAGTTTTGCGAAAGCGTGAATGTGGAGACGCAATTCCTGTGCCGTCGACACAACAATGCTAAATAAATGGCAGGCGTCTCGTCGCTGAAACACTTTGTGATTATGCGAGTCGTAACGGCAATGCGAGTCGCCTTCTCTCGCAAACTTGCAGATCCCATCACGGACACCGTCGTCCGCTCCGATTATTTTTTGAAAGGCCCAAACTTCTTCAGTGGCCTCATCGGACGAAGGCGGTATAGACGTTCACCATGTATCGGACGACAATCTTATCAACAATGCTGGCTTTTTCTCTGATCGCGACAACGTCCTGGTCACAGGATGTCACCGCCTCTGCCGGATTGGCTCAAGCTACCAGCAACGAATCAATCAGCCCAATCGCTGACGATCCCGACTCAATCGCTCCCAATGCCGTTAGCGAAGAGTCGGCAGTGGAGATTCTCGAAGCTGCCGCCCCTGAAGACTTTGACATGCGTCAGGCCGATCAAATATGGCTGATCAGCAGTCGTGGTGTTTGCTCTGGATACGCTTCGTCAACGAATCTAACCTACCGTCAGCGCGTTGAAGATGATCAATGGCGTGACGAATCATTTGAATCGTTTACCAGACCTGCCACCGGCGGACGCCCGCGTCGAACATTGATTTACATTCATGGCAATCGAACGACAAGCGAAGAGGCGTTGACGGATGGACTCGCCGTCTATGATCAAACGTTTCTGCAGTGGAAAGACGCATCTCCCGTCAGGTTTGTCATCTGGTCTTGGCCGTCCGACCGAATCGGAGGAGAAATCGAAGATGTGCGAACCAAGGCCTGCTACGCTGAACAACATGCGTTTCACCTCGCGCGATTGCTGACGCAGATGCAAGAACACCAGCAAGTCGCGATTATAGGTTATAGCTTCGGTGGTCGATTAGCGATCAATGCGTTGCACCTTGTCGGTGGTGGCAGCGTCCATGGTTACGGATTGGAAACTCAGGACCGAAGCATTCCACCAGTGAACCTGACGTTAATGGCCCCGGCTATTCGTAACGACTGTTTCTGCAACACAAAATGGATGGGACTATCGAAAATCAATCACCTGTTTATTCTCTACAACTCGAAAGATATCTATCTACGGTTTTACAAGCTGGCAAAGTTTGATGAGAATCACGACGCGTTGGGCTTCACCGGCATGCCCTGTCGCCGACGAGGGTATCTCAATTCCGATCAAATCGAGCAATTCAACGCCGCAACACTTGTCGGTCGTGATCATAACTACCTGAGTTACATCGTCGATAAGCGTGTGGAGAAACTTGTTCGCAGTAATCTGTACAAAGAAGATTACAAGTCGAGAGTTAAGGGTGTGTCCGATGTCCAAAAGTGAATCCTCGACCGTGTTTGCCGCCTCTTCAGTGGATTGAATTTGACCGCTAGGTCGCTGAAATGGTGTTTTATCTCAGTTTGCGAGGGTTCTATTAACGTGGGACAATGATCGTTTCCAGGATCAGAGTGCGATCCTGCGCATTGACGGAGCGGCGGTCGCGGGTTTCAATTTGATTGCGTTCTATACTCCATCGAGCCGATAGAAATCTTTCTCGAACGCAGCTACCACGAGACTAAAAACTCGGGGGTGGTGGAAACCGCCAGCCCAACCGAGTGATGCATCGACGCTACTGCATGGCTAAGCAGTAAAAACGATTGCTCGCGTTGCGAACCTTGACAACGACATGAACAAAAAACAACCCTCATCTCTATCCTCGCCGACGCTGATCGTCGGTGTTGGCGCCTCGGCGGGTGGGCTGGAAGCGTTTCAAGAACTACTGAAGCATCTCGGTTCCAGTGACGACTTGGCGGTTGTCATCATCCAACACCTCGACCCAGCCAGCAAATCATTGCTCGTCGAACTACTCAGCGCCGCAACGCCAATGCCGGTTGTCGATGTGACGAGACGCACGAAACTCAAACCTGGGCACGTTTACCTTGCTCCCGCGCAGCAATACTTGAACATCAAGAACGGTGCCGTCCAGAGCGTCGTGCCTGAGACTGGGCAAAGTCCTCTGGTAGCAATTGACCACTTCTTTCACTGTTTGGCCGAAGATCAAGGTGATCGGGCAATCGGCGTGGTCCTGTCGGGTGCCGGTAGTGATGGAACGGTAGGCCTTAAGGCGATTAGTGATGCAGGTGGGTTGACGTTTGCCCAGGATGCGGCCTCTGCCAAGTTCGACAGCATGCCACGTAGCGCTGCGACCACGGGCGTAGCCGATCACGTATGCCGTCCTCGTGAGATCGCCGTAGAGTTGCTTCGTTATGCAGAGCACATCAACGAATTCGGCAGCGTCAAAGTCATCGAGAAAACTCAAAAACAGATTGGCGAAGCGATCCCGCGAATCACCGAGCACTTAATGTCGGTCACCGGGCATAACTTTCAACATTACAAAATCACGACACTGATGCGGCGCATTCAACGGCGAATGCAGATTCTGAAGATCGCCACCGCCAGTGAATACCTGCTGCGACTCCAGGGCGACGAAGAAGAAACCACAGCGTTGTTTCGAGAACTATTGATCGGCGTGACCGCGTTCTTTCGTGATCCCGATGCCTTTGACGCGATTTCATCGACTGTTTTACCGAGCATCTTTGAAAACAAAGGGCCTGACGATATCGTTCGAATTTGGGTGGCCGGATGCAGTACCGGACAAGAAGCATACTCGTTGGCGATCGCCTGCCATGAATTGACAGGAACACTCGACAACCCGCCGGAGTTTCAAATCTTCGCGACGGATATCGACGAGCGAGCCTTGCAAGCCGCTCGCACGGGGACGTACCCATCGGGAATCGAAGAGCAGATCAGTCCCGAGCGATTGAAAACCTATTTCATTAAACGTGGCAAGCATCTCCAGGTAACCAAAGAGATTCGAGAACGTGTCCTGTTTTCCAAACACAATCTGATCAGCGATCCGCCTTTTTCGCGGCAGGACCTCATTTCATGTCGCAATTTACTGATCTACCTGGGTGCTCATCTGCAAGAGAAGCTGATACCACTTTTCCATTACGCGCTGCGTCCCTCAGGGTACTTGTTCCTCGGGCCGAGCGAAACGATTTCATCGCATGGCGAGTTGTTTCGTGCTCTTGATGCCAAGTTCCGAATCTCACAACGAAAAGGAACAGCCACCGGCACCCTCAGCACACTGACGATGCGTGCCGGTACTGTCAAACCAACGCGTTTAATCTCGAATTTGCCTGATCAAACCGTTGATCTGGATAGCATCCGGCAACGCATTCTTCTGGACGAGTTCGCACCCAAAGCAGTGGTCATTGATCAATCTGGACAGATCCTCAACTCCTCTGATGGTATTGACAAATACTTGACCGTCTCGGGCGGCGATTTCCAAAACAACATCATCAGAATGGCGTTGTCTGGCTTGCGGATTGGCTTGCGCGCGGCCATCAATGAAGCGAAAAAGACACGACGAAAAGTCACCCATGATAACCTGTCGATTCGCGAGCGCGACTGTATCCAGCGGGTCATGCTGACGGTCCAGCCAATGCCGCAGTTGGGTGAGCAAGATGAACTCCTGTTAGTCGTTTTTCACGATGTCGGTAAGCCGCTTCGTCGCGAAGAAGATGACACGGTGCCAGACTCGCTAGCAACCGGTGATCAGGACGCCGATGCCATCATCGCACAGATGGAACGCGAACTAGAAACAACGCGAAATGACCTCGAACGCACGATGCAGGACATGTAGGCGGCCAATGAGGAACTGAAGTCCTCTAACGAAGAACTGTTGTCGATGAACGAGGAGTTGCAATCGACAAATGAGGAGCTTGAGACATCCAAAGAGGAGATCCGCAGCAGCAGTGATGCGGTAGCGCGATCCAATAGTGATCTGGAGAACTTGCTCCGTAGCACGCGTATCGCCACGATCTTTTTGGACGACGATCTCACCATTCGCAGCTTCACGCCTGCGGCGACTGAGATCTATGGTTTGATTCCAACGGACGTCGGCCGTCCGCTTGTACAACTTGTGCCTAGCGTTCACGACATGCCGCCACTGCCAGATCCTCAGTCACTTGATCTGGACGATCTGATTGAAGAAACCGTCGTCGCTCATTCTGGCAAATCCTTCATTCGGCGAGTGCTGCCTTATCAGTCGCATTCAGGATCCGCCAAGGGTTTGGTGGTGACGTTTAACGATGTGACGCAGCTCAAAGAAAGCCAGGAGCTATTTCAGTTGCTCGTCGACGCATCGTCGCAAATCGTTTGGATCACCAACGCTGCGGGATTTGTGACGGAAGACTCTCCGAGCTGGCGCGCCTTCACCGGACAAACCTACGATGAGTGGATCGGGCACGGTTGGCTCAGTGCCATCCATCCGAGTGACCGCGAACCAACGCTGAACGAATGGGAACGTGTGCTGAAATCGGGCAGCACGTTCTCGGTAGAGTACCGACTTCGTCATCACTCCGGCGGTTATCGCTGGACCCAGGTGCGCGCCGTGGCTCAACGGAATCCCGACGGCGAAATCCGCCGCTGGATTGGTATGAACGCGGACATTGACGATCGCAAGCGTGCCGAGGAACGGCTGGCGATTGCCAAAGACCGACTCGAGTTGTCAATGGAAGTCAGCGATGTCGCGCCTTGGAATTGGGACCTGCAAAACAATGAACTCGTTTCCAATCCAACACTCAACCGGCTATTCGGTTTCAGTGAAAATGAAATCCCAAAACTGTCCGAATTTGTCGAACGAATTGACGAATCCCTACGAGACCGGGTCTCGCAGGCAATTCAGCGGACCATGCAGACCGGTGAACCGTACGACGAGGAATACGCGGTGCGATTTCCGAGTGGCGAAACACGCCACTTGCGAGCTCGCGGCAAGGCACGCTTGCATAGCGATGGTGTGATGCAAGATTTCTTTGGAGTCGTGATTGATATCACACAACGGAAAGAGCGTGAACTAGATTTGGCTCAGCGTGAAGCACACCTTCGCCGCGTCATCAACAACCAACTCGGGCTGGTTGGAGTCATCGACCGCGATGGCATCTTGTTAGAGGTAGATGATCGCTCGCTCGAAATCGCGCATACGCGGCGAGACGAAGTCATCGGAAAACACTTTGCCGACGCCCCGTGGTGGAGCTATGACCCTGAGGTTGCCAAAGGCATGCGTGTCGCGATGGACCGAGCATTTGCGGGCGAAGTCGTGCGATATGATGTCTCGTTGTTTTCACACGGCGATGATGGCGTATTGATCGACTTCATGATCGCACCGGTCGCGAACCAGTCTGGCGAAATCGAATACCTGATTCCATCCGGGGTCGATATCCGTGAGCGTGCAGCTTACGAACGTTCATTGAAAGAAACATCTCGTCGAATGGAAATGGCAATGCGTGCCGGGGGCATGGCGGCTTGGGAGTGGACGCCGCAAAAAAGTATCTGGACGGAGCAATTGTATGAATTGATCGGTGTTGATCCAAATCAAGAGGCCAGCAGTGAATTGTTCTTCTCACTCGTGCATCCCGATGATATCGAACAGTTGAAGACGCAATGGCAAACGGCTGTTGACGGAACCGATGCTTATAATGCTGAATTCCGCATCATCCGCCCTGACGGCCAAACCCGTTGGATCAATGGGATGGGCGAAGTCGTCCGAGAAAAGGCTGGAAAGGTCGTCAAAATGTACGGTGTCAATTGGGATTCCACTCGCGAACATGAGCAAGCGGCGGCATTGCGAGAGAGTGAACAGCGTGCTCAAGCCGCCAACGCCTCCAAAAGTGCATTTCTCGCCAACATGTCGCATGAAATTCGCACGCCGATGACCGCGATCCTTGGTTACGCCGACTTGCTGAAAGACTTCGTCCAGACCGAAGAGGCCAAGCAGCACTTGCAAACCATTCGGCGCAACGGCGACTACCTGCTGGGCATCATTAATGACATTCTTGACCTGTCCAAAATTGAGGCTGACAAGTTTGAAGTCGAGCACGAGCGATTTGATCCGACGCGCGTCATCGAAGATGTCCGGAGCATCATGGACGTGCGAGCACGAGAAAACGGATTGTCGCTCGCGGTCGAATACGATGGCAAACTACCCATGGTGATCGAGTCCGATGCGATCCGGCTCAAGCAAATCCTGATCAACTTGGTCGGCAACGCGATCAAGTTCACTCGCGCGGGCCGAATTCAAATCCGAGTCTGGTACGAGGCGGCAATGCAGCATCTGCACTTCGATGTCGTCGATACCGGTATCGGGATGACACAGACGCAAATTGATCGCCTGTTCAAGCCCTTTTCGCAAGGCGACTCCAGCGTATCGCGACACTTTGGCGGCACGGGTTTGGGTTTAGCGATCAGTAAGCGATTAGCCGAGATGCTTGGCGGTGGAATCACGGCCAGTAGCACAGCGGGCGTTGGCAGTACGTTCAGTGTCACCATTACTACGGGCGACATCTCCGACCAACCGCTAGTCGACCATTCAAGCGGAGAGTCCGTCAGTAGCGTGTTGCCATCGGAGTGTGGAATCAATGTGACCACCGCAACCCTGGACTGTCACGTCCTCATCGTTGACGACCGTCGAGATATCCGCTTTCTTAGCAAACGCATTCTGACTAAAGCCGGGGCAACGGTCGAGGAATGCGAAGACGGGAGAATCGCTGTCAAACACATGCTGCAGGCGATCAAGATCAACAAATGCCCTGATCTAATTTTGTTAGACATGCAGATGCCAAATTTGGACGGATACCAAACGGCGCGCACGCTACGCGAGCTCGGTTATACCGGCCCAATCATTGCTTTGACTGCTGACGCGATGCAAGGCGATATGAACGAATGTCTGGAAGCTGGCTGCAACGATTACCTAAGCAAACCCATCGACTCGCAGCGGATGCTACAGTTGATCGCGGGCATGACGAGGTAAGCTTTTTCAAGCAACCCCTCAGCGAAGCGTTGGCACGCGATTCGCGTTACGTTGATCAAACCATCTGATTGATTTGTTCGACTTGAAGGAGGAAGTACAGCAATGTTTGTACAGGAGACCATACTAACAGAGGGCATTGCTCAGTTGTCGTACATCGTGGGCGATACGAGTACCGGCCAAGCGGCGGTGATTGACCCTCGGACGGATGTGGAAGTTTACGAAGAACTCGCCCGACGGCACGGCTTGTCGATCACTCACATTTTTGAGACACATATTCATGCGGACTTCGTATCCGGCAGCCGCTCGCTCCAGCGGCGCCTCGGTACCGCGAAAATCTATGTCAGTGGCATCCAAGCGAACTACGGATTTGATGTTGATACCGTTGCCGATGGCGATCAGTTTGAATTCGGATCGTTCACCCTGACCGCTCGTCATACCCCCGGTCACACGCTCGAACATCTTTCATACATGCTATGCGAAGCCAAACATCCCAATCAACCTTGGGCGGTGTTCTCGGGAGACTCATTGTTTGTCGGTTCGGCGGGTCGTCCCGATATACTCGGTTCTGACCAGACCGAGAAGCTGGCGAAATCGTTGCGTGAGACGCTCTATGCGTTTTATTTGACGCTCGACGACGCCGTCACGATCTTTCCAGGGCATGGTGCGGGATCTGCGTGTGGTGCGGATATTGGCGACCGGCTGACGAGCACGATTGGTTACGAACGACGGACCAACCCGTTTTTGTTGTTTCCAAATTTTGAGTCGTTTCGTCAGTTCGTCGTTAACGATACGACGCCGGTACCCAGGCACTATCCCGAGCTGAAGAAACTCAATGCGTCGGGGCCAGCGATCATGGACCGCTTGCCCACGATTCCAGCTTTATCACCTTCGGAATTTCGCAAGGTTTCTCGCCAAGCTCGCATCGCAACGATCGACACTCGCAGCATGTTAGCGTTCGGTGGTGGGCATCTGCCGGGAGCCATCAATGTGGGGGATCGTCCTGAAATGTCGGCGTGGGTCGGTCAGATGTTCGACTTGGACCAACCACTCTTGTTGATCGTCGACAATGATTGCGATGTCGACAAAATTCAACGCTGGATCGTTCGCAGTGGTCACAATCAATTCGCTGGCTATCTCGCGGGCGGCATGAAAGCCTGGGAGATGTCTGGGCTGCCCCTTCAACGACTAGAGCAAATGCCGGTTCAGGAACTACGCGAACATCAGAAAACGGGAACCGGACCAACCATTCTCGATGTGCGGTCGTCTGCAGAATGGGAGTCGGGGCATGTGCCGGGCGCGGAGCACCATTTCATTGCCGATATGCGAGATCGTATCGTGGGTTTAAACAAAGATCAGCACTACGCAACCTATTGCGCCAGCGGATATCGAGCCAGTATTGCGTCGAGTTTAATGCAGTCGCGTGGTTTCAAACATGTCACCAACGTGCCTGGCAGTTGGAGTGCGTGGACAGCAGAAGATTATCCTGTCGAGACCGAGCAAGAGGTCAGCCATGCTTAACGTCTTGGGACCGCGTTTCGTTTTCGCAAACGTTGATCCGTTGCAATATTCCGGCTCGGCATGGTCGCCTTACATCGTCGGCGGGTTGATCGGCGTGCTGTCGATGTTGACGTTTTATTTCTCCGACAAACCACTCGGTGCCTCAACGGCATACGCCCGCGTTGCTGGCATGATTGGGTTACAGATCTCATCAAAACACACGCGGTCGCTCAAGTATTTCAAAGACAATCCACCGAAGGTTGGCTGGGAATTGATGCTGGTACTGGCCGTGATCGCTGGCGCGTTTTTAGCAGCGTGGACCGGCGGTGAGTTGACCGGACAATTCCTGCCGGCGATGTGGCAAGACCGTTTCGGTACCGATAGTCATGTGCTTCGTGCGCTCGTTGCCTTTACAGGCGGAGTGCTCATGGCATTTGGAGCCAGAATGGCGGGCGGTTGTACGAGTGGACACGGAATCAGCGGAACGCTGCAATTGGCGGTCGGCTCGTGGATATCCGCGATGTGCTTTTTCATCGGAGGCATCATCACCGCGATGTTGATGTACGCAACATAGCAAAAATCGCTACGACTTGCGGCTTTTTTTACACTAACACGGCACGGCACAGGAATGTCACTACCACAAGATATTGAGGCAGTCATGGCAACCACGATGGAGCCACCAACAGAATCCGAATCGCTACCGAAGTCGAACTCGCAGATGAAAGTTTCGCCGACGAAGCAGTTGTTACTGGGTGTGGTATTTGGTGTCGCCTTCGGATTCTTGCTCCAGAAAGGCGGCGTCGCGAAATTCCACGTGTTGATCGGGCAACTGCTATTGATCGACTTTACCGTCGTTAAAGTCATGCTCTCAGCAGTCGTTGTCGGTTCAATCGGGATTCATATCATGCAACGCGCTGGGATGGTGGAACTGCACATCAAGCCGACTCGCTACGCGTCCAATATGATCGGCGGACTTTTGTTCGGTGTCGGCTTTGCCTTGGCAGCGTATTGTCCTGGCACAGGTGCTGCCGCGCTGGGCCAAGGGAATTTTGATGCCATCGCGATGATCGTCGGCATGGTCTGCGGGTCATACGTATTTGCTGAGTTGTCAGGCCGGATTGCTCGTCATATCGACCCCATCGGTGCCCGCGGCAAGCTGACCCTGCAGGAACTGCTGCGGATGAACGCCACGAGCGTCACTTTGGCGAGCGCTGCCGTTTTGGTTGCGGTTCTGACCGCGATCGAAATACTGACAACTCGCTAATAACTAAATGTCTTTTCGTAAGTCCCCCTTTTTTCAAACTGGAGAAAATGAACGATGAGTATTCACCAAGAATGCATGGCTGCTTGCCAAAAATGTGCCATCGCTTGTGAACAGTGTCTCAACGCAATGATTGACATGGAAAGCGATAACGATTGCCCGCATTGCTGCCGCGAGTGTATTGATATCTGCCTGTTGTGTGCTCAAGCGATGGCTCGCAACAGCCGGTTCGCTGACGCGATCTGCAAATTGTGCGCGGACATTTGCCAGCGGTGTGCAGAGCAGTGCGGTGCTCACAACCACGATCATTGCCAACGCTGTGCCGAAGCGTGTCAAGACTGCGTCGAAACGTGCCGGGCAATGGCAGCTTGATTTTCGCGATGCGTATCGTGGATCGAGCTTGGGTGCCGACGATTGGATCACTCTCGATTTGTCACTTGTTTACAAATCGCGATGCTTCCCATCGTAGTAATGTTGATAGCGACGTAATGTTGATAGCGACCGTAGGATAGCGACAGTCTCCGCTATCCCATTGGTGAGGGCATTAGGACCAGACTCGATCCTTCATCCGACCCCAGGCACTAGGCTGCGGTTTTGAATGCATCACCAAGGCGGTCACGGTCGCACCCAGGATGATCCCGGCGACGAAACTGGTCAGCACCGACTCCGTCGGCCGCCTCGCAATGCACTCGTCTGCCCGCATGTAGGCAAATTGGGCCGATTCGCTGGCGTGATTCAGTGTTTCCGAGGCTGCGTGAGCAACACGTTTCGGCAATGATGCTGGAGGCGCAAACTCGTGGACAACTGCAGCAACCTCATCATCGCTGGCGTCAACGCGTTGCTTGACGAACTGAGTCAACTCGTGCACCTCGTTTGGACATAAAGCTAACTCAGCGCGATGGATCTGCGGAAACCGCTCAATGATTGCATCACGTACTCGGCCCCAATCGGCTCGCTGATCAGATTGTGTTTGAGTCGACATATTTCGTTCTCCGTTTGTGGGTTTCATGGCTTAAATACGATATTCATGGAACAGATCCACCGAAAGAATTTCTGCTCACGCGAGTGACTGATCTAACGATGCGACCGACGCCTGCACGACGTCTCTTCTCGACTTTCGTTTTTCTATGCGATTGCTGTGCCGAAGGTGCTCTATTTGTTCTAGCTCATCTCCCACACATGAACTCACGCAACAGCCACGTTGAACGGGGCATGCACGGCAGCCCCCCCCTGATCGGCGATCAGTCAACTTGAACGATACCAAGCCGTGTACCGCGTTAACGATTTGGAAGAATGATGCAATCACGATGACTGCGGCAGTGAAACACGCTGCGATCATCCGCTACGGTGAACGAAAGACTTGACGACTTCCGCTACGTTTTGTGTCCAAAAACGCATGGTGACAGAGCACTAATTTTTGCGCAGCCGTGCGGCTTTCAGCATTGCTTCAAGTTCCAAGACCTGATCGTAGGGCACGCGTTTACGACGGTATTTATTCGAGATGAGTTCGTGCAATGTTTCCAGGTCTTCCAGGGGAATGACGGGAAACTCTGTCCACTCGGACTCCGATTTTAATCGGGATCGGAGTTGCCATTTGCCCGCGTGGCGGGTCGCGGTGACGAGCCGAGTCGCGCCCTCTTCGGTGTTCTCACGCCATTCGTGTTTGTGCATGATTCAGGTTCGTTTCTTGGTGGGCAGCCCAGACGTTTTCAACAGTGCGTTCGATCTACGGCGCTTCTCGTCAAAGTCGAAAACGTCGTGATCAGCGTTCATAGAAGATAGTCTTTTGGCCGAGCAAACGCGACCGCAAGTGATTCGCTCACGCGAAATGATGGGTTTCGACTCGTGTCACTAGCCAAACCACTCCAAACAACGCTATCGAATTGGCCCATCAAAAATGAGCTTGTTGATCCGCCTGATTGCAAACGAAGTAGCCGCAGGACACCACTTAAACGCGATAGCTTTCGAGTTCTTCCAAGCTCGCGTATTCCAGCGCGGAGATGTGCGTTGCTTCGAGATGCACCTGAGGTGCCATGCCCGCATCAAAGGCTTCTTTCCAGCGAGCGGCACAGAGGCACCAACGATCGCCAGGTTTCAGGCCGGAGAACTGGTACATCGGCATCGGGGTGCTGAGATCGTTGCCCCGCTCGCGGCTGAATTCTAAAAACTCAGCCGTCATGACCGCACAGATCACATGCAGACCAACATCTTGACCGCCAGTATTGCAGCAACCATCCCGGTAAAAACCCGTCATCGGATCGGTACTACAAACTTCGAGTGAAGTGCCCAGAACGTTCTTGGCACCAGATTGTGTATTGGCCATGTTGTGTTTCTAAGTTAAGAATGCAAACGGTACAAAAGTCTTCAAGATTTCGATGTTTTGCGAAATGCTGAAAGTCGTGACGACTTCCTCTACAGAACGCGTCAGCTGTTTATTTCCATTGAAATCCATTTGCCATGTTCAACATCACTGCGTCTGAAAGCATCGAGCACTTGCTGGGTTTTCATCGCGATGTCACTGGCACGAACGCAGGGTGAACCATGCAAAATGGCTTCGCCGAAACTGCGGATCATCCGCACTTCTTGCGAGTCGGCTTCGCCTGAGCCATGCTCCCATACCGCGTGCGATGTGCTGTGACGACCGAAGTTCCAGCGGCAATTGTCAACCTTCAGTTCATGCTGATGAAACTGCCATTGGGATTCCGCGCCGACGAAGGGGACGACGAAATCATCCATCGTGATGTATCCTCGGTCACCCGAGATCGTTGCGGTTTGTTGGTTGACACAGCGGAACGAACAGAAGAAACCTGCCGTCAGATCATCACTGAATTTCAACTCGCCTTGAAACTCTGATGGCACGCTGCCGCCTTCGTACGTGGAAATCGCACGTCCTGAAACAGCGATGGGCAGGCGATCACCGGCGGCCCACAGGCTCAGTCGGATGCAGTACCAGCCCAGGTCTCCGAGACAGCCATGAGGTTCGAGATCGGCTGACGCGCGGATGTTGGCCGTTTCAAAAGAATCATCGCCGCAGAATGAAAAGTGGCTTTGAATGCGGCGAAGTTTTCCGAATGCGCCAGGGTCGGCAATGGCTTGCTTGAGCGCGGGCAAACGCAATGAGTGATCGAACATCACGCCGTCCATAAAGTTCACGCCAGCCTCTCGACAGGCCGTGATCATTTCCGCCGCGTCGTCCGCATGAACGGCGATCGGTTTTTCTGACAACACATGTTTACCTGCTTGGGCCGCCGCGATCACCCATTGCTTGCGAATCGCTGTGGGCAAGGCAATGTACACAGCGTCAACATCATCGCGATCGAGTAGTGATTGATAGTCACCGACTGCGACTGGCCGGGTCAGCATCGCCTCGCCTTCACTGTCCACGATGATGGGTGGTGCTTCCATGCTACAATCATGGATAAATGATTCGGCCCGCGACACATCACGACTGGCGACCGCCGTCACCACGCCATTGCCGCTCATTCGCACTGCTTTCCAATTCTTTCGAGCGATCTGAGCCGCGCCGATGAACCCCCAGCGAACGATGTTGTTATGAGACAGATCGCGACTAGGTGAGTTGCTGTTATTTGTCGACTGTGTCATTCAAGTTTCTTTGTTGAAGGTTGTCTGCAGATGAGTGGCTTTGCACATCATTGGCGGTTTTGTCGACGTTGTCCTCGATCGTGTCGGAGGCACTTTTGGTGCGACTGGGACTCTCCGTTCGCTCGATGATCACCATGCACATGTCATCGAACTGCACCGCTTTTCCAATGTGCTTGAACACTTCTTTGATGATCTGATCTTTGACAGCCGAGGCGGCGGTCGTGCCGCTGCCAGGCACAACGAGTGCATTGCGAACGATCTCTCGCAACGGCTCAGTGCCCCATTCTTCATCGTCGATATCCATCGCTTCGTTAATTCCGTCGGTGTACATCACGGCCAAGTCGCCTTCGCGAAACTCACACGTGGTAACTGCGTACTCCATGCCTTCATCGATCGCGATCGGCAACCCAGACTCTTCTTCTCCAGGTTCACTAATCGTGCCGTCGGCCGATGAGCGAATGATTGGTGGCATGTGACCAGCGTTGACAATCGACAACGTGTCGCTGGTCGGGTCGATCACGACGAGCAAATAAGTGACGAACCGCTCGACCTGCAGCCCGCTCATAGAATTGTTGAGACGTTCGATGGCCCGTGCCAAGTCGGGTTCGCTCGCCAAACAGAACCGTGTTTCCGCAGCAAGTTTGGCCATGTACATTGCCGCCGCCACGCCGTGGCCGACCACGTCAGCAACGACCACACCATACCGTCCATCGGGCAATTCGATATAGTCGAAATAGTCGCCGCCGATATGGTTGGCGGCTTGGTAATAACTTTCTAGTCGATACGTCGGCACATGCGGTGGTTTCGATGGCAAGAAGGCTTGCTGCACATCCATGGCTAAGCGGAGATCTGTTTCCACTTCTCGCTGCCGCAACGATTGTTCGTGCAAGCGGGCGTTATTGATGACGACAGAAGCTTGGGCCGCCACACCCGTCAACAAGTCGATATCCTCATCGCGAAATTGACCACGGCCTTGCGTGGAGTCAATCTGCAACGCTCCAATCGCTTCCCCGTCGGCATTGTGTAGCGGCGCGCACATCATCGAACGGATCGAGAAATCGGCAATTGATTCGCTGCTATCAAACCGACTGTCGTCCATCGCATCGAGCGACAAAATCGTCTCACCGCTTTCCATCGTCTTGCGAATGATCGTGCGACTAAGCCGGACCGTTTCGGTCTCATCTAGTTTGGCCCGTGTTTTCACCCAGCGTGGGACTAAGTGACCTTCAGGCGTTTCCATGACGACGAATCCACGATCGGCCGACGGGAAAACCTCGAACAAACTACCCAGCACTTTCGGCAAGACATCATCCAACGCGATCGCACCGGTTAAGTTGCGGTTGATCGCGATCAACGCCGCGAGCTTGGCCTCCGGTGTGGCGGTCATTTTCAGACCTTGCTCGCTACTGCGAAACTCGATCTTGGAACTGGAAGTAACCTGTGAATCAGAGTCATCGACCATTTGAATGCCAAAGTTTGCGCCTTCAAAGGTCATTTCATCGGTGCCGCTGCGAGCAAATTCAGGCACCTCGTTAGAATGAAACTGCAACTCGACTTCGCTGATCCGAATCCGATCCCCAGCGACGAGTGCATGCGGTCGGGTGAGCAATTGATTGTTCACGAACGTGCCGTTGCGACTGCCTAAATCCTCGACTGTCCAGACACCGCCGGAAACCCGAACCAGTTTCGCATGGAAACGGCTGACCGCTCCGGCGTCGACGACGATATCGCATTCGGGGTGACGCCCGATCCGCATCTCTTCTCGATCAAGCTCGAATTGCTCGGAGGGGGCACCACTAATCGTGGACGTTACATAAGCCATGACAAATCAATCCCACAGGAAACCGAACCGTGCCAATTGTCGCTGGCCCCGCCAACGATGAAACTACTTCTTCGCTCGATAAATCTCGGGGTTCAACGAAGGATCATTGTACATCTTCATTTGACGATAGGTTTTGTGTTGTTTACGTCCGGCGAACAAATCGTCGATCAATGTTTGTAAGCTATTGGACAGATCCGCGTGCTGCACGCGGCACAAATCCATTCTCGCAGCCACCTTCCTCTGATGCTCGTCGTCCGCATCTTGGCGATCACGTTGTTCTGCGTAGTGATACAATCGCAATGACATGATCGACAACCGATCAATCGCACTTCCGGCGGTCTCCGTATTGATCGGCAAAGTCGACGTATCGCCCACGCTTGCTGCGGTGATCAACTCTGTGATCGCGTCGTCGATCTGCTCAATCATATCATTCCGTTGTTGGTTAAAGCGGTCAATCGACCGTTTCACTCCGGCGATGCATTGATCTGTCGCCTCAGGGCTGCGAGCGATATCCTCCTCGTGCCACAGCCGATAGTTGAACTCGTGTTGGCGGCACACCAACTGCTCAAACCCCATAAAAGGGTTGGCAATCGGTTCATTGTGCCATTTCTCAACACAGTCCATCTGCAACTGCGTGATGCTCGCGACCGGAGGCATCGGCGTCACCGATTTAAACCTCTTTCTCGTCGATCCAGCTCATCATGCGGCGCAGCCCCATGCCGACTTGCTCGACTTGATGCAAGCGTTCGCGGCGACGAGTCGCCTTGAAGAACGGGGCACCGGCCCGATTCTCGCTGATCCACTTGCGAGCGAACTCACCGCACTGAATCTCATTGAGAATCTTCTTCATCTCCAACTTGGTTTCCGGCGTGATGATCCGAGGGCCAGAAACATAGTCGCCGTACTCAGCTGTGTTGCTGATACTGTACCGCATGTAGCTCAGGCCGCCTTGGTAGAGCAAGTCAACAATCAGCTTGAGTTCGTGCATGCACTCAAAGTACGCCATTTCAGGCTGATAGCCGGCTTCCACAAGCGTCTCAAAGCCAGCCTTCACCAATTCGCTAACGCCACCGCACAACACAACTTGTTCGCCGAACAAATCCGTTTCGGTTTCTTCGGCGAACGTGGTTTCAATCACGCCGCCCCGTGTGCCGCCAATCCCTTTCGCATATGCCAAACCAATTTGTTTGGTGGTCTCCGATGCGCCTTCGCCCAGGGCGATCAAGCAGGGAACCCCGCCGCCTTTTTCGTACTCGCTACGGACCAAATGGCCAGGCCCTTTGGGCGCGACGAGCAACGTGTCGATACCCTTGGGCGGCTGGATTTGACCAAAGTGAATGTTGAAACCGTGCGAGCACATCAACACGTTGCCGGGCGAGAGGTTGTCGCGAATGTTGTCGCGGTAAATGTCACCTTGGACTTCATCGGGCAATAGCACGTTGATGACGTCAGCAGCCTTCGTGGCCTCCTCAATCGACATTGGTTTGAACTTGTGAGCCACCGCCAAGTCGTAGTTGGGCGAGCCGGGACGTTGGCCGATGATGACATCACAACCGCTGTCACGAAGATTTTGCGCCTGGGCATGTCCTTGGGAACCGTATCCCAAAATGGCGATCGTCTTGCCTTTCAGATGCGAGAGGTCAGCGTCGTTGTCGTAGTAAATCGTTGCAGCCATCGGAGTCGGAACCTTCAAGGGTACGGGGAAGAGTTTTGATTGGGTATCGGGTGCTAAACGCTGGTCGATTCAGCAGCCGGTGAGCTGTTCGCAGCGTGTTGACTGTCGCTGCGGACCATGGCGATCCGTCCAGTCCGAACGAGTTCTCGAATGCCGTAGGGGCGAACCCGCTCGATAAACGCTTGGACTTTGCTTTCGCGGCCACTGATCTCGATCATGACTTCGTCAGGCCCCACGTCGACGATCTGACCACGGAAAATATCGACCAGTTCACGAACTTCCGTGCGAACACCACCAGCAGGGGCACTGATTTTGACGAGTAGTAGATCGCGTTCCACGAAATCGTTGGCGCTGATATCCAGCACGCGGACAACGGTCACAATTTTTTCGAGTTGCTTGCGGACTTGTTCCAGCACGCTATTGTCGCCGACGACGACAAATGTCATCCGCGACAGCTTGGGGTCTTCGGTCTCACCGACGGCGAGCGAGTCAATATTGAACCCGCGAGAAGCGAGCATTCCAGAGATATGAGCCAACACCCCAGGCACGTTTTGCACGAGAGCCGAGAGCAGGTGACGGTAGTTCGAGTTGGCCATGACGCAAAAACACAGCCCCGGGGGGCAGTCAAAAAGGGGACGATTCGCAGGCAGACGGGAGCGGCATGATAATTTTGCGACCCGAACCTGCCAAGGGCGTTAGATTCAGACGAAATCTCCACGTGGTTGAGGAGCATGTAGCGGGACTTGCTTCACGTTGTGGCTTCGATGGTAAGAAGAATTGCCACCGAAAATTGCGAAGATTTCCACATCCGCCATCGCTGACTCCGGAACAAAAAAAGCTCGCAAAACACTAGGGTTTGCGAGCTAATGTGAGTCGCTTCCGATGCCGATTGATACCGAAGGAGGGACTCGAACCCTCACTCCCTTGCGAGAACTGGATTTTGAATCCAGCGCGTCTGCCAATTCCGCCACTTCGGCTTCGCCGCTGAACCAACGGCAAGTGATGTTTGAATGTATTGAAAACACCGCACGAAGTATCTACCAGAGCTGGTAATCGTGCAAGCCACGGACGCCAAGTTTTTCGCAATGCTTACTTCCAACGATCACTCGGCGGAATGAACGTGTCGAGTGTCGCCAGCGAACTGGGGTCGGTCTCGGCTGCGAACCGGTAGCCCAGCGTAGCGATCGCATCGGCGGCACTCGTCAACTCGGCTTGATTGTTCAATTTCAGTTTTACGCCGCCAAAGACTTTCAAAATCTCGTCGATATGCGGCGACGAAACTTTCTGCGATACACTTTCGAGTCGCTTCGCCGCCCGCACCGTTCGCTGGGCAGCGGTGATGCCGTACGTCGCCTTCTCAGTCGCCACGGCCGTCGCACGTAAGCCCGCTTCTAACTCCGCGATCATGCCGGAAACAAACATCAACCGCAGTCGCCCGATCGAGCTGGGATCGTTTTGCTTGCCATCGGTTCGCACAAAATTATGAC
>JBGSMN010000378.1:0-7500 GCA_041740155.1 Rhodopirellula sp.
CTCATAATTTTATGCACTAAACCCCTGCCAGCAAATGACTTAAAAATCACAAGACTTCGGCAGTAGGGTTAAGTTGAGCGGGGCCGTTCAGCCCTCTGCGAGGGAGAAGGCATTTAGAAAGGGGACGGACGATGACTGGTCTCTACAGTTTCTCCACTTCGGCGGGCGTTAACTCGTCGTCGCTGTTCGAGTCCAGTCGATCAAAAATCGGTCCTGACGCTTTCTGATCGCCTGGCATCCGCTGGCGGACTTCTGCTCGCGTGATCACACCGTCTCGATTGACATCGAGGCGGCGGAATAACTTTGCTTGACGATTGCCTGGTTGACTGTTCACGCCCGATACTTCTCTTGCAACCTCGCCGGGCACTTCATTGGGCATATAGAATTCAACATAACCAACTTGCATTTCGTCGTAGGTTTGCGATCCCCAACCGACAGTTTTCGTTGGATCCGGATTCGCAGGGTTGTTCACACTGTTGTCGTACCATGACGTGAAGCGAATCGTATCGCCTCGTTCAACCAAGAGCGGATCGCGGTAACGATATAGCAACTGCCAATTGAAATCGTAATTGGGAACGTCAAGCAACGTTTCAATATCACCGCCGGATCGAACCAGTTCGTACCGCGCCGCTTTGCCTCGCAGGTGCATGTGTGGCAAAAATCCCAGCACGCGTGCATCGGCAGGAATTGGCAACGTCGCGATTTCCGAATGGTTCTCGGCACCTGCTGGAATCCGAATCTTGCTATTAAAAATTCCCGTCACTTGGACTTCATGTTGTGGCGGTTGCTTCGCATAGACAATACCGATCGAGGTTCGGTCCGTCGTCGCTGTGCCGTTGGGCGTGTAGTGCATTTGAAAATGCAGCTTGGCTCCCTTGGGCAGCCGTTTGGCGAAACCATCGGGGTAAAACAGCGAACTGTTGCCCGGTACATAGATGCCCCAAAATCCGTCTCGCTCCCGGTGTTCCTTTCCTTCGCCCTGCACGAACACCAACACATGATGCACAACACTTCGATTGCCCGGTTTGACTTCGATCGCTTGTACCCACTTGTCGTCATCAAGACCTGTTGGCACTTCGACGTTTTGGTACGGCATCACTCCTGTCGCTTTAATCTCTTGCGGCTGAGCAAACTGAAACACCGCGTCAGGTGTTCCGATCTCCCAATCGCTCTCGAATGAAAGCGACTGCGGGGCATCGGCAGCATCGCCAGCAGGCATCTCTCCGGCAAGCCAGGTCAGAAGGTCGCGTTTTTCGTTTTCACCGAGCGAACAATCATTGATCCAAGGTGACAAGACTTCCACGTTTTTATCCGTGGCGCTCTCAACGAGCGTTTTATCAACGAGCGCGTCACTTGCAAACCATGGCGGCATGAGACCTTGCTCGACAACTTGCTCGATCATCCCCGCGTGCGATTGAACATCCTCCAACGTCGTCAATGCAAATGGAGCAACGCCACCCTCTCGATGGCAGTTGCCACAGTTCTGCTGAATGATTCGCGAGACACGGTTATGATACGTGATGTTGTTATCAAGTGCTGACTCTGTTCGTCGCCTCAGCGTGCAACCGGGAGCCTCGGTCGCCACGGCCAGTGGCGTGCGACCAGCCTTGATAGCAGTCAACGCATCAGCCAGATAGCGATGCCGAGGCGCTTCGATGGAGTATCCAAATCCATACTGGTCGTCGATCGCGCCATGGTAAACGATCGTCCGTGAGCGATCGAGTACGATCACATCCGTCGTCGTCAATGCACCAACGTGTTTCGCAAACTCTTCGGCCGGATCATGGACGTAGAGCACGTGATCGCCCAGTTGGTTTGCAGCCGATTGCATTGCCGCATCGTTGTCCGTCTTGACCGGATTGACGATCACCCATGCCACATCGTCCGCATGTTCTTTCGACAGCTCGACCAGTGTTGGCAAGTATTTCTTGCTGAGTGGACAACTCGTGCTGGTCATTGCGATGACGGTCATTCGATGAGCGCTGGCGAGTTCACTAATCGTGTGCGCCTGACCATTCAAGTCCGTGAACTTCGTATCGGCAACGAGTTCGCCAACACCGTTGGCAGAACCTTTGAGCAGCCGAGGAGCCTGGCGAATCGTAGACTCAACCGCCATGCTCCAGTTCGGCACCAGACCGAGAAGCAAAAACAGTGTCAGTGTAATGCGAGCTGTCGTCATGTTCATGGTCAGCACGTTCTTGCCAAAAGTTGTAATAAGCAAGTCTGGTGATATATATATTCGCTTAACGGAATTAGCCGTTTGGGCGTTAGCCCCGGTTAAGTGGGAACCGTGGCTACGCCAAATCGGCAAATAAAGCGAATCACTTCACCAGACGTGCTTAGATATTGCAGTTACACTACAACAAACGCCGCGCATTCTCAAGAGGCACTTTGCGGACGGTCTTTAGACGGGATCTTTAGTTGGACAGCGCCACTCTAAAAATAATCATAACCCGAAGCGTGAGTTTGGAAGTTGCGTTTTTTGACCACGTCAGCAGTCCGGAGCGATGGCATTACATCTGCCCTCAGTGTAAACCGACAATCAGATAGAATCACGCGTCATAGTCTCGGAGGGTGACTCACATTTTGCGAACATGTGCCGCCCAAGTATCAATCCGTTCGACGTGTTGGTTTCCATTTTGGACACTTGACTATGTTGATGCTAGTGGTCTTGCCTGCAGCTTGACCGTTGGCGCAGTGGCGTAGATCGTCTGCCCAAGGATGCTCGACATCGACCCGGGAGCTTGATCGCGCCGCTGTTTGTTTTGAACCCGAACCGTCGCCTGATCGGCCCATCTGTGGCCAGATCGTATTTACTAGGATGGGGCTCTGCAGTGAAGTTGATCGTGCAGCTTTCTAATTTTTAGATAATGCTCAACGGTTCGTTGTTCGAGCTGGTTGCGTCACAACGCTAGTCCGCCTGTTTCCCACCAGAGGGCTTTGAAGCAATCACGCTTCCAAATGACGAATGGAAACAACGAGTCATCTGTGATATTGTACCCCATTGCGTTGGTGACGACCCAAGCCAGTGCGTCAAAGCCGTCGTGAAAATCGACCGTAACGATTTCTAGATAGATATTGGTGGCAGTGGACAATCCGTTCGTGACCGGGCTTACTCGCAGCGCGTTTCAACGAGACGACTTGCTGTTGAGTTGGTCGTTACATCGACGCGAACTCCACCGGGCAGCTCAATGTTGGTGCTGGCCATTGGCAGTGTGTTGCGCTCACGCCGAATCTACGAGGCTTGCGAATTGGCTTGGTTCTTAATCGTAACGTCCAATCGCACCGGTCGAAATCTGACTTCGGGCAATGCGGTGCATAGCGCGGATTGTTGAGGCATCTGGCGAATTGCTTTCTTTCACTTGGAAAAAAATGGTTGCGAGAAGCCTTCGCTTTGACAGAACTGAGCCGCATTCAGATTGGAGGATTCGAATCGTTCGATTCTCTGTAACCAATGTTCGATGGTTTCGGGACGGTACATCAGGTTTCTCTGTTTGAGTGAAACGAAACAAACCCACTAAGCTAAATCCCGCAACTAAGATAACTCTGGTGTATGGTTACATAGATTCTGTGGACGAACATAAAAAACGCCCCCTGTCTTGCGACGGGAGCGTAAAGGGTTGCTCGAAAGCAGAGCCCTACGTGCGGAGCACTTACTGAAATTCGTAAGGAACCAACACTCGGATACACTGCAATAATTCTATGCGATTGCCACCCGTCGTGCAAGCGTTCTGTTAAACTCCGACTTTCAACATGCAAGTATCCTCAAGTTGTGGGCAAATAATGAAGTACGGCATCGGTGTAGATCTTGGCAGCGGTTCGGTGGGTTGGGCAATCGTCGAACTGGAGTCAAAAAAGTCTTCACAGCCCATCGCCGTTCACCGACTCGGCATCCGCCGCTTTGACGCAGGGGTCAGCGGCGACATTTCGGGCGGACGCGACGAATCCAATGCGACCGAGCGTCGACTCAAGCGTGGGCCAAGGCGTCAACACTGGCGGCGTGCGTGGAGGATTCGCAAAGTCTATCGAACTTTGATTGAATGCGAATTGTTACCGGCTAACGAAGGTGATCTTTCAGATGACCGCCATGAAGCCATCAAGTCGCTCGACGAAACATTGCGAGAACAATTCCCAGCCGACTCCGACGCCGCCCAACATTTGCTTCCTTATCGACTTCGAGCATTGGCACTTGATGAAGCGATCCCAAGTCATGCTCTCGGACGAGCACTCTATTCACTCGCCCAGCGTCGTGGCTTCCTCTCCAACCGCAAAGCCGTCGGCGATGACGAAGGCGACGATGGTGTCGTGAAGCGAGGGATCGCGGAATTGGATCGGCTGATGTCCGAATCGAACTCGCGCACGCTCGGCGAATACTTTGATACGATCGATCCCGAACAAGTGAAGCTGCGCCGTCAATGGACGGCACGACGTATGTTCCAGCATGAGTTCGATGCGATCTGGGACAAGCAATCGTCACTCAATTCACAGCTCACTGATAAACAGCGCCGGTCGATTAGCGCCGCTATTTTCGACCAACGTCCATTAAAATCTCAACGACACCTCGTCGGGAAGTGTGAGCTCGAGCGATACCCCGCGAAGAATGCCAAAGGTGAGGTGAAGTACATCGGTCGTCGATGCGCTTTTATCGCCTGTCTTCCATACCAAGAGTTCCGTTTGTTGCAGAAAGTCAATGACTTGACGTTCGTTGAGCCAGACGGACGACTTCGAAGTCTGAGCGATGACGACTGCAAAGAACTGCGCCAATTGCTGCTCGATAAACTTTCTGAACAAGGCGAGATGACGTTCGGAGCGATACGAACGCTGTTCAAGTTCAAGAAATCGAAAGAGTACGATCGCGCGGCAGTCTTCAATTTCGAGTCCGACGGTGACGCGAAACTTGTCGGAAATCGCACGGCAGCAAAACTCGTAAAAATCCTCGGGCCAAAGTGGCACGCGATGAGTTTGACGGAACGAAATCGCCTTGTCGATGAAATGTTGCAATTCGAGTCAGCCGAGAAGTTGCAAGTGCGGCTCAATCAGGCATTCGGTTTTGACGAACCAACGTCCGCCGCACTATCCCGCACAGTATTGGAACAAGGTTTCGGGCGTGTTTCGCGTCGTGCCCTGGGAAAACTGCTCCCCAAAATGCGTGACGGTTTGAACTTCCACGATGCCAAAGTCGCCTGCGGCTACAGCCGAGAAGTCATCGGCAAAGTATATGATTTGCTGCCGCCGGTTCGCGATGAAATGCAAGACGTACGCAACCCCGCCGTGATTCGCGTGTTGACCGAAATGCGGAAAGTTATCAACGGAATCATTCGCGAGATGAAAGGCGTCAAACCCGAATGGATTCGTGTCGAGTTGGCCCGCGATCTGAAGCACTCGCGTACAAAACGACAAGACATAGTCAAACAGAATCGTCAAAATGAAAAAGCACGTGACAAAGCCGCCAAGTTGATCCTCAGCGAAATGCAGGACGAGCGGTACGTGACGCAAGACAATATTTTGAAGATTCGCTTGGCGGAGGAGTGCGGATTCGTTTGCCCGTACTCCGGTGACTCAATCGGGATGAACCAGCTTGTCGGCGATGAACCGAAGTTTGAAATCGAGCACACGATTCCGCTGAGTCGTTCACTCGACAATTCCTTCTTGAATAAACTACTTTGCCGAACGGATATCAACCGAGCCAAGGGGCAGATGACGCCCTGGGAGAAGTTCGGCGGCACGCCTCAGTACGACGCAATGGTGGCGCGAGTGAAGATGCTCCGAGGCGACGCGCGCGACGCGAAACTGAAAAAATTTCTCATCCAATCGCTCGATGACGAAGGCTTTGTTAAACGCCAGTTGACCGACACACAATATGCCGCACGACTCGCGACGACCTATTTGGCAACCTTGTACGGCGGCACTGTCTTGGCCGGCGATCAACAAAAAGTCTTCCCTACATCTGGTCGCATCACAGCTTATTTACGTCAGCGTTGGCAACTGAATCAAATCATCGGGCATCCCGATCAAAAGAACCGTGCCGATCATCGCCACCACGCCATCGATGCTTTGGTTACGGCGCTGAGTACGCCAAGCGCGGTTCGCCAGCTTTCCAAAGCCGCCGAGCGAGCTGAGCAAACCGGCGACAAGCTATTTGCCGAGATCGATCCGCCGTTCGCTGGTTTGATCGAACAAACAAAATCCGCCATCGAGTCAATCGCTGTATCTTCGCGGGTTAACCGTAAAGTCAACGGTGCGATGCATGAGGAAACGATTCAAAGCCATCCGATCAAGATCGGCACGGACAAAAACGGTGACGATATTTGCGAGCATCATGTTCGTAAGCCGTTGGAGTCGCTGTCGCCCGGCGAAGTCAACGACATCGTCGACGAGGAAGTGCAAAGAATTGTCATGAAGCATTTGGAAGCGAGTGGAAAGTCACCAGCCGACACGTTCAAAGACCTAAGTGACCTACCAGCGATCCATGGGAAAAATGGGCGGACAACGATCATTCGTCGTGTGCGGATTCGCAAGTCTGGCCGCCCAATGCAAATTGGCGAAGGGAGTAGCTCGCGGTACGTGAACCCAGGCGCGAATCATCACATGGCTGTCGTTGCCATTCTCGATAAAGACGGGAAGGAAGTCGTTTGGGAGGCGCATCTTGTGACCCGCTTTGAAGCAATGACGCGAGTCCGCAGTGGCCAACCGGTCGTCACGCGGGAATATGGAGCGAACAAACGGTTCAAGTTCTCACTCTGTGGCGGTGACTATGTGATGCTGCGGCGTGGCGAGCAAGATGAATTATGCCGCGTGGTTGTTATATCTGGTAACAACATGGAGTTTGTCATGCATTCCAACGCAAACCCGAGCACCGTCCGGAAGAAGTCGCCGGGCGAACGAATCCGCTGTTCAGTTCCCAAACTGAAAGAATTGGGAGCTAGAAAAGTCGACGTCTTACCGACCGGACGCGTGATCGAAGTTTGTGAAGAACTAAAGTAAATTCTTGGGGCGAGCAGTTACAGCTCAAAATCCGAGTGTTGGCTCCCCGCGAACCTCAGCTGGTGCAGACCAACAACTAACTAAGCAAGTTTTGCCGCACCAATCCCGAATATAGGGGCTTGGTGCAGACCAAAGCAAGTCCGCTAATATTACCACAGCGGCACTGGTGTGCCGCTGTGGTCGAATCCAGCCTGGGCCGGAATCGTGTGACAATGGTACTTTCTCAGGTTGAGACCACGAAATCAAGTTGCTGCTCGCAGCAATTCCTTTTTTCGTAGGAGAACCCAATGCGGTTCAAAACAGGCGAGCGCTCTCCGCGCAATGATCGATACCGGTTCGATGGGTATGTGGATGGAACGTCTTCTCCTCCGCCAACCGCAGAGGAGAAGGAAATTTCGCTTACGACGGGCGAGGTGTTCCCGCCCCTGCGATCTTCCAACAAGGCATGCTACTGGCGGCATATTCGTTAGAAGCATATTTGCTTTTACGCGGCAGCCGATCAAAATGATTGGCTGC
>JBGSMN010000382.1:0-68305 GCA_041740155.1 Rhodopirellula sp.
ATCGTGAGTGTAAGTGATTTAGGGACAAAAAAAAACTCGTTACCGAGAGTTTCCCTTGCCCGAGTCGGATCCTCGTTGGAAACAGATTGACCAAAAGCTACCTGAAAACGATCACGCTCGAATCGTCGAGCGGCAGGTCAATCGACTCGACAACTGCACTGTCGACTTGCTGTACCAAGGAGTCGGTAAGGATGCCTACGATCCAATCGCTCTGCTGAAGATCGTCTTGTACGAGTACCTCAAGGGCAGACGCAGTCCAGCAACTTGGGAGGAAGAAGCCCGCATTAACGAAGCCGCACAGTGGCTCGGACGCGGCTATACACCAGCACGTCGAACTTGGTACGACTTCCGCGATCGGCTTGCAGACGCGATCGAAGATCTCCACCAGCAAGTGGTCAATCAAGCTATCGATCAGCAGCATCTTGATCCCACCACGGTAGCGCAAGATGGGACCTCCATCGCCGCGTGCGCGTCTCGGCATCGCATGGTCAATCAAGAAACGTTACGCAGGCGACAGGAGTTGCTCGGCTCCGCCATCAGCGGCACCGCTGACGCGGAGGAACTGCCCAAGTGGGTTCCGCCAACGGCAAGCGGTCGCTTGGATCTGGCTGATCGGATGAAGGTGGCAGCCGAAGTGCTTGCCACAAGAATCACTGAAAATGCCGCAAAACGCAGTGGAAAACGCAAAGACCCTAACAACATTCGGGTCAGCTTGACCGATCCGATCGCTCCGCTAGGACGCGACAAACTCAAAGTGTATCGACCGCTCTACACGATCCAGTACTTGATCGATCCGGTCAGCCACCTGATCGTTAGCTACTGTTGTGAAGCATCGCCGGTGGACGCTGGAACGCTTGCTCCGATGATCGACAAGACGCAGGCGATCACCGGCGGACGACTCAAGACAGTCCTTGCAGATGGTGGCTATTGTTCAATCTTGGACCTTCGCGATGCGAAAGAGCGGGGCGTTGAGTTGATCGCTCCGCCATCGGCCAGCGGCACATCACGTGTGTCCAAGTCGCTCAGCGGGGAAGTTCAGATTCCACGCGAAGCATTTACTTACGACGCATCGACCAACCGCTATACGTGTCCCGCTGGGCAGCCACTGCCATACAAGGACCGCGAGCAGATGTCTCGCCAAGGTGACCGTCATCTTTATCAGTTTCGGTATCAATGTGATGCTCAGTGCTGCGGAGCTTGCCAGCTGAGAAATCGATGTCTTGGTGGCAGCGGACCACGGATGATTAAGCGGATGGAAGGCGAAGAGTTACTTGAAGCCCAGCGGTTGAAGATGACGCAAGAAGAAGTCAAAGAACAATACGGACTTCGCGGTCAAACGGTTGAACGAGGCTTCGGCGATGCGAAAGGCAATCGAGGCGTGAGCCGCTTTCACGGACGCGGACTTACCCGCGCCCGCACGGAGACAGGTTTGCTGACCCTCGCTCAGAACCTGCTGCGTCTGGATAACCTGCAACGAATTAACGTAAATGCCCACGTTTCAACGACTTAAAAACTGCACGACCTCTCCCGGAGGGATGGGCCCACCGGTACCGTGAATCGGCAATAGGTCATAGGCCGCATGATAGTTGTGGATCGCTAACCCGATTTGTTTGAAATTGTTGCTGCAACTCATTCGCCGAGCCGCTTCCCGAGCCGCTTGCACGGCAGGCAATAATAACCCCACTAAAACGCCGATGATGGCAATCACCACCAGCAACTCAACCAACGTGAACGCGTCACGATTCCTGTTTCTGATCATCTAAACACACTCCCAAAATTCTGTGAAATAGTAAAAACCGAAAAGTTCATCCGACAACTTGCTGGTTCACCTGCGTCGAGATACTCCTTGGTGTCGTGCTGGAACTCAGTCTTCTGCACTGATAATTAAGCGGAGCCACCACCCGAACACGACGACATCGGAACTAATTCCAACGTAAGCAAACCGGTTTTGATCGCAGACAGTTAGAACAACACCAAAAAACAACACGAGTATCGGTGAATCGAACGGCTTGCCCAAAATGTGCGGAATTGGTGCGCGCGGACTGTCTATTGCCAGCCGCGACGCATCTATACATTAGCAGTGAGCAAGGTTTTTGCAAACCTCGAACGGACGTCTCAGTGCCTTTATCAGCAATGCAGGGGCGTGGAATCGCCAGAAGAAACCCCTCCAATGGCCATTTTCAATCACGCGGCGCCCCCCCGAATGCATGCGGCATGGCACCATTGTGCTAATTTGTTTTCGAGATTGCGCTAAATGTCCAGATGCAAAATTTCTTAAAAAAATAGTTAGGTCTGGGTATTTGCGGTCTGCCGCTCTCCGCCGATAGCGCGACACTTAGATTGAACTCGCCGTGACCAGAAACGCTGGTCGCCGATTTGAAAGCATCGCACCACGCCTTTGTGAACATAGATAACCTGCGTTGTTCTTGCTTGTTGCGTTGCCATTGCCTGTCTTCACGATTGTTTTGGTCCTGCCGGTCGTGCGTCGTCGATAAACCTTTCTGGAGCGAGACGGTTCGCTCGGAGAGTTTCTACCGATTACGAAGATGACGATGGCATTCGCGATGAACCTAAACTTTCAATGGCAGCGACTTCACGATGCTCGCAATGTTCTGGCGCTGTGCGTCACGACTGCAATCCTCAGCGGATCGCTGGTGACATCGGCTCAGGCGCAAGGCGTGTGGGCGGAACCCGCTTGTGGTACGGAACCGGTGTGTGGAGCTGAACCGACGTGCAGACTGGAGCCACTTTGTGGAGCCGAACCGGCCTGTGGTTGCGAGAACGCTGTTTGTGGTTGCGAGCCAGTGTGCGGAGCAGAACCCGCATGTGGATTGGAGCCAAGTTGCGGATTCGAGGCGGATTGTGGCGAACTGCTGGGCTGCGAAAAAGGCTTATTGGCGCGTCGCAGTTGCTTGGCAGGCACACCGATTCACGGCGTGCTCGATACAGTGGCCTGCGGTGTTGAGAAGCTGGTGATGCTCCGACCACAATCACTGAAGGTCTCGCGACGAACCTGCCATTGCTCGTCATGCAGTGCGTCGATCGGCCACAGCATCGAAACCTATGTTGATTCAGAACCGATCATGCTCGCACCGCAATCGCCATCCGTGATGCACACGCATTCGCATCCCGCACCAACCCTGTCGCCAGCACCGCGAATGCAAACCGCACCGCGCTTGCAAACGGCTCCACGTAGCACGACTCCCACGCCACTAGTCGACACGCCACCGAAGACCACGATTCGCCGTGATCCACCTGCTCTGCCACAACCGCGCCCATTGCGTGATGCCCAGCCGCAACGACCGGGACGAGTGTTCGACGAATTGACCAATCCATTTGAAGATGATTCGGCCAAGAGTACTTCGCGACGACAAGCAAGTATCCTGCGGACGACGTTCGATCATGAAGACGCGGAAGAGTTGGCTCCGATTGCAGCGACAGACAATGATGATGACTACGATGATTATTTTCGGGAGTGAGAAAGGAGAAATATAGCGAGTGATTCAGGGATCGAGATTTGTCATTAGTTATTTGTCAATAGTCATTTGTCAATGTAAAGATTGAGGCAATGGGTGACTCTACAAAAGCGAATGAGCTAGAAGATCGGCTGATCGACTTCGCGGTTCGAATTATCAATGTTGCAGATGCACTGCTAGCAACGGCCGCAGGCAAGCATATCTCTCGACAGATTCTCCGATCTGGGACGGCGCCAGCTCCAAACTATGCTGAAGCTCGCGGCGCTGAAAGCAATGCCGATTTCGTTCACAAGCTGAAGATATCCCTGAAGGAACTGAACGAGACAAGTGTTTGGCTGAGGATGACCTACCGTGCTGGTTTGATGAGAGAAGATCGACTCGTGGAGCTGATGGATGAGAATCGACAGCTATGCAAAATTTTGAACGCATCGATCAAAACCGCGAAAAACTCGTGACGCATTCAATGACAATTGACTATTGACAAATGACTAATGACAAATCTCAGCCTGCTGGACAAGAATTGATTTGTCATTAGTTTTTTTTCAATAGTCATCCATCATTTGCTAGAGTCAACCCATTGAACTTCGCCCAAGCTGAATTTGTTATCTTCTTGCTCTTCGTCTGGATCATAACCTGGTCGACGACAGTCGTAACAACTCACTGGCGGCGAACGTTGCGCAACACATTTTTGCTGGCAGCGAGTTATTATTTCTATGCCTATTGGGATTATCGATTCTGCGGCTTGTTAGTGATCTCGACGTTTGTCGATTTTTATGTTGCCGCGAAGATACACCGCAGCTCGTCAGTGCGAACTCGGCGAGCCTGGCTACTGGTCAGCTTGAGCGCCAATCTTGGGATGCTGGGCTACTTCAAGTACGCGAACTTCTTTCTTGATTCGGCACGGCCGCTACTGGAATCTCTAGGGCTGCATCCCAGTTCTCTGGATCTGATCTTGCCCGTTGGGATTTCTTTCTTCACCTTTCAAACGCTGAGCTACACGATCGACGTGTATCGCGGCAAGTTGCAGCCGACGACCAGTCTGCTGGACTTTGCCTTGTACGTTGCATTCTTTCCACAACTGGTCGCGGGGCCGATTGTTCGGGCTGCGAACTTGCTGCCACAACTCAGTGAAGTGCCCGAGTTCAGTCGCCGCCGAATGTATGGTGGCTTTCAACAGTTGTTGCGTGGCGCGGTTAAGAAAATCTTGATCGCTGATCGTTTGGCCGAGACCGTCGATGTCGTTTTCGCAGGCCCAGAATTGTACAGCAGCATGACGGTGTGGATTGCTGTGATCGCCTACGCCGGACAAATTTACTATGACTTTTCTGGTTACAGCGATATGGCGATCGGGATCGCGAAACTGCTCGGGTATCGCTTTCCCGTTAACTTTCGACATCCGTACTTGGCGACGTCCATGACGGATTTTTGGCGTCGTTGGCATATCACGTTGTCGACGTGGCTGCGCGACTATTTGTACATCCCGCTGGGTGGATCGCGCGGTTCGGCTTTGGCAACGCGGCGAAATCTGATGATCACGATGGGATTGGGCGGGTTATGGCATGGGGCTGCGGTGACGTACCTGCTCTGGGGACTTTGGCATGGGGTGGCATTGTGTGAGCGAACGCTGAGTGTTTGTAAACCAGGGTCATCCTTTGCTCACTCACGATTCCGCTCGCTGGTCGGTTGGTTTGGTGTGATGTTTGTCGTGCTGACCGGTTGGGTGCTGTTTCGCAGTCCTGACGCAACGACGGCAGGGCAAATTTATTCTCGAATGTGGTTGTCGATGATTTCCATCGATGCAACACCGCGTATTGAATGGTTACCGCCGCTGACTCTGCTGCTGATCGCGATCATGTTACTTGAGCACGCTCTGTGGACGACACGATTTCGATCCGTCATGCGTTTATCGGCCACGTCCTGGTACAGCCCGGTGGCGACAGCGGCTATGATCTGGAGCCTGTTGGTGTACGCACCACGTGGTTTCCGACCGTTTGTCTATTTTCAATTCTAGGGCTGCTATGCCGAGTCGATTATTCTTGTGGGCGTTGACGTCTGCCTTGGCGGGTTTTCTATTTGGGTTCGACACGGTGGTGATCTCCGGTGCGGAGAAAACGATTCAAGCGTTGTGGTCGCTCGGTCACGCTCAGCACGGCCTGGCGATGAGCATGGCATTGTGGGGCACGGTATTTGGATCGCTCGTGGGTGGTTGGCCGACGGATCGTTTCGGTCGCAAGAAAACATTGTTGTGGATCGGGATTTTGTATCTCGTCTCAGCGATCTGGTCCGCCTTAGCGACGGATGTTTACTCGTTCATGATTGCACGATTCATTGGCGGAGTTGGCGTCGGTATCTCAACGGTCGCGGCACCGTTGTACATTTCGGAAATCTCGCCAGCATCACGACGTGGTCGTTTGGCAGGGATGTTTCAGTTCAACATTGTGTTTGGCATTTTGATCGCGTTTGCCTCCAATGCGTTGTTGGCAGGCATCGGTGAGAACGCGTGGCGCTGGATGCTTGGGATCGAAGCCATCCCCGCATTGATTTTTGCGGTGATGTGTTTGGGGTTACCCGAAAGTCCTCGCTGGTTGATCTCGCGACGTGGTGACGAAGCGGAAGCCTCACGAGTGATCGGCTTAGCGAACCCTGAACTATCCGCAGCAGGCGTCGATGCATTGGTCGCTCAAATTCGCCATTCGTCGGACGACACACAGTCATCGATTGGCTCGGCATCGTCCACTGCCTTTTGGACGCGTCGTTTACGAGTGCCGATCATGCTAGCGTTCTTGGTCGCATTTTTTAATCAGCTTTCGGGAATCAATGCGATTTTGTATTTCGCGCCACGCATTTTCGAGATGACGGGCCTGGGCCAGCAAGCGGCGATGATGCAGTCGGTCGGGATTGGCGTGATCAATTTGTTGTTCACGTTTGTTGGCTTGTATTTGATTGACCGATTGGGAAGAAGGACGTTGTTGTACATCGGCTCGTTCGGGTATATCACATCGTTGGGTTTATGTGCGTGGGTGTTCCTTGTGTACGCGCCGCAGTTCGGTGTCGCGAACGCGGCGATCGCGGTCAAAGGTTCGATCACGACGTTGGAGCAAGCCGAAGCGTTACCGACACCGAAGGCTGAAGATCTCGCGAAGTTTGAAACGGACGTGAAGCGGGCGACTGAATCGTTTGTGATCGCATCGCAGGCACCCGAATACGAAGGCGACGCCGTGGTCATCGCCGATGGGGCGAGTCTTAGCGACGTGGTGGCGATGGCGGACGCGGCGATGACACGTGCCAGCGAAGCGTCCGGAGCGGGCGGGACGATGGTGATGCTGTGCATTTTTGCCTTCATCGCCGCACACGCGATCGGTCAAGGTGCAGTGATTTGGGTATTGATTTCGGAAATCTTTCCAAACCGTCATCGAGCGGCCGGGCAATCGCTCGGTAGCTTCACGCACTGGATATTCGCAGCGTTGCTAACGAGCGTTTTTCCGTGGTTCATTGGCAACTTTGCCCCGTCGATCGTGTTCGGGTTCTTCTGCTTCATGATGGTGTTGCAGTTGATCTGGGTAGCCACGATGGTACCCGAGACCAAGGGCGTGCCACTGGAGGAGATGGAAGCGAAGTTGGGAATTTCGTAGGGCGTCGGCGCGTAGCGGAACTCGTCAAGAGTTTCGGTTTCTACACGACGAAAGTCTTGACGACTTTCGCTACAGTGGTGGTTAGGAGTGACGAAGGTCTTGACGAATTCCGCTACAGTGGTGTTTTTAGAGCGAGGATGGCATCTCGGCGAGGTGGGCGTTCTGAGTCGCGCGGCACAGGTCCATGAGTGTTTGCGTCTCACGCAGGAGATCAACCCACTGAATTTCTTCCTGGGATGCTTCCGCTGCGGCTTCGATACGCTCGGCGGAATCCACGATCGGCTGTAAGAAACTCGCCTCGGCGATCTCGCTGAGTTCAGCAGCCAATTGCTTCAGTGCCGTGATGTCTTGAGCATCCATCGCATCGGCAAGCTGTTCGATTTGTTGACCGATCTTCAATGCCGTTTGTTTGGGAACGGCGAACGCAATTCCTCGGCAAGTTCCAAAGCCCAGACCTTGCTCTATCCGATCGACAATGGTCCGTTGAATGAAATGCTCGACCAGTACCGGATCAAACTGTGTACCTGCACAATTTCGCAGTTCAGCAATCGCCTCTTCACTGCTACGACCTTTGCGGTACGCTCGATCCGAAACAATCGAGTCGTAGGTGTCGGCGATCTTGAGCAGTTTTGCGGATACAGAAATGCTGTTGAAATCGATCCTGCGAGTCGACTCACCGCTTCGTGACATTGAGTGGTGGCTGCGGATGATGTTTTCAAGCTCGTCGCAGTGGAATGTGCCTGCGATGATATCCAAACCAACCGTGTTGTGCCGGCGCATGATTTTCCACTCATGCTCGTCGAGTGGTCCCGGTTTGTGCAGCACCGTATCGGGCACACCGATTTTGCCGATGTCGTGCAAGAGTGCAGCGATCTCGAGCACGTAGGTTTCTCGTTGGCACAATAATCCCGCTGATGCTTTGACACACAGGTTGGCAACGCGGCGGCTGTGTTCGGCCGTCGTTGGATCGCGGTACGCAAGTGCAGAAACCAACGCTGTGACGGCATGGAACGGTAACTTCACCAAGTCAGGATCTTCGATGTCCGCCGTCTTGGGCGCCTCTTCACCTAAAACGCTCACACGATCGGGGTCGTAAATCACGCTTTGGTTTCGTCCACCGCGTTTGGCGACATACAAACACTCGTCTGCTTGGTTGATAAGATCTTGTGTTTCAGCTGCACCGAAGCGAGTTTCGCTGATACCGATCGATGCTGTTAAGCGGAGCGCCTCAGGGTCGGCTAAGCGCACATTGATGATCGCCGCGCGGACTCGCTCAGCCTGCTCGAATGCTTGATCCAAATCAAACCCAGGCAACATCACACAAAACTCTTCACCACCATAGCGGCAGACGATATGTTGCTGTTCAAACAGTTCTCGCAGAACTGCGGAGACAACTCGCAATACTTCGTCACCGGTGTGGTGGCCGTAAGTATCATTGACGCTTTTGAAGTGGTCGATGTCGACCATGAAGCACGACAACGGACGCGCCTCGCGACGATGTTGCTCGAGCAGCGGTTCCATCCGTTCAAAGAACGCGCGACGGTTTAGACAACCGGTCAGCGCGTCCCGAGTCGCGAGGATCTCGAGTTCTTGGTTTTTCTTTTGAATCTCATCTTTGCTCTTGCGAAGCATCGTCAACATGTTCTCAAGCTCCACCCGGTGTTTTTCCACGTGGGTGACGTCTTGGAAGGTAACGAGTGCTCCCTTTTGTTTGTTGTCTTCACCGATCGGCCCCGCATTAACGCTGAACACCCGGTGAATTCCGTCGCGTCCAGTCAACCGCAAGATCTCGGCCGTCACACTTTGACGTTCTTCGATGGCGCGGGTCCACGGGAGCATGGGCGGTGCGGTCGATTCGCCTGACGCTTTGCTGGGGAAGAACCACGGCAAATCGGCGGCCAAGCGATCGACGAGTTCTTCCATCTCGAAACCGTTGATCGTCAAGAAGTTTTCGTTCGCCAATACAATCTTGCCCGAGCCATCAAGCACCAACAAACCTTCGGCCAATGTATCGAGCGCTTGACGAACCCGATCAGGAACCACTTGCGTGCGCGAGAACACACCCATGATCCGCATCATTAGCAACGTATAGGAACCCATCCCGCAGCACACGAAGAAGATAATGAACTCGGTGATCCCGGCATCAATCACGCCACCGATCAATCCTGTAGGCGGTCGGCGGAAGCAAAATTCTAAATTTCCCCAATGTTGATTGCGCAACAGGATGGGGATTTCGAGGCACAGATTCTCGTCAACCGATTTCAACGGTGTTACAGTCGAGTCGTTCGACTCGGACTCGCTACCGGACGTGGATTGTAGTTCGATCGATCGCTTCGATTGCTTGTTCGCTGACGGCGTTTGCCCCGTGTTAAATCGGGAGTTCGATTTTCGATCGGCTTCAGGTTCGATACCACGCGCCCACGCAGGCACATCGTCAATGACAAATTCAGGATTGAACGCATCCGTGCCAGGCCGTCGCCAACAGCGAGTGTGACTATCGGTGGCCACACGCAACTCGCCAACGTCCGTACGCACGCCGATCGACAATAATTGATCGTCACGGTCGACCATCGCTGCCAGCATCGATTCAATCTTCGGCCAACGTTGATTGCGAATGTCATCCAGGGTGCTGATCGCGATGTTCTGGCAGGTCCGCTGCCGTGCAAGATCCTGCTCGATGCGGGAATCCGGGATCAACCCGAACCACTGGGCCCCCAATATCAAGCCGATACCGACGCACACCAGTGCGAACGCTAAGCGGAGCGATGCGAGGACAGCCTTGAACAAGGGGCAACTGACTGCAAAAGGAGAGGAAGGAGTGACGTCAATCCCACGACCCAATTCTCCGGCTCCTCAGAAGCTGGCCGTCTGCCCGTCGGCAGAACAAAATGGGTGTCGAGAATATCTGGAAAACTCTTGGTCACGATTACGATCCAGTGCTAAAACGTCCCACTTCATCCGCTTGATGAGTTGCACTTGATCGGAGTGGAAGCGATTGTGCTGGTTAGAGCGATTCTCAGACTCCGTGTTCAAAGTGGAGGCACCGACTACCCTTTGGGCTTGCTCAGACGATAAAGTGATTTGAAACGATTTTTCGTTAGCAGCACTTAAACTACAAACCAACCCCCCAAGGACGGCAATCGAATCGACCCCACATCGACCAACGACGCTGACCCCGACATCGAGGCTGAACTCGCCAGCCCCGCAGTTGTTTCGCAATCGCCTGCGACGTTTGAATTCAAAGGTCACGCTCACGCGGCGGCCAAAGTGCGAACGTTTCCGCAAACACCGGGCGTCTATTTGATGAAGGACGCAGCGGGCGTGGTGATTTACATTGGCAAAGCCAACAATCTCCGCAGCCGCGCGGGCAGCTACTTCCTGCGAGGTGCAGCCGAAGACGCACGCACGGCCGATTGGGTCGGAGATATTGCGGACATCGACTACGTGCATTGCGATAGCGAAGTGGATGCGTTGCTGATGGAATCGCGGTTGATCAAAGATATCCAACCGCGTCATAACAAAGATCTCAAGGACGACAAATCATTCCCTTATTTGATGATCACCACACGTGAAGAGTTTCCACGTGTCGAGGTCACACGCGAGCCGAAGACATCTGGCGTGAAATTGTACGGCCCGTTCACCAGCGTGGGTGCATTGCGGGGCGCGATCCAAGTCTTGCAGCGTATTTTCAAGTTCCGCACGTGCACGCTCGACATCAGCGAAGCTGATGAAAAATGGAAATGGTTTCGTCCCTGTCTGCTGGCCAGCATTGATCAGTGCACCGCGCCGTGCAACTTTCGGATCAGCAAAGAAGACTACCGGCGCGACATCAAGCGTTTGCAAACGTTTCTCGATGGCGGCAAAACTCGATTGATCAAAGAGATGAAATCCGAGATGGCCACGGCCAGCAAGGAACTCGACTTTGAGCGAGCTGCGATCCTGCGCGACGAAATCCAAATGCTCGAAAAACTTGCCGAGCGAGGTGAACTCGACACCCATGCGCAACCCGAAGTTTTTTACATCGACCCCAAGAAGGGTCTCACCGGTCTGAAAAAAGTCTTGCAATTGAGTGAGACGCCGCGGGTCATCGAGGGCGTCGATATCGCCCATTTAGGCGGGAACGAAACAGTCGCCTCGCTCGTACAGTTCATTGATGGCTTGCCATTCAAACCAGGATACCGTCGCTACAAAATCCAAGACGTCCAAGGTGTCGACGATTTTCGGAGTATTTACGAAGTCGTGTCGCGGCGATTTCGGCGGCTCAGTGACTCCGGCGACACATTCCCAGATATTTTGTTGATCGATGGCGGCAAGGGCCAACTCAATGCGGCCATGGCGGCGTTTCGTGATCAACAGATCACACCACCAACTGTGATTTCTCTGGCTAAACGCGATGAAGAAATTTTCCGACCCGGCAATCCTGAACCTCTGCGTTTGAGCAAAAACGCCTTTGCACTGCGGCTTTTGCAATACGTACGGGACGAATCGCATCGTTTCGCACAACATTATCATCACATCCTGCGTAACCGATCAACGTTTGACCGCTGAACCTTTTTGCAAACAACCTGTCCGTTCCCTGACTAAAATACAGATCTCTCTCGTCACCAGCGAGTGATTCGATTATCTTCTGCGAAAGCAGTCCTTTCAACCGGAGCCCCCATCCAACTCGTGTCTCAACAACACAATTCCGCGGACCTGTTTTCGCTCGTCGACAACGGTCCCGAACGCAGCATTTTGGCGCGTCTGATTCTTCCTGGTTCTGTCGTCGACGATGATCCGCTGGAAGAACTCCATGGCTTGGCGACCACCGCCGGCACCGAAGTCGTTGATGAATTGGTTCAACGACGCGGAACTCCCGATCACTCCACCTTCATGGGCAAGGGCAAGGTCGAAGAGTTGCGGTTGATGGTCGAACAGCACGATGCCCACGTGATCTTTTTCGACAATGATTTATCGCCCGCTCACGTTCGGAATCTCGAAAAAGCGACCAATGCGAAAGTCATCGACCGCACCGAGTTGATCCTCGACATCTTTGCAGCTGGTGCCCGCACGCATGAGTCACGCCTCGCCGTCGAACTCGCGCAGCTTGAGTATTCGTTGCCACGACTCAAACGCATGTGGACGCACCTTTCGCGTCAGTCCATGGGCGTCGGTATGCGTGGTCCTGGTGAAAAACAATTGGAAGTCGATCGGCGGTTGGCACAAAAACGCATCCACGATCTCAAAGTCGAACTCGAAAAAGTCGAGGCGCGGCGCGAACGGCAAGTCGCCAGCCGCGATCAGATTCCCACGGTCTCAATCGTCGGTTACACCAATGCTGGCAAAAGCACGTTGATGAACGCGCTCACCGATGCGCACGTGCTCGCGCAAGATAAATTGTTCGCGACGCTCGATACACGTACCCGACGTTGGCACTTGCCTAATTGGGGTTTTGTGTTGTTGAGCGACACGGTCGGTTTTATTCGTGACTTGCCCCACACGCTGATCGCCAGTTTCAAGTCAACGCTTGAAGAAACGCGACAAGCCGATTTGTTGATGCACGTGGCCGACGCCAGCAGCCCGCATGTGTTTGAACAAATCACAGCAGTCTATCAAGTGCTCGAGGAACTCGGCATCCAAGAGAAAGATACCTTGCTCGTGCTCAATAAAATTGACGCGATCAATGGACCTCGCGTTCTCAATCGAGTCCTCGATCGTTACCCACATGCGATCCCTGTCAGCGCCAAAACAAACAAAGGTCTGGCAACGCTGCGGGAAGCCGTCGGCAACGCTCTAGCCAAAGAGTTTCTCGACGTGGAAGTCGACGTGGCACATTCCGATGGCAAACTACTCGCGTACTTGTCCGCCAAAGGCAAGATCGAATCACGCGCGTTCGGCGATTCACATGTGACAGTGCGAGTCCGGATGCCAGCGGCGGCGATGGGCGAAGTCCATCGCTCGGCGATCCGCGTCAGTCCCACACGATTGACGATCACCAGCGACGCTGAACTATTGGCTGCCGAACCGCTCGGTCAATCGAACAGTGAAGCATCTAGCGAAATGCCCGCGCCGACATTCGAGATCGAAGCCACTGACTCGCCTTCGAGCGAAGTCGCCTAATCTGCGATGGCGTGGCAATCATTCTCGCCGCTGACACTTTTGAAAAAACGTCAGCGTTGGCTTCCCGAAGGCAGTCTCGCGATTGTCACGGGAGCGAGTAGCGGGATTGGACGTGAGCTGACTTTGTTGTTGACGGAGCAAGGTTGCCGCGTGATCGCTGTCGCCCGACGCGCTGACCGGCTCGCCGAACTTTCCGAGCTCGTTGAAAAAACATACGCAACGATTCCCAATGCGATCATCCCGATCGTCGGTGACGTGACGGATGCATCGACGCGTGATGCGGCGTTTGAGCAAGTCAATTTGCTAGCAGACGGTCGGCTCGATTTGCTCGTCAACAACGCCGGCATCGGTGGCATCGGCCCCTTCGCCGATGCCTCACCCGAGCGAATGCGACAAATCATGGATGTCAATTTCTTCGCGCCTGTCGAATGGACGCGGACCGCGCTTCCGCACCTCCGTGCCGCCGCTCAGCGCACCGATCGCGACAATACACCTGTCATCTGCAACATTGGCAGCGTGCTCGGACACCGCGCCGTCCCTGACAAGAGCGAGTACAGCGCCAGCAAGTTTGCGTTACACGGTTGGAGCGACGCGCTGCGTAGCGAACTATCCGCAGTTGGCATCGCCGTGGTCTTGGTCAGCCCCAGCACAACACGTAGCGAGTTCTTTGACTCGCTCGTCGGCACTGAACCAGGCCAAACATCAAAGAGCTTGGGCAGTTGGCCAGCCGACCGAGTCGCGCGAGCCACTTTATGGGCAGTTCGTGTCTGCCGCAGTGAGCTCATTTTGAGTCTTAGTGGAAAATCTCTGGTCTACGCGGATCGCCTATGTCCACCACTGATCAATTGGATCTTGGCGCGGAAGTAAGTAGGCCACGTGGCAACATGAAGCCGAGCGGCGAAAGTCAACGCGGTGACAAGCAGGGAAGACGTTCATTCGCGTCGGTGATTCGTGGCTTTGAGGTTGTCAAGAGAAAATACTTTTTTATCTGGTTTGTGTGTACAGTGAATGCCTTACCTTCCGTAGAATTAGTTAGTAGGGCGGCGACGCTGCCTCTAATTCCATTTCAGACTTTCGGAGCCATTTCATGTTTTCTCGTTCACGAACCGCATTCACGCTTGTTGAATTACTCGTAGTGATTGCGATCATCGGTGTTTTGGTTGGTTTGCTGCTACCCGCCGTTCAAGCCGCTCGGGAAGCGGCTCGCCGCATGTCGTGCAGCAACAATTTCAAACAGATCGGCTTGGCCGTCCACAATTACCACGCCGCTTACAACCAACTCCCGAACCATGGAACCGGTACCGCCGCCTTGCCCGGTAACGCAAACGCATGTTGGACTAACTCGAACAATCGTAACAATTTGCGTTTGAGTTTCTTGGTTGGCCTCACACCCTTCTTTGAGCAACAGGCACTGTGGGAACAGATCAGCAATCCACTGGGCGCCTACCCTGCCATGGGACCGACACCAAATGTCGCTGCATACGATCCTTGGAACACTGAAATCGCCGCGCTGCGGTGCCCAAGTGATCCCGGTGTGGGCTTACCCGCATTGGGTCGCACCAACATTGCCGCATGCGTGGGTGATTCCGTGGTAATGATGACTTTCGGTTCCACCGATGATAACGGGTTTAAAACCACAAATGCGGCCCGTGAAGCACGCGCCTCGTGTCGGGGGATGTTCGTGGTCCACACCAACATGAACTTTCGTGACATTCTTGACGGTCTTTCCAACACGATTATGGCTGGTGAAATCAATACCGACGTTGGCGACAACAGCATCACAACGCGGGCTCGTCAAGAACCCGGTGCTGCCATGTACCTCAACCCGAGCATCTGCCAGCCCTTCGTCGACCCTGCCCGCCCTCGTTTCTGGAGTGGTGCGATTAGCGATGGCGCTGGTTTTTCCCGAGGCTACCGCTGGGCGGATTTCGGGCCGATGTATTCTGGCTTCACCACGATTCTGCCACCCAACCAAGAAATTTGCAAAGGCAATGCCCCAGCCACGACACTTGCCACTTCTCCACCAAACTTGCCTAATGGGCAGGATCACTTCAAAGAAATGGTGGCGTCGCCTAGCAGTCGTCACCAAGGCGGTTGCCACATCCTGATGGGTGATGGCGCGGTTAAGTTTATCACCGACTCAATTGAAGCAGGTGCCAGTCGTAATTCAGGCGGCGGGGGTGCGATGGTTCATCTTGGAGGAACTGGTAACGCCACACCAGGTCGATTTAGTCCGTATGGTTTGTGGGGTGCACTGGGAACGCGAGCCAATAAAGAAACGATTAACGCTGAATTTTAAAGCGTCCACGTTTCGCACCCACGAACGGGCTCAACATGAACAACTAAGGTTTGGGTGTGTGAGTCCGTTCGTTTTGTCGGTATTTGCTGGGCTGAATCCCCACCACCTTTTTGAACGCAACCGACATGTACTCATCGTGACGATAACCGACTCGGTGGGCAATCTCAGCGAGCGATAGATCGGTTTCGGCTAACAGTTGTTTGACTCGATCCGTCTTGACGCGTGTGATCTCTTCATGAGGCGTCCGTCCGAGACACTGCACAAACCTTTTCTCCAGCACCCGCCGCGATAGCGGAACGACTCGCAGTATGTCGTTGACGTTGATGCCTGTGAACGCATTCTCGCGAATGAACCGCAGAGCCGCTGCGACGTCAGCATCCTCGATAGCCAAAATGTCGGTCGATTGTCTTGTTTGGACTCCAATCGGTTTTAGCAAAATCGCGTTCGCACCAACATCTTCGCCTGACATCATCCGATCCAGCAACGCGGCCGCTTCGTAGCCCGTGCGGCGGGTGTTGCAAATCACGCTCGATAGCGGTGGATCAGCAACGTTGCACAGCAACTCATCGTTATCGACCCCCAACACCGCCGCTTCTTCGGGGACTGCAATGTTGACTTCACGACAGACATCCAAGATCTGCTGCGCTTTAATGTCATAGCAACCGATGATGCCGACTGGCCGAGGCAATTCACGCAACCACTTAGCGAGATTTTGTTTCTCATTGCTCCACGAGTAATGCGGCCCACTGCGCGGGATCGATGCGTGCACATGAGCTTTCAAGCCTGTTGATTGCACGATCCTTCGAAACTGATTCTCACGGAGCATCGACCACTTAAAACTCGCATCACCGCAAAACGCGAGATGTTGGAAACCGCGTTGCACGAGATGTTCGACCGCCATCGTCACGACGGCTTCGTCGTCCGTTTCTACCCACGGGATGCCTGGCAGATGCCGAGCGGCGCTGACGTCAACGACTGGCAGATTCGTCCGCCGCACCGCACTGGCGATCTCGTCGGTTTCGATCCGAGCGATGATCCCGTCGCCTTTCCAGCCCGGCAGCCAACTCGGTGGACTCGCTCCTCGCTCTTGTTCAGGTACGAAAAGCGACCATCGCTCGTGATGCCGGTTGTAATCAATCACGCCCTCCAAGACACCACGGGCGTAGGCGTTGGACGTTTCGATCAACAGGGCGACGTGGCGACGACGTTTCACAGATACAAAAGTCTCAATTGAGTTCAGCGTGCGACGAAGGCGAGAATCAGCTCAACAGTCGCCATTGCCTTTGGATTGAATCTTAACATGGATCTGCTCGGGAGATGCAACTCCGGTGAAATATCTCAAAATTCGTGCGCAGAACCTCATGGTGTGGTTGTTATTATCGGTCAGAATAGAGCCCAACAATTCTGTCGAGTGTCCTGCTCGGAACCCTAGTGAAATGGAGAAGAAGGCGTGAGCGATATCAAAAACGGTGCCATGATTGGACTTGGTTTCGGTGCGGAGTTCATCCCAATCTATGACGCGTACCCAGGCGTCAACATTGTGGCACTTTGCCGTCGCAACGAAGATGAACTGACGAAGTCTGCAGACCAGTTCAACATTGCCAAACGTTACACGAACTACGACGATGTGCTCGCCGATCCCGAAATTGACTTTGTGCATATCAACAGTCCGATTCCCGATCACGCTTGGATGTCGCTGAAGGCGCTCGATGCAGGCAAGCATGTGATGTGTACCGTGCCGATGGCAACGACAGTTGACGAGTGCCGCCAAATCGTTGAGAAAGTCAAAGCGACGGGATTGAAGTACATGATGGCGGAAACGGTCGTGTATAGCCGCGAGTTTCTCTTTATCAAAGACATGTACGAGAAAGGTGAGTTGGGCAAAATCCAACACCTCGCCGCGTCGCACCCGCAAGACATGGACGGATGGCCGAGTTACTGGGAAGCGATGATCCCGATGCACTACGCTACCCACGTGGTCAGTCCGTGCCTTGGTTTAATGAACTCGCTCGCTGAAGCGGTTAGTTGTTTCGGCTCCGGAACCGTTCGCGACGACATCGCCAAGAAATCAGGTAGTTCATTCGCGGTCGAGAGTTGTCATATCAAGTTGAAAGACAGTGACGTGACCGCACATATTTGGCGTTTCCTATATGACGTCGCTCGCCAGTATCGCGAAAGCTTCGACGTGTATGGCACGAAGAAGTCGTTTGAGTGGACGCTCGTTGAAAACGAACCGCATGTGATCCACACGGCGAAGAAACCAGAGCATGAGATCCCGGAGAAGGTTGATGTACCGGACTTCGCTCATTTGCTACCCGAGTCGATTCGCCGCTTCACGTTACCAGCTGAGATTCACAACGCGGAACACTTGTCGTTCATTCAAGGCGGCGGTCACGGCGGATCGCATCCGCACATGGTTCATGAATTCGTATCGGCTCTGAAAGAAGATCGTGATCCTTGGCCCAATGCCGTGACCAGTTCCAATTGGACTTGCACAGGTATCTGCGCCCATGAGTCGGCAACAAAAGGCGGCGAAGTGATTCGTTTGCCTGAGTTCACTCAAGGGTGAATTACGCGTCAAAAATGTAGCGGAAGTCGTCAAGACTTTCGGACCGCGCCGCTTCACCGAACGAAACTCTTGACGAGTTCCGCTACGATCAAACCCCACCTCTACCAACCCCAATACGGCACTCGCCATGTTTCGCATCACGCTTCTATTGCTCTTCTCATTCGGTCTTGGCAACGTCGTGTCTGCTGCTGACTCGGACTTGAAACTATTGTTTCTCGGCGACCAGAACAGTCACAGACCGGCGACTCGGTTTGCGATTCTCAAGCCTGTGATGGACGCTCAAGGCATTGACATGACGTACACCGAAGAGGTGGCTATGCTCAACGCCGCGACACTCAATCAATACGACGGCCTGATCCTGTACGCGAACATCGACACAATCGCGCCCGAACAAGCCAAGGCGTTATTGGAGTACGTCGCGTCAGGCAAAGGCTTTATTCCGATTCACTGCGCCACGTTCTGCTTTCGCAACGCTCCTGAAGTTGTCGCGTTAATGGGTGCCCAATTTAGGCGTCACGGGACTGGTGAGATGACAACGCAGCCTGCGGACGTCAACCATCCGATCACCGACGGGTACGAATCGTTTACGAGTTGGGATGAGACCTACGTGCATCATCTGCACAACGATACAAACCGCACCGTCTTGGAATATCGTGCCGGTGACATGCAAGCCGATGGCAACACCCGCGAACCATGGACGTGGATTCGCACCCATGGAGAAGGCCGCGTTTTCTATACTGCCTGGGGACACGACGAGCGAACTTGGAGTCAACCAGGTTTTCACGAGCTACTTCAGCGTGGCATTCGTTGGGCGTGCGGCGAAGGCGAAACGGGAATGGCTGACTCGACGCCGTCAACCGCCATGAAATTGCCGCTCGCGAAATCATTGCCAGCCAACCTTAAACCGTTTGACTATGTCGACGTCGGCCCGGAGATTCCTAACTATGCCGCCGGTAGTGGAAAAACGTTGAACTTGATGCAGTCCCCTGCATCACCAGCCGAGTCAATGAAACACATCGTCACACCGGAAGGTTTTCACATCGAACTGTTCGCTGATGAGTCGATGCTTCAAGGAACAATGTTCCAAGGCAAACCGATTGCGATGAATTGGGACGAACAAGGACGTCTTTGGATTTGTGAAACCCTTGACTATCCGAACGAACTGAAAGACGGCGGGAAAGGTCGTGACCGAATTCGCATTCTTGAAGATACCGATGGTGATTTCCGCGCCGATAAATCAACCATCTTTGCTGAGGAACTGAGCATTCCGACGGCGATCGCGTTCCATCGTGGCGGTGCGATCGTGCAGAATGGGATCGAAACGCTGTACCTCAAGGATACGACCGGCGATGGTAAAGCCGATGTTCGCAAAGTCTTGATTTCCGGTTGGGCACTTGGCGACACGCACGGTGGCGTGAGCAATTTCCGCAACGGATTGGACAATTGGATTTGGGCGATGCAAGGTTACAACCAATCCGCACCAATCATCAACGGCGTCAAGCAACCCGCGTTTCGGATGGGGTTCTTTCGTTTCAAATTGTCACAAGACGATGATCCGATTGTCGAGCAGCTCGAATTCGTTCGCTCAACAACCAACAATACCTGGGGACTCGGGATTAGCGAAGAAGGATTGATCTTCGGTTCCACGGCGAATCGCCAACCCAGCTTCTTCATGCCGATCGCGAACCGGTACTATGAACGCGTCAAAGGTTGGGCACCAGAAGGTTTGACGATGATTTGCGACGACCATTTGTTTGAACCGATCACGGACAAGATTCGTCAAGTCGATCATCACGGCGGCTACACCGCTGCGGCTGGGCATGCTCTGTACACGGCACGAAACTATCCGCAAGCATGGTGGAATCGCACGGCGTTCGTTTGTGGACCGACCGGCAAATTAGTCGGCACGTTTGTGATCGAGCGCAATGGAGCAGGGATGAAATCCGATAGCCCAATCAATCTATTCGCCAGCGACGATGAATGGACCGCCCCGATCATGGCTGAGGTTGGTCCAGACGGTAACGTGTGGGTGTTGGATTGGTACAACTATATCGTGCAACACAACCCGACGCCGCAAGGCTTTCAAACGGGTAAAGGACAAGCCTACGAAACGAAGTTGCGTGACAAAAAATACGGGCGGATCTACCGGGTTGTCCCTGATGATGCTAAACCTGACAGTGGCACGGCGCTAGCCGCCGGTTCTTCCACCGGCGACCTGATTGTGGCTCTGAAATCACCGACGATGGAAGTTCGCCTGCACGCGCAGCGTTTGCTCGTTGAAAGTGGTGAGACCGATCTCGTTGCACCTCTGCTCGAACTCATCGCTGATCAATCCATGGACGAGATCGGATTGAACGCAGGTGCGATTCATGCGTTGAACACACTCGATGGACTGGGGGCTCTCAAACCAGGAAGTGGTTCGGCTATTGAAGCCGTCTATAGTGCTTTGAAACATCCATCGGCGGGCGTTCGTCTGAACTCAATTCGCGTGCTGCCTGATGCGCCCGAGACTCTCACAGCGATCTTGGAAGCGAACCTACTCGCTGACACTGATGCGCAAGTCGTTTTGGCAGCGGTTTTGAAATTCTCCGATACACCCCATGTGGATGCGGGAGCGTCACTCAGTCAAGTGACGACCAATCCAACTCTGACGAAAGATCGTTGGCTCGTCGATGCGTTAACGAGTGCGGGAGCGATGCACGCCGAAGCGTTCTTGATCAGCGTGTTGGACGCTGCCGATCAGTTGCCACCTGCTTCATTGAAAGCCGTTCGCCAGATCGCGGAGCACCTCGCTCGATCGGCTCCCGACACAAACGTAGTCGCGGCGTTGTTGTCAGCGATGGACGATACCGTGCCCGCAACCATCGACACCGTGATCAGTGGATTGACCGCAGGATGGCCGAAAGACCATGTCATCGCACTCGATGCTTCGCGTGATGAAACGCTGCGTACAGTATTCGCTACTGTTTCGGATTCCAGCAAAGCCTCGCTGGCCCGTTTAGCCTCGTCGTGGTCGAACAATTCACTCGAACAGGAAATTGCACCGATCATTGAAAGCTTTGTCAGCCGGGTCGAAGACGCAGAGTTGTCGGTGAAAGATCGCTTGGCTGCCGCAGACCAGTTGATCGCCATGGATCCCAATCGCGAATCGTCCGCAGATGCGCTCGAAGCCTCGATCGGTCCACAATCGCCTCCTTCACTATCGACCGGACTGGTCCAAGCACTCAGTCAATCCAAAGCCCCAGGGTTGGCAAAACGTTATCGACGCATCAGCGATACAGCCACGCCTGATTTGCGAGCGAACATCATTCGTGTGATGTTGACTCGTCCAGAGCTAACGCAGGAACTAATCGCAGCAATCCAGGGCGGCGAAATCGAACTTGCTGAATTGTCGATCCAGCAGCGAGATGCATTGGCATCCAATCCGTCGCCTGAGATCCGTAGTGCAGCGCGTGAACTGATGAAACAAGGTGGCGTGGTCGTCAATAATGATCGCACGAAACTCGTTACTGCGAAAATGCCATTAACGGAAAAAACGGGCGACCCCGATTTGGGCAAAGCGGTTTTCACGAAGCATTGTGCGACTTGCCACGTGTTTAAAGGTGAAGGGAAAATCGTTGGTCCGAACCTAAACGGAATGTCGGTGCATCCGAAAGCCGAACTGTTGACGCATATCCTCGATCCCAACCGCAGCGTCGAAGCGAACTATCGGCTGTACACCGTGCTGACGGCCGACGGCGTCGTGATCGCGGGGCTGTTAAGCGCTGAATCATTGACCACGATTGAAATGGTCGACGCACAAGGCAAGCAGCACACGATTTTGCGTGAAGACATCGACGAATTACAACCGTCGAAAAACTCAGCGATGCCTGAAGGATTCGAGCAATCGATCGATGATGTGGGCTTTGTCAACGTGCTTGAGTATCTCACGCAAAGTGACCAGTTCGTGCCGTTAGGGTTAGAAGCCGTTGCCAATACGGTTTCCACACAAGGCATGTTTTACGATCGCGCGAACGTTAGCGAGCGTTTGGTTTTGCCGAAGTACGATGTGATCGTTATCGAGAATGTTCCATTCTCGCTGATTGATCCGAAAGGCACGACGGTTGCCAACGCGGTGATGTTGCATGGACCCAACGGCCCATTCGCTCCGCAGATGCCAAAGGAAGTGAGCGTGCGTTGCCGAACCTCCGCCAAAACGATCCATGTGCTGGGCGGAGTGGCAGGATGGGCCAGCAAACAGCCGAGCCGAGGTGGCGTGTCGATGATCGTGCGATTGCGTTATTCCGATGGTCAGGCCGAAGACCATCCGTTGATCGACGGACAGCATATCGCCGATTACATTGGCAAGTTCGATGTTCCGAAGTCCAAGTTCGCCCTCTCAACTCAAGCCGGGGGGCAACTTCGTTACCTAGCGATTTCTCCTAAACGCACCGAGATGATTGATGCAATCGAGCTTGTCAAACCAGAGCATCATTCAGCGCCAATCGTGATGGCGATCACGGTGGAGTTAAGCACCCCGAAATAAGTCATTGGGTATGAACGGTGCGCGGGCGGGACTCCCGCGCACCGTGTCGGCTCACTATTGGAACCCAACCAATAGCGATATGCTACCGCCGTCGTTCACACGCCAGTAACCAAGAACCAAGAACCAAGTATGTCCGTCGAAATCACGGCCGTCTATCAAGGCCAACTGAATTGTCTCGCCACGCACGGTCCCAGCGGTCAACAACTCACCACTGACGCGCCCGTCGACAACGGCGGGCGTGGAACATCCTTTTCACCAACTGATCTTGTCGCAACCGCTCTGGGGGCGTGCGTGCTCACGATCTTGGGTCTGGTTTCGCAGCGGCATGATCTCGATCTTAGCGGAACGACGGTCAGCGTCACCAAAGAGATGGTCCAGACTCCTATTCGCCGGATCGGTCGACTTGTGACCATCGTTACCTATCCCGCCTCACTCTCGCTCGACGAAGCGATGCGTACCCGGCTCGCTGCTGCAGCCCGTCAATGCCCTGTCCATCAGAGCTTGCATCCGGATATTGATGCCCCGATTGAGTTCCGAATCGCCAGCCGATAGGGCGGTGAAACGCCGCGATTATTAAATTTCTGGCGAGTGCCCCTGCTGTAGACTGGTGATCGGTCGGTCTGCTGGTCATACTTAGGCCCCATCGGTCAACAAGAGGGCTAAGCTTCCAGCTGTCGTGCCGTGATCGACTGCTTAGAAGCCTTTTGCATTTTTCCAAACCGCATTCATCATTCCTCCTCTTTGCCTTTGCCCCATGAAATCTTCCGACCTCGTGATCACCGGTGTTGGAATGGTTTCGTCGATCGGAGTAGGCCGAGCCGCATTTGCTAAATCGCTACTCGGGGGAGCCAGCGGCGTCTACCGGCAAGGTGACGATGGATTCACTGAGGATGAACATGTCACCCGTCGTTATCGCACCATTGACGGACAACCCCAATTAGATCAAGCCACCGCAGTGGTAGCAAACCTTGTCGATTTTGATGCCAAGCTTTTCGTGAAGCCACGCAAGGCTCTCAAGGTGATGTGCCGCGAAATTCAAACCGCCTACGCCGCTTCACAACTCGCTGTCGAAGACGCTGGGTTGAACCCGTACTTGCCCGCCGAGCCTGCGCAAACATTCGCACCGCCCAGACAACGTGTAGGGGGGCGGCGGCGCAAACGCCCGTGTTATACCGAGGGCGGCAAAATTCAATGCGACCGGATCGGCACAATCTTCGGCAGCGAAATGATGTACGGCAATCCCGAAGAACTCTGTGACGCCTACGCCGATAGCGTCAATGAGTCGGGCAAGTTCGATGCGAGTCATTTCGGAAACGCTGCCATGCGCCACATCACACCGCTGTGGTTACTGAAATACTTGCCGAACATGCCCGCCTGCCACTATAGCATCGTGGTGAACGCGCACGGCCCTAACAATTCTCTCACTGTTGGCGACACGTCGGGACATGCCGCATTGATCGAAGCCTGCGGCTATCTTAAACGTGAGATCGCTGATTTCATGATCGTGAGTGCCACCGGTACACGGCTTAACGCGACCCGCTCGCTATTCACCGAAGATCAACCGTTAGCGACAGTGGCAGATCCTGTCTCGTTGAGCAGCCGTCCGCACGCGATCAATGCCAACGGCTTGGTACGTGGTGAAGGCGCCGGCAGTCTCATGCTCGAACGTGGCAGCACGGCGGAGGCACGCGGTGCCCGACCGCTCGCCCGCGTGCTCGGATACGCTTCCCGATTCATTGGCTCGCCATCATTCGTCAACCACGACCGCAATGCCGATATTCGTCCTGACGCAGGCCGTGGTTCAGCGGCGGCAATTGTGGCGGCGGTGCGTGCCGCGATGGACTCCGCCGGTGTCACTTCCGATGATGTCGGGGCAGTCGTCGGTCACGCCACTGGTGATCCCGTGATTGATGCGTGCGAACGAGTCGCATTGTATGAAACTTTACCAAACGTGCCGGTGATTTTGCCGGGCACGTTACTCGGTCACGTGGGTGCGGCCAGCGGTATGATGGGATTGTTAGCGGCGTGTGTCACGTTGCAGTCCAGTCGCATCGCTCCTGTACCACATGCAGAGTTGTGCAACACAAGTGACGGATCCACCAAACCGCTCGCCGTGAGCAAGCAACTGCGTCCGCTTGAAAAATCAGTCGTCGTCGCCATCGCCCACACCTCTCCAGGCCATGCCACGGCAATCGTTTTGGAGTCGCCCCGAGAGTAACAGGCTTATTTTACGGTGCCGTTGGCCCGCAGCCGATACCGAAGGCGAACGGCACAAGGGATTGTGCCTGCTACTTTATCTACATCAGTGATCGAGAATACAACCGATAGGTTTTATCCAGCTTCGATCCCGATACATCCAAGATCGCTCGCATCGGTGCGTTCGTTTCTAAGATCCAGGACATTTCGCAGTGTGTCGCTCCATTTCGCACGCTCGCGGCGCGGCACCGCTCAATCATTGAAAATGCGATCGCCGCACCAGTGCGTGTATTTTGAAATTGTTTCGAAATTCCCATCAACGGCACCCGCACCGAACGGCACGGAGTTCTTTGCAAGCGATACACCATCCGCAACCAACCCCACGGAAACAATTTCCCGTTCAAATCAGCCGTCAATTCATTCAAGTTCGGAATCACGACGATGAACCCCGCGATCTGTCCGTCAACTTCCGCCAACACCACCGCATCAGTACTGAACAAACGCCGCACCAACATCGCCAAGTCATCGACTTCGCCCTGCGTCATCGGCACATGGCCCCAGTTATCGGCCCACGACTCATTGAACAGTTCGAGCAACAACGTCAATTCACTTTCGAGATGCCGTTTGTCAACGTTCCGCAATTGAATATTCGTGTTCCGCGCCGCTGACTTTAAAATCCGCGTGATCCGGTCTGGGTATGGTTTCGTGATATCAAGATGATAGGCATAAACGTCAATCTCCTTGTCCAACTTCGCCGACTCGAACAACGCTTCATAGTACGGCGGGTTGTGTGTCATGAAAATGTACGGTGGTCGATGGAAACCATCGATCAACAAACCCGCCTCTTCATGAATCGATAGGTTGAACGGCCCGACCATTCGGTCCATGCCCCGCTCGCTCAGCCACGCTGCGGCCGTATCGAATAAAGCCGCCGCCGTCTCCGTCGAATCCTCGCTCTCGAAAAAACCAAAATGCCCGATCCCTGGCCCTTGGTGCTCTTGCGTCAATTGGCAAATTTGAGCCGAGATCCGACCCACCACGCAGCCCTCCCGCTCCGCCAAAAACAACGCAGCCTCGGCATGTTTGAAATACGGGTTTTTGGCTGGATTCAATCGTGTGCGGACTTCCGCATGCAGCGGTGGCACCCAGTTTGGATCGTCTTGATAAATCGACCACGGCACTGCCAAGAAAGCATTCAGATCGCGACGCGTCTTGACCACGCGAGTTTGCACTTGAGAAGAAATCATCAACGACATGCGGCGTGAGTCCTAGCGTTTGCGGTGCTCACTGCCAGCGGGCGAAAGCGAACCTACAGGAGGGGATGCGACAAATTCGCCCACATATTACTCAATTACGCGCTTGCAGTGCAGATCTCTCGGTAATATTCCACACTTTGTCGCAATCCTTCGGCGATGGTGACGGTTGGGTTAAATCGGAGGCGGGTGCGGGCCTGGATGATATCCGCCAATGAATCGCGAACGTCACCCGCGCGAGCCGGTTCGTGGATCGGCTCGATCTCACGACCGAGCAATTCACGCAGCGTTTGCAGCAATTCCAACAACGTCGTCCGCTCTCCGCGAGCGATATTGAACGTACCACCCGCCACTCCGTCTTGAGTCGCGGCCAACAAATTAGCATCCGCAACATCGCCTACATAAACAAAGTCGCGTGATTGATTCCCGTCACCATAGATGACGGGCCGTTCCCCTGACAGGATCATCGAGACGAATCGAGGGATCACTGCGCTATACTCACTCTGAGGGTCTTGGCGTGGTCCGAACACATTGAAATAACGCAGGACTACGGTTTCAATATCGAACTCACGATTAAACGCGGCGCAATAATTTTCCGCAGCGAGCTTCGACGCAGCGTACGGCGACAAGGGTGCGGGTGTGTCGCATTCTCGTTTGGAAACAAATAGTGAATCACCATAGGCAGCGCTGGTCGATGACAGCACAAATCGTTTGACCTTGGCTGCCGATGCCGCCGCCAACAACTCAACCGTGCTCGTCGCGCACCAACGATGACACAAGCCAGGTTCGCGCATGCTGCGCGGGACACTCGCCATCGCAGCTAAATGGAATACATAATCAACCTCCGCGACCGCACGACAGGCGATCTCCGCATCGGCAATGTCGGCTTGAATAAACTCCAACGATTCGGCATGCGGTCCATGCTCGAATGATTGTAAGTTCGTGGTAAAGCCAGTCGAAAGGTTATCGACCACACGAACGCGAGCACCAGCGGCGAGTAATTTACCGACAAGATGAGAACCAATAAATCCAGCCCCGCCCGTGACGAGTGCATGCTTACCCGAGAGATTCATAAATTCATCTACAACAAAAACAAGTTAACAAAAAAACTTAAACTTAAACTCTCACCTGAATCTCTTCATGGAGTGCAACTGGAGTAGCCCGGAGGGCGACATAGGAACTGCCGTCGGCGTAAGCCGACGGATAGGTAGGATCACAACCCTTAGCCCGGAGGGCGGCACAAAATTTGCGAACATCTGTCGCCCTCCGGGCTATCAAAAATCGCAACTTCAAAACTTATGCGTCGGGTTATGATTTTCACCAACCTGCCGCCGTACAGTTTAAGTTTAGGATTGGGAGGAGAAGAGTCTTCTCAACCCTGCAAATTCAAACCGCCTGAAACCGGAGCAGCGGAGCCAGCAGTCCGCGACAGGACACTAGCCGCACGGGCCTTCGCAGGCGAATGGCCAGCTTCCTGAGCGCAAACCATACGCCATGTCTCAGCCTCAGTCTCCAACACCAAGCGGATTTCGTCGATCATCGACGCGTCGCCATTCTTTTCTGCGCCGATCAAATGCTGGCACAAGAACACATACATATCCGCCACCGTCCGGCAGACTTCAACCTTTTGATCCGTCACGCCCGACAATAATTCACTGAGCAGTTCGAGCAGCTTCAATGAATACTCGTTCGTGCCCCGTTTGCCGGGCGTCTCACGCCACATTCCCGCCAAATGCCGAGCGACTTCCACGCCCCGTTCAATCAACATCAACCGCAACTTCGCTGGCGACGCAGAGGCGATTGCTGATTCCAAATATGTGTCACTGGACCGACGTCCGAAACCGCCAATCGACGGCTGGCTGAGTGAGTCGATCGGTTGCGGTGACGCGACGCGGCGTTCGGTCGGCGACGGGTATGTTCCGTGTGAGTTCGGCGATGGATACATAGTTGCGACAAATGCTTTGTGCAGAAAGTAACGAAAGGTGGGCCAAAACCTGTTATCAGGTATCGTCTGGTTAAGTTCGCGTTCTTTGAACGAGTTAGGCTGATCGTTAAACCCGAAGGCGGTGTCCGCTTAAACTATGTGCGGCAAGTCGAACACGCACCCAGAAAATCTCGCTCAATCGGCAGAAATTCTCAAACACGCTGCGATCCGTTCAAGAAAATCGCCCCAGACTGAAAATGAGAATTTTGATTCAAGAACGCTAAACGTTCATCAAATCGCACATCAAATTCGCTTTCGGTACCAATGGAGCAATCACAGGTGCCAACGTCTTGACGGCCACGGGCTTGGGTGCCCGCTTGCAACCGAAATAACCGCGCTGCTGGATCAACTCCGCCACCGCAACCGGCACGTGCTCGATCCAATTCAAATCGCCTTTGACGATCTGTTGCAAGACCTCTCGCGAGAACGTGCCAAGATGATCCGGGTCATAATCCTCAATCTGCTCGATGCAGCCTTTGTCGACTAAATAGCGATACAGCGTGCGGATCTCCTCGGCGACCTGCAGGTTGTCCACCGTCGTTAACTCGCCCGTTTCACGATTCATCAGCGGATAGATGTACAACTTCAAATCGTTCTTGAACAACCGACCGAACGATTCCAAGATCCCACCATCGAGCGATGTGTAATACTTCTCGTCGAACAGCTCAATCAAGCTCGCTGCACCCATCGTGATCCCGATCCTCTTCTTCGTGTGCTGCGCCAAATACGCGGCCAGCCGATAGTATTCAAAGTAATCCGAGATCAACACAGTCATACCAGCAGCCGCCAACGTGTCAACGCGTTCGAGGAAGTCACGCAAATCGATGTCGCCATTGGCGGTCAAATTCCGCATCGTGATTTCAGCAAGTGTCACGACTTCGTTAGAATCCACGTCCTCTTCATTCTGAAATTTCGCCTTGGCAGCTTCGAGCATATCAACGTTCACGTTCGTCAGCGGGCGGAAACTTCCACGCTCGACGAGAATCGGTTTCTTATAAAGCACTTCGCTGGGCTGTAGCACCTCTCCGTCAGCCGAAAACATCGCTGCCCTGCTCAGCCCGAGCTGCACCAATCGCAAGCTCATCACGCGGTTATCGACATGCCGGAACGCGATCCCAGAAAACTCAATCATGTCAATCTCAATCCGCCGCGTGGTCAAATTATCCAGCAACGATTCGATTAGTTGATCGGGTTCATGGTTAAGGAAGAACGCACCGTAGAGCAGATTCACACCGACGATACCGAGTGCTTCTTGTTGTAACGCGTTCTCGGTATCAAGCATCCGCACATGCAAAATGATCTGGCTATCTTGATCACGCGGGTGAGCTTGAAACCGAATCCCCATCCACCCGTGACAATCGTTGGTGCCGTGAAAGTTTCGCGCTGAGACAGTATCGGCGAACGCGAAAAACGCAGTCGTATCGCCGCGGCTTTCTTTCAAACGTTCGAGGTTCAAGGCGTGTTCGCGATCGAGCATGTCTTGCAATCGTTGGCGACAAACATAGCGTTCGCATGCGCCATAGATCGCATCGCTGACGGACATGTCATAGGCCGACATACTCTTAGCGATCGTGCCCGCCGCACCACCGACACGGAAGAACCAACGCACGACTTCTTGGCCAGCCCCGATTTCGGCAAACGAGCCATAACGGCGAGCGTCCAAGTTGACTTTGAGAGCTTTGCGTTCGGTCGTTGGTCGTTCTGTTTGCGTCATGCGTGATTACCCCGTGAGATTGTGCGTGCGTGAAACGATCGATGGTGTGCTTTCAAAAAGAGAGCCACCGCACAGATATGGGTTGGTCAGAGCAACGGAAGCGGAGAATTCTGCGCAATCTGCGGAGTTTCAACGACGCGTACGGCTCACAATCGGCATAAGTCGCACAATCCCATTGGCCTCTTGGTTTTTGAGAGAACTAAAAACTTATCCGAAGAAACACCCGCAGCTAGCGAGCTGTTGCTTTAGTTGAATTCCACTCCTCTTTTGTTTAACAGTTAGCCAGAGGCGTACTCTTACGTCGGATAGTACGCCTGCGGCTAACTGTTAAACGTAAATCAGCAACCCGCTAGCGCCGTCGGCTCAACGTTTTTGGATAGGTACTAAACGACAATCGCGGATTCTTCGACGCAGACGAACAGTAAGCGACCACCGACAATCGTGTGTGTGACGCGTCCGTATAAATCGCGGCCTTCCATCGGGCTGCTTTGGCATTTTGACATGAACTCGCTCGGCCGCACCGTCCAGCAGGACTGGGGATCAATCACAACGACATCGGCCTGCGAGCCGATGCCGAGCGTACCCGCCGGCAGTTTCGCGATCTTGGCAGGGTTTGTTGACAAGCACTCGATCGCGCGTGACCAGCTCAAGATGTTGGTGCGAATCATGTCTGTGATCACTGCTGCCAAGGTCGTTTCCAAGGTTGCTGCACCGAATGGAGCTTGATCCAGATCGTTCCCTTTTTTCTCTCGTGCTCGGGGCATGTGTCCAGACTGGATCGCATCGATCGTGCCGTCGGCGACCGCTTGCTGCAGTGTGTTGACATGCGCGGGGCTGCGCATCGGCGGGTGGACTTTGTAGCGAGCGTCGAACGATCGCAGCAGCGCGTCGCTGCCGTGCAAATTGTGCGGACAGACCGATGCCGAAATCGCGATGCCCCGTGCTTTAACACGTCCGATCATGTCAATCGCACCCATCGTGCTGACCGGTCCGATATGCAATCGACCTTTCGTTGCTTCGGCCAATCGAACGTCACGAGCGACCGACAGATCTTCCGCTTCGGTCGGCAAACCTCTCAACCCCAAGACTAACGAGACTTGTCCGTCGTGCATCACACCGCCTTCGGCGAGTCCCGGGACTTCGGGGCGATCGAAAATCGGCAGATCCAGCATGCGGCAATAATCCAGTGCCCGTTTGAGCAACGCATCATTGGGCATGGACCGTGGCGAATCACTGAATCCGATCGCACCGGCCTCGGCCAAGATTGCTAGCTCTGCCATCTGTTCAGCGTCGCGGCCTTTGCTCAAGCATCCGAGCGGATAAACTCGCACGCCGCCGACACGCTGCGCGATGCGTGTGACCAATTCCACGGCAGCGGCTGAGTCGATGACGGGGTTGGTGTTACTGCAACATAACAGCGACGTGTAGCCGCCCGCCAAAGCCGCGTCGCTGCCCGTTTGAATTGTTTCGTCTTCTTCGCGACCAGGTTGTCGCAGTTCGGCACCGAGATCCACGAGTCCCGGAGCAACGATTCGCTCGCGAGCATCAATCCAATGGGCATCTCCAGGGCAGTCCTCGTCACTGGGGTCGATCGCAGCGATATGGCCATCGACGATCAGCAATCGGGCGATCCGATCAACGCCCTGAGCCGGGTCGATCACACGACCACCATTGATCACAATCGGCTGCATCAGCGAAGGGTTAGGAAATGGCATAGCGAGTTTTGGCTTTAATTGCGTTGATTCAAGTGAGTTAAGCTTCCAGCCTGTCAAGTGGGATAGGCTTCCAGCCTGTCAACACGACATAACAGGCAAAACACCGAACCCACTGGTCTTAAACATGCTCATTCGCGCCCGCTAGCAACCATAATGCGGCCATCCGCACGGCGATCCCGTTGGTGACTTGTTCCAGGATGACTGAATGCGGTCCATCGGCGACTTCGGGTGTGATCTCGACACCACGATTGATCGGGCCAGGTGCCATGATCAGGATGTCTGATTTTGCGCGTCGCATCCGTTCGCCGTTCATGGCATACATCGCCGCATATTCGCGCACACTCGGGAATGGCCGCGTGTACTGGCGTTCAAACTGAATTCGCAACAGGTTCAAGACATCGCAGCGTTGGACTATATCATCGAGCCGGTGCGCAACCTCGAATCCAATCTCTTCCCAGCGCGGACTAACGAGCGTGGGCGGGCCGCAGATGATCACGTGAGCACCGAGGGCACGCAGCCCCCAGATGTTGCTTCGCGCCGTACGGCTGTGAGCGATATCACCGACCATCGCCACCGTCATGCCCGCCAGCAACTCGCAGGGGTCGATCACCGCCGTCATCCAATCGCGGCGACCTCGGTTCTGCAAAATCGTGAGAATGTCGAGCAAACCTTGCGTCGGGTGCTCGTGTGGACCATCGCCTGCATTGAGCACACAGCAATTCAGTTCGCGAGCGAGCAGGTGCGGTGTGCCAGGCGTGTAGTGCCGCGTGACGACCCAATCGACGCCCATAGCTTCGATCGTTTTGGCGGTGTCGACAAACGTTTCGCCTTTCGCCACGCTGCTACCCGAGCTACTGAATTCGACCGTGTCGGCACCGAGTCGTTTGGCGGCGAGGGAAAAACTGTTTCGTGTTCGTGTGCTGTTTTCAAAAAACAGATTAGCGCAGGTTTTGCCTTGCAAGAGCGTGAGTTTTCGCCGACATCCGCCGGTCATCTCTTTGAGTTGTTGGGAAACCTTCAGGATCGCAAAAATCTCGTCAGCTCTGAGCCGCTCCAAATCCAATAGATGCCGGTGACGCCATACCGACGGATAGATAAGCGGTGGATTTTCAGTCATCGTTTCCATGATCGTGGATTGTACGAGACGAACGGGTTTTGGGCGAGACGGTGGGGTGGGGAGATTTCAGATTTTAGGTTTCAGGATCTGCAACAAGATCCTCTATTCTCCCGTTCGCAAGAACGCGAGCAGCGACCACGCGATGATCCAGCATACGCCGCCGATCGGAGTGATCGCTCCCAACCACGCGGTGTTCGTGAGCACGAGCACATACAAGCTGCCGGAAAAGAAAACAATTCCTGCGACAAATAACACAAAACTCCATGTTCGCACCCGCGAGTGAGGCACCGGCAAAGCGACCAGCGCTAGCAACACGATCGCATGCGCCAAATGATATCGAGCACCCACGTCAAATTGGTCTAGCCGACGAGCAAGCGTTTCCGCATCGACGCCCAATCCCACCAAATGATCGGGCAATCCATGCGCACCAAACGCACCGATCAGTACAGCCAAGGCACCGGCGATCGAGGCGATCACGAGCGGCGTGCGAGATAGATTCATGGCCGCGATTATTTCACCGCCAGCATGCGTTCGAGCGCCACCAAACTCCATTTTGTTGTTTCTTCATCGACGCGAATTTGGTTGACGAGTTTGCCGTCTCGCAAGTTTTCAAGCGTCCAACACAAGTGCGGCAAGTCGATCCGGTACATCGTCGCACACATGCAAACGACGGGGCTGAGGAAATGAATCTCTTGTTCGGGATGTTCCGCTTTGAGTCGATTGACGAGATGCAGTTCTGTGCCGATCGCCCACTTGGTACCCGGCGGTGCGGATTGCACGGTCTTGATAATCTTGCCCGTGCTGCCGCTGATGTCCGCGATATCGTTGACTTCCCGAGGACATTCTGGGTGAACGAGAATTTGTATGCCGGGGTGATCGGCACGAAATTTGGCGACATGTTCGGGACGGAACATTTGATGCACGCTGCAGTGCCCTTTCCACAAAATCACGCGGCTGTTCTCGATTTGCGATTCTGAATTACCACCGAGTTCGAGTGCGTATGGATCCCACACAGGCATCTGTTCTTCGGTGATCTCCATCGTTAGCGCGGTGTTGCGGCCGAGGTGTTGGTCGGGAAAAAAGAACACTCGCTGACCACGCTCAAACGCCCATTCTAAAACCGCGCGGGCGTTGCTGCTCGTACACACGATCCCACCGTGTCGACCACAAAACGCCTTCAAACTGGCGGCACTGTTGATGTACGTCACCGGAATGACTTGTTCAGTATCGATGATTTCGCTCATATCATCCCAAGCCGCTTGGACTTGGCGGATGCCAGCCATATCGGCCATCGAGCAGCCGGCAGCCATATCGGGCAACAGCACGTCGACGCGTCGTCCACCGCGAGCTTCGACACGGTCGGGCCGGTTGGCCAAAATGTCAGCGGTTTCGGCCATGAAGTGGACACCGCAAAAAACGATCGTCCGACATTGACCACTTTTGGCCGCCATCTCGGAGAGCTGATAGCTATCGCCTCGCAAATCCGTGTGCGCGATCACTTCGTCTTGCTGGTAGTGATGCCCGAGGATCAGCAACTGCTCGCCTAATTCCTGACGCACTGCCTCAATGCGGTCGCGAAGTTCAGTATCGCTGAGCGTTTTGTAAATGGCCAGCGGTCGCATCGATTCGGGTTCGCCGTGTCGTCCTGCACTTTCGCTGACCGCTCGTCGCTCGGGCGAGACCGACGCGGTGGTCGGCAAACTGCGAGAAGCATCGGTGTTTGAGTCAGCCATGGTTACTTGTGGGATTCGTTGAGAGACAACAAAAAGTGGTTTGCCGGGTTAGTAGATTCTACCCGGCTCGCATTATTTCAGAAACCGCCTCGTGACGCGAAAAGCGTTTTGCATGATCGATTGCAATGTGGTTAGAATGAAGTGACAAAAAATCGTAGAACGAAACCCGTAGCGGAAGTCGTCAAGACTTTCGTCTTAGAGAGAACGTCCGAATGCATCCGAAAGTCGTGACGACTTCCGCTACCGCCCCACCTACCCACCTACCATCATGACTCCCTCACGCTCTCATTTTTGTGGCCGCACCCGCCGTGAATTCATTTGGGAATCCGGTGCCGGATTCGGGGCCGCAGCGCTCAGCGGGATGCTTGGCCGCGATGGGTTTTTCTCGCCTGCCACCGCTGCCACGCTCGCTGCAGAGGGTGGCTCCAACGCGATGGCCGGACCGATGGCTATCAAATCGCCGCATTTTGCCCCGAAAGCGAAATCGGTGATTTTCTTGTTCATGTACGGCGGTCCCAGCCACATCGACACGTTCGATCACAAACCTGCCATGAAAGGTATGGATGGCAAAACAGTCGACGTCAAAACATTTGGACGCGGCGGACACAAAACCGGTGGACGCATCGTCGAGCCACGCTGGGATTTCCAGCAATACGGCGAATGTGGCAAATCTGTCAGCTCGCTGTTCCCGAACGTGGCCCGGCATGTCGATGATATCGCGTTCTTGCATTCGATGACTGCCGACTCGCCGATCCACGGCTCGGCGATGTTGATGATGAATAGTGGCAAAGTTCTTTCTGGTAACCCTGCCCTCGGTTCCTGGTTGACATACGGTTTGGGCAGCGAAAACCAAAACATGCCTGGTTTTGTCGTGATGCTCGATCCGACGGGCGGTCCGATCAGCGGTGCGAAGAATTGGAGCAGCGGTTACATGCCTGCGACTTACCAAGGCACCGTGTTCCGCACCCAAGGAGCACCGATTCTGGACTTGGCTCCGCCCAAAGATCTATCGCCAACATTGCAGCGTCGTTTGATTGATTCGATCCAAGCCGCCAACCATCGACACTTGACCGCTCACGGTAACGAGGAGTCGCTAGCCTCGCGGATCAGCAGTTATGAACTTGCGTACAACATGCAGTCGACGGCTCCCGAAGCGGTCGACCTGTCCGACGAGACCGCTGAAACCTTGGCTCTGTACGGCGTCGAGAATCCTCAAACGGCCGATTTCGGTCGGCGTTGCTTGCTCGCCCGACGATTGGTTCAACGGGGGGTGCGTTTCATCCAACTCTACAGCGGCGGTGCGCACAACGATGACAACTGGGATGCACACGGCGATTTGGAAAACAACCACAACAAACACGCCGGAGCCACTGACAAACCGGTCGCGGCGTTGCTGGAAGATCTCAAACGTACCGGACTGCTCGATGAAACCCTTGTCGTTTGGGGTGGCGAGTTTGGACGCCAACCGACAGCGGAGTATGCCAACGGCAGCGGACGCGATCATAACGCGTACGGGTTCACGATGTGGATGGCGGGCGGTGGGATCAAAGGCGGTGTCAGCTACGGTACGACGGATGAACTAGGCAGCGTCGCGGTGGAGAATCCACTACATGTGAAAAACCTCCACGCGACCATCTTGCACCAAATGGGCCTCAATCCCAACCACCTCTCGTACTTCTACAGTGGCTTGGATCAGAAACTCGTCGGAGTGGAAGAAGTCCAGCCGATTCACGCGATCATTTCGTAGCGATCATCACTTCTCGTTTACCACCCGTTGGACCGGGGACGCGTTGCACCGCAAACCCTGCTGCCTCGATGCGGCGGCGGATTTCTGATGCGACGCAATAGGTGACCAATCGTCCGCCGACGCGCAGTCGTTTGGCGAGCTGTTTCAATAAAACATGATCCCATAACTCCGCGTTCGTGCTGGGATCGAAGGGGTCGAAATAGATGGTATCGGCGATGATGTCGGTACGCTCGATCCAGTTTTGAACGTCGTCAATGACTAACTCAACTCGATGCTGGTCAGTCACCTCCCAGTAAAACGTGTGTCCGAGATCGCTTGGTTTGCAGCTTGCATACCACGTCAAAAAACGTTCGGCCAGTGCAGGTTGACGCAACCCATGATCGAGTTTGAGTTCGTGCAGGATTTCAACTCGCAGTGGGCTGTATTCGATACTGGTGTAACGCATCGGTCGCTCATAATGCATGGCCCAGTCAAGCGTGCGTAGCATTGACAATCCTGTCCCGAAACCGATTTCGAGAATCGTGCTGGGACATAATTGCTTGGGATCGTTTAACGCTTGCAGTGAGCAACCGCCGTTGTGCAGATAGACATGATCACATTCCGCAGCCGCTCCACAGTGACTGTGAAACGAAAGGTCGCTATCGACGCGAACGAGCGTGCGGCTGCCATCGTCGGTGATTTCAATCAGCCAGTTCGGATCGGGGCTGGGGGTTCGAGGACGAACTGGGATTGGCATAATGTAATGAAGGTGCTCGGCGGTGCGCGGGGGAGTTTAAGTTTAAGTTTTACTGGGGGTTAGTAGCCGAGGCCGGGGCCGTTGAGGATGCCGGTAGGGACGCTGCCGCCACGGATTTCAAACATCGCCTCATAACGTGATAACCAGGCTGCGTTGCCCGCTGGGCAGTATTGACGTCCGTTGCTCTCCACCGCCGCGACACCGGGGATATGAGCGGACAAGGACGCGGAATGCAACAGGGATGCACCCACGCACGTTAAGTCTTGCACGCACAGAAACAAACCTTCATGACGAGCGACCGCACCGAGCAACAGCGCTTCGGCATGTCCCTTGCAAGCCTTCAACGCGATCCCCGAATAACCCTGCGAAACCGCCAATCGCAAGCTGTTCAAATCCGTCAACGACTCATCAATCACGACCGGTTTGAGCTGGCACGCCCGATGCATTGTGACCGCGTCGGGACGTGTTAAATCCCGTGCTGTGGGTTGTTCAATGTACTGCACCCGGTCATACGCTGCGGCTGATCGTCGCTGCAAATCGGCCAACAAGTTCAAAACGTACTCTTCATCGGGGCATCGTTCATTGAAATCAAGCGAATAGAAATACGGCTGGCCCGTCGAGTCTCCACGATCGACCGTGGCTTCAGCGACTTGATGGATGCGGATCACGCGATTCAAATCCCAATCTGCATCATCGCCGCCCAGTTTGATTTTCAGATGCGTCAATTCATTCCGCGTAATCCACTGGCCAAGTGTTTCAGGCAATCCATCATCCACGGGCGTTTGTACATCATCGTCCGTCAGCGGATCGAGCGCCCCGACGAGATGATACAACGGCAAGCGTGCGACAGGTTCTAGTGCAATGAACTGATCCAGCCTCAATCCGTCGTACGCCGGATCACTGAGTAACTCGCCCATGTCAGCTCGCAAGTGTTCGCTCGACAACAGCCGGTAGCTGCTCTGCCCAGCGGCTTTGCCGTGTGCGTCAAACAACGCAGCCTCGATCGCCGAACCAGCTAGCAGGATCGCAAGTTCGGGAATTTCGGCGGTGAGGTTTTTTTCGCGGGCCACATGCGTAGCGATTTCGCGGCGAACGTCCGCCAATCGCAAACAGATCTCCAGCGGATGGCCAGCCACACCGGTTGTCTCGCAGTGGCCCGCCAATCGATGTGCGATATCCAAGACGCAATTGAGTTTTGTGGCATCGTCAACGGCTGCGTCTGGCCAAGCCCAAGCCACACCCATGGTCATGCTGCCTAGCCCTCGACCGCACGCGCCGCTCGCATTAACCGCGTCGCAGTACACGTTGAGCACGACCACGTCCGTGACAATGCGACCACCAAACTTCATCGGTGTGCGGTAGCGATACGATTCTGTTTCGAGCTGGAAGTGGTATTCGGTGAGAGCCGTCGTGGGCAAAGTCATGGATATTCCGTTTGTGAACAGGTTTCCTAATCTTAAATCGACGGTCTCGATTAGATCAGCAATCTCCTTTTTCGGGGCAGGCAAATAAATCACCAAGAAAGCTTAGTCGTCGAAACTATCTCGCGAGCCTCTTTTATCCTTCTTCTGCCGCTCGACGGTGACGATCGGGTCGCGATCACGACGGTCGACCACTTCAAAATCCTTCGGCAGCGGCAAATCATCGATCGTCAACACACCGCCATTGGCGATCTCGCCAGCATCGAGTTCGAGCTGCTCGGGAAACTCGTCGGCGTGCCCAAACACACGAACGCGTTTGATATGCTGGGTGAACTTTTTGGGTTTGTGTCCCTGCCGACCGAATGTAACCTTGATCGGGAGTTCCTTTTCTACCACGGTGTGGGTTCCTTACCCTGTTTTGAAAGTGAGTTTGATCATTAGACTTCGTGTATGATTCTAATCTATGGCAACATTTTACCGCAGCATCGAAATTTCAAAACTCCACCTGTCCCGCGTCCTGCTCGCTGGAACGGCGGTGGCGCTCGTTTTTTCCGCTGGATCGACACCCCTGATTTCGGCGTCTGAAATCGAATTCAGCACCGAAGAACTCGATTTTTTCGAGAAAAAAGTGCGTCCGCTCTTGGCCGAGCATTGCTACGAATGCCACAGCACCCAGGCTGAAAAATTGCAGGCGGGGCTGCTCCTGGATAGCCGAGCGGCGATTCTGAAAGGCGGCGATTCCGGCCCATCGCTCGTTCCCGGCGACGCCGACGCCAGCCTGATCGTGGATGCGGTACGGTATGAATCCTACGAAATGCCGCCTAACGGTAAGCTGCACGATGCCGATATCGCGATCTTCGAGCGGTGGGCCGAGATGGGTGCACCCTGGCCAACGGAAGCCGCACCGACACAAAGCACGGCACAACCCGCGTTCGATCTCGATGCCCGCAGCGAGTCGCATTGGGTGTGGCAGCCAATCCAAAATGTTGCTCCGCATGCCGTCAACGCCGCCGACTGGCCACGCGATCCGATCGATCATTTCATCTTGGCCGGACTCGAACAAGCAAACGTGCCGCCTGCCCCCGATGCCGATCGCAACTCATTGATGAGGCGGTTGTATTTCGATCTCATTGGATTGCCGCCCTCGGTTGAGCAAGCCGATTCTTTTTTGGAGAATGATTCGCCAGACGCAGTTGAACAACTCGTCGATCAACTGCTCGACTCATCTCAGTTCGGCGAACGTTGGGCACGACATTGGCTCGACCTGGTGCGCTACGCCGAATCACGCGGCCATGAGTTTGATAACGATACACCCAATGCGTTCCAGTATCGCGATTACGTGATCCGCGCGCTCAACGCCGACGTGCCTTACGATCAATTCGTCCGTGAACACATCGCAGGCGATCTGATTACGAATCCTCGACTGAATCCTCAATCCGGTTTCAACGAGTCGATTCTCGGCACCGGTTTCTGGTTCTTGGGCGAGTGGGTGCATTCGCCAGTCGATACGCGGAAAGATGAGAGTGATCGGTTTGATAATATGATCGACGTGATGTCGAAAACTTTCCTCGGTGTCACGGTCGCCTGTGCGAGATGTCACGACCATAAGTTTGATGCCATCTCCACAGCGGACTACTATTCGTTGTCGGGTTTTCTGCAAAGTAGCGACTACCGTCAAGTTCCATTTGAATCCATCGAACAGAATCGCCAAATCGCCGCTGAGTTGGCAGAACTGGACTCGCAGTATCAACAACAACTCGTTGACGAATTACCGATTGTCGAGCTGCCTGTGTCCGAACTGAGCGAACAGGCAACCGCTGCGATAGTGGTGGATTACGCGAAAACTTCGTCTAACGAATTCTTTCAAGACGGATTCGTATTCGGATCTCGCCCACGTCGCGCTGGTGAGTTTGTTTTATCCGCGACCGATAGGAAACCGACGATCCAACTGCAACGTGAACCTGCCGCCGTCAGCGATCCCTTTTGGCAAGGTCTCGAATCGGTGAACGGGCCTGGGATCAATGACAGGAGCAGTTTGAGCAAATTTCCACGTAGTGGCCGGACGCTTTGCACACCGACGTTTGAAGTCAAACATGGCAACGTCGCCGTGCGAGTCCGTGGGACAGGGTCTGTGTTCGCAAGTGTCGATTCGCATCGCATGATCGCCGGGCCGCTGCATGGTCAAGTCATTGGCAATATCAAGGAGAAACAACATTGGATCGAGTTGAATCTGCGCCGCTATGTTGGTCATCGCATTCATCTCGAATTCACGCCCGCAGAAGACACGAAACTTTCCATCTCACTCGTCACTGATGGAGCGACACCTGAGATTCGCCAAGAGATCGACCGTCGGGCCACCGAGCTCGCTGCGACGATTGAAAAACAACAACAGCAGCTACAAAAAAACATCGCTGATCACGAGCATCTGCTCACGGCGTGGTCGGAGCAGCGGGCGGAACTCAGTTCGCGGGTCATGCGGAAGTCCCAACTCGCGATCGCGATGCTCGATGGCAGCGGCGAGGACGACCGCATCTTGATTCGTGGCAATTCCGGTAAACCGGGCGAGATCGAACCGCGTCATTTTTTGACTGCCGTTAGCGGTGGGCAACCGCTGGAAATTCCCACCGGAAGCGGTCGTTTACAACTCGCCGATCAAATCAACGCGGACGACAATCCACTGACTCGTCGCGTGATCGTCAATCGCGTTTGGCACTACCTGATGGGCCGCGGCATCGTACCCACGACCGACGATTTTGGCGTCCTCGGCCAGGCTCCCACGCATCCCGAATTGCTCGACTATCTTGCGTCCGAGTTCGCTCGCGACGGACAAAGTCTCAAACGAATGATTCGCCGAATCGTGCTGACGCGAACGTATCAAATGGCAAGTACACCGAACGAAGTCGCCATTGCGGCTGATCCAAAAAATTTACTCTGGCACCATCGCCCGATCAAACGTCTCGAAGGCGAAGTGATTCGTGATTCGTTATTATTGCTCGCCGATCGACTCGACAAAACCATGTATGGTCCTTCGGTGCCAGTGTATCTGACGGCGTTCATGGACGGTCGCGGACGCCCAGGCGGTAGTGGTCCGATCGACGGGGCCGGGCGTCGTTCGATCTATGTCGCCGTGCGACGAAATTTCTTGTCTCCGTTTATGACGACATTCGATTCGCCGACGCCATTTAGCACGATGGGACGACGCAACGTTTCGAACGTGCCAGCCCAAGCGTTGATTTTAATGAACGATCCGCTCGTCGTTGAATTGACTCGTTCGTGGGCCACTCATGCGATCGAACTGTCCAGCGAAACGGAGGCACGAATCGAGTGGATGTTTCGTTCCGCACTAGGACGCGCGGCCACCGAACAAGAAGTCGCCGCAGCGGCTGAGTATATTCGGTCACAATCGACGAGTCTCAACCTCGATGCCAATTCACTCGAAGTTTGGGCCGATCTGGCGCACGCGTTGGTTAACGCCAAGGAGTTTATCTATATCCCATGAACAGTCATCACAAATACCCTTGCCAACGAATCCAATCACCACCGACATCACGGCGTGAGATGTTGATGCGGTGCGGCAGTGGTTTTGGTGCGTTGGCATTGGCGGCACTGCAGCACACACCTGCATTTGCTGCAAATGAGGCGGGACCTGCGAAATCGTTGCATCAGAAATCGTTGCACGGGCCGCATCATCAGGTGCGGGCAAAGAACGTGATTTTTCTGTACATGGATGGAGGTCCATCGCAGATTGACACGTTCGACCCAAAACCCATGCTCGACAAATTCAATGGCAAAGACCCCGGCAGTTTGTTCAATGTCGAACCGACGCAGTTCGATAACAATGGCAAGGTGCTGGCGAGTCCGTGGAAGTTCAACAATTACGGTGAATCGGGGATCCCCGTCAGTGATCTGTTCCCGCATGTAGCGACATGTGTCGATGAACTCGCTGTGATTCGTTCGATGGTTTCCGAATTCCCAGAACACACATTTGCCAACTATTTCTTACACACCGGCAGCGGTTTGCAAGGGCGTCCGAGCATGGGCGCGTGGATCAATTACGGTCTGGGCAGTGAATGCCAGAACCTGCCTGGGTTTGTCGTCATCAACGGTGGCTTGATCCCGCCCGGCGGTCTGGATTGTTTCGGCAGCGGTTTTTTGCCGGCGAGTTATCAGGGATCGGTGTTCAAACCCAGTGGGACGGGCGTTGCCAACATCACTCCGACGGAATCGACGAACGACCGTCAGCGTGGCAAACTTGATCTGATCCGCAATCTGGATGATCTGGGGACTCAGCGATACGGCAAGCACGACAGTGTTGAATCGGCGATCCGCAATTATGAACTCGCATACGCCATGCAAATGGCGGTACCGGAAGTGATGTCGTTGGCCGATGAACCAGCGGATTTGCAGCGCATGTATGGAATGGAATCGAAGTATGCACCAACACGCATTTACGCGTCACAGTGTTTGATCGCTCGTCGAATGATTGAACAAGGCGTGCGGTTTATCGAGTTGACATGCCCTGCCGTTGGCGGTGATCGTTGGGATCAACACGGAAATTTGAAACAAGGACACGAGAACAACGCACTCGCGGTTGACCAACCGATCGCTGCGTTGTTGAAGGACTTGCGAGCACGCGGATTGCTCGACGAAACGCTCGTCGTTTGGGCGGGCGAATTCGGTCGCACGCCGTTTGCTCAAGGTGCCGATGGCCGCGACCACAATCAATTCGGCTTCACCATTTGGATGGCAGGCGGCGGCGTCAAACCGGGCACGATCTACGGGGCGACGGATGAGTTCGGTTACAAAGCCGTCGAGAACCGAGTCGAGATCCACGATCTGCACGCCACAATGTTACACTTGATGGGCGTCGACCACACGCGTTCCACGTTCCGTTTCGGCGGTCGCGACATGCGCTTGACCGATGTCAAAGGTCACGTGATCGACGACGTGATTGCGTAAAAAGTGGGATAGGCGTCACGCCTGTCAGATCACGTTCTCGAAGTTGGCATCCTATTACTCTTTTCAATACATTGAGTGTTTGGTGAGTAACCCGTACGAACCGCCGATCGTTGTTGCTTCCGAAAAGCCGCTTTTCAATCCACGCGACTGGTGATCTCGATCAAGTGATAACCGAACTGTGTTTTCACCGGTCCGTGAACCTTGCCCAACTCACCAGTAAAAACCACTTTGTCAAACTCTTTGACCATTTGCCCAGGGCTGAACGTGCCTAGCGCACCGCCTGATTTCCCCGATGGACAGGCCGAGAATTCTGCTGCGATCGCACCGAAATCTTGGCCGCGTTCAATCTGCTCTTTCAGATCGAGGCAGACTTCTTCTAGTTCAACGAGGATGTGTCGGGCACTGGCGGTTGCCATGGTGAGCTCAGGGGTTTTCTGGGTAAATATTGTGAAAGGGTTGGCAGGCCGAGAGTCTCACATATGAACGACGTCGCGCGAACCCCGGCGACGATCAAACACGCCACCAAAATCGCACCAACTCCGCCACCCGATCGGCTTCCACCACGTCGCCGATCAACAACTCGTCAGCGAGAGCGGCGATCGCCGGCCAGACGGGATCGTTGCCGATGATTTGCTGCAAACGCGCGATGCTGCCGCGTAACAATCGACTCTGTTTTTCAGATTCCCTAAACAACCGCGCCGCGCAGCGTTGGGCTTGCTGCCAATCGATCGCCCAACTGGAAACCTCGATCTCGTCGGCATCCTCCGCCCGGTACACCCACTCGGCCACTGGTCCGGCCAAGACGGTTAGCAGTTCTCGCTGTTGCTGCCATGGCTGGTTGGGATCGAGTCGACCCCAATTAACAAGACAATCGCCGAATCGTCGCGGCAGGTCATCATCGAAATCGTCGTAGGCGGATGCCTGCGACAGTGATACCGAGTCAATCCTCGCCCCCAACGCGCAGCCGACGATTGCATGCCCCGCCTCATGGTAGGCTGTGTAGATGTCTTCGTCGTCCGTTTCCCATTCCCAATCCACGGTCATTTGACACTCAGTTCACGATCTGGGCACCGGGTGGAATTGGATCGGCGCTAATGATGCGATCACCTTGTGAATCAAACTGTCCCGAGTGATTGGATTGATAGGTGCGTGGTTGGAAACCGTCGCCTTGGATCATACCGCCGCTGGGATAACCACCATCCATCACCGCGCCACCACCCAAGTATGGGTCGACAACTCCGCTATCGTACGCGTTGCCGTATTGCACGTCGTGGCATGTGCCACCGCAAGCAGATCCGCAGCCACAATCACCAGCCATGCCCATGCTGTATCCACCATCGACACAGCCCTGCGACGCATAGCCTTCTTGGCAACCACCGTCATAGCACTGTGCCGGTGCATAAGTCATCGGAGCGGCGTATGTGGGCGCGACACAGGTTGGTGCTGGATACGCTGGTGCCGTATTGCGACCGAACAGTCCACAGCGTGGCATGCCGCATCCCGGAGCCGCAGGTGCAACACCCGGTGCTGGTGCTAAAGGATTCAGCGCGTTGCCGATCGCACCGGCACGACTGCACAGCCCACAGCGTGCGCCGCGGCCAAATAAAAAGTTGCGCATCCCACAGCAACCGGTCGAGCTGCCCATGACCATCACGAGCGATACAAGTGTTAGATTTCGGATAGTCATCAAAGTTTCCTTCATGAGCAAAGCAAGCGTAAACGTTGGCTTCCATGGAAGACCACTGAAAAGTAGTACGTAATTCGTGTTGTGCAAACACAACATCGTTTTTTTTCTGCAACATTTGGTGGTTGGGATGCAACATGCACACCCCCTACGGACTTTTCGCCGATACAAGATGCCTGTGTGACAATACGCGGCACCTCGGCGGCAGCCCGTTTGCAAATTCGCACACTCTTCCGTTCCCACTTTTCGCTTCCAATCACCTTCTTGATAGGACGCTTGATCGCCAGCCATGATGCACCTTCAGATCCGAAGCAAACTGACGATGAATCTCACTGCCGATCGTGGTGTGTTGATGCACGCATTCATGATGACATGCCTAACAACGATCGCATTGATTGTGTCACCGCAGCTTGTCCGTGCCGAACCGTCGCAAACTCCGAGTCAATGGACTGCCGCTACACCTCCGTTGTTACCGGCTCCCGCATTGCTATTGAATTCCAACACAATCACCGTCGCTGGCCAGCCTACCCATCTCGTCCCTAGCGAATCTGCGGAAGATATCAATTGGGATGGTTCTGCTGACGATAGCGAAGCGGAATCTGTACATCCCGCATCACCGATCATGCAACCGCCCGCATCGTTGTCGGCTGACCTCCGTGGTGATCGGTTTTGGTTGATCAACACTCGATCCATGTCGAGCAACACGTTTAACATGAATCTCAATCAACCGAACTTCCGGATTGAGCGACTGGATCGTTGCGGCAATCGGCGTCCTTCAAGTCTAGACGATTACATATCCTCCATGGATCCGACCCGACCACGGATTATCTACGTCCACGGACATCGTCGCGAAGCTCCGGTAGCAATTACGCAGGGCATGTACATCTACCAGCAAGTTGCCCGCCATCGCGTCGATGGTCAACCGTTTGATTGGGTGATTTGGAGTTGGCCAAGTGAAGGGCAGTCAATCCTCATGTCAGACGTTCGCGAGAAAGCGATGCGTACTAATGCGCAAGGTTTGTATGTCGCGTGGCTGCTGCGTGAACATCACCAACATAGTCAACCGACGGGTCTGATAGGATTCAGTTTTGGAGCACGAGTGGTATCCGGCGCACTTCATGCTTTGGCGGGCGGGTCGCTTGGCAGCCGTACGATTGGTGAACCAGCCATCACGGGTGCCAATATCGACGTCGGGTTCTTGGCGCCCGCGTTGGACAACCGCTGGATGGCGGCGAACGGTTACCATCGACTCGCCACGCAGAATTTGAATCGTTTGCTATTGCTGTACAACGATCGAGATTTCGCACTGAAATACTTCCGATTGATTTCGCAAGATCCCCGTTCCGAGGCACTCGGGCACACCGGACCGCGATGTTTCGCACCGCGGCACGATGGCACTCCACTACAGATTCGCTCGTTGAACTGTGCGAACACTGTCGGCAACCACCACAGCGAAAAAACGTACTATGAACAATCTTGTTATGCGGGCCGCGAGATGTCCTCGTTACTGCAGTCGGTGATGTTGATCGATTGATCCGGCAAAGTCGCCGCACGTAGCACGATCGTGCCGAAGATACCACTTCGGACGATCGAAGTGATCGATTTGATTGGTACATTACATGTTGATGCGCCGATGTCTGACGTACAGCACACACACACCTCGTTTCTTTAACGCCCCGGATCAAAACAATGCGATCAAGGATGCTCGCTACTCTCGTCACTGTCATGATGGTCTGCCTGGGGTTCACGACTGAGTCTTTCGCCGAAGCTCCGTGGCACTCAAAACATCCTTGGCCTTGGTCGCGTTACGAAGGGTCTCGGCGAGTGGACGTGATCGGTCCAATCGGCAACCGCTTGCCGCAATCGTATCGTCGCACCTACAATCGGCCCAGCTATCTTGAGGGCAAGATAGTAGCGAAGATTGAACCGTCCAGCCAAGAGGCGATGGCGTTCCACAACGCACAAGACCTCGGACTGTACGATAATAACGGACTCAAGGGAGCGTTGACTTGCAGACATTGTCCGCCGCAACGCGTTGAGCAACACTACTTCTATCCGAAACCCTGGGAGGTGCTCACCGTCGGTCCTCGACGTGACGTTTTGAAAAGCAGTGAAGAAGCTGACGAGTCAGAAACGACGGATTCAAAACGGCCAGAACCGAGTTCCGAATCGACCCAGGAATTGAATGCGCCCGACTCAGCAGAAACAGAAGAAGCGGACGAACTGCCCGCACCGGATGATGTGATTGTGGAACTGCCCGCTCCCACTGGCGAGAGCGAGTGACGACGTGAGTCAACGCCGCGACCTGCGGTGCCCCGTGACGCGACAACGCGGTCGTGAGCGAGTAAAGTAGTCAGTCAAGCTCACGTGTGACTGACTACTTTTTTTCATGGCTCGTCAATGTCCAACACACCGCCCAGCGCTCCACACCAATGGCAGTCCAACCCGTACGCCTCACCACCGCAGCAGTCGCGCGATGTAACGTTGCCGCAGATGCCACGCCAGCTACGCGCTGACGAATTGATTCTGCCGACGGGTGACCAGCGACTGTGGACCGTCTCGCCGATCAAACAGATCTCCGTCGGTGAGTTGTGGTGTCTCAAGGCCAATGTGTTGCAGTTTCCGCTGATCATCCTGTTTTTCAAGATTCTGCGATTCCCCAGTCGTCCATCGTGGGCCTCCGCGTTTCTCGATCAACGCGAGATCAGTGAAGCGGATATCCCGAGCGGATGGGCGTGGCAATATGCGAATATGCGAAGTGAAGCGGAAGCATTGGGGTTTGTTGATCCGCACTACATCACCTCGCCGACGATCGGTTCGCGGATGAGCGTGGAGATGATCATGACAACGGCTGACGGACAAGTTCAATTCTCGTTCAATCGTGCAGTCATCCGCAATGGCAACGTGACAACCGATGAAACGAGACTCTGCTTCTACAGTCGCCTCGTTGGTGATCGTGCTCTCGTCACTCGGAAAAAGATGCCAGAGGTGCGACTGAGTGATTGGCAGATCGTTTATTCAATGCGCACCTCATCGCTCAGCAAACTACTTAGCCGTCATCGTCAAAGACTAGTGGAACATGCCACGCGTCCGATCAACATCAATAGACTGGTGGAAGAAAGCATGACCGAAGACTATCGTTTACTGCGTGCAATGATCGATCGCGGGTTGCTGCGTGAAGTCACCGCAGAAGAAGTCATGGCGATCGAAGCGGCGAATGGCTAATTCGACGTCGCAACCAACCGCAGAGGTTTCCGAAGCCGAAGGCGATCGTGTTCTCCTGACGATCATCCGAGCCGCAGCGTTCTTTTGCTTTGCCGGTTGGACGTGGGTGCATTTTTACTGGGAAGCACCGTATGGCATTTTGCTGTGGCATGACTCGACCTATCAACTCGCCAGTCATTTCGGGATCAGTTGGGAGGAGTTCGTCGGCTCTGGTAGCGAAGCAGGTATCGTGCAGCGATGGCTGGCCCGTACCGGATGGCTGTATCTGGCTTGCACTGTGTTGACACTGACGGTCGGCCAACGATCTTGGTTGCAAATGCTCGCGCTGTTCGGCGGCAGTCTCATGCTGGTCGCGATGAGTTATGCAAAATATCTGGGTACTCAATCGCAACTACCCATGTTCGTCGAACACGGTGCTCAGATGCTGATTCCCGTGCTATTGGTTTCAGCGCTCGCCTTGGGAGTCCGTCACCACGTCACGCGAATCATCGCCATCGTGGCATTGCTGACGACGTTTGCGGGCCATGGCAGCTATGCGCTGAACCTGTGGCCGACGCCCGCGACGTTTTACGGGATGACTTGCGTGATCCTGCACGTCGAGTACGAAACTGCTCTGAAGTTGCTGCGCATCGTCGGCGTATTGGACTTGGTTGTCTGCATCGCGATTTTCATCCCACCGATTCGCCGGGCTGCTGCGTTGTACGCGGTTGTGTGGGGTTTTTTGACGTCGATCGCGCGGCCTGTGGCAGGCATGTCGTGGGGTCTATACTATTGGGGCGGCGATCAATACCTGCACGAAGCCGTTTTGCGAGCACCCCACTTTCTGATTCCGCTCTATTTGTTCCTTCTGTGGCGAATACCAATCTCAACACCGCAATCAACCGACCAAAAAATCTCATGAAGCTACTAGCCAGTCAGACCCTTTGTTTCGTAACTCTCCTGTTCGCTTGCCTTCCCGCTGACGCCCAGCAAAATCGGCGAAAGAATCGCAATGAAGATCTTTTGGCGATCCCGGATGTTGAGAAAAAAGATCTGATTTGTTTTGCTCTGTACACTGTTCATGATGGCACGCTGAAACTCACCGCTCAGCTCTATCCGCTCTCCGATGACGATCCAAGAACGGTTCGATTGCAAATCGAAAAGGACGGTCAGTGGGTCGAGGTCGCCAAGGCAACCGTGATCGAGCGTGGTTGGACGGCACCGTTCCGCGTCGAGAAATGGGACGACTCAAAAAACCATCGCTATCGCGTCGCACACGGCACTGAAGCAACTTACCAAGGCACGATTCGCAAGAATCCTACCGACCAAGACGAGGTCGTCGTCGCTGGGTTCACAGGCAACTCGATCCAGCCTGCTCATGGTGGCGATATTTCACGCCAAGACATCATCGACAACGTTAACCGAATTGACGCCGACATACTATTTTTTTCCGGAGATCAGGTCTATGACCACAACCGTCACTATGCTGCGTGGTTGAAATTCGGTCGCGACTTTGGTGCGATCATCAAGGATCGTCCCACGATTTGTCTGCCTGACGATCACGACGCCGGTCAACCGAACTTGTGGGGAGAAAGTGGCAAGATCTCAACGCTATCCGGGGCTGCCGATGGTGGTTACGCGCGGCCAGGGGTCTATGTACAAGAAGTCGAACGGGCACAAACGAGTCACTTGCCCGATCCGGCTGACCCGCACAAGATCGGTCAGGGCATCGGCGTTTATTTCACCAATCTGAACTGGGGCAACATCGATTTTGCTATTTTAGAAGATCGCAAGTTCAAGACTGGTCCAGCCGGACGTGTGCCCAAGCAAGGCCCGCGTCCCGATCATATTCAGAATCCCGATTACAATCCGGCTAGTGTCGACGTACCTGGTGCGATTTTGCTTGGTGAGCGGCAACTGAAATTCATTGATCAATGGGCGACCGACTGGACCGATGCGGATATGAAAATAGCTCTATCGCAAACAATCTTTTGTGGCGGTGCCCACATCCACGGCGGTGCCAACGGACGTTTGCATGCAGACATGGATTCCAACGGCTGGCCGCAATCCGGTCGCAATCGAGCCTTGGCATCACTGCGTAAATCGTTCGCGTTCCATCTAGCGGGCGACCAACACTTGGCCACGATCTTCCATCATGGCATCGACGAGTATCGCGACTCGATTTGGTCATTCTGTGTGCCGTCGATCGCGAACCTGTACTTGCGTTGGTGGTCACCGATCGAGCCCGGCGAAAACCGCGAAGATGGAGCACCGCCATACACCGGAGATCATCTCGACGGCTTTGCCAACAAAGTCACCAATTATGCCGCAGCGAACCCGGAGGAAAGCCCAGCAGGCAATTTGCTGAACACTCGCGCAGCCGGCTACGGCATCGTGCGATTGAATACCAAAACACGTGAGATCACGATGGAATGTTGGCCTCGAAACATGGATATCACCGATCCATCGGCCCAACAATACCCAGGCTGGCCACGCACGATCTCGCAGTTCGACAACTACAATCCGCCGTCCTGGGGCAAGCTCGGCGAGTTAACGTTTGACATCGAAGATCCGGTTGTGCAACTCGTCGATGCCACGACGAACGAGATTTTGTACACGGTGCGTGCAAAGGGCAAAACGTTTGCTCCCGCAGCCCCTCAGGGTAAAACATTTGTCGTTAAAGCTGGCAAAGACGCCGCCGATAAGATCGTCTCCGAAAAAGCGATGGTCGGTAGTGAGCCGAAAACGATCCGCTTGCAGCAGTAACCTGCAAGCAAACAGATTCGTCAAATTTTCAATCGAGCAACCAGCTTCTCGGGTGCATCGTGTTGATAGTCGATATCCTCGCTGGATTTCTCCGCCAGTACTTTGACTTGCACTTGCCCCCGCGACCATTCTTCACCGCCAGCGATGATCGCATAGGCAAAACCGTGCGCGTCAGCGTACTTGAGCTGGACTTTTAATTTGCGTGGCTCGGGGTAAATTTCGACGCCGATCCCTGCATGGCGGAGATTCGTTGCTAACCGCAAGTAATCATCACGGCGATCTTTGTCAAAAAACGGAATCAGTACCCGGCACGGCTTGCTCGTCGACGATAACCGACCAAGCGTTTCCAATGCCGCAAGCAACCGATCGAGCCCGAGCGACGCACCGATCCCCGGCAAATGCTCTTTGGTGTACAAACCCGCCAGATTGTCGTAACGCCCACCACTGCAAACGCTGCCGATCGATGGCAGCTCGTCCAGCGTCGTTTCAAAAATCACACCGGTGTAATAATCCAGTCCACGAGCAATCGAAACATCGATCTTGATCCGCTCCGGTGCCACGCCAGAAACGATCGCACCCTCATAAATTTCACGCAACCGCGTCGCACCTTCGCCTGCCGTGGCATTGTCACCGATGATGGATGGCAGTTTGCCGAACACCTCATCGGCTGAACCGTCGCACTCCGCCAATCGCAAAACTTGATTGGCTTGCTCTGCCGTCACGTCGGCGGCACTGACCATTTCCGCAACCGTGGCTTCGCGACCGATCTTGCCAAGTTTATCGAGGCTGCGGAGGATCGGTGTGGTTTTCTCGGCCAAGTCGAGCGATTGCAACAGACCGCTGAGGATGGCGCGGTTGTTGATAGAAATCGTGAAGGCTTCGATGCCGATCGCACGAAGTAGCGAGTCGATCACTGTCACCGCTTCGATGTCGGCCAACGCCGATTCGGTTCCGATCGTGTCAAAGTCACACTGATAGAACTCGCGATATCGACCGGCCTGCGGATTCTCGCCACGCCAGACTGGCGCGATGTGATAACGTTTGAAGGGCGTGCCGAGTTGTCCGATGTGTTGGGCTGCGAATCGAGCCAGCGGCACGGTGAGGTCGAACCGCATGCCCACGGGCCGCTTGCCCGAATCAATGAACTGGTAGAGCTGTCGATCGGTTTCTTCGCTGCCTTTGCCTGTGAGAATATCGAGGTGTTCGAGCGTCGGCGTGTCGATCGGGGCGAAGCCAAAACTGCGGAACGTGTGGCGGGCGGTTTCCATCAAGCGTTCGCGCGGGATCATCGCGGCGGGCAAATAATCACGGAACCCTTTAAGGGTCCGGGGTTGAATCAGGGACATGTGCAAATGGGCGTGGTGGGAAGGGGAACGCAGTATTCGGAAACCGCGGCTAGCGCCGTCGGCTCATCAGGCCGGTAGTCTATCGCCAAGAGTCATGCGTGGTAAGGAAGGTTCAGCCCACAGCGTGATTAGGGCTTCTTCCACTGGACGGCCTTGCGGCGGCGGGGATAGAGTTCGCGGCACATTCCGCATTTCGTTCCGTCGCAACCGCGAGCGGTGCAGTGCTCGCGTCCGTAATAGATGATCTGCAGGTGCAATTGATTCCATCTGGACTCAGGAAACAGTTTTTTCAGATCTTGCTCGGTTTGAACAACATTTTTGCCCGAAGAAAATCCCCAACGCTGAGCTAAACGATGAATGTGCGTGTCGACCGGAAACGCGGGCACACCGAACGCTTGAGACATCACCACGCTGGCGGTTTTATGCCCGACGCCCGGCAGAAGTTCGAGTTGCTCGAATGTTCGCGGTACCTCGCCACCGTGTTTCTCGACGATGATCTTGGACAAGCCTTCGATCGCTTTCGCTTTCTGTTTAGCAAGTCCCAGTGGGCGAATGAATGTCAAAATCGACTCTTCGCCAAGTTCCCACATTTTGTCGGGTGAGGAGGCGGTGTCGAACAATGCAGGCGTGACCTCATTGACTTTTTTATCGGTGCACTGGGCACTCAATAAAACCGCCACGAGCAGAGTGAACTCATCGCGATGATCCAACGGGATCGGCGGGTTGGGATACAACTCACCGAGTCGCTTCATCACCCATGCGGCACGCTCAGATTTCAACACAGCATTAAATCTGGAAGTTCAATTCAGGGTTCATGTTGTCTTTGGTTTCTTCACTACCTCGCACGCGCAGTTGAGGTTTCTCTAACACAACCGTGGTGCCAGGCGACACGCTGCGAGTGATCCACACGCTCGAACCGATCACACTATCATGACCGACGACCGTCCGTCCGCCGAGGATCGTAGCGTTAGCGTACACGACAACGTTGTCTTCGATCGTAGGATGTCGTTTGGTGCCGCGAATCAGTTCACCATCGGCATCGGTGGGGAAACTCAGTGCTCCGAGTGTCACGCCTTGATACAACTTGACGTGTTCGCCAATTTCGCATGTCTCACCGACGACCACGCCCGTCCCGTGGTCAATGAAGAAGTATTTGCCAATCGTTGCACCAGGGTGAATGTCGATGCCAGTTTCCTTGTGTGCCCACTCGGTCATCATGCGAGGAATGAAGGGGACTTGCAACTGCACCAACTCATGCGCGATCCGGTACACCGTGATGGCTTCAAAACCAGGATAGCAAAATACGATCTCGTCGGTCGTTTGGCAGGCGGGGTCGCCAGCGTAGGCGGCTTGCACATCCGTCGCGAGTGTTTTGCGAAGCTTGGTGATGCGTTTGAGCATTTCGATCGCCATCGCTTGCCCTTTGGCTTCAAAGTCGATCTCGTTGATGCAGTCGTCATGCTTTTGTTTGACGCGATGTTCATGCCGCAAGGCGCGGGCGATTTGCACCGTTAACTGATCGTGCAGCGAGTCGACGAGTCCGCCGACGTGGTATCGGATATTTCCGGCGTGCAGGTTGGTGTGACGACGATATCCAGGATACAGAATATCCTTCATGTCAAGCATGATCCGCACGACCGCCTCGTAGCTGGGCAGTGGGCAGTGGCCGAGATGATTGATCGCGTCGTCGGACGTGTACGTCGCAACGATCTGCTCGGTCAACTCGGGTAGCGATTCTTTGAGCCGAAAATCTGAAGCCATACCAGATTCACCTAACGGGTTCGACTGACAATGAATAAAGCGGAGAATGAAGCGTAGCCGAAAGCCAACGATTCAGGGAGGCGTGTGGTGTTTGGGTCAGCAACGAAACTCTTGACGAGTTCCGCTACGAATCAGGCGAAACTCTTGACGAGTTCCGCTACGAATCAGGCGAAACTCTTGACGAGTTCCGCTACGACGGAGACATCGAATCTCGTGCCGATGTTCAGGGGCCGATCGACGGTGGGTTGGCCATCAAGAAGTCGCGAGGGCCACGATGTGTGTAGTACGGATAGGCCACTTGAGCGGTTGGCATGCCCGGTTGGAACGGTTGGCTGGCGACCGCGTTGCCAGCGTTATGGCCGAGGCAACCTGGATCGAGGTGAGAACTGTAGTCCAAACCGCCTTGTTGCCAGCCGAGCGGTCCAGCTTGGCATCCCACGCGTCCGCAACCGTTGCAGCCACCTGCAAGTCGTCCGCGAACTTTGCCCATCAAACCGCCACAACGATTGCCGCTGCACGTTTGGCTGCCAGAGCCACAATTGCCGTTGCTGCACGCGGCATAACTGCCCGAGCCGCAGTTTCCGGTGCTGCAATTTCCGGTTCCACAATTGCCGGAGTTGCAGCTACCGCAAGAAACAGCCGAGTCACCGCAACTGGCGCATCCGCTGCGGGTATTATGGTGCAAACACCCAGTGGTGAGGGCTAACATACCCATCAACGATCCGATCAAAAGCCAACGATTCATGCTCGAATCCTTCTCCGCAGCGGTTCAAAATTTCCGTAAGTGACGCCGGTGCGTCATATACGGTTTCGGCAGCTTCCATCGCTGCGATGCAGATAATCGGCCCAAGCGGACACGAACAGGCTAAACCCCGTCCGCACAAATTACCTATTTCGCCAGAAGCCGCTTGATTCTCGCCGGATCGAATCCGAGCCGATGTTGGGCTACGCTGGTAACAGGTGTCCGATGGCGGTTTCTGAAACAGTGAGCCGATCGATTGGGCGAATTTCACCATCAACCGCACGAGAAGCAACATGAGCGAGGCCGACGTTCGTAGCATTGAATCCCTCGAAGAGCTGCGCCTCGCCGTCGATCGGTTGAGCGAGAGTTTGATGCTGCAGGGTTATCAACTCGGTGCGGTTGTTCGCAGCGCTGAGCAGCATTTTTCACAGCATTATCCGCAGTATTGGCGGAGTCAACTGCAACGTGCGGAGTTGAAATTGACGGAAAGTCTCGATCGACTCAGCCGCAAACAATCGACACTTCGTACAGGCGATCAGGTGCCTGCAACCGAGGAAAAAAAGCAAGTCGCTCACTGGAAAGCTCGCGTTCGTTTGTGTCGCGATCGGATCGAACGTTCACGGACGATCGCTGTCGAAATGGAACAAAACTGTGAAAAGATGAAAGGTCCGATCGCCGATTTGCTCGAACTCGCCGAAGTCAGCCTGCCCAACGCGTCGATCCGCTTGGCAGCGTTGGTCGCCCGATTGCAGGCGTATCAAAACAATTTGCCACCGGGGAACTGAAACGCATGAACCAGATCACTTTCGCATGAACCAGATCACTTTCATCACCATCACCATCGTCGGGCTGACGTTCGCGAGTTTCACACGCGCCGATGATGCGGTGAATGAACATGGACAGCGCACCGTGATACTGAAGGAATTGCCAATGCCTCCGGCTGACCTGGCACCTTGGCTGCAACGTGGTGACGTTACCTTCATGATCGGCGGGCAGCGACCCTCTGTGGTTGATCCAAGTCGTTCGACAGGCGCGCTGGGGCGTGACTTTGATGCGGAAACTCAATTTCGATTGAGCTATTCGTTTAAGAGCCGTTGTCTGTGGGATTGGGCGGAGAATGCTGCGGCCCGGCGGCTGGCGATCGGCGTGCGTTTCGATCGCTTGCAACTGGCTGTCGAGCATCGCGTGTGGCTGCGCGAGATGCCCGATTCCTCCCATTTTTGGGATTCACCTTTGGTGCGACATGAGCTCGATCATGTGCGTTTGTCGAGCGACCCGCGTTTGAAAACGCTCTTTGTAAAAGCAGTTGACAAGCGAGATCGAATTGAATTGACGCTTGATCAAAGTGCCTCGTTAATTACAAGTGCGACACGCCGGTTGACGAACAGTTCATTTGGCAATCGGTCGTTATTAAATCATCTCAGCGGCACGGATGCTCAACCTTGGATGGACGCGGTAGTCCAAGAGGAATTTGACAAAATCGTCCAGCTCGTAGAGATCCGCTATCAAGAATTGGATCGTCAAACCGAACATGGCCGCCAGCCAATACCGAACACCGGCGAGCTGCGCGAGTGGCTCACCGAGTAACGCCTGTTGGTGGTTAAGCGAAGCTTAGAGTTACAAGTGGGATAGGCTTCCAGCCTGTCAACACACTATCAACAAGCTGGAAGCCAATCCCACTTACTTGGAAAACTCGAGTACTCCGTCCCAGTCCGCCGGTGCCGTCCGATGGTGCAGCAAAATTCGCTGCAACAACACATCCTTGGGGCGGTCCCAGGCCGGCAGATCGTGTAATTGTTGGTACGCGTCGTCCCAGCGGCCTTCGCCGAACGCCGTAAACGCGGCCTGCGATAGCTGCAATTGCGATTCGCTAAGCTGTGGTCCGTTTTCGACCGGCACCAATAATTGAAAAATCTCGATCGGCGTTTTAGTCCCCGCCGCCCGCACGCGACCGAGTGTTCGCAATCGAAACCCGTCGGAGGCCTGCAGATGTTTCGCAGTGACCTGGTCAACCAAAATCTCGACCCCAAAGATTTTCGTCAGCCCCTCCAACCGGCTGGCTAGATTCACGACTGGGCCGAACGCGGTGACTTTCACTTGATCGACCGTCCCAATCCGACCGGCCACGGCTTTGCCCGAGGCAATCCCGATCCCACAACGAAAATCCGACTGGCCGCGCGCGTAGTCGTGACGAATCGCCGTCGCCGCTCGCGCTGCCGCCGCACTCGCTGCGACCATCGGATCGGTACCGTGCGGCAACGGCAGCGGCCAACCCCAAAATCCCATGGCCGCGTCACCATGAAAATCACCTATCACGCCCTCGGTATCAAGAATGTGTTTGGTCATCACGCCCAATGCCGCGCTGACTTGTTCGAGCAACACGAGTAACTGGCCGCTCTGAATTTCCGAAGTCCGAGAAAAACCTCGCAAGTCACAAAACATCACCGATAGGTCACACTCACGCGGCTGCAACCAACTTTCCGAATCCGTACCCGCGATCGCGTCAAGCACCACCGGGGCAAAGAAGCGACGCATCGCGGCGTGTCGCTGTTGAAAATGATTGGCTTGACGAATCCCTGAAACGAGCGAGCCCACCACTTCGGCAAACTTGACGTCATCGCTGAGTCGATCCACGAGCGTGGACGAACCTCCTGCTCGATCATCACTCTCGACGATACCACGTCGGGTACCTGTCACGTATAACACCCAACCGCGACACGCGTCACTTCGCAGCGGCACACAAAACGCCCAATCGACGTTCTCCGTCGCAGTGTAATCTAGCGTTGATGATGTTGACGCATCGCCACCCCGATTCGCATTCTGGCCGCGATGCAAATGTTTGTCCCACATATGCAGTACACTATCGCGACGGCGAATTGTCGCCATCACGAGTTTCGTACTGACGTCGTGCGACGTCGACTCTTGATTACGAACATCGTAATGCAAAATCTGCATGGCATACGCCGACGTTGCTGAGACGTCTTGATTGTTCGCGGCTTCACCGATCGTAGCCCGCACGATCGCCACAGCCGACGCTGACGGTGTTGCTCGCAACAACACATCCGTCACCCGCGCGAACAACTCTTCATCACTGACACTGCCCGCCACCAGATCCGGCAGCCTTGCCAACAACTCAATCCGCGCCTGAGTGTCGTGAAAACTTCGTTGTCGCAGCGCCGATTCTGCAAACGCCATTTCGGTTACTTCGTTCGCTGGCGAGACCGCCGAGTCACTTGGCAGCGATTGCAAAGCATTCAGATCCGCAGTCAGCTCATCCGATAATGGGTTGGCCATCGATGGCACAGCCGGTAAGCCGGGCGGCAACGAAGGGCCTGCGATTCCAGAGCCCGATGAAGAATCGATCGGCCCCGTGAAACCGGGACGACGGGCCAGCGTGAAGGTAGTGTGTCCGATGACGAAATGTTCGCCTGGAACGACCACAAACTGATCGCGTGGCTTACCTCGGTAAAAGATCGGATTGCGTGCTCGCGGGTCACGTGTGACCTGCAACCGATCACCTTGGATGACGCGAAGAATCGCATGATGGCGCGAGATGGAACTATCCCACGGCACCGCCCAAGGGATCGCGGCCACGTGACGTTTCTGCGGTTGATCGACCGCAGCCACGCGACTGACGCCCGCGTCGGCATAAACGCTGGCCCGACGAATCTCGCCGCTGGTGTTTTCGCCGCGAGTTTCTTCGACGAGCGAACGTTTCGGTGGCGGCGGTGATGTTTGCGGCAGTCTGCCTAACAACACATCACGTCCCGCAGCGATCTCCGGTAAACCGCGTCGCCACCGACCTTCACCTTGGGCGATCAAATCGGGCATCGGTTATTCAACACCTGGAATCAAACTGGCGTCGAACTGCACGAAGTATTCGTTCTCACGCTTGATCACGGTCGTCGAGCAATCGTACGGCATGTCTTCACAAGAACCTGGAATCTCGGACTGTTCCTCGGAGCTTTGCAGGCCTCTGTTCAGGCTCGTCAAAAACGTTTCTTCGATCGGATAATACCAAGGCTGTTGGGGTTCGGTTGTGAACACGTGCTCGACGGCTGTGTAAACTTCAGCGGGTGTCCAATCGGCGGGCAGTTTCAATTGCAAACGAATGTGGCCACCAATCGGATTGGTGATCTCCCACAATCCATCGAATTTTTTGCCATCGATTTCATAAGTTGTTGTCGACGATTGACCACGACTGCCACGCACCGAAGTCCAACGCCCGGCCACCTCTTTGCTATTGCGTGGTTTGGCAACGCGTTCTTCCGACGTGCTGGGCATGCAGCCGGTTTGCACCATGAGCAAGGTTGGCATCAATAGTATCAAACCGCACCGACACGACTCATTCATTCTCAACATGTTTGGTTCCTCGATAAGAAAAACGGGTCAACGTCATTGACCTGACGGCCTTGGCCGCAGATATCAGTTTGGCAATTCTATCTGAAATCGCGTTTCCAGTGGCAAGCTGCTTCTAATTTGTAGCGGAACTCGTCAAGAGTTTCGACGCTCCGACATCGCCGAAAGTCTTGACGACTTCCGCGACGGTTGAACCGCGGATTGTTCCTGCAACAAAAAAAATTTCAACTTTTTGCGCGCCGCCCAATCGTCTCGTTACCCTAGCTATTGTAACCATGAGCAATCAAACGCAAAAACCGCCGATTATCCCGCCGCCCGTCGCCGCGCCACCCGTCGCCACGATCCGTGCGTTTCAGCCTGCGCCGCAGCCTCCGTTTGCCCGCTTGAGCGACCGAGATCTGCTCGACGGATGGCGAAGAGATACCAATCGTGAGGCATTTGACGAACTCGTCCGCCGCTACCGCGTGATGGTGCTCAGCGTGTGTCGCCGTCACTGTCATCATGACAACGATGCTGATGACGCTTTCCAAACCACGTGGGTTTGCTTGGCCCAAACCGCCAATCAAATCCGGCATCCTGAACGACTCGCCGGTTGGCTGCATCGAGTCGCCACACGTGCCTCCCATCTGACCAATCAGCGACGCCGGGGCAAAAACACTCAAACACCAGCTCGCGGCGACTTGGAACCGATTGAAATGAACGAATTACCCGCCTGCGACGAAGGAGCCTTTGAGGCACTCACCCGTCGTCACGAATCCATTGTGCTCGACGAAGAACTCGCCGAACTCCCCAATCATTATCGCACAGCATTGGTGATGCACCTGATGGAAGGCGATAGTTATCAAGCCATCGCAGCGCGGTTGGAATCCACCGTCGGTGCGGTTCGCGGGCATGTGCAACGCGGCAAACAAATCTTGGCCGCTCGGCTGCGACGCCGAGGCATCGTCCCTGTGCTCGCATACGCGGCGATTCAATCGCTCAGTGTCTCCGATCGCGTTGCCGCTGAAGTGGCCAGCCAAACGCTTCCCGCTGGTCTCGATCTGTCCACGGCGACCCCCGCCGTCTGTTCCGACCCGATGGGATCTCCGATCCAACTCTCTTCGCTCTTTCAGTCAGGAAATCCAATGCTCCGTCTCTCCTCTTGGACCGTCGCCGCCAGTCTTGGCACCGCCGCGATTGTCGGCTTATGTCTCGCCCAAATCCCCGCCGTCGGCCAAACCACCGACAAACCACTGACAGTGCGTATCGCGCAAGTTCCTGATGTCGACTCGGACGCATCGCTAAACATCGTGGGCCAAGCGATCGTTGCTAGCGGACAGGGTGGCGGTCAGGGACAAAATCAAAAGAAGATCAAAGCTCTCCCCGATACCACGGCCTTTCCCGCTCCAAAACCAACCGCTGAACCGGAGTTCCGCACAGAGGTCGCCCGCGAAGCGAATGCGTCATTGGATCGTGACTTCACGTTGCAAATTAAAACCAACAGCGACGCACTGGCGGATGAGTTAAGCGAACAGATTTCGGCTCCCGTCATCGTTGACCATCGAGCTGTCGCACAAGCGAAATTGTCGGGCGATCAAGCGATTGATTTTACGAGTAGCGAAGAGCCGCTACGCACAACCCTACGCAAGACGTTGCAACCCTTGGGGCTGCAAGCGGTCGTGCAAGACGAAGGCATCGTGATCACGGCTGACTTCACCGAGTTAACACGCCAAGGTATTTCAACGGACAAGTGGATTGGAATGAGCGACGAACTTGTCGAGCGACTTGACAAAGCACTCGCGACGAAGGTCACTGTGAATTTCCTTGAAACGCCGCTTAACGAAGCTGTGCGGGTGCTCGCTGAAACGGCTGATTTCCCAATTCTGATTGACAAGATCGCTTTAGAAGAATATGGATTGACTGAGGATACGCCTGCTGACTTATCTTCCACGGATCTCCCTCTGCGATCCGCTTTGAACTTGATGCTCCGTCCGTTGGACTTGACCTACACAGTTCTTGACGGCCAGATCGTGATCACAAGCCCCGAGACTGCGGACGGCGAATCGCTTACCCGATTGTACTTCCTCGAAGGTACTGGTCTACCACGAGGAGACTATAGCACTGCGATGACATTGATTCAGCAATCGATCGAGCAAGATTCGTGGGAGGCTGTTGGTGGCTCTGGCACCATGGCACCCGTCTCCGACGGTACAAAAAGTCGTCCAGCGTTGCTGATCAGTACCACGTTCACCGTTCACGAACAGATTGCCAGCTTGCTGCAATCGTTGCGAGAAACCCACTTCGGCCCCGACCCGATTTCCACCACTCCGCCAATGCCCGTCAGTGGTGGCGGTATGGGAGGCATGGGTGGTGGCGGTATGGGAGGCATGGGTGGTGGCGGTATGGGAGGCATGGGTGGTGGCGGTATGGGAGGCATGGGTGGCGGCGGTATGTTTTAGAACGAATGCGAATCGTTCTTAGCGACAGTGCCTCGTCCCCCAACTTCGTCGGGGGAAGTTATGGAATTACCACCCCCCAGCGAAGTGGTCACACGCGGTAGAAAAATGGTGACTGGAATAGCTGTGTCAACGTCAATGTTTTGACGGCCTAGGCTAACACCATAACGTCTAATTCTATTGAGAAATTCATCGATAGGTGCTCAAAACCAGCACGTTCACAATCGCAGTCGCTCTTGCTTGCGCCTCCCAGATTGTGCTACACGCGAGCGATAAATACTCGCAATTGACTCCTACGGAGACGCCCCATGTCCGCTCGCTCGAACATCACTCTCGCACTCCTGCTACTGGTCGCGCCGATTGCTCAGGCTGATCAAACCGGCACCACTGATAAAACTCCAGCACTGGGCGAAAGCGTGCTCACGGATTCATCCGCACCAACCTACGACCTTCGCCATCGGCTCTTGCCCAACCAAACGATCCGCTACAAAGTCACGCATATTGCCAAGACGAAAACGCGGATGAGCGGTAGCGAAGAAATCGCAAACGTTCACACCACCAGCGTGCGGTCGTGGAAGGTGAGTGAAGCCAACGACAAAGAGATGACGTTCGATCATCAAATTGATTCTGTGGCAATGACACAACAAAACGGTGAGAAAGACGAAATCCGTTGGGACAGCCTGACTGGCGCGCAGCCGCCAGCGGTGTTCAGTGTTGTTGCAGAGCAGATTGGCACGCCTCTGGCGACGGTCACGATCGATCGCAAGGGCACTGAACTGCGTCGCGAATCGCACGCTGGTTCTCAATCATCGCTCGGCATGGGATCGTTAACGCTTACGCTTCCAGAGAACCCTGTCAAGATTGGTGAGAGCTGGACGGTACCTTCGGAGATCCAAGCACGCACGGACGACGGTCAAGTCAAAACGATTAAAATCCGTCAGGTATATACGCTGAAAAAAGTCAGCGCCGGTGTGGCCACGATCGCCATCAAGAGCCAAACACTGACACCGATTGAAACCGAATCGCTCCGCGCCCAAGTCGTTCAGCAGCTCAGTAATGGCAGCGTTCGGTTCGACATCGACAACGGCTACTTGCTAGGCAAGGAACTCGATTGGGACGAAACCGTTGTCGGTTTTCAGGGTGCCGGCAGCATGATGGAATACCGCGCCCGCATGACCGAGGAATTGGTCAAAGAAGACACTGTGAAATCAGCGTCGACTCCAAACACGCCCTTGCGATAACATGCTTACTCCTCGCATTTATTGCAAACTTGTGCTCGTGATGAGTTTATTGATCACGACCACGAACATTCCCGCAGCCAGCCAAGAGTACGATCCCGTGCTCGCTGGCTCGTCACCTTCAAACCCGCTGCTTCACGAAGCGTGGCAGAACGAGGACACCGAATGGCAGGCGGATGCCACCGCCTTCTTTCTGAGCGATGTCTGCGATGATCTTGGGGCGACACCTTGCGATGCGATGAGTCGGTCTGTTTCCGACTGCCCGCTGAATTGTGAGTGTTGCGAAACCCAGTCATCGGATTGGTTGCGGCTTAACGTCTGTCTCACGGACGCCTTGCTGGATTTTCAAAACCGGCAAACCGACAAAGAACTCTATATCTTGCGGCATCGCGGAACTCGTCAACGCAGCGATCCGCAGGTCATCGTCGGAGGACAGTCGCGACTTTCTTTTTTAGCCGCCACGACCAACACGACGAACAAATTTCCCTACCTCGGTCGCTTTCCCACAGATTTCCACGGTGACACGGCCACCGATGCGCGGATGTTACAGTCCAACGCGCATGCGACGGCTCACATCACACCGTACGCGAGCGTTTATACCGAGTTATTGTTTTCAGACGTGTTCTCGTTCGCCGATCACAAACAAGGCAGCTTGCAAGTACGCCAGGCTTATGCGGTACTCGGCGACCTGCGGCATTCTCCGTACTATCTTTATCTCGGTAAGAAGACGATTGGTTTCGGTGACTTCAGCACACTCAGCCCATTCACGCAAAGTGTGGTATGGCATTACTTCGCGGCTCTTGGTGAAGGTATCGGTGCGGGCTATCACGACGACGCTTGGGATTTCACGATCGCGGGCATCAATGGCGGTCGCGGCATTCGAGTTGCCGATTCGACGGAGCGTGGCAAGCTGAATAATCTCGCGGTGAACATGACGTATCATGTCGGTGACTCACCTGACCTTCGCTGGCAGGTCGGTGGAGGATACTTGCTCGGTACGATCTACGATGGCTTCACTGCGGAGCACCTCGACGCCAATCAGTTTGGCACCGACTACAACAGTGTGTGGACAGTTGACACACAGTTCGACATCGACCGCATCACGCTGGCGGGTGAGTTCGTGACGACGACTCGGAATTGGCCGGTCACGGCGTCGCGAGTGGCTGCGTACCGAACCGAAGCAGCGTATTGGTTTGATCGTGGGCCGCGAGGTTCACAGGTTAGCGCGAGTTGGAGTTCGGGCGAGCAGGGGCCATCGGGCAGCGAGTTTGAATTCAACAATCAACTCGTCATCGGCTATGGTCAGCGTTTCGGCCCGCATTGCCGAGCCTCGGTGGAGTACGTCCGCAGTCTCGGGTTCGCTCCGCTGATCAATATCACAACGGTCAGCGACCGCGACGTCGCGCAGGACAGCCTCGTGTTGGGGTTGAATCTGATTTTGTAAGTGGTTGTGAGACGAAAGTTTTAATGCCTTCCGCTACGTTATTTGTCTTGCAGACAGCGCCGATTCTTTGTTAGGCCTAAGACTATCAACCGATCCGCACTCACTTTCGCAGCCCCTGATCATTTTCATGCGTATCCACATCACACTTCTGGCCGTGGCGTTGTTTGCTGCCTGGAGCCATGTCGCCAACGCGCAGGCACTTCAAAACTGGTCACACTATTATCCACCGCCAGTTCAGGTCGCGACACTGGACGATGCGACCAGTCCATCGATCAGTCGTGAGCAGAGCATTGCCCAGGCTTCGCATCTCGAATCCATACCACCGACAACCGGTTATCCGCAGATTGACCACCTCGGCGCACCTTACGCACCACCACACCTCGTGCTTCAAGCCCCACCGGCAACTCCGACTCCACATCTGAGCGGTGGCGAGGATCGACACGGCGTGGTTTGGGATACGCCGCCAATGCAGAACCACTCGCCTGCCGCATTGAATTCCCCACATCGTCCATTTTCGGCAGCTCATCACTTACCGGAACTTCCCGGCGTTGAAAACGACCCAAGTGCCGCTGGCCCAGGGCGTCTGGGCTTGGGCACCCATTGGTTGCAACCGCGACCGCCATCGCGCCCGATGATCCCGCAAGCGACCGTCGCTCCGACTTGGAAAACCCCGTATTCGTACGGTTATTTCGGAGCCCCCAGCAAACGGCATTGGACGCGGCAAAATGGGTATCGTGATCGCTCGCTGCAATGGACGTTGCGTTAAACCGGCTCGGCGGGGAAACTAAACTGGACATGTGCCTTGTTTCCGTTCCATTCATCTACTTCCCGAGCCAACCCGTTGACCGATCACCCTGCCTCCGCTCCCGCGACGACTCGTCCCTCAGCAACCGAACAACCTGCCACAGGCGGTCCTCCGCCAGGCGTGCGGCCTCATGCCGCGCTGCCCGAACCTTCCGTGGTACCCGAACACGGCTGGCATGTCGGTCACTATTTCTATCGATTTCGCCGTGATCAACTGGACGCTCCGCTGCCCGAAAGCATGTGTCAACAGTTTTGTGCTGCGCTGGCACCGAGCGACGACCGTCTCCCCGAGCGACTCGCCGCGTACTGGATCAGCGGTCACGAGGCCGATTTCGGGATCGTTGTGATGGACCCGCACCCCGGCAAAGTCGAGGGCATTCATCAATCGCTGTTGGCACCCGGCATCGGTCGTTGGATTGAGCCGGCGTGGTCGTTCATCTCGGTCAGCGAAGTCAGTGAGTATGTGCCGACGGTCGAAGCCTATCGCCAACGATTGATCGGTGAAGGTGACGCACCGGACTCGCCCGAACTTGATGCGAAAGTCAAAGCCTATGAACGGCGGTTGCCGATGATGAATCGCAATCGTTTACAACCCGAGTTTCCAGATTGGCCGACAGCGTGTTTTTATCCGATGAACAAGAGTCGCGTGCCTGGTGCGAACTGGTTCACTGAACCGTTCAGTTATCGCAATCAAATGATGGCTGAGCACGCGCAAAGCGGGATGGCATTCGCCGGTAAAGTCAGCCAATTGATTTCCGTTGGCGTGGGTTTGGACAATTGGGAATGGATGGTGACGCTATGGGGACGCAACCCGCAATACCTCAAAGACATCGTCTATAAAATGCGATTTGATGAAGCCAGTGCCAAGTACGGTGAGTTCGGTCCGTTTTATGTCGGTTATCGAGCGACCGGAGAAGAGATCCTCAAACACTGTCGCATGCTAGGTTAGTTAAACCGCACAGGCAACAAGTGGGATAGGCTTCCAGCATGTCAACTCACTAATGACAGGATGGAAGCCTATCCCACTTCGTTTAACAATCCAACGTTAGCCGCGTGCGAACACAAATACATGATTGTTCATGTTGAAATGCAAGTACGGAATCGAATGCAATCGCGTGGATAATGAACGCGATGAATGCGGCGTTGCGGATACTAAGACGAGGCCGTTTTCTTCAGCAAACTCTTGTGGCGAATCACGGAACGCGGCGGGGAGCAAGACCACGAGGCGTCCATCGTCGGTCAAGTGATCCTTGGCACCGCTGAACAGATCTTTGACAAAATGGTTCGACGTGCACCACTGCTGATCACTCGATGTGAAGGAGTGTTCAAACAAGGGCGGGTAACTGATGATGTAGTCAAACCGTTCGTTCTGCACCACTGTGTACATGTCGCTGGCAAGGACCGTCACGTTTTCCAGACCAAGCGTGAGACAATTCAACAGCGTGTTTTTGATCGCTTGCGGGCTGATGTCGACCGCCGTGACATGCTCGCTCTTGAGGGCTGCGAACACCGTCAACACGCCGGACCCGCAGCCCATGTCGAGCACCCGTTTGCCGGGTTCGATGAAGTCGACGACACCGTGCTCGCTATCCAGCGGTTTGTAAATACCTGGCAAAATCCTCAGCCGTTTGCCATCCAACGTGATCGTTGGCAAGATGCGATTGAGGAAGCTGCAATACGGGTAGTAAGCAGCGAATAGCTGCTTTTGCAAAGCGTTCCGCATGAGGCGACCTAGCTAACCTTTCCACTGGTAGAAGTCTCTGGAATCAAGTTTTCTTTGGCTGCCCATTCGAGCGCAGTTTTCATACCTTCCGTGAAGTCGACTCGCGGCTGATAACCGAGTTTCTGTTTGGCTTTGGCGATCGAGAAATCGAGATTCAGGGTGAGAAATTTAATCCGAGCGTTCGTCAACAACGGAGCCGAGGTGGCACCACGTAGTTTTGCGAAACCTTCGATGAACCGCACCGCACTGCGAGCGATCCACTCCGGCACCCTCTTGGGCATCGGTAACCCCATCGTGTCGGCGATCGCGCCGACGAACTCTTCACGCGAAACCAAACGCTCATCACGAATGTTAAACGTCTCGCCGATCGCCTCGTCTTTTTCCAGCGCCAACATGATCGCGTCAGTGAGGTTTCCAGCGTAAGTGTTGTTGAGCATTTTCTTGCCGTCACCGATCAGTTTCATCTGACCAGCGGCAAGCCGTTCGATGATCCGTGGCACAACATGCCGATCGCCGGGGCCATAGATGAACCCTGGACGAATGATGGTGGCGGGAAAGCTGAAATCTTTGATGTAGTGATTGAGCAACACTTCGGCTTCGGCTTTGGTTTGCGTGTAGCCGTCGAGTCCCGACAAATCGGGTGACACGGTTTCGTCGGTGCCGTGATGATGTTTCGCGGCGTAGACACCGAGCGAACTGACCTGGACCCAGCGTTTGAGCTGTCCGGTTTTGCGAGCGGCAATCAGCATCGCTTCGAGCGCCACGACGTTGATCGCGCGGAACTTTTCCGCAGGTCCCCAATCGCCAACATGGGCGGCGGTGTTGACGACAAAGTCCACATCTTGCAAAGCCGCAGGTAACGATTCGGGGTCCGCCAAATCAGCTTCGACGGTCTCGATTGGCAAACCTTCAAGGGATTGTAATTTGCTGGAGGATCGGACCATCGCCCGGACCGTATAGCCAGCCTCCACGGCTTGCCGGGCGACGAGGGTGCCGACCATGCCGGTCGCACCTGTGATGAGAACTCTCCCTCGCGACATCTGTATTTTCCCGTTTGCTAAAACGAATTTGGTTTGATTGGATTTCCGCTACGTTAGGAACCCCAACGGCACGTATCCTAATAGGACGAAACCGCGTTGCGTAGCGAAAGTCAACGATCCGGCTTTTTTTTTCAAACTCGTCGTAGCACGTACACGACGTCTTCGGTTGACGAGTCGACTTCGATCGGTTCGTCAATGTCATAACAGAAATCGTAGGTTGCGACACACTCCCACTTCCCGCTCGCCCAAATCAAGCGTTGCATCTGCTGCGGCGTGTAACTCCGCAATCGCAACACGTCATTGATCCGAAAACTACCGCTGGGCGTATGCACATCGAAACGAATGCCGAACTGCTCGAGCCGTTTTTTCTTATCGCGATCGAGCGTCCACATGTGTGTGTTAATGGCCAAATGGCCACGCCGCACCGACCAGCTCTCTCCGTCACTGGGAGTGACACTCGTCGGTGTCAAATGCAGACCGAGCAAATAAATTCCGCCGGGACGCACGATCTCTGCCATACACTCCAAGTGCGCGCGAGCCTGTTTTTCACTGCCGACATGCCGAAAACTATTGATCGTGTTGAA
>JBGSMN010000411.1:0-6536 GCA_041740155.1 Rhodopirellula sp.
GTTTTGCCGTGCCAAACCGTCATCGCGATCCCCCCAACTGCAATGAAAGTCCAAGCGGAAATTTTTGTTTGACAAGCCTCTTTCAATTCCCATAATCCCAATCGCTCGACCACCGAGCCACTCAGCCAGCCAACCAGCGACCCTTTCAGCCAATCGGCTCCTCGCCCGCCCGCGATTCGTCGCGGCGAGCTTCTTTTGAATCTGCCGTTCGTCCCCGCATCGGGTGACTCCGCAGATTTTGGTCCCCCTCTTTCTTGGCTTCGCAGCTTGCCCATCAACCGGCAACCGCTGAGAGACCTTTCCGCGCGCAAACAGGAAATCCATGTCACAGCCTCCGCTGTTGTTAACCGTTGGCGAGATCGCTCGGCGGTTAGACACCAAGGTCCACCGCATCGAATACATCATTCGATCACGACAGATCCCTGCGGTCGGCTGGGCCGGCCACGCTCGTGTCTTCTCCGAAGCCAGCTTCGATCACATCGCCAGCGAACTGAGTCGCATGGACGAGACCCGCACCAACCAATCCACTCGCAAGGAGGCGATGAAATGAGCGTTCGTGACTTCCCGATACAGAATATTCCACAACGATTGGTCGAACTCGATCAGTGGGTCGCTTGGAAGTTCTCCAAGACCGACAACGGTGTCACCAAAGTGCCAATTTCGGCCAAGACTGGACACAAAGCTAGCACGACCAACTCTCACGACTGGTCATCGTTCGATGAAGCGTTGAAGGAGTTTCAAGATGACCGCGTTTTGGCCGGCATCGGGTTCGTGCTTACTCCGGACGACTGCTTCACCGGCATTGATTTGGACGTTTGCTTGGACGAGTCAGGAAACTTCATTTGGGGCAAAGAGATCTTTGACTATCTCGCTACCTACACGGAAGTTTCACCGTCGGGGCGAGGTGTGAAGTTGATCGTCGAAGGATGCAAACCGCCTCACGTTGGTTGTCAACGAAAAGGGCTGGGGCCGGATCAATCGGGGCAGATCGAGATTTACGATCACTCTCGGTTCTTCGCGATCACGGGGAGACGGTTATCGGATTCGCACGCCGAGATCGCCGCTAAACAGGATGAGCTCACTCAGATCTGCCAGTACTTCTGGCCGGAGACGTCGCAAAAAACTTCACCGTCGACTGACCGTTCCACCGACAGCCCTAACGAAATCGAGCGGCGAGCGATCGCGTACCTCGACGCCATGCCACCAGCGATTTCGGGAAGCGGAGGTCACTCGCAAACCTACGCAGCGGCCACGGCACTCGTTCATGGTTTTGGAATCGAAGCCAGTGACGCTCTCGCGATCCTGACCCAGCACTACAACCCGCGGTGCGTGCCGCCATGGTCTGACCAAGACCTGCAACACAAGATCAACCAAGCCGCAACTAAACCGCACGATCGGCCGTTCGGTTGGCTACGTGATGAGTGCACATCGCAACCGCTTGATGAAGTCGACCTAAGTCAGTTCAACGTTCGAGTTAGCAAGGAGGAGGAACCTGACGACGATGCTCCGATTGAACCAGCCTCGTCGATCGAGGATCCCGGCCCGCTTCCCGAGCGGCTTTTGCGAGTCCCTGGATTCGTCAACGAGGTCATGGATCATTGCCTCGACACGGCACCGTATCCCAATCCGGTCATGGCATTCTGCGGTGCACTCGCGCTGCAAGCATTTTTGGCCGGTCGCCGGGTACGCGATCCAGGCGACAATCGAACGAACCTGTACCTGCTTGGCCTGGCGCACTCGGCGGCGGGAAAGGATTGGCCGCGAAAACTCAACGTTCGGATCCTTCAGCAGATCGGCGTAGCGGACCAGACAGGCGAGAGGTTTGCGTCTGGCGAGGGCTTGCAGGATGCCCTGCATCTAACACCAGCAATGCTGTTCCAAACAGACGAGATCGACGGGCTGTTGCAATCAATCAGCAAGTCGAAAGACGCACGGTATGAACAGCTGATGTCGACGCTGCTGACAATGTATTCGTCGGCCAACAGCGTTTATCCCATGCGTCGCAAGGCGGGCAAAGAAGCCGCCGGAGTAATCGACCAGCCAAACTTGGTGATCTTTGGAACCGCAATCCCGAACCACTACTACGCCGCTCTTTCAGAGCGAATGTTGACCAATGGCTTGTTCGCCAGAATGCTGATTTTTGAGTGTGGAAAGCGAGGAAAGGGCCAGGAGCCAAAGATTCGCGAAGTTCCCGAGTCGATCATCGAGACGGCGACATGGTGGCAAGAGTTTCAGCCCGGGCCGGCAGGCAATCTGCCCAACCGGAGTCCAGTACCGGCGATCGTCCCGCACGACGTCGATGCGGAGCGTTTGCTCGTCGAAGCCCGAGTCAGCGCCGAGACGCAGTACGAAAAGGCGGAGGAGGCGAGCGATCCCGTCGGCACCACCGTGTGGGGACGCGTCAGTGAGCAGACCCGCAAGTTGGCGCTGCTGCACGCGATCAGTCGACGATGTCGAAATCCTGTCGTTGACGCTGCGTCGGCTCAGTGGGCCATCGAAGTGGTTGAGCATCAAACGCGTCGCATGTTGTTCAAGGCGGCCGATCATGTCGCTTTGAATGCGTTTGATGCGATGGCCAAAGAGCTGGTGCGGTATCTCAAGAACTGGAAGAAGGACCACGGTGAAAAACCGATGCCCGAATGGGAGTTGACCAGGAGGCTTCCATGGCGTCCGAGCGACCACAAGGAAGTGATCGATCTGCTTCAGAAACAGCAAAGAGTTGTCTGCGAGAAACGCACCTCGAAAACACGCAGTGGCATGGTCTATCGGCTCGTCGGAAACTGAGGCACTTCAATACCGCAATCGCGGCATTCGCTTCGATGCAAATATCGCTCGAATACATCAATGCGGTATTCGATTACCGCAGCGAATACCGCAAGAGCTGAAATCGTCGTAAACCCAGAAAGAACAAAGGTTTAAATAACAAAAATAATAATACATCAATACGTCATGTACCCGTACAAACCTCTTTCTCCTTGTGTGTATGTGAGTGGGTCATGCGGCATTGAGCTATTGCGGTATTCGAAACTCCAGGCGGAGCACACGACCGTTCGATTCCGCGCCTTGCAGAATGAACGGCCATTCCCAAGGACGAACGGGTCCTACAAAAAAATGCGTTTCATGCCAGGCCCGCCGAATCAGGGGCATTACCACTCAGAGTTGCTTTCCTGGAACACGTTGTCCGACTTTGAACGAAAGCTGATGAAAACCTATCAATGGCAATTGGCAAAATGCTTGGTTGCGGAGCTTGAAGTGTTTGCCGAGATCGACTTGAGGTCGCCAGGAATCATGGATTCTTGGTTGGCAGGGATGCTGCACCGGGGCATCCCGTTCACGCCAAGCTATTGGTCCGGCGGTCAGGATCCTCGGCTCAAGATGCGGTTGGTCCGCGCGGCGGGCCAGTTGGAGCGGTCTGGTCTGCTAACGCGAATTACCGAGCCAAGTCGAGGCCGCACCACGCACGTGATTCCGTCGGCGGAATTGATCGCCGACACGCTTGGCCGGCTTGGTGACCAAGTCGACGCGGACGCCGTTGTCGCGGCCTTGTCACGCACGACGTGGGGATTGGTCGTTGCCCAGCAGTTAGGCCCGCAAGCTTGCCGCAAGAACGCGTCAGTGGACCACTGAGGCCGCCCAACAATCCTACTGACAACTGATTTAACAACCCAACCAACCACCGAGCAAGCCATCCAGCCAGCCACCCCTGATTGATTTCTTCACGCGGCCTCTGCCGCATCAACGAATCAGGAGATTGGATGCTCACCAAAGTTAACTCGGCAGCGCTCACCGGCAATGATCGCTTGACCGAGATCGCGAACCTTCTGGCCGACGCGATCATCGCAAGAGACGCCCAGTGCCGACTCTCGGCCCGTCCTTCAAAAGTTCTTTCCGAAAGTCTCGATCGCTCGGTTGACTCCGTTTCGGAATTGAGGCTCAGTGTCACACCGCCGATCGGTTCGGCGGATGACCAATCTCACACCGGAGCCAACGATGGAGCTTAATGTTTCCAAGGAAGTCGCTCGCTTGCAGAAGATGACCTGCGGCGAACTACGCGACGAATTCGCCAACGTGACCGGCGAAACGACCAACGCCAAAAATCGAAAGTGGCTGATCCGCCGCATCGTTTGGCGACTGCAGGCCAACGTCGAAGGCGGCCTTTCGGCGGACGCGATCAATCGCATCCGTGAACTGGCCGACGGAGCCGACTTGCGAGTCACTTCGCCGGCCACGCGGCGCCTCTCAAACGATGCCGCCAAACGCACCCGAGTTCTGCCCACTGGTGTGCAATCGCCAGCGACACCACTGCCGGGAACGCTGATCACTCGCATCTACAAGGGCCGCGAGATTCGTGTTCGCGTCACGACCGGTGGCTTTGAATTTGAAGGCGAGTTGTTTGGCTCGCTCTCGGCCGTCGCCAAACACGTTACTGGATCGCATTGGAGTGGAAATAGATTTTTCAAACTCGACCAACAGGAATCTAATTGATGAAAGATCAAAAGAAGACAGTACGCTGTGCCATCTACACGCGCAAGAGCACCGAGGAGGGACTGGACCAAGAATACAATTCGCTTGACGCTCAGCGTGATGCGGGCGAGGCGTATGTCTTGTCACAGAAGCAGGAAGGCTGGGAAGTTGTCACTCAAACCTATGACGATGGCGGCTTCACCGGTAGCAATATGGAGCGACCGGCATTGCAGCGATTGCTGGCCGACATTGCCGCGGGCAAGATCGATTGCGTGATCGTTTACAAGGTCGACCGGCTCAGCCGATCGCTGCTCGATTTCACCAAGATCGTCGAAACCTTCGACCAGCACGGTGTCTCGTTCGTCAGCGTGACGCAGCAATTCAATACATCAACATCGATGGGCCGGCTGGTGCTCAACGTGCTGCTTTCGTTTGCTCAATTCGAGCGGGAGATGATCAGTGAGCGGATTCGCGACAAAGTGGCCGCATCGCGCCGACGCGGAAAATGGTCCGGCGGCATGCCGCTGCTTGGCTACACGGTCGAAAAAACAAAATTGCTCGTCGATGAAGTCGAAGCTGATCGCGTTCGCCAGATCTTCAGTCTGTATGTCGAACATCGCTCACTGTTGCCGGTGATGAAGGAGCTGAGGCAACGCGGTTGGACGACCAAACAATGGGTCACCAAGAAAGGCGATCACCGTGGCGGCCGAGCGTTCACCAAGAACGCGGTTTACAAGTTGCTGACCAACGTGACTTACATTGGCAAGATTCGCTACAAGGACGAAACGCACGAAGGCGAACATGACGGCATCGTACCGCTCGATTTGTTCCGCCGCGTCCAGAACCAATTGAAAGCCAACGGGCAATCTGGCGGCACGGGCGTACGCAACAAACACAACGCATTGCTGAAGGGCCTGATCTGGTGCAAAGCCTGCGAACGCCCCATGACGCACTCGTACAGCTGCAAAGGTAGCAAGCGGTACCGCTACTACGTTTGCGGCACAGCGATGCAAGAGGGTTGGGCGAACTGTCCGTCTCCCTCGGTTCCCGCCGGCGAAATCGAACGTTTCGTAGTCGAACAAATACAAACGATTGGTACCGACGAAGACCTGCTCAATCAAACGATCGGTCAAATTGAATCGCGATCCGAGCAACTCCGCGACGATCTCAAGGCCGAACGCAAATCGCTCCAGCGACAACTCCGTAACGATCACGAAAAGCTGCGGGCGATCGCCGCAAACGTAACCAACAACGGACGAGTCGCAGGCTTGCCTGAACTTCAAAAGCGAATTGACGCCGCCGAAGATCGACTCAAAGCCATCGCCGGCGAACTTCAATCGCTCGAAGCCCAAGCCATCGAAACCGCCGATGTCCGGCGACTGCTAGCCGGCTTTGAAGAGCTGTGGCAAACGATCCAGCCCCGTGAACAAGTCCGTCTCATTGCGTTGCTCGTTGACCGAGTCGACTTCGATGGCGTCGCGGGCAATGTTGGCATCACGTTCCACGACACCGGCATGCAAAGCCTGACCGCCGAAAACATCGAGGTGCTCGCATGAATTCCAAACTCACCGTCAACCGATCCTTCCACGTGCAAACTCGGCGCAACGGTAGCAAGTCGCTCGCCGACGGCAAAGCCCCGACTAAACCGCAAGGCCGCGTCCCACGCATCACGCGATTGCTCGCCCTGGCCCACCGCTGCCGCAAGCTCGTACGCGACGGCGTCATCATCAACCAGAGCGAACTGGCCCACTACGGACAGATCTCAACAACTCGCATGTCCCAAATCATGTGGCTCGACAATCTGGCTCCCGACATTCAAGAACAGATTCTCGACCTGCCTCGAACCGTCCAAGGCCGCGATGCGATCCTCGAACGCGAAGTCCGCCCGATCGCCAAGACACTCGACTGGGCCGAGCAACGAGAAATGTGGGCGAGGTTAATGTCACGATGCTGCATTGAAATCTCCGAATCGACTTGATTCACCGAACGTTTCATGGCTCCATGTATGTCGGCCTTCAAAGTCACGATTCAACCCGGAAAGCGAAAGCAATATGACACAACGCAAAGCCCAC
>JBGSMN010000435.1:0-3232 GCA_041740155.1 Rhodopirellula sp.
ACTGACACGTCACCCGCGATGTCGACCAGTTCATGGAGTCTGAGGAAACCCTTCTTGAGGAACCCGATCGTATAGTTCCAACCCTTCATCACGGCGGAGGTGAGGATCGTCCAGCCATCGGCCATGAATCCAAGCGTGCTGTTCCAGATGCTGGCGACGGTTGATAAGGCCCGAATGAGAACCTCGCCGATCGCATAGGCTGAGTCGGCCCATGTGTCTGAGATGTACTGCGTGAAGTCGGCCCATTTGGTTTGCAGGAACGTTGTGCCCTTGATCCATTGCAGTTTGAGGTAGGACCACAGCACGTTCGCAGCGGCGGTGATATCGCCTGCCGAGAGTGCATTGGCGATCGCTCCGAAGGCTTTCAGTGTGTCGGCTTTGAGAGTTTCAAAGACGCCTTTCAAATACTCGATCGCTTGGCCTGCGATCCCCGTCGAATAGAGAAAGTAACCACCGAGCGCTGCGATGGCGGCAACGACCAGTCCAAGCGGAGTGAACAGCATGCTGACTGCCGACACAATGACACCGATCGCTCCGCCAATGAACGAGAAGATGGAAGCGAGTCCACCGACCGCAAAAGCTGCGGCGGCTGCAAAACTGCCCAGCGTGAATAGGGCAGCCCCGATGCCGACAATCGCCACTGCACTAGCCGCAGCGATTTTGACGATGCGTTGGTTCTTGCCGATCCATTCAACAAGTCCCGACGCAGCTCGTGAGAACGCTTGCACCATCGTGGTGACGCTACCTTCCAGCGATTCACCGATCGCGATGGCGACAGCTTCGATCGACGATTTCAAGATACGAAAAGCACCGCCAAGGCCACCGTCCATCTCCGCTGCCGTCTTGGCAGCGACTCCGCCAGCCTTTTGAAGTTCACCGTAAAGTGCGCGTGTATCGGCAACCGACTTTCCGATCGAACTGGCAGCGGTGATCCCCAGCAAGCCGAAGACATCATTGAGCTTTTCGGCCTTCTCGGCGGTGCCCATGTTAGCTGTGGCAGCGGCAACCTCGCCCAGGACGTCCACCAGAGAGCGTGCGTCACCGTGAACGTCTTTGGTGGTGACGCCGAAAACGTCTTTGAATTTCTGCGATTCGGCGGCGCTCAGTGTGAGCAAGCGACGCATCGCAGTACCGGCTTCACTGCCCTGAATACCAACGTTACCAAGCGTCCCGAGGATTGCGAGCGTTTCTTCGAGGCTCATGTTGGCATTGGCAGCCACGGGACCGGCGTAGGACAATGCTTCACCCAGGGACTCGACCGTGTTGAACGACTTGTTGGCGGCGGCAGTGAGTCCATCGGCGACGCGAGTTGCTTCACCGGCTTCCATACCGAATTGACGAATGGTGGCTGCCATGATGCCGGACGCTTGGGTCGCATCGGTGCCAGTGGCACGAGCCATATTCATCACGGCAGCAGTCATCTTCTCGATCTGGTCAGGCTTGAAGCCGGCGCGACCAAGCTCGGTCATTAGGGATGCCACTTCGCTGGCTGAGTAACTGGTGGTCGCCCCCAGATGCTTCGCCTTGTTGCGAAGTGATTCGAGCTGAATACCAGTTGCCTGCGTGATCGCAGCTACACCACGCATCGCGTCGTCAAAGTTGGAGAAGATGGCGACGCTGCCGGCTAGTGGTGCCGCTGCCGCCGCGCCGAGTCCCATCAACTTGGTGCCCAGCAGTTTCGTGGAACTTGCAAAGCTATTGAGACGCTTCTGTGCCGATTGCAAACCTTTGACGAAGGCTGAATCCCTGGTCAGCAATTCGACATAGGCGGCTCCGGCACGAACTTGACTCATAACGTTTGCGGCTCACTGGTTGAAGATTGAGGAACATTGGGAACGAAGACGGCACCGAGCAAACCCGCGACTTGCTTTACGGTTGCCTTTACGGGTACAGGGCGATTGACTCTGTACGGATTGAAATCGTCCGGCTTGAATGGTTTGCGGCGGCGTTTACGATCGCGATTGATCTCGGCGGTGAGTGCCATGACGCTTGATGCGATGTTCCAGTCGTGGCCGCGTTTTGCGTCAGCCATCGACATCAGTTGACGCAGTGTTAGAGGTCCGGGATCGACGCCGACGATTCCGGCAAGTCGGATGACGAGCTGTTCGGTTTCGTCACCGCGAGTTTCCGTTCCAGTTCGCTGAGGATGCTCTCGACCAACGCCGGATCGTCCAGTCGCTTTTCGATCAACGCCAAGCCCCGAGTCTCGATCAGCGTCTGTTTCTCCGCCGCCTTGCGCACAAGACGGCGTTTTGACTCCGGGAAGTACGCAACCAACCCGTCGACCAGCGCTTTGCATGCGTCGTCGATCGCATCACCGGCCAGCCCCTCAGCGAACGATTCATCGCTTACGTCTTGTTGGTCGGCCTGCGGTTTGCAGATTGCGAACAACACGTCGCCGAGTAGCAGTGGATCGTTTGACAGTCGCGTGATGAGTTCACCGTCGAGTGCGTCCAGAAGTCGAACATCGGTGAGTGCTTTCACGCGGCGAAGCGTGGTGTTGTCAATGTCGACGATCCAAACACGGCCACGACGGTCAATGAACTTTTGCATGAGGCGCTTCGCTACAGGGGAAAGGGTGACAGGGCAGCAGGGCCACAGGTTCAAGGCACGAGCATCGAGATCTCGTTAAAACGCACTTACGGGCTGCCGACGTTCATGCCGGTGCCGGTCGCGGACTGGGTGGGTTTGAGGGTCACGTCAGCGGAGACGACTTCTTCGAGGTTTTGGTTGACGTTGAAGTTCATTACTTCGCAGGTCAGCGTGAGCGACCCGCCCGCGTCGCTGATGCCTACATCGCAAGGTGTGCCGCTACTCCACAACCCTTGCAGCATTCCAAACGCCGTGTCGCCGTTCTTGTTCAGCACCGTGAACTCGATGGATGCGTCTTTGAGCGTACCGACGGTCGCTCGCCAACCATTGTTGGCTCGCGTCGATGCGTCGGCCTCGGCCTTTTCAAGGTTGACAGTGAGATCCTTGACGTTCTTGATCTCAGCTCCGTCGATGGTCAAGACAGCATCGAGACCGAGTTTCACTTCTGCTGACATTGCGATTCCATCCGTATTGAACCTGAAGAACTATCGAACTGAGTCACGCCAGAACTTGGGCAGGCGTGCTTGATGAGCGGCGAGTGCGGGCTGCATGAATGGACGTTTGGGATAGCGACGTGGCTTGGTGGCTCCGCGACGCTGGTTCTCTTCTTCGATCAATCTCGTGGCGCGGTTGGCTTGGG
>JBGSMN010000296.1:0-49200 GCA_041740155.1 Rhodopirellula sp.
TTCCCCTGGGTACTGCGGTTTGCTGTATCGAAATGCGGGCTGGTCGCGGTGCAGTGATGTGTCGCTCGGCTGGAACGCAAGCGACGCTGCAAGCTCGTGAAGCGGATTGGGCGCAGTTGCTATTGCCAAGCGGTGAAGTTCGTCGGGTTCCGAGTGCTTGCCGAGCCACGATCGGCCAAGTTGGCAATAATGATCACATGAAGGTCGTGATCGGCAAAGCAGGCCGAGCACGTTGGATGGGGCGTCGACCGCACGTTCGTGGTACGGCCATGAACCCGATCGATCACCCGCACGGTGGTGGTGAAGGTCGAACCAAGGGTGGTCGTCACCCAGTCAGTCCGCAGGGCAAGAGTGCCAAGGGCGGAGCAACGCGTCAGAAACGTAAGCCGAGCAACTCGTCGATCGTTCGTCGTCGGAAGAGTCGTCGTTACGGTCAATTGAAACTCCACAAGTAGGCCGGCAAAAAACGCCTGAGAATCCATTATGAGTCGAAGCAGCAAGAAGGGTCCGTACGTCGACCCCAAGTTATTTTTCAAGGTGCAGAAAGCGGCGGAGAGCGGTTCGAGTGAACCGATCAAGACCTGGTCGCGTGCTTGCACTATCGTTCCTGAGTTTGTCAACGTGACATTCATGGTTCACAACGGTCGTCAGCACATCAAGGTGCTGGTGAGCGAAGACATGGTCGGACATAAGCTCGGCGAGTTCTCGCCGACCCGGACTTTCCGGGGCCACGGCGGTAAAGGCAAGCGATAAGCTTAGGAGATTGATAAACATGTCGCAGTTTAAAGCACATCACAAGAATGCCCACATCAGCGCACAAAAAGTGCGTCTAGTGGCCGACATGGTTCGTGGCATGTACGCTGACGAGGCGCTCGATACGCTGAAGTATCAATCGCAACGTGGAGCTCGCATGCTGGAGAAGGTCATCAAGAGCGCTGTTGGCAATGCTCAAGACCCGGACCAGAACAGCGGTCGTGGTTATAAGATCGAAGAATTGGTGCTCACCGACGTTCGCGTCGATGGTGGGCCGATGTTCAAGAGAATCCGGCCGCGTGCTCGCGGTATGGCATTCATGATTAAGAAACGTTCCAGTCACATTCATGTCGGTTTGACACACATCGACGAAATATAGAGAGTTCACCATGGGACAAAAAGTCAATCCGATTGCCTTCCGACTCGGCGTTACTCGCGGGTGGACCAGTCGCTGGTATGCGTCCAAACAGGACTATGCCGCGCTGCTGGTGGAAGACAAGAAGATTCGTGACTTCATCACGAAGCATCCCTCGAAAGCACAGTATAAAGCGGCTGGCATTGATCGTATCGAGATCGAACGCACCCGCGATGAAGTTCGCGTGATGATGTTCGTCGCTCGACCAGGTTTGATCATCGGTAAGAAGGGTCAGGAAATCGAAATCCTGCAAGCCGAGTTGCAGAACCTAGTCGGACGCCGGATCAATCTGAAAGTGGAAGAGGTCGGTCGGCCAGAGTTGCAAGCTCAGTTGGTCGCTGAGGATATCGCTCAACAACTGGCTAAGCGATCGAGCTTTCGCCGGACGATGAAACGCTCATTGGAGCAGACGATGGACGCTGGTGCGAAGGGCATCAAAATCCAAATGGCGGGTCGGCTCGGTGGAGCGGAAATGGCTCGACGTGAAAAGCAAAGCGCCGGATCGATTCCGCTGAGCACGTTGCAAGCAAAAATTGATTACGGTATCACCGAAGCGATGACGCCACAGGGGCACATCGGGATTCAGGTGTGGATTAACCAAGGTACTTACGGAGACGACAACGATGGCGCTGATGCCCAAACGGGTCAAGCATCGAAAAAGCCAAAGAGGTCGTATAAAAGGTAACGCGACGCGCGGCAATACGGTCGTTTTTGGTGATTTCGGTATTCAGTCCCTGGACGCCGGATGGATCAAAGCTACAACGATCGAAGCCGGGCGGATCGCAGCCCAGCAATACGTTCGCGGCGAAGGCAGACTCTTCATTCGCATCTTCCCTGACAAGTCAGTAACCAGCACTCCGCTGGAGACTCGGATGGGTAAGGGCAAAGGAGAGCCAGACTTTTGGGCCGCGGTTGTTAAGCCGGGAACTGTTTTGTACGAACTCAGTGGCGTGACTGAACAGCAAGCAAAAGTTTGTTTCGCGCGTTTGGCCAGCAAGATGCCTGTCAAAGTTCGATTTGTTACCCGGCGGCCTGCTTAATTAGCAGGTTGGGCGTGGTGGATAAATCGATTAAATATTCATTCATTTTCCTTTTTTCGTTTGTTGAACTGATGACATCATTGACTGAACTTCACGAGATGAGCGATGAGCAACTCGATGCGACTGCGAAAGAAGCGGCGGATATTCTGTTCCGTTTGCGATTCCAGTCGCAATCCGAGCGGCTCAACACGCCTAGTGAACTACGCAAGAATCGTCGCACGATTGCTCGCATCAAAACGATTCAAACCCAACGTCAACGCTCCTCTCAGACTGTCTGAGTGACCGGCTACTGGCGCCTTGAAGATACGGCAAGGCCTCCTGCGTCTTGCACATAGAACTTAAACCCCCCTCCCATTTAGAAACTGTCCGAAACGTCATGCCTAAACGCGTGTTAGCCGGAGTCGTCACCAGCGACAAGATGAACAAGACGCGCCGCGTCGAGATCAATCGTGTGGTTAAGGATCCGAGATACAAGAAGTTCGTTCGCAGCCGCACAGTATGTCACGTCCATGACGAAGACAACGAGTCGGGTGTGGGTGATCGTGTCGAAATCATTGAGTCCGAACCGTTGAGCAAGCTCAAGCGGTGGCGATTGGTGCGGGTGCTCGAGAAGAGCACGCAAGTCGATGTGGTTGCTCTGCGTGCCGCTCGAAAAGAAGCCATGAATGCTGCCGAAAGTGAGACGATCGAAGTCGCTCATGCCGGTGAGAATTCGTCCGGCGATGCGTCGTAATTTAGTTAAACGTCGGTAACCAATATTTAGTTGTTGAAGTAAATCAAATGATCCAACAAGAAACTCGACTCGACGTAGCTGACAATACGGGCGCTCGCCAAGTCATGTGTATCAAGGTGCTCGGCGGTAGCCGTCGACGTTTTGCAACGGTCGGCGACGTGATCGTTTGTAGCGTCAAAAGCGTGATCCCAGGCAGTGAAGTCAAGAAGAAAGCAGTGGTGCGTGCGGTCATCGTGCGAACCAAGACACCAACGCGACGTGCAGACGGCAGTTACATCCGCTTCGATTCCAATGCCGTGGTGTTAGTCGACAAGGATCGCAACCCACGTGGTACTCGGATTTTCGGCGCGGTAGCAAGAGAGCTTCGTGATTATAAGTTCACGAAAATCGTCAGCCTCGCCAACGAAGTCGTGTGAAACCGCGATGAGCTATTAGCGACTAGCTGATAGCAGCCGGAGTACTCAATTTAACAACACAACAGCTAATCGCTAACAGCTCAAAGCTACCAAAATGAAATTTCGAATTAACGACGAAGTGATCGTGATTTCCGGTGCCGACAAAGGCCACAAGGGAAAGATTATCAAGATTGACCGCGACACTGATAAAGTAATCGTGGAAGGTGTTGCCAAGGTTTGGAAGCACGTTCGTCAAAGTCAGAAGAATCCGCAGGGCGGTCGCTTGAGTAAAGAGATGCCGATCCAAGCCAGCAATGTGGCGATTGTTGATCCGTCGACAGGCAAGCCGAGCCGGATTGGAGTTCGATACCTCAAGGATGGCAGCAAGGAGCGGTTCGCCAAGAAGAGTGGCGCGAGTTTAGGTCAGATTTCACCTGCCAAGGCGAATCGCGTAGTAAAGTAAAGTTCCAGGTTGCCGTATATTGTCCGGCAACGACATTCAAATTTTAGTATTCACCGTTTTCAGATTGGCGCAGGCCGCCTGCTATGTCCACACCCAAACCACGACTACAAACTCGCTACGAGGAATCCATCCGCGCAGCGTTGAAAGAGCAATTCAATTACGCCAACTTGCATCAGATCCCACGGCTTGAGAAAATCACGCTCAATATGGGTGTTGGTGCTGCGGTCGCGGATAAGAAAGTGCTCGACTTGGCTGTCGATTCGATGACACAAATTGCTGGGCAAAAGCCAGTATTGACGATTGCCCGCAAGTCGATCGCAACTTTTCGGTTGCGTGAGGGCATGCCGATCGGTTGCATGGTGACGCTGCGTCGACACCGTATGTATGAGTTTCTGGATCGCCTCATTTCGGTGGTTTTGCCTCGGGTGCGTGACTTTCGCGGTATCAATCGCAACGCGTTTGATGGACGTGGTAACTACACGCTCGGTTTGAACGAGCAGTTGGTGTTCCCGGAGCTCAACCCAGATAAGTTTGTGCGTACGCAAGGGATGAACATCAGCTTCATCACTTCGGCTCCTAACAACGACGAAGGTCGAGCTTTGCTCGAGCAATTCGGGATGCCATTTAAGCAACCCAAAGAGAAAGCTGGCGCAGCTTAGAGCTGAGTCTGCAATTCATTTACATTAATCAATATTACCGTTACGTTTCCCAATTGGGCATTGTTGCCCGCTCCGTTCACCGCAGGTCCTTTCGTGGCAAGCAAGTCCAAAATCGCCAAGGCGTCACGCACGCCCAAGTTTTCCTCACGGAAAGAAAACCGCTGCAATTTTTGTGGTCGTCCGCGGTCGGTCTATCGCAAGTTCGGCTTGTGTCGAATTTGTTTTCGAATGAATGCGAACGCTGGGCTGATCCCTGGCGTGCGTAAGGCGAGTTGGTGAGTTTGGAAACTAAAAAAGGGAACCCACAGCTATGATGACCGACCCCATTGCCGACATGCTCACACGAATCCGTAACGCGGTACGTGTCGAACGGCCATATGTTGACATTCCTGCTAGCCGCGTCAAACGTGGTGTGGCCGATGTTCTGAAGCGTGAAGGCTTCATTTGGGACTGGAAAGAGGAAGACACCGAACCCGTGAAGACTTTACGCTTGGAGCTGAAATACGGTCCCAATGGTGAACGGGTGATTCAAACCATTAAACGACTCAGCAAGCCTGGTCGCCGCTTGTACTCACGCAGCAAAGAACTGCGTCCGGTACTCGGTGGACTTGGCATTCGCATCATCAGCACTAGCAAGGGCGTAGTCAGTGACCGTGAGGCTCGCCGCGATAAAATCGGTGGCGAAGTTCTCTGCGAAGTCTCCTGATCTTGCGTTTTGCACCACTTACTTTCACCTTGACTCGTCGAGGTGTTCCATTTACACACACCCTGTTTCATTAAGCGAATCAGCCATGAGCCGCATCGGTAAGAAGCCCATTGCGATCCCCGCCGGCGTTACGGTGGCGGTCGATGACGACCGCGAAATCACTGTTGAAGGTCCCAAAGGCAAACTAGTGTTTACGCATCGTCCTGAAGTGAACGTCACCGTCGACGCCGACACTAAGGAGGTGGCGGTGACACGCGACAATGATCTCCGCCCATCACGTGAGTTTCACGGTTTGACACGTGCGATCGTCGCCAACATGATCGTTGGTGTCACTCAGGGATACGAGAAGAAGCTTGAAATTGTCGGCGTCGGTTACTTGGCCTCGATCAATGGTGACACGTTGCAACTGCGTATTGGTTTTGCGAACGAACTGCACCGCAAGATTCCGACTGAGTTGAAGGTGACTTGTCCGGACCAAACACACGTTGTCGTGCAGGGCTGTGACAAGCAGAAAGTTGGTCAGTTCGCTGCCGATATTCGCTCGCTCCGTAAACCCGAACCGTACAAGGGCAAAGGCGTCCGCTATCAAGGCGAGTACGTTAAGATCAAGCCCGGCAAGTCAGCAACCAAATAAACATCAGCATCGGTGCATTGTCATGGATAAGAACAAAAAGATTCAATCGAAGCGACTTCGCCGTCGCAATCACGTTCGCAATAAAGTACGTGGTGATGCGACGCAACCGCGGTTGTGCATCCACCGATCGCTAAAGCATTTCGCTTGCCAGGTCGTCGATGACGAGCAGGGTAAAACGATTGTCAGTGCGAGCACACGCGACAAGAGTATTCGCGACCAAGTCAAGGCAAGTGGTAACTGTGACGCTGCGGCATTGGTTGGTAAACTCGTTGGCGAACGGGCCATCGAAGCTGGCATCAAGGCCGCCCAACTCGATCGCGGACATAACAAGTATCACGGTCGCGTGAAGGCGTTCGCCGATGCGGCCCGTGAAGCCGGATTGCAGTTTTAACCTTTATCAACGCCTTTATCACATTACAGCCGCCGGTATCAGAATCCTCTGACACGGCAAACCTTCCAGCAGATTATTTGCAAAAATGAGTAACGCACGTAACAACAATCGACGCAGCAAAAACGAAGAGCCAGGCTTGGAAAATGGCTTAGTCGATCGCATCGTCAAGATCAAGCGCTGTGCCGCTGTGGTCAAAGGCGGTCGACGGTTTAGTTTTGCAGCCATGGTTGTCGTTGGAGACACCAAAGGCAAAGTCGGCTGGGGCTACGGTAAGGCTAACGAAGTTCCTCCGAGTGTACAGAAGGCGACCAAGCAGGCTTCGCGGAGCATGATTGAAGTGCCGATTGTCAGGGGCACGATCCCGCATCAAGTCTGGGGTCATTTCGGTGCCGCCAAGGTACTCTTGATCCCTGCTGGAGTTGGTACCGGTATCATCGCGGGCCAAGCCGTTCGTGCGGTTTGCGAAGCGTGTGGTATCCACGATATTCTGACGAAGTCCTACGGCACGAACAATCCTGTGACGTTGGTGAAAGCGACCCTCGATGCGATGAGCAAGATGCGGACTCGCGAGCAGATCGCGGCATTGCGTGGGATGTCCCCAGAAGAACTAATCGAAGTCTAAACCTCCGAACTCATCATTCATCAGAGGGACGTTGAGGGAGCGATTGTCTCCGCCTTCGATCCTCCTAACTCAATACATTTACTATGCAACTCAACGAAGTTCATCGCGGAATTACGAAACACCGCAATCGGAAACGAATTGGACGTGGGCCTGGTAGCGGTACCGGCAAAACGTCCGGTCGTGGTCATAATGGACACAAGAGCCGTAGCGGTTACAGTCGCAAACCCAACTTTCAGGGTGGCGGAACACCGATGTTCCGTCGGATCCCGAAACGCGGTTTCAATAACAAATGGTCAGTCGAAGTGTTCGCTGTCAATGTCGGCCATCTCAGTGAGGTGTTTAACGACGGTGACACCGTGACGTTGGAAATCATGTCAGCGAAAAATGTTGCTAAGGGCACTTTTGACGAGGTCAAGATTCTCGGCGATGGCGAGATTACGAAAAAACTCACGGTGCAGGCGCATCGTTTCAGCAAATCTGCTGAAGAGAAAATCATTGCTGCTGGCGGAACCGTAGAGAAGCTGCCTGCCAAACGCACACCGGATGAACGCGTTGCGGATCTCAAGAAGACCAATGCGTAGGTTTGATTAATTGCTTTGCTGGTGCCAGGAATTCGGTTGTTTTCCTTGTGTCGGCGACGTTGGATTTGATTTCAGATTCTCAGATACATTGATTGGCCGGTGGGTAAACGCCCGTCGGCCAATTTCGTTTAGCAAATCCCTCTCGTCGTACGCAGTCGGGATTGCTAAACTTTGCCGCTTGCCACCTCTGGCGTAACCCCTGTTAGATCGACGACGGACAGATCGATGTTGGAAAAGCTCCGAATTATTTTTTCGATTCCCGAACTACGGAAGAAAATCTTCCTGACGATTGGGTTGCTCGCTGTGTACCGGATCGGGTTCCATATCCCGTTGCCGATGATCGCCACGAATTTGGAAGATGCCGCAGGCGGTGGTGCCGCTGATTTCTTTCAAAGAGTGAGCGTGTTTGCTGCCAGCGATTTGCGGCAGGCGACCATCTTCGGTTTGGGAATCATGCCATACATCTCCGCGTCGATTATCTTCCAACTTCTCGGCAGTGTGTATAAGCCGCTGGAAGAGTTGAAGAAGGAAGGTGAGGCGGGACGCAAGAAGCTCAACGAATACACTCGGTACCTAACCGTGGTGATTTGTCTCGTGCAAAGCTACATGTATTTGAAATTCATGTTGATGACGGGAGCTGGCGGGCAGAGCAACATCAATCCATTCTTTATGAACGCGGATCAAGAGCTCTATTTTGGTTGGCAAGTAGTCGCGGTGTTAACGATGACCACTGGAACGGTGTTCCTGATGTGGTTGGGTGAGCAGATTGATGAGTACGGGATCGGCAACGGGATTAGTTTATTGATCATGGCGGGCATCCTCGCTCAAATGCCTCAAGCGCTATACGAGTTGGTGCTCGGCATGAAGCCAGAGCTAACTGGTCTCGCGAAAGGCCAGACGGGCATCGAGACGCTGATCATCTTGGTGGTGCTATTTGTAGTTGTTGTGTTTGGGGTAGTTTTCATCACGCTGGGACAGCGCAAGATTCCCACGCAGTCGGCAAAGTTCACTCGCGGTCGCCGTGTGTATGGTGGAACGCGGCAGCACTTGCCACTGCGAATCAATCAAGCGGGCGTGATGCCGATCATTTTTGCCAGCAGTTTGTTAATGATCCCAGGTGTGTTCTTTGGATTCTTAGCCGGACAGTTCGACTCATCGGGAACGTTGTTCCGAGGTTTGAATTTGATCAGTTTGACGATGGGCGATCAGTCCTCGTACTTCTTTAACTTGCTCTACGTCGGCTTGATATTCTTTTTCTGTTATTTCTGGACGGCGATCACGTTCAACCCGAAAGAAATGAGCGATAACTTGAAGGAGAGCGGCACCTTCATTCCAGGGTATCGTCCCGGTCGCCGCACGACGGATTATCTTGAAAAAGTGATGGTTCGGATCACTTATGTAGGTGCCGCGTTTTTAGGCTTGATCGCGATTGTTCCGACCATTGTTTACGGATCGCTCGGAGTACCTTATTCGATCGCTGGATTCTACGGTGGCACGGGCTTGCTGATTGCGGTCAGTGTGGCATTCGATTTAGTGCAGAAGATTGACAGTCACTTGGTGATGCGAAACTACCGTGGGTTACTCGAAGGTGCTGGTGGCGGAACGTCGCCGGTCGTTTGATCCCGTTGTGAAGATTGTTTTCATCGGTCCGCCTGGTTCGGGCAAGGGAACGCAGTGTGCACGATTGAGTGCTCACTTCGGCATTCCGCATATCGGTACCGGTGAAATGTTGCGCTCGCTCGATAGTGAGTCGGGCGGAGAGATTCATGGGCGGATCGATCGCGGACATTTTGCTCCCGACGATTTCATTTTGCAAATGGTCTCGGCCCGCTTGTCAGAACCCGATTGCCAATTTGGTTATCTGCTTGATGGTTTCCCACGGACGCTGGTGCAGGCGCAATCGTTCGACGCAGCGTTGGAGCAATTGGCGACTGGATTGGACCATGTGATCCATCTGCAAGTCAGTGCGAAGGAACTGATCCGCCGACTTGCTCAACGTTCAATAGAGATTGCTCGTCGTGACGACTCTCCAGAGTTCATCACTGAGCGGTTTCGCATTTATGAGCAGCGAACGGCACCGCTTTTAGCGTACTATGAAACGCAAAACCTCGTCTGCCCCATCAACGGGATGCAGAACGAGGTTGATGTGTTTGCTGAGATCTGTCGACGACTTAGTAGCGAATGATCGCGTCGAACGTCCAGCGGTCTTTGATGATGTCCTCGAAGGAGGTCAACGGGAATTCGTAAGCCATCCCGAGTTCCATGTTGCGTTTCGGTTTGAGCTTCATACCGACGTTATGAGTGACAACATCGTTGCCTTCAACGTTAGATGCGCCCAAGTTGAGCAGGTCCAGTCCGGACACTCCCAGAGCCGCTCCATCGCTAGCAGCCTTGGTCCAATGCCACCACGAGTTTTCGGTGAACAGGTAGACCTTGTCATGGACACGAACGTCCAAGTGATTGTTCCAGTGAACTGTCGTGCTTTGTACCGATTGATCGACGGGCAACTGCCAGCCGAATGAGCTAAGCACGTGCGCGTTGCCGTCGAACAATCGTTGGCCACCGGTGGCGAAGAGATGGAATTCTCCATCACCGATGCTTTGCAACGCGCTTTCACTGCCCATTGGGATTTCGTAAGTGAATCCGGTCGAGAGCAATGTTCCGGTTTGAACGTTGCGGATCAGGTTGTATTTCAAACCAGCCGTGACGTCGGCCCAACCCGAATCCAACAATCCATCGAGATTTCCATCACTGTTGTCAACGATGTAACCGTCTTTGACTGCGATCAAGCTCAACCGCTCGGTCAGGGCGATACGGAACTGCATCGCATACAATTGAGCGCTGCCACCAGCGGGAATGGCTGCGGGGCCGAGCTCGTTGGGGAAGCGGTGATGCACGAAGATCGGACGCAATTCAGTCAAATTGCGAGGGTCTTCAAAGTGGACGAAGTCAATCATTGGACTGATGAAGTCGTCGAAACACCTGTCGCTCTTTTGGATGAAGCCGCAACCAAGTTTGCAGGCAAAACTATCCAATTTCGGTAGGCAAGAGGCCGCGTCGCAGCTCGAATCACCACAGCACGCGAGCGAGTCACAGCAGTTTGCTTCGCAGCAATCGCCACCGCCACACGTTGACGAGCCACAACCACAATCAATCATGCACGCGTCATCGCAATTCGCTTCATCGCAGCAGGCCGAGCTACCGCCGAACAGGTCGCCGAAGCACAATCCGCTCGCTTGAGCGTTGGTGGTTGATGCTGTCGTCAATCCGCAGACCAGCGTTGCGACCATCCACCATCTTTTGTAAGTCCGTTTCACAGTTCAATCTCCTTTTATATTTATTTGACAACCGCCTTGGCAACGTTCGCAGTGTGATGGGTGCAACAGAACGAAGGCTTCCTGCGTTGTTCATCGTGTTAATGAGATGACGTCTTCTCGTCTGGAGACTTGGCCTAATTTTACGCGAACAACCCATATGGATTGCCAAGCTTTCAATGCTCTTTCAAGAGAGCGTGCGGTCGCGTCACACTCGACACGCCTTGCGATCTTTGGGAGGTCTGTTGTGGGCCCGAGGGCCGCATGTGCACGAGGGGTGCACACTTTCAGGCGTCAGACAGGGTCAAAGAAAAAATTGTTCGATTTTGGTTGTGGATATGGGATCAATCGCTATATCCGGCACATCGAGACACGTTTTGAGGGGGTGTCAACCTCGGTGCATATCGGAATGCTCGTTTGTTTGGGAGGAAAATGCTGTTCACGGAGTTTTTTCTAAAGAAATTGATCAGGACAGCCGATGCTCAACTTATATGAAACTTCCCAGACTCTACCGATGGCTCTCAATTGCGTGCTGGCTGTGCCTGTGCGTTGGTTCAAGCGGCTGCGTGGTATTGGGGATTCCGAGCGAGCGCTTCCACGATCCTGCAGATGCAGGCGGTTTACTGGGCGATTGGAAACGAGACCAAGTCTATGGGCCTAGCGAAGTGGCTGCGGAACTCGCTCAGCAAGGTGTGGTGATCGCCACACATGATGGCGTTTTTTGTGGCGATGAGGCAGCACTCGATGCTCCACCGAACGGTTGCTCGGGGACGATTCCAGCGAGACTGCCCGAAGTGCCCTGGCCACGATTCCACCCCGTGCCCACACGCCCCGTGTTCGGAACGGTTCACTAACGCGATTCGCAGCGTGGATCCGTGTTGTCCAATCTCAGTTGAGAATCTAATCTGAGCGGGATTTACTACGCATTTCTTCGCTCAGGTCCGCAGCATGTCCGAACTCAAACGTTTGTTTGCCTCTCTCGCTGAAAAAAATCGCAAGGCGTTGATGCCGTTCATCACGGCGGGCGATCCCGACTTGGCGACTACGGCGGCGGTCATCCGCGCCGCTGAGCAGGCGGGGGCGGATCTGTGTGAGGTCGGCGTTCCTTACAGCGATCCGATCGCAGACGGACCGGTCATCCAAGCCTCTTACCAACGGGCGCTCGACGCGGGGTTCCGTTTGCAAGGCGTTTTTGATCTTGGCCGGGAACTGGCGACGAGTACTTTAAGCACTGTGCCCCCCGTGACTATGTCCCCCCTGACCATGCCCCGTGTCACTATGGTCAGTTATTCGATCATCTACCGGATCGGAATGGCCAAGTACGTTGAGCAAGCGATGCAGGCTGGGTATTGCGGTGCGATCGTCCCTGACCTACTCGTCGAAGAAGCCGCTCCGCTGAGTCAAGTCTGTCGTGCGGCTGGATTCGATCTCATCCAGCTCGTCACTCCGACGACGACTCAAGATCGGCAGCGCCGAATTGCGGAACTAACGACAGGGTTTCTGTATTATGTTTCCGTGACGGGGATCACGGGCGAGCGAACCGTCCTGCCAGCGAACCTCATCGATAATGTGTCATGGCTACGCGAACAAACAGAACTGCCGATTTGCATTGGATTTGGAATTAGCAGCCCCGAGACCGCAGCCCAGCTCGCTCCGATTGCGGACGGATTGATCGTTGGTTCTGCGATCGTGCGCCGCATCGCCGAAGCAACAGCGACCGCGAAAAAATCTGGGACCGATCCCGCCGGTGCTGCCGCCAAAGTAGTCGGTCAGTTTTGCCAAGAGCTGCGTCAAGCAATCGACGGCGATTTGGCGACTTAACGCGATAGGTAGATTGCTTCGCCCGTGAACCGACGTCGCAGCTCGTCATCGGACCATGAAATTTTTCCAACCGCTGGATCGCCGATCAACCAACGGCCACTATCAGTGTGCGCCAAGATTGTCACGACGTGTCCTGACGTTTGGCTGCCTAAGAATCGATTGCGAATCGGTTCGCCGGGGATTCTCTCGAACTTGACGATGGCCACGTTGGGAAGTTGCCCCGAGATCGCCCACTGTGCGGGATCACGTTTCGCCACCAGGGCCTGATAGCCGTGTTCGCTGGCAACTGTTTTTAAGCCACGATAGAGTCCTAGCGGTGCGGTCCCGAGCGTGCTGCTCAAGCACACATCGGCCAGTGCTCTTTCATGAGCGTCAATGCCGTGTTCACTCAGTAAGGTGACGGCTGCTGCGGGAGCGCAACTCGCCACATGAGATTGCAAACAAACACCGTTCCTCCAAATCGCCTGCGTTTTCAAATTCAGCGGAAACAGGACAGGACGGGCGATAGGCGTGGCCACATACCCGATCGCCAAGATCATCAAGCAGGCGGTCACAACAGGCCTGAGGCGTCGTCGCAGCCCTGGAGAATGCTCTACCAAACCGCTAGTCAGTCCCAACGCCACGGGGGTCATGTTGGACCAGTACAACGCTGAGCCGGTGGCTATCGTTTCGGCCCACACTAAACGACCGAAATAACTCCACGCCAACCAAAATGCTAGTCCCACCGAAGCGATCAACATCGCATTTTCGGCACGTTGAGATTTCAATCGCCAACACTGACCGAGACGATATGCAAGGAGAGTCAAGACCGTCATCACAACGGCTGCAAAAGCCAATTCCGAATCGGGGCGGGACATTATCGAGGTCATGGCAGACCCCTCCAAGCTTAGATCAGCATGTAGAAACAGAAAAAGAAGGCAAGATGAAGATCACGTGAAGACTATATTAACAAGGGAAGAAGGCTGCGGTAATACGGATATTTCGGTAAAACACGATATCTGCGACCAGTTCAATCAGCATGCGTGGCCGATTTTGCAGAAAATGTCAGTGCTGAAACGGTTCGGATGAGCTGATTCATCGCCGCTCAGGTGCCACGCGTCCGATCAATTGTGGATTTTCAATGACACCCCAGTGCCGACTGTCGATCGACAACGGCACGTTGTCACCGACGAGAAACCACTGGTTTTTCTGAAGAATCAACGGAAATCGTGGTGCGTCAACGCGCCGCTTCGGCAGCGTTGAACGCGTCGCAATCCGGTACACGACATCTCGATACACACGTAAATCTCGCACGCGAACCATGCAACCGTCTGCGGCGACGATCCGGATTCCGAGCGGATGTTGTGGTAAGAGCAAGCCAGTTAACTCGACGTTGGCTTGCAGAAGTTCTTCCTGGTCTGCATTGACAATGTCATATTCGTTGATTGGGTGGGACAGGCTGTGTTGCGACATTGCGACCAAACAACCCTGCTGATCACTTGTCATCATTTTTCGCTGGAATCTCAATTCACCTGCTGAGCAAAACGCGGTCCAAACGATGACATCGAATGGCGTTTGTTGTGCGGTCGCCGAGAGTTGAAACTGCACCGACAAACCATCGGCTGGATATAGGTCGCGTTGTACACCGATGTTTCCAGGGTAGTCGTCGAGCACGCGCAGCGGCGAATCACCTCGGTAAACGCTCCGATGTTCGTAGATCAGCCATTGCGAATCGCCTGTCGCTATCCAACTTCGATCTCGATCTCGTTTCCAATTCGACGGTACGATCGCCGCTCGCCACCGAGACGGTTCACGGTGTTGGTCGATATCAACCGCAACCTGCGGTAGATCTTTGAACGCGGGTCGCTGATCGTCGATGAGCAACCGAACATCCTCATCCAGCGAGACCGTTTGCCCTGGACCGGCCAAAACGCGTTTGATTTGGACGCCATGATTTTCAAACACCACCACATCACCGATCGTCAGTTCATCAGGGTCACAGGCTTGCAAATTCACCTGATCGGGCGGCAATCCGGGGCCGCTCAATGAATCACGGAGTTGTGATAGCAACAGCGGAGCACCGCAATGCCAGCAAACCACACGAGTGGTCGGCTGGCTAATCGACAGGTGTTCGATGGCCAATCGCAAGAGGCCTTCGTCGACGCGTGTTGCCAGTCCGCAATTGACGCACTGAATCATCTGGGAGGTATCCCACAAAGTGGGGTTCATCGAGGGTCCGGCAACTCGGTAGGACGCGACAACAGTGGCTGTTGTCGGGCCTTTTCCACAACCCAGTAGTGCCACAGATCCACCGCCACCCACTATGAATGCTCGCGCACTGAGGATCGCAAATTCGCGGCGTTGCATGCCGCCAGGAGGCAAATGGGTCATCGCGAACAGCAGGCATCGTGACAGGTAATCGGGAACCGGGGTTGCGGCTGGCTCAGAAATTTTGCTAACAGCCACGATGCAACGTAAGGATGCGTTGTGATTCTTGGAACACGCGACTCGACGGTTTCGTCGAACGTGGTCCGGAATCGAAACTTTCTCGGCCCCATCTGATCACCCTTCGTGATCGCGGAATGTTGAGAGAACTCCGAGGAAACGGAAACCTATCATGTCACATCTTTTGATCGGCAATGAAGCCAATCAACCTTTAGCGATTGTAGTCGAATCGGTCGCTTCTCAATTGCTGATGAAACATCCCTCCCCGATTTGTTTGGAAGTCGATATCGACATGGAGCTGCGATTGCCGGTCGATTCGGCTTCGTTGTGCCAACTCATCGACAGCCTCGTGCGTCAGGCGTTGTTGGAAATGCCTGATGGTGGTGAACTCACCATCACTGCCTGTGAGACTCCCACAGGTGTTGAGATCGAGATCGCCGACACGGGCTGCGACGTGCAATCACGCGCTTGCAAACTGCCGATGATTGCCGCCGCGATGGCTGCTGAATTGAGTTGGCAGAATTGTCCGCAAGGTGGTGGAGCGGTCACGGCGCGGTTGCCGCTGTACCATCAAGCCAAACGGCGAGCGGCTTAACGATGTTCAACCCGCTGGCTGCGACCACGATCGGTGCACTTGAGCAGACGGCCGTTTTCACCGAGCGACGTCATGAGGTACTTGCTGGCAATATGGCCAACTTGAGCGTGCCCGATTACCGAAGCCGCGACTTAGACGTCGAAGGATTCCAGTCCGCACTGGCACGTTCGATTGCTGACCCCCGTTCAACCAGCGCCTCTGAATTGGATCACTCGACCCCCGAGCTTTCCCAATGGCCTGGCGTGCTACCCGGCATGCTTGGGCATCCAATTCTCTCGGCTGAAGCAGCGGGAGCATCGAGTGTCAGTGACGACATTCGCGGCGACGGAAACCGAGAAATCGCCACACCACAGATTGGACCGAAGGCAGCGGTCACCCGTGACGATCGCTGGAGCGGACCGCGATCAGCCATGGAACAAGTTGTCTTTCACGATGGCAGCGACGTGTCGCTCGAACAAGAAGTCAACAAAATTTCCAAGAACAAGCACATGCACAACTTAGCCGTCTCGACGATGCGACACCAATTTGACCTCCTCCGCTCCGCCATCACCGAACGAGCTTAGGAAGCGTTTTAGATTCTAACTTCTAACCACCTTACAGCTCCCTACCCCTGGTTTTGCCATGATGAGTTCTCTCGACATCAGCACCTCGGCTCTCGTTGCCCAGCGAACACGGCTCAACGCGATCTCAGGCAACATCGCTAACATCTCATCGCTCGTTGACGAGAGCGGCAAACCCAGTCCTTACCAGGCGCGGCAAGTTGTCTTTCAAACCGACGAATCAACCAGCACGGGCGAAGCGGCAGGCGTGAAAGTCTCCGAAGTCATGATCGATCAATCCGAGCCGCTCTATCGCTATCAACCCGAGCACCCGCTGGCGATCAAGGAAGGCGAATGGCAGGGTTACGTGGCCTATCCCAACATTGATCTGACGACCCAGATGGTTGATGCGATGGAGAGCACACGGGCGTACGAAGCGAATATTGGTGTGATCGAAATCAGCAAAGACATGAGCCGCCAACGTCTTGCCATCTTGGCCTAAGTGAATGTCTCGTCCGTTGCGTCTACCGCCGATCGCCCCACCGCCACTGCCGTCCTTCGTCAGTTCACGGTCGCGCATATCACCAGGCAACATGACCGCAACAGGACACAATGGCACGTCACCGGGGTTTTCGCTCGACATGTCGCTAGCGAACCTCGATGGCCAGGTCTCAGCCAATCGGGTGACGGCCACATCGAGCGGCGGATTGACTGGTGCTTTGATGGATCAAGTCAAAGGTGTCAACTCCATGCAAACCGGTGCCGACGCGATGATGAACTCGTTGCTGACCGGTGGCGACGTTAACGAAGCCGAAGTGTTAACGGCCGTCCAGAAAGCGGATTTGGCATTTCGGATGCTCATGCAAATTCGCAATAAGTTGATGGACGCGTATCGCGAAATCCAACAGATTCAAATTTAACAGTTGCTCATGCTTAATAACGCTCTCGAACAGTTTCGCAATGTCTTTTCCGCCATGCCGATGCCATCGCGGGTCATCGCTGGTCTGTTGCTCACGGTGATTGTGCTGGCACTCGGTTTCTTGGTTCGGGGCGATGGTTCGGCGAAATCCGAGTATTTGTTGGGTGGCAAACTACTCGACGAAAAGGATCTCGATGCAGCCGAGATGGCGTTCGGTAGCGCAGGGCTAACGGGATGGCGACGAGACGGGCGACGGATGGAAATCCCCTCCGCTCAGCGCAGTGACTTCTTGGCCGCCTTGGAGTCATCGGCCGCTCTGCCGATGTCTTTACGATCGCACATTCAAACGGCCATTGATTCCTCCACTCCCTTTGAATCCAGCGAGCAACGACACGCTCGCGTCGGTCACGCCAAGGAACGTGAACTCGCCGACAACATCGCGAAATTCCCTGACGTTCGTTCCGCGAACGTGACTTACGATCAAGGCGAACGGCTGGGGCTGAGCCGCGGACGCAAACAATCCGCCAGCGTAGTCGTGCAGCCCGAAGGTCTCGATCCGTTGCCACGGGCAAGAATCCAGATGATTAAAGAAATGATTCGAGCCTCCTTCGCAGGGATGTCCGCTGAAGACGTGCAAGTCACCGACACCAATGCGACCTCCATAATTAGCGATTCGGACAATGACGATCCGTTGTCGAAGAAACGGCGTGAGGAAGAAGCCTATTACGAACAAAAGATTCGCGCGCAGTTGATCGGTTACGGCCCCATCCAAGTCAAAACATTTGCTGAGATTGATCCGACGATGGGCGTGGAACGGGCGAGTCTGAAATACGCCGATCAACCGACGACGCTATCAGAGACTCGCCGCAAATTCGAAGTCGAATCGTCACGGCCATTACCCGGCGGTGTGCCTGGCGCTCAACCCAACGCACTGAGTACCAGCAATCGTTCCGTCAAACTCGATCCAACCGCACAAACGTCTAAGACTAAAGAGGATCAAACGTCGAGCAATCGCGTGGCTGGACAGGAGTACGAAACCACGCGGACGGCGGCCCTCGAGGTCAAGCGCATTCGTGTCTCGATCGGTTTGCCATCGACGTACTACCGACAAGTTCACCTGCAGAAGTTTCTACAAGACAACCCTGATAAAAAAGCATCGGACGTGACTGCGTTAGGTGACGATGCCTTGCAAAAACTCCGCGATGCGACCAGGGACGCGATCCAGTCCGCTGTCAAACCATTGCTGCCGGAAGTTTCCGCTGGCGAAGACCCCATGCCACTGGTCGAGGTCTGGGATTATCCCGATTTGCCAGAACGCCCCGTCGTGTCCACAGGAACGGGCACGGTCGCGCTTAATTGGCTAACCGAATCGTGGCAAACGATCGCCATGTTGCTGCTCGCGGCTGCGGCTTTGTTGGTCGCTCGCGGTGCGATGAAATCCTTGGGCGGCGATGCCACACCGGCAGGTTTCTCCGAAGGCTTCGGACTGGAACTACCAACCCCGCCCGCTCCAGTTGAAGAAAAAGTGGGACGCGCCGATCAAATGGAGATCACGGGCGGCTCGCTCAAGAGCGAACTGGTCAACTTGGTCGAGCAAAACCCTGAAGTCGCCGCAAACGTGATCCGAAGCTGGATCGGCGAAGCGGCGTAGCGTGCTAAACTCGTTACCGCGTGAGTTCATCAAAATCAATGTCGTCGAGTGACGACGACCCTGGTGCAGCGTCGTGATCGATTACCGTCGGGACTTGAGCACGCTGCGATGAAGCGTACATTGGCCCCGTCACGCCAGCTGCGGTCTGCTTTTGCGACTGCAAGACCTCAGCTTCATTGGCCGCGCGAACTTGCAGTTTTCCCGAATAAACACGGACCACGACCACCAGCGTGCCAGCGTCAATCGGCAGCCCCGTGCTGACAGCATCCGATTTGTGGCCATCAATCCTAACTTGTCCGCTGGGCAGTAAGTTCGACGCGGCGGTGCCAATCCGTCCGACCAATTCACTCAGCGGTGTACCATCGAGCGTCGTCGGCTCCGGTGGTGTTGAGTCCGCATCAAGGGTTTCGCGATTGAGCATCATCCGACCAATTTTTGTCTTTGGCCAAAAACGAATCAAGATCGCGAACAGCAGTGGCGTGGTCAGCAAGTAGATCAACAACAGCGTTGCTGCCAGCGAAAAACTGTAGGTACTGCCGATGATGATCGACGTCACCGCCACCACCGCTGCCGTCAATCCCAGCAACCCTCCACTGGGAATTAGAATCTCAGCGACGACGAGCGCGTAGAACGCAAACAGTAACGCAACAGCATAGAACGCGGGCATCACTCATCCACCGCTTCGACAACAATCCGGTTGCCTTGCACCTGAACCACACGCACGCTTTGCCCCGGATCAATTGCTGTGCCATCACTGACCACCGCCACGACTTGATCACCAAATTGTGCCTTGCCAGACGGACGCAGTCTCGTGGCAGCGACACCAGTTTGGCCAGCCAAGTGGTCGTAGTGGGCGATCCGTTCGAGTCGGTCAATTTCACTTGATGGGACATCCATCGCCAACCCCGTCGCTGACGCGGCTTGCGGCAAGAACGCGCGAACAGCAAAGAACCCCAATACCAAACCGCCCAGACCACCGATCGACATCCATACTCCCTTGGCTAACTGACCGAGCTGATAGCTGTTTTGCGGAATCACAAACGTTTGGCTCATCAACACCACGCCCAACACCGTCAATGCCAATCCGCCTATGCCGAATACACCGAACCCAGGTAACACAAAAATCTCAATCGCCAAACAAGTGATCCCCAACGCAAAGGCCAGCAACTCTGCCCACTCTGCCGTCCCCGCCAAAAATTTGGTCCAAAAGAAGAAGGCGAAACACAACATCGCGATGAACCCTGGTAGCCCCAGGCCGGGAGCACTGGCTTCGGTCGATAACATCATGAAGCCGAACATCAACAACGCAAACGCCAGACCATTGTTGCGTCCGATTCGTTCCACCCAACGCACCAAGCCACGATCGGCGAGTTGCAGAGGCACCTCAGTCAATCCAATGTTCGTGGCGACGGTTTTGAGAGCTTCGCTGGACTCGTCAACCAAGCCTAGTTCAATCGCCGCTTGGGCTGATAATCCTTCCCCCAATTCGATCCGTTGCTCGCGTTTCCAATCGAAATCGTCTTCGTCTGGCTCCACTGCATCATTGTTCTCAACACCTATTTCGGCAGCCAATTCGCTCGGCACTGCATAACGAACCCGACCGGTACGGCGACTGACATAACGATGGACAGGTAAATCGGGATCGAGCAAACCACGCATCAACGTTTCGCTGCGACCGGTAGCCGCCGCAATCAAGCTGATCAACTCGCGTTGGTCGGCAATCTCCTGCGGAGTCATCGCATCGGCACCACTGCCGCCAAGCGTGGCATCGGGGTGCATGACGAGCGGTCGACACGCCAAGGCGATCAAGCTCGCGTCGCCGCGTGCTTCTCGCAAGACATAACCGCCGACGCTGCGAATCGACGTGCCGGGATCAGCAAGCGTCGCTGCTAACGCGGCACTGCCAGCGAGATAACCGCCCGGTGAATCAATTTCGATCAGCCACGTATTGGTTTCGCCCGCTTCGATTGTGGCTGCGAGATTCGATTGCCAACGGCGAATGCGATCCTTGCGAACCGGTCCGCTGATCCGCAGCAACACACCGATGGCCTGGCCGGTCTCGTCGACCGCTTCACTGCGCAGTTTCGCGAGTCCCAACCGATCGGCGACATCGTCTTGCGAATTGACGATTGCGGTCGCCGCCCGATACTCACGCATTTGATCGGCCGTCAAAACTAGCGGTTGGCCAGAGGGTGACAGAATATTTTCTTCGACGATCGAACCTTCGCGTCGAAGCGTTTCGAGTTGATCACCGACCGCGAATTGCATTGTGCCATCGTTCAATCGCACACGCGCGACGGCCACGTCGGGGTTCGCCAGTGCCGTGACGATTTCTGGTGCTAGTAAACTGCGCCGAGCGGCAATCGACTGAAAGATCAAACTCGTGGTTTCATCGTTTGCGTTTTCGCCAAACGTGGCATCGCCAATTGAACCGGTGGGAGAAACCAAGATCGACTCGCAGGCCAGCACTAACAGCACTTCGCTGCCTCGCACCGGCGAATCAACCCACGCGATCGGACGGATGCGTTTGAGATCGGTACCGGAAATCGCACGTGCGAGTTTGAGTGAATCTTCCAGCGAGGCCGTCGAATCCGCTCCAAAATGCAGCACCACGCTAATGCGGCGATCAGCCCCAGCATCCGGCGCCGATGCGTCTCGCAGCGCCTGCGATAAACGTGTCAATTGACCCAGGATTTGATCCACGTCGCGGGACAGTAGCGGGTTGGGAATCTCGATCAGGTAGCCCTCCGCCAACTCCTCGGCCTGGGCGGTGTCTTGCGCCGTCGCGATGCTCGCCCCCAGCCAAAGGGAAACGAGGCCAGCGAAGAACCACGTCGCCCACCGTCGAGGATGGCTGGGAACGTAGGCTGCGGTGATGCCCACGGGAGCGGCGGCGAGAGAGTGATTTTTGATCATGCTCGCATTATAGGCTTGTTGGCAGGCCTTGTCCTAACACCACCCGCTGCGACGCTGGTATGATGCCTCAGATCGAAGCCTCACCCCTCCAACCTCAAGCTACCTGCCGTGTTGAATCGACGCAACTTTCTTCACACCGGAGCCATGGTCTCCGCTGTCACATTGGCCCCCGCCATCTTCACCGCCAAACGGACCGCCGCTCAAGACGTGATCGGCAGCGGCGATTTCCAGTACCAATTCAATCATAGTTGGGCACAGCTTCCTGACAAATATCACTGGCAAATCACACACAATGTCGCCACGGATCCCGATGACAATCTGTACGTGATCCATGAAGGTGACATTCGCTTGACGGATCATCCGTCGATTTTCGTGTTCGATCCCGAAGGCAAATTCATCCGTGCTTTTGGCCAACAATTTCAGGGTGGCGGTCACGGCATCGAAGTTCACGTCGAAAACGGCACTCCGTATCTGTACGTGACCGGTTATCAAAAATGCAAAACAATCGCCAAAATGTCGCTGACCGGTGAAACCGTTTGGCAGCAATACGCACCGATGCAATCCGAAATCTACGCGGCAGGCGAGGCGAGTAACCCCGAGAAAACATGGGGCCGCGATCGTTTCATGCCGACCAATTTCGCATTCCTCGATGACGAGTTTTTGTTGGCCGATGGGTATGGCAGCTACCACATTCATCGTTACGACTACGACGGCAACTGGAAATCCAGTTTTGGTGGTGCCGGCGAAGGCGCAGGCACGTTCAATTTGCCGCATGGATTGTGGGTCGATAGTCGCGGTGATCGTGAAGCGGAAATCGTCGTTTGCGACCGCGCCCACAACACGCTGCAAGTATTTGGCACCGATGGCACCTATCGTAAAACCGTGCCTGGCTTCGGTTTGCCCGCCAACGCGGACACGCATGAGGATTTGATGGTGATCCCGGAACTCGTTGCCCAAGTCTCGCTGCTCGATCGCGACCACAACGTGATCGCGACGTTGGGCAGCGACCAAGAGCGTGTGTTGGCCGACAAGCAGCAGCACAACGGATTCCACATTCGCAGCGATGAATCGACTTGGCAGGACGGCAAATTCGTCCACCCGCATGACGCTTGCTTCGATTCCAAAGGCAATTTGTTCGTAGCCGAATGGGTGGCAACGGGACGGCTGACCCGCCTGCAACGGGTTTGATCACGAATGTCGTCAAGCACACACTGCCTGACGCCTGCTACTTAGCAACTCCTACAGCGACTATACTGCCGCTACCGCCAACTTAGGCGTTTTCTCGCGACCACTAAAACCTGCTCGCAACCTCCCATCCTCACTCACCTACCGACCTGTTGGACGCTATGGAAAATCGAAAAAAACTACTCTTAGCTGGAATTCTTGCCCTCATCGCCGCCGGCATCGGGTTCGCGGTCCGCGGAGGCTTGCTAGAAGTTTGGTCGAGTAAGTACGGGTTCACGATGACGGAACTCGGGCAAATCACCGGGGGTGGTTTGGTCGGTTTTGGTGCGGTGATTTTGTTTGCGGGTTTTTTGATCGATACGATCGGTTACAAACGACTGATGATGATCGCATTGGTCTGCCATGTGATTTCGGCGGTGATGCTGTTCGCAGCGACACCAGTCTTTAACGCCAGCGGAAAAGAGGCGGTGTATGCGTTGTTGTATTGGTCCATGTTTATCTTTGCGATCGGTAACGGGATTTGTGAAGGCGTGATCAACCCGCTGACCGCTGACCTATTTCCCGAACAGAAAACGCACTACCTCAACATCCTGCACTCGGGTTGGCCGGCTGGTTTGGTGATTGGTGGTTTGATCGTGTTTGCCAAGCCTTATGTTGCCTGGGAAATCTTGATGGCGACGTTCCTTGTGCCCGTCGTTGTTTACGGATTCATTGTCGCGTTTGAGCCTTTTCCAAAAACCGCCGCCGAGCAGGGGGCGACCTCTTACGGCGGGATGCTGACTCGCTTGATCACTCCTTTCTTCTTAATTCTGCTGTTTGCGCATGCCTGCGTTGGCTACGTGGAACTGGGCACCGATAGTTGGATCAATAAAATCACTGGCAGCATCCTGAGCAGCGCCATGTTGGGCACGGCGTTGTTCATTTACACGTCACTGCTGATGACCGTACTGCGATTCTTCGCTGGCCCGATCGTCCACCGCATTTCGTCACTTGGTTTGTTGCTCGCGAGTGCTTTGATTGGTGCCGCTGGATTGTATTTGATCAGCATCGGCACGAACGTGTACTTCATGTTCTTTGCCGCAACGATCTATGCCGTTGGTAAAACGTTCTTGTGGCCAACCATGCTGGGCGTGCTCGGCGAGCGGTACCCTCAAAGTGCCACGATCGGAATGGCGATCATGGGTTGTATCGGCATGCTTTCCGCTGGGGCGCTGGGCGGCCCAGGGATCGGTTACAAACAAGATTATTTTGCCTCGAATCAGTTGCAATCCGTTGCGCCGGAGACGTTTGACCGGGTGAAAGCTCCGAACGAAAACAAGTTCCTGGTGTTTCCTGCGATCACAGGTATCGATGGTTCCGCTGCGGCCATGCTTGGCGATAGTGGCGCGGCGATTGAGAACGAAATGACGATCGCAGGCGAAGCTTGGTCGACAGAGAAGTTCGACGAACCACGCAAGCAATACGAGTGGTGGCAAGCGAATAAGTCATTCGCCCAAACGGATGCCGCACCGGTTGCCGATGCCAACCTGTACGGCAGTCGAATGGCCCTTCGTGTGACGGCGTTGGTTCCGGTCACCATGGCCGTGCTCTACTTCATCCTGTTGGTCGCATTCAAAAAGCCAGAGCACGTTGAAAAGGAAGTTGTTGAGGAAAACGAAGCAATCGGTGCCGTTTGAGTTTCATCGGTTTTGTTTTCAAGAGTTTGTTGCGACGTCCGTTTCGGACGTTTTTGACGCTAACGGCGCTCGCCACCGCGATCGGTTCGGTGATGGCGCTCGTGGGGGTTGCGGACGGTTTTTCGGATTCTTTTCGCAGTGTCTATCAGTCACACCAAGTCGACTTGGTGGTCTCACGTGAAGGCTCCGCTGACCGGCTGAGCAGTTCACTATCGGATGATTTCCCTGACCGGATCGCAGCGGCCGAGGGCGTTGCTCAGGCGGCGGGAGTGCTGTTGGAAACTCTCTCTATCGAAGACCAGCAGATCTATGGCATTCCCGCCATGGGGCTGCGCACCGACGGTTGGTTGTTCGCCGATTATGGATTAACGCCACCTGAAAAGGTCGCAGGTTCAGATGTGGATATGTTGTATCTGGGTGAAAACCTCGCCCAGCGAATGTCGGCCAAGGTTGGTGATGAGGTGTTGTTGTTCGATGAACCGTTCAAGGTGGGCGGCACGTTTCAAAGTGGTAGCATCTGGGAAAACGGTTCGATGATCTTGCCGCTCGCTGCGTTACAGCGACTGACTGGACGTGAAGATCAGTTGACGTATATCAACGTGGTACTTGATGAAAACGTACAACAAGGTGAAGTTGACTCAGTGATCGCTGGCATCGAAGCGATTGATCCCAAACTGTTGGCGCTGGCGACTGACGAATTCGTCGAGACGGATCGGCGGATGCAGCTGGCCGGTTCGATGGCCTGGATGACTTCAGCGATCGCGTTATTGGTTGGTGCCATCGGTACGCTCAACACGATGATGACGAGTGTGCTTGAACGCACCGGAGAAATCGGCATTCTGCGTGCGATCGGTTGGCCGACGCGGCGTGTCGCTGCGATTGTGTTCTTGGAATCGGTGATCTTATCCTTGGCCGCGACCTTGCTAGGCGGCATTGGTGCAGCGTTGTTGCTCGCAGTTCTCTCGACGAGCGATTCGGCAGCCGGGATTTTACAGCCATCACTCGCCCCTTCGATCTGGCTTCGCGGGGCGATGATCGGATTGGGCATTGGCGTCGTGGGCGCGTTGTTGCCGGCCTACCGAGCGACCCGGCTGCCTCCCACCGAGGCGTTGCGGCATCAAGGGTAGGTTTGCCGCTTTAATCCACGAGTGTTCGTGTCGCCCCGGTCGCCCAGGTGTTTTCTCCTTGCACGAAACCTCGGACCAAGACCGGACCGCTCCATCGACCTGGGATTTGGATCGTGGCAGTTCCGGAGACTTGGCTTTCAACGGCAAGCGTGACCTGTGCGAGCGTGCAGCCGTGTGGGTCGTCGACAGCGTTCTCACTGGTCGATGTTTCAGTCACGGATGTTAGCGGACGATCCACACACACCGTTAACGTGCCCGCGATCGGACTGGTCACGCTGACGCACACCGTGCGAGTTGCTGGTAGAGTGTTTAATTCGTTAGCCGCCAGCTTTACCGCCTCTGCTTTTTCAACGCTCATTGAGAGTGTTTGCGGTGCCTGCAAACGCAGCGTGGGGTCACCTAGCAACTGATATAAGCCAGCATGTTCGTTACGTTCAATTTCGAGATTACTGCCCGCCGGTGAGATCAAACCCGCTAAACCATCGACCATCAACTGTGTCGTTGAAGTAGAAGTTGAGTTCCCACCGTTCACGTCTGCTTTTGTTTGCAAACGAATAACGGTCGCTAACATCGCATCGCCCAACCGGTTGGGAGTCGCTTGGTCGTCGGTACCCACGTAGGCGGATTCCAATAGCCCCAGTCCGAAGCGAGCGTTGCCGTAGGGCATCGTCAAACGACTGGCCGCGATCACCGCGATCGGTCCACCGGGAGCGAGCAGCATGCGTTCGGACAAACAATCATTCGGTGCGTCGTAAGCACCCGCGTAACATGCTAGCAAGATTGCGATTGGAGCGCGGCCCGGTGTGGTCACGAGATTCGCAGCGGTGCGGTTGTCGAGAAGCGACTCGATTTGCCACTGACCATCCGCAGACATCCGCACATTCTTCGGCTGAGAAGCGGGCGGTTCGGTGAGTGCTGCTGAGTCATTGGCGGCGCGTTTTAAGAGGTTGAGTCGGTCGACGCTGCCATGACCGGCGTACACCCAAAATCGGGCACCGTTTTGATATCGCTGCATCACGGCCTCGCCAAAAGAATCACCCGCCGGACAGAACGTATGCCCCGGACTGGCATAGGCGATTTGTGGTTTAGCATCGGCTGGCAATACGCTAGTCAGGATCGTCCGCGTGACGGATTCAATCGCACCGTCAATGAGCGTTCCGAAGCCACCCACACCAGCGGTCAGTTGCATGCAGCGTCGCCAGGGACCGTAGTCTTGCGACGTTTCGTAAGCGGCAATGCGTGTGACTAAATCGGCTAGCTGTTCTGAGTTTGCGACGGGAAATCGGCCTACTGCGACGTCGTTAATCCCATCGCCATCGAGATCACCGTAGGGTAGATCTGTCGGATACGTTGGTGTTGACCCGTAGCGAGCCGTCACGGTCGAAGGCAGATAAAACGTGGGGATCACTGTGCGAACGTCCGGCCGCGCGGCAGCACCGTTTCGACCAGCGGCAAACTCCGGCGAGTCACCGACGAGCACGATATAACGAGTCGATTCATCAGCGGTCTGGCGGATCGTCATCGCTGTTTCGGTGGCGGTGCTCTGCGGCAAACAGAAAGCCAGCGTTAGCCCGTCTTCGCGACGAAGGTCGCACCAAGGCTCGAGCACGGGCCGATAAACATCGGGACAGACCACAACGACTTCGCTGGCTGAAACGCTACCTGTGAAGACCAACAAACTGAGAACGAACGAACAGGTTGCGAGCACCCGGTGTCGATTGAAGTCAGCTCGAAGTGTTGAGTCGTTTGATGAGTTCATGGTTGATGCCGTCCTTGCTCTGGTGTTACCTGTTATCCCAACGACTCACTGCCTGAGAGGATCTCATCCAGTTCATGCCCTGCGATTTCGCCACGGTAGCGGCACGCTTCCAAAAAGGATTCCAATAACACTTGAGCGGCGATCGCGTCGATGCGTTTCTTGGTTTTCTTGCGAGTCGTTTTGCTTTGCCGAATTCTCTGATTGGCGGCTACGGTCGTGAATCGTTCGTCAAATAACCGCGTTGGTAGCTGGGTGACATGCCGCAACCAGATCGCAAATTTGCGCGCGTCGGTGCTCTTGTCACTCTCGCCACCGTCGCAATGAATCGGCAATCCGACGATCCAAGCGGCGATGCGTTCCTCTTTGGCGAGGTTTTGAAAATACGTTTCGTCCCTTTCGTAACCACCTGCGTCGGGCTGCGTCACCTGATGGACTTCCAACGGGCTAGCCAAAATCCACTCGGGATCGCAGATCGCCACGCCAATCCGCACCGTGCCATAATCCACCGAGCCAATTCGTCCCTGGTGAGGGAACTCGGGCTTTACGGCGGCTAGCTCGGTATTCATGGTTAGTTTGGCTGAGATTCAATGGCTGAGATAATTTCGTGATTTGCTGCGTTGACGCTTGGCACCAGTTTGGTGAAACTAGCGACTTGTGCGGCGGTAATGGCTGGGCAATCTGGGTGATTCGTCGGTTTGCCTATTCTACAACCAAGGGTAGTGCGGACGCCAATGCGGATTGGCTTGTTTTCCCGCCAAATTTCCACGTGTTTCTTTGCTCTTCCTTCCTCCGATTTCTGTACATGATCACCTTGGACAAACAACGTCGAAAAAAACTGCAAGCCGTGGTCGACAAAGATTTTTATTACCGTTCTTACTGGGACGACGATGTTGAGGTTCGCTCATCGGGCAAATGTGGGTTCGGAGTGTTCGCCGCTCGGCAGTTTCTGCCTGGTGAACTGGTGATGGAAGTGACTGGCCAACTGATCAGCAAGAAAGGTTACGAGGGCAGTGAATATGTGATGGATCTCGACAAAAACTGGTATCTCGAACCGACCACGCCGGGGGCATTCATGAATCATTCATGCAGTCCCAATTGCGAGTTGATCCAGCTCACTAAAACTTCGCTCGGTGTAGTCGCGATTTGCAATATCGAGGCAGAATCGCAAATCACGTTCGACTATGCTTGGGAAGCGTTCGATTGGAACCCCCGCTGTCAGTGTGGTGCCCGAAACTGTCGTGGGTGGGTGGTTGCTCTGGAGGAAGTTAAGAAAATGAAGCGGCTGGCAAAGAATCGAAAAAAGAAGTCCCGCTAGTAACATCCTGCTGGAACAACGACACGCCGCAGTTAGGCTGGGGGTTTTGGGAAGTGTTTTCGGATTCCGCTTTTTGCATCACACGTGTCGCTAATCTATCTGGACTTTAATCGGACAACGCCGATGGCCCCCTCGGTCGTTGAGTCGATGCAGGCGTTTTGGTCAACGCATTTCATGCTACCATCGCAGTCGCATGTGCATGCTTCGGCAGTCAGCGAAGCGATAGAAAGTGCTCGCGAAGGCGTCAGCATGCTGCTGGGTTGTGATCCATTCGAGGTGGTTTTTACCAGTGGTGGAACGGAGGCTAACAATCTCGGTGTGCTCGGTGCGGCGATGCTGTGCCACGCGGGCAGCGATCCGCGAGACCTCGTCCCAGCGTACCCGTGCAACAGCGACGTACCGCCTCCGCATGCACTCGTGTCGGCGATTGAAAACGAGTCCGTGATGGCGGCGGCCAAGCATCTGCGAATGCTCGGCTGGCAGGTTGATTTTGTGCCTTGTGATGCCGACGGGCTTGTGAGTGTGGACGCATTTGAATCTCGGTTTGAACCGACGACGCGGCTGGTTTGTTTGCAATTAGCCAGTCCGGTGTTGGGCACGATTCAACCGGTTCGAAAACTCGCTGATCGCTGTCACAGCCGAGGCATTCGGATCCACTGCGACGCGACCACAGCGGTGGGACGAATCCCAGTCGACGTCAATACCTTACGCGTTGATACGTTGTCATTGACGGCTCATCAGTTCTATGGTCCCAAGGGATGTGGGGCTTTGTTTGTTCGACGAGGCCTGGATTTGCATCCGATTTCGTTCGGCGAATCTCGTGAGATGGGACTGCGAGCGGGCAGTGAAAATGTACCTGGGATCGTGGGTCTCGGAACTGCCGCTTCATTAACAGCTCGCTGTGTAGAGGAAGCTCGGGCGACATTGGAAGAGTTATGCGAACGGCTGGTCGATGGATTGCGTTCGACCCTCGATGGTCGAGTGATTGTGCTGTCGGAGCATGTTGAGCGATTGCCCAACACGATTGCGATTGAAATGGGGTGTGAGGCACGGCGAATTCAACAAGCGGCAAGGCAACTTGTGGTGGCCAGCGCTCAATCGGGAAGTCCACCCGATGAGATAACGCGTGTGTTACGCGCGATCGGACGCAGCGAAAAACAGATTGGTCGAACGTTGCGATTTTCAGTTGGTTGGACGACCAGTCGCGAACAGATCGACCGCGCGGTTGATATGATCGCCGAAGCTTGTGAATGTGCCTCTCGCTGAGCAAACTTAAACTTAAACTTAAACTTAAACGCCCGACAATTCTGCAAAAGCCGAGTGGACGTTTCAGTTTTGTTGAGCAGTGTTCCTATCTGCAACGCCGAATCTTAAACGCCCCAGGTTCAGGCCTTTGTCATTTTCGCCGGCTCGGGGATCGCGATGTCCTTCATTAATCGCATGATGATTGCATCTGTGTTCATGCCTTCGGCTTGTGCTTGAAAATTCGTGGCGATCCGGTGTCGCAGTACCGGCAACGCAATCCGCTGGATATCGGCTGGCTCGACATTGAATCGACCCTGCATCGCTGCGATCGCTTTCGCACCGGCAATGAGATTCTGGCCCGCCCGTGGTCCTGCGCCCCAGTCCACGAGTTCTCGCACGTACTCTGGAGCTGTCTCATCGCTCGGTCGCGTCGCCCGCACCAACCGCGAGGCATAACGAATCACCAGTGGCCCGGCTGCGATGCTGGCGACGAGTTTTTGACACGTCAAAATCGCTCGGCCCGACAACACTTTATTCACCGTTGTCGTTTCACCACGCGTGGTCGTCGTGAGAATCCGCTCCTCTTCGTCCGCCGTTGGATAGTCAATTTTGATATTGAACATGAATCGATCCAATTGGGCTTCCGGCAATGGATACGTCCCTTCTTGCTCGACCGGGTTTTGCGTCGCGATGGTGAAGAACGGATCCGGCAGCGCGTGCGTCTCGCGTCCGATCGAAACCTGCCGTTCCTGCATCGCTTCGAGCAACGCAGCCTGGGTCTTGGGCGGTGTCCGGTTGATTTCGTCGGCGAGCAGAATATTGGTAAAAATCGGACCTTCGACGAAACGAAAACTACGCCGCCCCGAGTCGGATTCCTCCAACACTTGCGTTCCGGTAATGTCCGATGGCATCAGGTCAGGCGTGAACTGCACGCGTTTGAACTGCACATCGAGGATATCCGCTAGCGTGCTCACCATCAGGGTTTTGGCTAATCCTGGCACGCCTTCGAGTAAGCAATGACCGCGCGTGAAGATTGCGGCCAATAATTGTTCGATGGTATCGGCTTGCCCCACGATGACTTTGCCAAGTTCATCCCGCATCTTTTGTTGGTGCTCAGCAAACTCACGCAGCACATCGGCCAAATTGCGAGGTTTGGCGACACCGCTGCTGCCAGCAACCGGCGGTGCAGACGGATTTGCAGCATCGGGTGATTTCGAGGAGACTGGCGGTTGGCCAGATTGCTGGTTGCCCGTTTGATGAATCCCACTTAGTGGATTGATCGGTGGCGGGGTGGGCGAAGACGGATCGGTCATCGAGAACTCAACACATCATTAGGACGTTATGAACGGATTGGATCAACGGCACCTGCCCAGTCTAGGGCTTGAGCGAGAAAATCAAAATCGGGTTGTGATGGAAATCAACTTAAAGCAGTCTTTCTGCAAACGATTCGCCTGCTTTCTCGTATTCGTTTGCGTCCTTTCGCCAGTTGCCTGTTCGTCTGCGAGGGCCGATATCGATGCGATCACCGTGCAGCGGTCGATCGACCGCGGTGTCGAATATCTACGCAAATCGCAATCCAAACGAGGCGGTTGGGACGAATACGGTGGTCAATCGTGCGGTTTGTCAGCGCTTTGCACGCTGGCTTGGGTGAATGCGGGTGTCTCCCGACAGGATCCTGATTTGATTCGGGCCATGGTTTATCTGCGAACGATCCAGCCCAACGAGACTTATTCCGTTGCCCTGCAGACACTTGCCTTTTGTGCTGTCGGCGACCTCGAGGATCTACCTCGCATCCGTCGCAATGTCGCCTGGTTTGGCGAGCAACAAAAAAAAGCCGACACCAGAAATCCTGGAGCTTGGGACTATGGTGCCCGTCCAGGTCTCGGCGACCCGTCGAATTCTCAATTCGCGGTGCTGGCCCTCGGTGCCGCCGCTGAACGAGGTGTCGAAGTTCCGCAAAACGTGTTCGCCTTGGCTGCCGAGTATTGGCGACGAATTCAACTCAATCGTGGCGGTTGGTCATACGGTGGCCCGCGTGCGAGCGGTTCCATGACGTGCGCGGGCATTGCGTCACTGATCATTTGCGGCAGCAGTTTGCACGATCTCGCAGACGCGAGCGCCGCGAAACTCGATTGTTGCGGAGATCGTGGCAGTGACGAAGCCATCGACCGTGGAATCGAGTATCTCAGTGAGATCTTCACGATCCAAGCCAACCCTGGCAGCGAGATGATGAGTTACTACTACTATCTCTATGCTGTCGAACGCATTGGTCGCTTGTCAGGTCGTCGCTTGATCGGCAATCGCGACTGGTATCGCGAAGGTGCCGAGCGATTGGTGAGCTTGCAAGATTCGCTGCAAGGTTTTTGGCAAGGAGGCATGATCGAAGCGAATCGAGATGTCGCTACTTCGTTTGCGCTGTTGTTTTTGTCCAAAGGCAAACGGCAGGTTGTTGTGGGGCGGCTGGATCATCCCTCGTTGCGTTCACTCGGCGGTGCGGTGCGGGGCGGTGTGCAAGTTCGCGAGGCAGGCGATGCTGAGAATACATCGCTTCCCTCAACCGGCGCGCTTCGTGAACTGGTTCGTCACGTCGAGCGAGATTGGTCCAAAGAATTGACTTGGCAAACGATTATGGCCGAGCAAGCCTCCACGGAAGATATGCTCAAAGCGCCTGTGATCGTGATCACTGGCGGTGAGAAACTGCAGTTCGACGAAGGTCTGCGAAAACGTCTCAAAGCCTATCTCGATCAAGGCGGCACATTGCTGTTCGATTCACTCGCAGGCGATGGCTGTGGGCGCGGCAACGAGTTTGAGCAAAGTGTCGTCGCGTTGTGCAATGAGTGGTATCCCAACGCGAAACTTGATCGCTTGCCGCTGACGCATCCAGTCTGGTTCGCCGAACGACTCGTCGACCCCACTGCGATTTCTGACAGCTATTGGATGTACGGTTTGGGGGCTTGTTGCCGCACGCCGGTGTTCTACTCCCCCCGCTCGTTGACATGCCGTTGGACGCATGGCGGGCCGCTACTTCGCGGTGCCGATTTGCCACCGAAACTGCATGGCCAGGTCGTCGCCAGTATCACGATTGGTGAAAACATCTTGGCATACGCGACTGGTCGCGAACTCAAAGATAAGCTCGATGGTTCCATGTCGATTCTTGCTCAGGAGGCACCGATCCCGACTCGTGGTGCGATCCCGATTGCCTCAGCCGCGCTCGGTGCGGGCGAAGAGCAAGTCACCAGTGCTTTGCCCAATGCTGCGACCATCATCCGCGAAAAGGTTGCCGTGGAAGTGATCGCTGTCGATCAACCAATCGCCCTCACTGATCAGTCATTGGCTCGGGTGGGTGTGTTGTATCTCACGGGTCAAACCGAATTCAAACTTGATGATGAATCTCGTCTTGCGCTCAAGAATTACATCGACCGGGAAGGCATCATTTTGGCCACGCCGATCTGTGGAAACGAAGCGTTCGCTGATTCGCTACGCCGTGAACTCACCGCATTGGTGCCCAACGGAAAATTCGAGGCGATGGCGAGCGACCATCCCGCCTGGACGAATCGCTTCGGCGGCTTCGATATCACAAATGTGGAAATTCGAGTCCCCAATCAAAGCGGAACGAATCAGAAAGTAGCGGGCCAGAAAACTGTCATAAACAAACCGCTTACGGTCGCCCGACGATCAGGATCGCCGGTGATGGAAACCATGCAGATCAACGGCGCTGATACGGTGTTCTTCTCACCGCTTGATTTGAGTTGTGCATTAGAAAGTCAAAATTCGATCCAGTGCCCCGGTTACTCGACGGCGGACGCGGCAAAGATTATCGCGGGAGTGATTTTGTATGCGTTACAACAATAAAACGAACTGGCATCGTTTTCGTACTCTGCTTTCACCGAGGCAACTGCGTCGACGCTACGATGATTGGCGATATGGTACCTTTGATCCCCAGGCAAAGTTAGGTAAACGCGGTGAGCAAGTCGCTGCGATTGAGTTGCGACGCAAAGGCTTGCGGGTGATCGCGGAGAGTGAATCCGATCGAGCGGGCGAAATTGACCTGATTGCCATGGATGTTCGCCGCCGCTTGTTGGTCTTCGTCGAAGTCAAAACACTGGCAACGCGTCGACCAGGTCACCCTGCGGACCGAGTCGATGATAACAAACAAGCCCGGATTAGTCGCGCTGCTTTACGTTATCTCAAACGTAAAAACCTGATCGGCACCGCCTGTCGTTTCGACGTCGTCGCGGTTTGGTGGCCAACCGACGAACCTCGTCCCGCGAAAATCGAACACTACGAAGCTGCGTTTGAATCAACCATCGAGTACTCGTTTTATTGAGAGCGCCGAATACGATCCCTCGCTAACGCATCGGGTTATGACGAATCTGGGTTAGCGTAGCGGAAGTCGTCAAGACTTTCTGTGTCGTTGAATTCGCCGCGAAAAGAACGAATCTCTTGACGAGTTCCGCTACGGTAAAACAAACAAAAAAGCCGGAAACTTGCGTTTCCGGCTTTCGTTGTATGAGCATCGTTGAGCAGCCTCCTAACGAGCGCCAGCGAGTTCTTCTTTCTTGCGTTCGGCGATGATTTCTTCTTGGATGTTGCTCGGAGTTTGGCTGTACCGGGCAAGTTCCATCGTGAACGTTCCTTGACCTTGCGTCATGCTGCGGAGGTCTGTTGAGTAGCCGAAGGTTTCGGCCAACGGGACTTCAGCGATGATCACTGTCATGCCTTCGTTCGTATCATTGCTCATCATGATCCCGCGGCGGCGGATGACGTCGCCGGTGACGGTTCCTTGGAACGCTTCAGGGACTTCGATTTCCACTTTCATGATCGGCTCGAGCAACTTCGGAGCGGCTTGTTTGAAGTACTCACGGAAGCAACCTTGCGCGGCAGTGTAAAACGCCTTTTCGCTGGAATCGACTTCGTGATAACTACCGTCGAGCAATTCAATCCGCGTACCGACCACGGGGTAATCGGCCACGGGACCTTTGCCCAGACTATCTCGGAAGCCTTTCTCGACCGCAGGAATGAACTGTTTGGGAATCCGACCACCAACGACCTTTTCCTCAAACTCGAAGCTGTCTTCGCTGTCCGATTCAATCGGCATCAGGGTGCCCTTGATGTGCGCGAATTGCCCTGAACCACCGGTTTGCTTTTTATGTTTGTAATCAAAGCTGATGGTTTTCGTGGGGCTTTCACGATAGGACACCTTCGGTGCACCGACGTCAATTTCAACACCGTACTCGCGGCGAATCCGTTCGACGTAGATTTCTAGATGCAATTCACCCATTCCCGAGATCAAGATTTCGTTGGTTTCGTCGTCGGTGTACACACTGAATGTCGGGTCTTCTTTACGGAACCGCTGCAACGCCTTGCTCATTTTGTCGCCATCGCTCCGATTTCGCGGATTGACAGCGATCTTGATAACGGGTTCAGGCACAAACATCGACTCGAGCGTCGCATAATCACGTTCGGCACAGTAGGTTTCCCCCGAAGCGCAGTCGATACCCATGACGGCGACGATATCACCCGCCGACGCTTCGTCGATGTCTTCACGCTTATCGCTGTGCATCCGCACGATCCGGCTGAAACGTTCCTTCTTGCTGGTCCGTTGATTCGTGTACGCTTCACCTTTCTTGATCGTGCCTTGGTAAACACGGATGAACGTCAACTGGCCAAACGGATCTTCGACAATTTTGAACGCCATGCCCACGAATGGCTTGCTCGGGTCTGGCGAAAGTTCGATTTTCTTGGTTTCATCAGACGGGTCACGACCGAAGATCTCACGATCCAGCGGGCTGGGCAGATAGCGAGTGACTGCGTCGAGCAGCGGTTGCACGCCCTTGTTCTTGTAAGCACTCCCCATATAAACAGGAGTGGCACCATTGAGCACGGCCTGACGCATGGTCTTGTAGATGAGTTCCTTGGAAACTTCCTCTTCGCTGAGCAGCAACTCCATGACTTCATCACTGTAGTTGGACAGCGAGTCGAGCATGGCGACGCGTGAGTCTGCAGCCTCGTCTTGCAAGTCCGCAGGGATTTCTGACGTGATGACTTTCTCGCCTTGATCGCCCTCGAAGGTGTAGGCTTTCATTTCGATCAAATCGACCACACCACGAAAGTTTTCTTCGGCACCGATCGGGATTTGAGCCAAGAAGGCATCGGCACCGAGTTTATTACGGAGTTGATCGACGACGCGGCGCGGGTTGGCACCGGTCCGGTCCATCTTGTTGATGAAGGCTAAGCGTGGAATCTGATAGCGTTTCATTTGCCGGTCGACCGTGATCGACTGGCTCTGCACGCCACCGACGCTACACAACACGAGCACAGCACCGTCGAGCACCCGTAGACTGCGTTCGACTTCGACAGTGAAGTCAACGTGGCCAGGCGTGTCGATCAGATTAATGTGGTGGCCGAGGTGCTGCACGCTGGTCGCGGCACTGGTGATTGTGATCCCACGCTCTTTTTCCAGTTCCATATGGTCCATCGTGGCACCGTCACCGCCACCCCGAACGTCTTCGATTTTGTGAATCCGTCCGGTATAGAACAGAATGCGTTCGCTCAGTGTGGTTTTGCCCGAGTCGATGTGGGCACTGATACCAATATTCCTGACTTTCTCCAACTTCATGCTACATTCACCTAAGCTGACGCACACGCTCGATCGTTGAAACCCCGGGATGCGACAAACGTGTGCATCTGAAAAAGACCGGCGGCTTCGGAGGCTGAACGCCTCGATCGTCGTGGTGTGGACGGTTTTGCAAACAAACGAAAACAAAATTCACTTCACCAATAAGGTGCGCGCGAATCAGGAATATCGCAAAGGCTTGCCCAAACGGAAAGCCCAAAACACGCAAATCACCAATACTTCGTCAGCAATTCATGGGCCACCGAGGCGTTCGCCGCCGGTCAAGCATCGTTTCCCCGTTGTCGTTGTTGGGGGGAGATGTCGTGAATCTGGGCAAGAGAAAGTGATTGCGGTTCCTTGCACCACCCAGGCGTCGCTCTAATGACAGGTTCTGTCGCCCTAAAATTTCTCCCGCCGCTCGATGTCGTCCGTTTTCCCGAGAACGCTCGTCTCCCCAGGCGAGCATCCCATGAAATAAAGCCATTTGTCCGATGACAGTTTCCCCTATTAATCTAAAATCCACCTGTCCAGAAGCCGCATCGGGGCGTCACTGGAACCTCGCTGCGGCCTTGGAGCATTTTCACGCAGGCGCAGCAGATTGGTTTGCTCTTCCAAAAACGCCGCTACTGGCCATCGTTCTGGGCAGCGGCCTGGGCGGATTGGCTGACTCGATCGAGCAGCCTACCGCGATTCGCTACGAGCAAATCCCTGGATTCCCGGTCGCAACTGCTGCCGGACATCGGGGCGAGTTTCTCTTAGGCCGATTCGCGGGCGTGCGAATCATTGCGATGGCCGGCAGGCTACATGCTTACGAAGGGCATTCGCTCGAGTCCTTGACGCGCGGGATGTCGATCATGGCGGCGCTCGCCCCCGACGCCGTGGTCGTCAGTTGCGCGGCGGGCGGGCTGAATCCTCGTTACCAAATCGGCGATCTGGTGATCATTGACGAACATCTCAGTTTTTTACACGGGCAAATGGGGGCAAATTGCGTCGGTAGAAGTGCTGACGAAAATGATTCAACGCAAGGTTATCGCCGAGGGGGGCCGACTTGTAGTCAACAACTCGCAACAATCGCCGAGCAGGCCAGCCGAAACCCAGGGTCGCATTTTTCCCTCCAGCGAGGAACTTACCTCGCGGTTAATGGTCCGAATTACGAAACTCGCGCTGAGTGCCGCATGATGAGAACATGGGGCGTCGATCTGGTCGGCATGAGTACGGTGCCAGAACTGGTCCTGGCCAGCCGCCAGGGGTTGCGTGTAATCGGGATTGCCGTGGTGACTAACATGGCAATCCCAGACGCCGCCGCCACCGCCAGCCACGACGACGTGCTAGCGGTCTCAATCAAAGCGGCGGTGAATTTGCAAGCGATCGTTCGCGCCATCGCCGAGTCGATCTGACTAAACGTCAAAGGGCTAGTGGAATCGGCGTCCAGCCTTTGTGTACCCCACAAGTCAACTTGTTAAATGTGGCGAATGGGTGTGTTTCCGAACGGGTCAACGGAATCTATGGCAAAGTGACTTTTGAAAATATCTCTTCTATCCACAAACTCAAGCGAATCTTTGAAGCACAACCCGATACGGACCGTCGTCGTTGTAATTGCGGTCGTCGTAGATGCCCCAAGGGTTAGGTAGGCTTGGCGGTCACGGAGACGTTGTTGCAAAGTTGCGAGTTGAGTCGTAAGTACAGCGATGTCTTTCGACTTTAGTTCGGCATCGGTCGTGGGCAACTCGCCGAGTAGCTCCTGGAGTATTTGTATTTTCCCCGCCAACTTGCCTTCCTCGCGACCTTCTTCTCGCCTTTCCTCGCGGGCACCTGAAATGGTCCATTCGTAGTATCGTTGGGCTTTTTCACGTTGGTCGTACATTTGTTTGTCCTCCGTTTTGGTGGATATGATTTCAATCGTGGAAATGGCGGTCTCGAATTCGATGCCAGGCAGTAACCTCCGGAGCGTGTTCGAATCGTAGTTCTGGGCATTTAGCAGTAGAAACGCCCATTGATGCAGCTTACTCGCTCGGCTAACCGTCTGTTCGTCGAGGGCATATTTCGACAGTTCTACCGTGTGGACCTCGATCGCGTTGGAGATTTCTCGACCGCTTTGTCAGTCAAGCATTTAAAAACGGTGATGAGCTTGGTCGGTTTTGGCGAAAAGCACGATCAGTTTGCTTTCAGCAAACTCTTGCTAACTGAACGGGTTGAGAATCTCGACAGCAACGATCGGTCGCTCAAGATCGAGGATCGCGTTGTGCAGTCCGATCGGGACGTCCGAATTTTGAGGCGAGCCGAAGATTTCCTTAAAAGCGAAATCGACGGTCGGTCGGATACCACGCGGCATGCTGCAACCTCGAATACGAAAGGGGCAGGACTCGTAGCCCGCCATCTTAGCGAACTCTCTCGCTTAAGTACTTAGCGGTGAACCAACTTGAACCCCCCGGTACATGACATCAGCGACTGAGTCATTGTCCGTGTCCGCACCGATTAGCTTGTTTGCAAAATCCTAAGAACGGCGCGTGGTACATCGGCATCTTGGGCGGTCGTAGTTGTCTTGGCGAACGGCTTGTTGGCACGAACAACGGATTTTTCTTGGTCGGATGATGTTAGCCACCATCGATAGTTCAAACTTGTGGGGTATAAAAGGTGGAGAGCCGAGCCCGCCGAAAGGATTGCCATGAGTGAACATGAGAAACCCGATTACACGTTTGATCTGCGCACGTTGTCGCACGTTGAATTGCGAGCGGTGGTCGCCGCGATCTCCGTGCCCGATTTATCCGGCCAAACCGATTCCGCGCCTGGCGAAGAGATCTTTCCGTTGGCGGAATTAATTGGTCTAAGTGGCCAGCACGCTGTCGGGATGCGCTGGCGCAATTCTTTGCGTGTGCATGCGATCGGGCATCTGGGGGATTTCGCGTTCGCGGGCTTCTCCGGCGTGGATTTGCATCTCGAGGGCAATGTTGGCGATGGAGCTTGCGAGGGGATGAGTCGCGGAGTGGTGCGGATCACAGGCAATGCGGGCTGTGGTTTGGGCGCGGCGATGACTGGCGGAACGTTGGCGGTGTACGGATCGGCGGGCGCGCGTGTTGGGGCGGCGATGCGTGGTGGCAGCATTTTTGTGCGCGGCGATGTTGGTGATGATACAGGTGCCGGGGCTTTGGCGGGCACGATCGTCGTGGGCGGTGATGCGGGCGCGAATCTTGGCGACGGGCTTAACAACGTGACCGTGTTCATGCGAGGCAAGGCAGTGTCGCTGGCTCCAGGTGTGATCGATGTGCCGATACGCAAACGCGAAGAAGTCCGCTTGGGGTTGTTGTTGATGAGTGCCTCGATTCGTGGCAAGCCAGGCGATTTTCGCCGGATCATCCCCGAGGCCCGTTGGAAGGCGGAAGAGGTTGGTGCGGGTGAAGTTCGACCGAATTGGCGATGAACGTTTGAGGATCTTTTTGGCATTTTCTGTGCGTGAAACTGAAAAAAAGCTCAAGTTCTCGTGCTAGCCAACTCATTGGGGTTGTGATCGACCGCCTTGATCATCGACGATCCCCGGCTCGCAACGAACCATGCGACACCACTCATGTGAAGGATCACGATCAGAGCGGTGCTTCTCTCAGCGTCCAAGGAGGGACGACCTGTGCCGATGAACTCCCATCATATCCAAGCTCCCGCGGGCTTGTCTCTAACTCAGCTCTTGTTGAACTCGATCGCCGGAATGTTGATCGCGGGTATTGCGATCGCCACCGCCAGCCCTGTCGCTGCCGATGCGGTGCTGCTCGAATTCAGTTCCGATAATTGCCCACCGTGTCGCGCGATGCAGCCCGTCGTTTCCGAACTGGTCGCTCGCGGTGTCCCGGTTCGCCAAGTCAATGTGCAATCCGAACCGCAGCTCGTCAGCCGTTACCGAATTCGCAGCACACCGACCTATGTTGTGTTGCGAGATGGACGTGAAGTCACACGGTTGGTCGGTGCTCAAACGATCGCTCAGCTCTACGCCGCGCTTAACCAAAATCCAGCCGGTGCAATAGTGCCGACCCGCAGCGAAGTCGCTGGTCCGCCGCGCGAGCCCGCTCGCATTGAAGAACCACAAACTCGCTTGGCTCCGCTGAGCGAGAATGCGGGATCGTTTTCGCCGTCGCCCAATCGCTCGGTCCGACGCGATTTCAATCAACCGTCGGCAGAACCAAGCAGCCAATCTGCTCAGAGTGATTGGCGCTCGTTGGAATCACTCACCTCGGCTGCAAACACCCGTTCACAGACGCCATCGCAAGAGATCGCCATCGAAGCGATGCCCAGTGTCTCGATGGCGGATGCGGTTGAACGTGCTGAAGCAGCCACGGTTCGATTGCGAGTCTTCGATGGTCGCGGGTACGGTGCAGGTACTGGAACAATTATCGACGTTCACGGTGAAGAAGCCCTCGTGCTGACATGCGGTCACTTATTCCGTGACGGCGACAAGAACGACAAAATCGAAGTCGACGTTTTTGTTGGTGGCGAACCGCAAACGGTCTCCGGCCAACTGATTGATTTCGATGCTGGTGATCGTGACATCGGCTTGGTCGCTATTCGCCCTGGCATTGCGGTTCAACCGATTCAAGTCGTGCGCGAAAATGATACTTTCAAAGTCGGACAAGCTGCGTTCAGTTTCGGCTGCGACCGCGGCGACCCACCCTCCCGCCGCGACACTCGGATCACAGGCGTAGACAAGTACAATCAAAACATTGACGCTTCTAATTTGGAAATCTCCGGTGCACCGATTGACGGTCGTAGCGGCGGAGGATTGTTCGACGAGCGTGGTCGTTTGATCGGCGTGTGCAACGCCGCCGACTACAAATCCGACATCGGAATCTACACCGGCCCCGGTTCGATCCACTGGCAACTCGACCGTGTTAAACTCTCCAAGCTTTATCAAGCGGATCCGAACGAGCCGTTTACAAGCAATCAAGTTGACACGATCAATCAATTCGACACGTTGTCACAACCCGCCTCAGCGATGCCGCTGGATCAACGCGACGATCGTGACATGACCGAGAGTTTGTCGGACGACGGCATTGACACCGAGATGATCGTGATCTTACGTGATCGCAGCGGCCAAACTCGCGAGCAAGTTTTGACGCTGAGCAAACCTGATGAGCAACTCGTCCAACAAATCCGCCAAGCCGCTCGTCGCTGAGTGTCGGTCAATTGTCATCAATAAACTGTTCAACCGCAGGCCATTTGGCCGTTGAGACGCAATGTTATCAGTTCAATGTTTTTAGTTCCGGCAAATCCGCCGAAGCCTTGATCTTGACAATCATCTCGCGGACGATCCGCGCCTTGTCGCGACTCAGATTTGGCGGGAAGTCCGTTTCCTCATTCTCAAAATAGTTCGCAGTCGCCTCCAATCGATCAATGACACGTTTGGCATGCGCGCCATAGTTTTCTAACATCTTCATCACCGTCACGATTCGCTTTTGACTGCCATGCTGTTTTTGTGTGCGAGCGTATTCGGCGATCAGTTCGATGCCTTCGCTAATGCGGTGTTTTGCGAAAAGTTCCAGACCACTGTTTTGGATTTCATCGGCGAACATGATCCCACTTGGAGCTGGCTCCACAATCGCTTGATGGATGGCCGGCAAGAGTGGCAGGATCTCGTCAAAGCTGAGATTGATATAGACTGAGCCGATGCTACCACGAGCACGACCATCTTCGTTCTGAAGTCCTGCTCGCACTGCTTTGGTGAGCAATTCCCGATCGACGCCTTCGAGAGATCGGCCAATCAGCCCATCCCTCCGATTGAATAGAGCAATTGAGAGATAACGCTGTTGCATGTTTCGCGGATCGTTTTTCGGGTCATAGCTGGCGAGCCGTTGCAGCATTTCTGGAACAGCGGATCTTGCTGGTGTGCCGATTCCCGCAAGTGCCTCTGCGGCTAGGATTCGTAACCATAGATCATCGGATTGGAAGGTTTTGATGAGCGAGGGAACTGCTGCTTTGCCACGCCCGCGTTGGAACTTGATCGCTTGGCAGGCGCCGTAATTTGAATAGCGTTGCGTTGACTCCAACAGCGCGATCAATTGCCCGTTCACGTCATCTGGCCGTCGTTCCAATGCCATCGCTGCCCGTTCACGTACCGTGGGCGACCAACTGGAGAGTCGCTCGATGAGCTGGGCAGTGGTCAACACGTCGTAAAAGCTCTCGCGATCATTGTTCGACCAACCCCGACCGTCATTGAGCAGGCGTTCCGCCGTGGCACGGTCGATTGGCGTCACCGTTGATTTCTGTTTTCCAGTGATGTGCAGGCTTTCGCTGGGAATCGCATAGGCGAGCAACCAAGCTCCGGTGCAATCCCATTGGTGGTAGCTGTCGTTTCCAGCCTCAGGTGGTCCCTGGTGACGAAACGTTCCATCCCAGCGACGGGCGAGGTCGAAATACCACGCACCGAATTCTTTCATCCAGGCACCCGTCGCGTGAGGGCCAGATGTCGCGATGCCTGGCATCGCCCATAACATGTTGAAAAAATTTCCAGTGTGTCCGCAGTCTCGCTCGGCTCCGTGGCAAGCGATGCTCATGCGTGAAAAATACTCAGCCTCCTGCGTTTCACCGAGCAGGCTGAAAAGGACGGAAGCCATGCCATTCTTGCCATTGTCGTCATGCGTTTGAATCCATGGCTGATGATCGCCATAGGGGATACTTCCTTTGCCCGAATAAAATCGTAGCAGCCGTGTGCTCTTCTCAATCGCTTGGTCAATTTCTGGATCATCGATACCAGCTTTGCGAGCCAGGACCAGTGAAATCGTCAGTGGCAATCCTGGCGAGTTCATCATTCCGTATCCACCGAGTCGTCCATCGTTTCCGACAAAACGATGCCCCCATGATCCAACCATGCTCTGACCGCGCGCCGACTCCATCGCCAGTCGTCTCAAGCCAGGCACTACCGAATCATCACCTGTTGCCATGACATACTCCGCTAGGAACGTGATCACGTATCCATAGTGCCAAGTCTTAAAGCCATCGCTCGAGAAATCCGCAGCCCAGGTTGCTTCTTTTTTTACCAGGGGAAGGTATTCCACGCGGCCACTGGCTAGCAGCGCGAGTGCATTGAGGGAACGCGTGATCGGAACGCTCCGGTATTTTGGGTCTGCCACGCGTTCGGCCAAAGCGCTGAGTCCTTGTTCCAGGATGCGTTGAGATTTTGGACAATCCCAGGGCGCTGTCTCGCTGTAGCTGCCCAAGACAGGTAGTGTTAACGCAACTGTTTCAGATTTCCCCTCACGCCATCGCAACAACTTGAGTTTGCCATGTTGTGGTTCTTGTTCGGCTGCGGTGATGGCTTTTCCAAACGCGACACGTGGATCGCTTTCAAACGGTTTGTTACCGATACCGAGAATAACATCGCCCACCTGCAAGATACCATCGGCAGGCGAACCAACCTCGGCTTCGGTGATGCGAATTTGGCGAGCAGCACTTGTCTCTAAATGATCGCTTTGAATCCAGCCACGCAAGCCAGTTGGCCCTAACGTCCAGTCATGAGCATAGCCGTTGGGAATCGAATCGCCTTTCGTAAAATCAACCTGAGCAATCGCTGGGGTGCGATCGCCGGCGGCAGTGACCGTTTGAATTGTCAGCGGACTCAACAGAATGCAGGCCAACGCGAGGAGTTTGGTGGTGACGCTTTGAGTTTGATTATTCAATTGAAAGACCTGGCGAGGCGAAGTTTGGCGGGCGTAAGTGATTACGTGAAAGACAGATCATAATCGGATACTTCAGCAGGAGCGATCGCCAAGTTGACCAACGATCAGCTTAGGTTAAACTTGTTCCATGACTACAACACTCTCCCGTCGCCGTTTCGTACTGAGATCTCTCGCTGGCTCCTTGGCTCTGCCGGGGATATCTTCTCTACAGGCCGCCGACGTCGGACTTAGTGATCCGATCGTGACGTCTCGCGGTGCGGGCGCTAGTGCCCAGCGATTCGTCGCCGTTGGTAATTTGCTCGGGTTTCAGCAGAAGCAATTCTTCCCAGAGACCACTGGCAAAGCGTTTGAAGAAACCACACTTCTCAAGCCACTGGCTGCCAACCGCGACAACATCACCGTCTATCGCGGTCTCGATCATGGCATTCGTGGCGGGCACTTCGCAGTACACACATTTCTCTCAGGCGTGCTGCATCACGAGTCAAAAAATCGACCGGAAGGCAACGTCACAATCGATCAATACATCGCCGATGAAATTGGCAAGCAAACTCGCTTCCCATCGCTAACGGTCGGCAGCGAAGGAGGCATTCATGGTGGCTGCCAACTTTCTTGGACCAAGTCAGGTGTCCGCGTTCCGCCCATCACTGGGCCTGCGGAACTGTTTGAAAAACTGTTTGTCACCGAATCGAAAGAACGCCAAGCTCAGACAGTGCGTGCGAACTCATTGCAAGCCTCGATTTTGGACTGCGTGCGCGAGGAAGCGGATTCGCTCGCCAAGCGAGTCAATCACGAAGACAATGACAAACTCGATCAATACTTCACCTCGATTCGTGAGGTCGAAAAGCGTCTCGCCAATCGTCAGCGATGGGCCGATCAACCGAAACCCAAACAGCCCTTTGAACGTCCGACCGATACCAACACGGTTGACGATTTGCCGATGCTGTATGAGCTAATCGCGTTGGCGCTACAAAGTGATTCGACACGAATCGCCACGCTCGAAATTGGCGGTAGCTTCTTGCCTCAGAATCTAGGTATTGACCAGGCATATCACAGCATGTCGCATCATGGCAATGATCCTGAAACGATCGCTAACTTGATCACACTGGAAACTTATCAGCTCGATCAGTTCAATCGGTTCCTGACGCGTCTATCCGAAATCCAAGATGGCGAGCAATCACTATTGGAATCAACGTCCGTGTTGTTTGGCAGTGGTATGGGCAACGCGTCCTCGCACACGAACAATGATCTGCCGATCATCGTGGCAGGCGGTGGCTATGGTCACGGTGAGTTTAAGAAAGTCGCCTCAAGTGGTTTGAACAAAGTAACGTTGTGCAATCTGTATCTCGACATCGCCCATCGGATGGGAGTCGAGACCGATGCGTTCGGAACGAGCACCGGCACGTTCTCATGATCATGCTGCGGATGATGCCTCGATTCGTTGCCACAGTGATGTTGGCGGTGATCGTTCCTGAAGTTTTAGTTGCCGAGCAAAACGAGGTAAATCTTTCGCCTGTCGTCGCCGATTTTTTGAACAGTTACTGTCTGTCCTGTCATGACAACGGTACGGCTGAGGGCGAACGCGAATTTGAAACGTTCGTTTTGCCTCTACAAACCGAATCAGAACTCATCGCGGCTGATGAGATCATCGATCAAGTCACCCTCAAGCAAATGCCGCCGCTCGATGCCGAGCAGCCGACCGATGAGGAACGTTTAGCCGTCGTCGAATCGTTACGAACGTGCGTCCGTGAAGCCCGTGATCAGATTCAAAGTTTCGGTGCACGTACGGTTTTGCGACGTCTCTCGCATCGCGAATACGAAAATACGCTGGCTGCACTATTCGATCGTCGTGTTGACACCCTGGGATTAACGGCGGATTTCCCCAAGGAAAACACCAGCCATCACATGGATAATGTGGGCGAAGCGTTGATCACTTCGGGGTTTTTACTGGACCAGTATTTTCAAGCAGCCGATAGGTTGGTGGAAACGCGTCTGGGGCGTCCCGCGACTGAACCGCAAACGTGGCACTTTACCGATAGTTTCCGGCAATACGAAGAATTGGAAGGGGCCCACAAAAGCTTTTTTAAGTTCGAGTTCCTGGCGCTCTACGAGCAACCCAATACGGATACTCGCCAAGGTGGATACGCGCACATCGAAGATTTCTTAGCGGGCGTTCCAGTGTCGGGCAACTATGACATCGAAATCCATGCTCAGGCGATGCATCGCGATACACATTACGATCCCAAGATTTTTCGCATCGATTTTTCAGAGCCATTTCAAATTGCTGTCGTTCCCGGAGATGTGACCAAGGGACACATTCATTATCCGCAGGCGATTGAACCGATCCTCGGTCAAGCGATCGTGCCCGATGAACAACTAGAGTGGTTGAAATTTCGTGTGTGGTTGGAAGCGGGCCAGACACCGCGATTCATTTTTCCCAACGGTCCGTACGAATCGCGGGCCTCGGTGATTGAGGTCAACCAGAAATACAACGAAGAGTTCAAAGACAAGAAGGCCGCCAACGGTGTACGTCGAACTCACATCTTGCGAGAGGGGAAATTACCACATATTCGCATCGGTGAAGTCAAAATCCATGGTCCGATCGAGGAACCTGGAGGCACGAACGAAGAGCGTGCGGTGTTTGGTGAGAACGGCTTTGAATCTGATTCTGCTCTCCCGCAATTGTTCACATTCGCCGAGCGTGCTTTCCGTCGCCCGCTTGGCCAACCTGATCGTGATCGAATCGAAAGTATCTATGATCGACGACTCGCCGAAGACGCCACGCCACGACAAGCCGCGTTGGATTCAATCAAGATGATGTTGTGTTCCCCCTCGTTCTTATATTTGAGCGAGATCACACCAGAAGATGAAACGACGCTACGCCCGCATGACCTTGCTGCTCGACTTTCATACGCCCTCTGGGCAGCACCGCCTGATGATGAGCTGTTTGCTTCCGCGACTTCGGGCGAGTTGACGAATACGGATGAATTGAAAAAACAAATCGAGCGAATGTTGCGAGATCCACGCAGCGAACAATTCGTACAAGGCTTTGTCGATAGTTGGCTGAACCTGCGTGATCTCGGCAGCCTTCCACCCCCGCGAGAAGCGGCCGGTCAATACTACGCCGAAAACTTGCCCGAGTCGATGAAGCAGGAGGCTTATATGCTCTTTCAGCATTTGTTGGAGGCCAACGGGCCAGTCTTGGATTTGCTTGATTGCAACTACACGTTCGTCGATAAAAAACTTGCCAAGTTGTATGGGCTGCCTGAACAAAACAAATTGCGGCTCGCCGATGGTTTTCAACGCGTTAGCTTAGACGGCAACGAGCAGCGAGGCGGCATTTTGGGGATGGCGAGCGTTTTGACCGTTAGCGCCAACGGCGTCGACACATCACCCGTCACACGCGGCGTTTGGGTTTTAGAAAATGTCCTGGGTATCACTCCGCCACCGCCGCCTGACGAAGTCCCGGCGATCGAAGCCGATGTGACTGGTGCCAAATCCATTCGCGACAAACTCACCAAGCACAGCCAAGATCCAACATGCGCGGTGTGTCACACAAAGATTGACCCGCTGGGTTATTCGTTGGAGCGATTCGATCCAATTGGTCGTTGGCGGAGCAATTATGCCAAACCAAAAGGCAAAGCGTCGGCTCCCAAAGTCGATCCCTCTGGGTAATTGCCTTCGGGCGAAACCTATGCCGACTTCGCCGACTTCAAGACATTGCTATCAACGACTCGTCGAGATTACTTTGTCCGTAATTTGATCGACAAGCTATTGATCTACACGATGGGGCGTCGCACCGAGCGAGCCGATCGCTATCTGATCGACGATATTCATCAACGCATCCAAGCTGACAATTTTGGCCTGCATGCGATGGTCGTGGAAGTATTGACGAGCAAGAGTTTCCGTTCGCGGTAACAAGGAATAGATCAAGTGACGTTGAGCGATCAACGAGTTCGATCCGCGTTCACGGAGAACTCTTATGTGTTAGTTCGATGAGCCAATAACACGCAAGTATTTAATCAGTGATGATGATCGGTTTCTTTGGCACAGAAATCGCTGACACGATCCTTTCGACCCTTGCCCAACCGATAACATGAGGCAAGTTTTTAAGTAGGTTTCGAGGAAGCGTCTGATGCGATCGACGGCAATTCAACAAACTACGAAACTCTCCAATCCAACTTTGGCGGGCGGGCTTAGACGCTCGATGGGGCACGTGGAAGTCTCGCTCAAACTGCTTGTCGGGCTAATTATTGGAACGGAACTGATCGGGGTTCCCGTACTACTTCTGCTCGGCGCATTGTGGGATTTTGAGCTGGTTCGCTCGCCACTGTTCTCTGGAATTTGGATTCTTGCAGCCGCGATCTTAGGAGCTGTCCTCAGCGTGAGGTTCCTGCCACGGTTTTCTCGCGACCGCGGTCGCATCGCCGATTTCTTGATCAACCCACGTCATGTCGGCAGTTCACTGGGCTATTTCGACAGCCACGGACGGTAGTGGGTTGTAACCAGACCGCTTGCCTTTCCCTAAGTAGTTGCGAAGGATAGATTCTCATGTTCAGTTTCTATCTCCTCTCCGTTCGGAACAAACGCAAGCAATGTCCAAATTCTTCTTCGGCATGATTTTGGGTGCAGCCCTGATGTATGGGGCGATGCACTACCACCTAGTGCGTGGAGAAGATGGCATTTTTATGGTGCCAAAGGTGACCAGCGATTTGAGCGACGTGTATGTCGACATTCGTGGTTTCACATTGGAAGATTGGAAACAGCACAAACCCTTAGCCGCAGCAATCATGAACAGCGATCGGTCGGAGGTATTGGCCGACTCGACCTTAACGGGGTTTCGCGACAACATGCACTCGCTGGTCGATCGGCTCTTCTCGAGCGAGTGAGCGTTGATGGCTTGGACTCTTCTCCCTGAAATTAGGGAGAAGAGAACGACGCAATTTCTTTGGTTACTCTGGACGTGGACGGTCGCCGCCAGCACCGCGATCGCCGCCGCGACCACCACGGTCACCACCAGGTCCGCCAGTCCCACGGTCACCACCAGGTCCACC
>JBGSMN010000452.1:0-46126 GCA_041740155.1 Rhodopirellula sp.
CGCGACGGAGAGCACTGCGGCGAGGCATACGCGTTTGTGAACTTCATACCGTCACGAGCTAGCCGTTCAACATTCGGCATCTGTAGGACCGGCATGCGAGAATTCGGCATCGAGTCGTCCATCGCAACCGGAGACCCGTTCCAAGCCCAATCGTCAATGAAAAGCAGCACAATATTGGGCTTCGTCACCGCCGGTTCATTTGCTACGACAATCCCTGGCTTAACCGATAGAAGCGCCGTGCAGAGGGTAAACGAAATAAAAAAAGTTAGCGTCGTTCTCATTGATTTCTCTAATTGTCCCAGTTGAAGATGACAGCGGCCGATCTCAAGTCGTCATCCCGACCAGCATCATGCGTCGTGAAGTTGCAGCCTTGGACGTTAATGTTCACCGGGTCGATACGATCTCTTCCCGTGACCGGCCGAAAGTGCGTTGCTTTTCCAGTAAAGTCGCCAGTCGTTTCACGATTTCGGGATGTTCGTTGATGACGTTAAATTGCTCGCCGGGATCATCCTGCAGGTTGTAGAGCTGAGCGTGCAGTTCGTCTAGTTGCGGCGGGCGTTTTAATGTTGAGCTTGGTTTGCCTTCGATGTATTTCCAAGGTCCACTTCGGATGGCGAAATTGCCATTGGGGCTGTGAACAATCATCGATGGCCGAAGCTGTTGTTCATGTGGCATACCGAGAATTGCCGGTAGCACATTGAAGCTGTCTTCAGCGACGTCTTCGTTTGGCGATACCGGTTGATCGATCAACATGGCGATCGTCGCGTACAGATCGACGAGACTGATCGTGTCGTCGCACAAGGTTCCCGACTGAACACGTCCAGGCCAGCGTACGAGAAACGGAACTCGGAATCCACCCTCGTAGATGCTGTGCTTGCGACCACGCCAGTCGCCATTGCAACGCAATCCTGCTCGATACGCCTCCGCCTCCGGTCGGTCGCCTTGAGACATCAACACGCCACCGTTGTCGCTGGTGAAAATAACAATCGTATTTTCAGCTACCTTCATCTGATCCAGCGTCTCCAGAATTCGACCGACTGATTTGTCAAGTTCATGAATCCAATCGCCATACAAACCAGTCCCGCTTGTACCGTTGGTCTCTTCCGACGGCGTGTATGGAAAGTGGATCGCAACGGGCGCGAAGTAAAGAAAAAAGGGCTCGTCAATTTTTGGCTGCTCAAGCCAACGAATCGCATCCGTCGTCAATTCATCCATCACGTTTTCATCGACGCGCTGAGGAGCATCGATCCCCATGTAATCTCGACCATACGGAGACTTTCCTGCCGAAACATTGCGGTCACTGCGCAAACCGACGACTTGTCGATTGCGGACATAAACCCCCGCAGCGTCTCCGTGGTTCTGCGGTACGGCAAAGTGATAGTCGAAGCCGATGTCCAGCGGCCCCGGTGTCAGCGGTCTTGTAAAATCCGCCTTCCCTGTACCGTACCCGAGGTGCCACTTCCCGATGGCGGCCGTTCGATAACCCGTCGACTGCAGCAGCGACGCGATCGTGGGCCGTGACGTTTCAATATGCAACGGGTCAGTCGTGCTCACGACGCCGTGTTTCTGGTTCGTCCGCCAGTCATACCGCCCCGTCAGCAATCCATAGCGAGTTGGCGAGCAAACCGACGAAGGAGTATTCGCGTCGGTAAAGCGGCGTCCCTGCTTGGCCAGCCGATCGATATTTGGCGTGCGGATATGCGATTCGTCCGCGCCATAGCTATTAAGGCTTCCATACCCGAGATCATCTGCAAGGATGATTACGATGTTTGGCCGGTCGACTGGTGTTGCTATCGTGGTGTCGATCGTCAAGATCGCACAAAGCATGGCCGACGCAATTCGGACTAGAATTGGTATCAATATATTTTTGCATTGAATCATCATTTTAGGCTGGCAATCTCTTCTTGAGCGGTGCGAAAGAGGGCGGCGACTTCAACTTCTGTGAGTGCTCGATCAAATAGAACCAGCTCGTCAATGCGGCCATCCCATACTCGGTTTGAATCATCGTCCGTCCCGAACCAGAGTGTATCTGAATCGCTGGCTACCAGTGCTGTGCACGGAGCGGACGCTACAAGTTTCCCGTCTTCAAATAGTTTTAACTGCTGACCATCTGCTGTCACGACGACGTGCCGCCACAACGCTCGAGGCATTGGCGACCCGCCTGTGATCGAGGTCTCGCCGCCATCTTTGCTCCTAATGGTGGCCTGCAGCGCTCCGATCTCATCAAGAGACACCGCAAAGTTTCCGCGTTCTCCATTCCAGTTTGTTGCAACCAGCGAGTTCAGTGCGAAAGACTCTCGATACACGAAAGCAGTCAGCGAAAATTGTCCGGTGGTCAATGCAGGCGGCGAATCGACGCGCCCTCCACGGCCGCTGGAATCGACTCCGACTCGCAAAGAACCGCCGGCGAACACACCTTGGGCATGAGGCGGGCGCTTGCCTTCCCCGGTCAAGACGACACCGGAATACTGCGACGGTTCCGAGACCAGCCCATAGTCACGAATTGCCATTCGATAATAGGCAAGAGGCGATAACTCATTGACTAAGAGAGCGTAGTTTAGCCACGGTTCATCAAAGTTGCGAATGAATCGGTCTCTGGCCAGCTTGATATCGACGGGCTTCTCCGTTCCATCGGTAATCCGAACCGCCTGTGACTCCCTGAGGTCCACCGGTGCGGCCTTATCGTTGGCACCGACTCGACCTGAATGGACACGAACGAGTCCATCAAACACATGAACCTCACTCGAACCGTCCTCGACGTCAACGGAAAATTCCGTACCGAAGTCAATCACTTCAGCTTCAGGAGTTTTGACCACAAAGCCGATTCCCTCAGGCGGGACGGACGCAGACAGCCGACCATTTCGAAGCATCACTTCTTTCTCGCTACGCACAACAAAAACGGCAGGCGCCTCGACGTACAACATGACACCGCTGGTGAACTGAACGTGTACCAATCCACGGCTAAGCTCATACCTGCCCAGAGACAACTCAATACCACTGAGTGGTTTGCCCTTGTGCAGTAGTGCTGCGTCAACCTGAGTCACAAGTGTCGCCACCGACGTCGCGACTTTCTCCGGTGAATCTCGAAACCATGCGGCCAACGTCAAAAGAAGTGTTGCAGCAACCACAGCAACAAACCATGCAAAGCTGCGGTAGGTCCCGAAGAATGCGTCACGCAACACAGGCGGCTTTAATGATTCTCCACCGGTTTCACGAACCGCGTCCGCCTCAAGCTCTAAGGCTTCGATTTGCGCCAGCTCGCTCTTAGACAACGCTGCCAACTGCCCAAGCCCGGAATCGACGTTCATGTACTCGATAAATTCATTCCGCAAATCCGCATCTTCCCGGAGCGCTGATTCCAACACACGAAGCTGCTCGGCCGAGATTTCACCACGGCAATAGTGCGAGAACAACTGGCGAGCATCTGTAAAATCAGTCACGACAATCCCTCCACTTCAAGCGATCGACGACAACAATCCCGTAAACGCAAACGCATCCGGTGCAACCACTGGTAAAATGCAGAAACAGTCCGCCCACTTTGCTCGGCAATTTCTTGAATGCAAACTCCGGGCTCATACGCCCCAAGCACCAGATGCTTCTTGTCCACTGGTAACTGTTTTAGACAGTTCTCCAGTGCATCACGTTGTGCCGACAATTGCCTCTCTTGCTGAGCCGAATCGACCGCGATCATCCCCAACACGTCGTCAGCAAGAACTAACCGATCGCGAGCCTTGTCTCGCCGCCAAGCCAGTGTTTCGTAGCGAGCCACAGCCAATGCCCAACTACGAAAGCCATCCAGTTCGTTGAGTTCTTCAAACTTTCCCCACAACACCAGCGAAATTCCTTGCATGATATCGGCAGCATCATCTCTAGTAGGCACCAAACAACGCACGTAAGCGCGTATCGCAGATTCATGGGCTGTAAAGAGGGTCAGAAACCGCTCATGTTTTTCGGAGGCATCACGTTCCATGTGAATTAAGCTCCTCGGAAAGAGGCAGTTTTACGGAGAATCTGAAATTTAACCACAAATCGGCTAACTTCCATGCAAAGCCGCCCTACTTTCGTTCCGGCTATTTCCTCTTTTGATGCTCGAGTCCCGAGTTTCCCCCAAAGTCCATAGGGACTAGGGGTTCCAGCGTCAGCCAGTCTAGGGCCTGCCAAGCTTTGATTGCCAGACTCGATCGAGTCGGTAATGAACTTCACAGCCTCATCCGTCAGCAGAACATGACACCCGCCTTCTGGTTTGCCCATTGAAGTCCTCGACGATTCTTCACCGTATTGGCGATAAATGTCGCTGCGTTGGCTGTGGGAGCCACGGCCAAAAATTGCGGCCTTTGGGCGTCGCGATACTGACTGAACGTGTTTGCTGGGGCAGCAAAGAGTGCTGTCGAGCCACGTATGACCGGTTCGGAACGAACATCCTTATCGTCTAAGTCGGTGATAGTCTCACTCACGCAAATGGTATTGGCGAAGCCGTCAAAGACGTCTCTGAACTTCATGACGTTGCGGGCCAGTGCCGTTGCTGGATCAGTGAGTGTTCCCGCAAGCGACATGCTTGTTTCGATGCGACTCAGTCTTGCTTGTCGTCGGTCTTACTGTATTGTTTTGGCAGCGTGTTGTTCCATGATTGCACCACCGCAGACAGCCTTTTCACGACATCAGGATGCTGCGTGGCGACGTCGTTGGACTCGGCGGAATCGGCAATGATGTCGTAGAGTTGTGGAGGCCCATGTTTCTTTCGGGTCGGGTGTTGCAGCTTCCACTGACCGATGCGGACGTATGCCTCGCTGCCCGGATTGCTTGTTTTCCAAAGCAACGGTTTGGTGCGCACATGCGGAGCTCTCCCGAGCCAAGCGGCGGAAGTGTCTTCACCATCAAATTCATTGGCGTTGATCTTGATGCCGGTGATCGCGCATAGCGTTGGCAGCCAGTCGACGCCGCTGAGGACGGATTGTTTGTCGGTACGACCAGCCGGAACATGCCCCGGCCAGCAAACTATCCAGGGCACGCGAACACCTCCTTCCCAAAACGTATGCTTGCCGCCTCGATAGGGACCGTTGCAGCCCATCATGTTGAGACGAGTTCCGCCTTCATTAAACTCGCCCATACCGGCACCTTGGTCGCTGTTGAAAACAACGATGGTGTTCTCACGCAGACCGAGCTCATCAAGCCGTTTCAAAAGACGGCCAACCGCGTCATCAAGCGACTCGACGTCGGCGAGATAACGTTGCATCGCATCGTCGACATCTCCAAATTTTCGGGCGCTGTCGAACTTGACCGCCATCTGTGAAGGGAAATCGGATGGATCAACTTTCAATCCGTTCCAGCGTTTGACCAGTTCATCGTGTGGGTCGACTTTATTGTGTGAAATGTGACCCCATACGTTCACGTAAAAAGGTTTGTCTTGGTTCTCTTCTATAAAGGTAATTGCGTCATCATAAATGTGTGCATCACGACCGCGTGCATCGTCGGCCAGCTTCTTCTTTCCCGACTGTGTCTGATCATCGGATCCGTTGATCACATCGATTCCATACGTTCCGCTTGTACTGACAGGTCCGATGTGCCACTTGCCGAAGTGACCGGTCACGTAGCCTTGCCGCTTGAGTAGTTCGGTAATCGTGACGCGATCCGCAAAACCGGCGTTGGCCGGGTAGTCGGCAAACGTGGCGGTGAATTTGGAGGTCATCAAGCCGGTGCGCGCCGGGCAACAGGTGGCACCGGTCGAGTTAAATTGTGTGAACTGTGTTCCCTCTTTCGCCAGCCTGTCGATATTAGGCGTGCGTGCGTAGGGATGCCCATAGCAACCTAGATCGCCGCCTCCCAGATCGTCGGCGAGCAAGAAGACAATGTTTGGTGGTTTTGCAGTCTGACTTTCAGCGGCATGCGATTCGGCGAGGGCTAGCACGCACGCAAAAAACGCCCCCATTAAAAATACTGAAATACTTCGATTCATAAGTCAAGCTCCTGTGTTGTCAGTTGGTATTAAGTTCTTTCTGATTTCCCGATTTCATCCAATACGGCTTGATACAGATCCGATACATCCGCATCGCCAAGCGTCCAGTCAAACAGGGCCACTTCGTCGCCTGCAGGAAGCCCTGCTCATTGAGTGCTAACGTAAAATTTCCGCTGTCGTTGTGAATGTTGGTTACCACGATCCCACCAGGTTTGTTCGCATCGAGAAACACGAATGCAGCTAACGTCAACTTCCCAGAAAAAAGCGATGGCGGCGTGTCCACTCGACCGCCGCGTCCCGTCGAATCAGCCTGCACTCGCAATGAAACTCATCAAAAGACGCCTCTCACTTAGTGGCAAAGCGCAAGGCAGGAATTTAGTAGACGATGATCTTTCCCTTTGGGGACTTTCCTTTGGGTACTTTCCTTTGTAACCACACGGGAAAAAGCACTTTCGCAGTCTTGGTTTCCAGTTTTTCACTATGTCAGAAATCTGCTTCACGGAATCGCTTCAATTGATCGATTTTGTTACCCGAATGACTCTGCCCAATCGTAAGTTTAGGAATATTCTAGTGAGCCGCCAATTTCCAGCGTAGTGTAAACTACCTCGGGATGAGTGGCTTTCCTGGCTTGGGAACTCGCCATTTGGATCTCGTTCTGACTCTATCTTGAGCGTCCTTGAGTTGCTCATCTGTGCTTTCGATCGGGCTCAATTTATATGCCATGCTCCCGAACGAAGGACTGTGATAGCTTTCCAAGGAGTTTCCGGCACAGCATAGGCCGGTGAGGTCGCCACCACTTAACTCGAATCCGAAAATTAACACACTCGTTTGAAACGGATCGACCGCATTGCGATCATGGACTGGAGCTGTCGATTCACTGACCAAACCCAAGGCATATAGAAGAATGATTTGCACGCCATCGCGATCATTGGCCAAGTAACCTCCCAGGGGCCGAGTTTGTTCGGGATGCTTCGGGTTGAAAATTTCCGCGCGAATTGTTCGCCCATCACCCAGGCAGTCAGTAAAGAGGATTCCGAGTTCGCCTCCATTTCCGATCCCCGAAAACGATCCGCGATAGGTCTGGCCCGCAGCACATGCTTGGAGGAGTTCAACAGGCTTTTGATGCCTGATCTGCTCGTGAGCTTTGCGGGGACTAGCAAGCATTTCTTTAACACGGGTCGCATACGGAGACTTGGCAGGAAGTACAAACATCAATGGCAATAGATAGCGACCAAGCATGAGGGTCGCACGCTTCTCCATTGATTGGATTTGTTCCTTTTCCGATCGAATTGAGATTGAAATTTGATTGCGACGATTGAGCGATGAGACTTTAGTTGGCTTCACAGCCGAAAAATCAAACTGCGGAGATTTGAGTGTGTCCTCTGCAATTTCGATAAGAGCAGGAGCAATCTTGTCAATTCTTTCCTGAAGATCGATCGTGGTAGCGCGTTGCTTCGCCTCGTTAGACCAAACCGTTAGCTTCATGCGTACGACTCCGGCCATTTCTAAAAGCTCAGGGTTGGGCAGTGTGCTCGCGTCGCCGTTTCGGTAAAAAATAGGCACGTGGTATTGATTGCCACCCCGTGTTGGATCCCGTACAAGCATATTCGAGAGCTCGAGTTCCTCTCCGTTTTTCCATCGAGGGACGTAGTAGACGTGGCGGCTCGTCGCACGAGGCAGCGTCGAGAAATGAAACAGATCGACGGCGAAGGTTACGTGGTGTAGTTCTTTACCCGAGATGTTCTTGGCAACGTACCGGCCTTGAAACAATTCGGAGTAGCCTTGCGGGCGATATTGTGACGCCACCACCGGTGTGATGTTGCGCTCGACGGGAGTGAATCGCACGGTAACGAAAGGCACATTGGATTCAGGCCCCGAGAACTTTTCAGGAAGATCAGGGATGAGTTCGTCCCAAGCGCGAGCGCGGGCCGAGTGCATTTGAGTTTGCTTTACAGCGCCAACACGATCACCGATCACACCGTCGGTATCTTTTTCGGCATAATACAGCTCAACGTTTGACCAATGTTCGGCCCAGAAGTTGTCGTCAATGGTGTGTGTTTGCTGGACCCAACGACCTGCCCCCGAGTCGTAGTACTCGAACGTTTCGTCATGGGTGAAATCGCCTCGGCGGGCGCGAGCAAGCCGACTTTTTGCGCGATCGATTGTTTCGTCGCGTCTCTGTTTGGCTCGCTCGACTTCTTTGACGCTATCTGCGTTGAGATCGACAATATGACTCGCCGCCAATCGCACCTCGGGGACTGTTGAATTGCGTGCCAGAGTATCCATGAAACGTGCAAGCGGGTCGCCATTGACTCGATCACCAGCGAGCCGATAGCTCTCTGAGATCTCTTTCGCGATCCCTGCGTAGGCATCTTGAATGGGGCCATTGACCGGTGGGTCGAGTTGGCGCTGAGGTGACCGAGATTGTGACCAGCCGATCGTGTCGTCGACGAAGACCAGACACAAAACTGCCAAAATCATTCCACAGGTGTTCTTCATTTCATCATTCTCCTGAGTTCACTGGGATGGATTCCAACGCGACTAGGCTGGTCAGTATAGTGCGTCAAACGCTGCACGACTTCGCCAACGATTGACTGAAGTTTTACTTGATAAAACTCGATCAAGACCGCTCGCTTAAATCGAAACGAATTTGTGTAGACAATTGTCGACTAAGGAATTTTCGAAATGTTCGACATAATTTGGCGATACCCAGCATTGTAAATCGCATAAGCCTGAAGAGTGGAATTGTATCAACGCAGCAGTCCTGAACCGCCTGAACGAAGGAACATACCCGATGAGATCGAAAATATTTTACGGTGTAGTTATCGTTGCTCTCTGGTGCGTCAACAGCGTACGGGCCGCTGAGCCGCAAACGCCACTTCGCCAAGCGATGAAGCTGCTTTCGAGTGCCACGCCTTCTGAAGCGATTCCCTTGTTGATTGAAGCTGGCCGAGCAGGTGATGCCGAAGCGATTTTTCAGCTCGGCAAATGCTATTTAGACGCGATTGGAATTGAAAAGAACGATGAAAAGGCGCTTGCATGTTTTCGGCGCGCGGCCAATCAGGGGCATGCCGCCTCGATGACGCATGTAGGCATGATGGTCGGGCAGGGACTGGGAACGAAGGTCGATCGAGAATTAGCAGTGACCTGTTATCAACGCGCTATCGAGGCGGGTGATCCGCGCGGCATGTTCCACCTTGCACTCTGCCTTCGTGATGGCACCGGCGTGACACGCGACGCTCAAAAAGCAGCGGGCTACTTTGAAAAACTTGCTAACGATCACGACATAGCTGCGATGGTCCAACTCGGCGATATGTTGATCAATGCGAGGGGAATTCCCAAAGACAGCTCAGCGGGATTCCGGTGGTTTCAAAAAGCCGCTGAACTCGGCGAACCGGCGTGCATGACTGTCGTCGGAATGCTATACGAAGACGGCGAGGGTGTTCCCGCAGATTCGAATCAGGCGTTCATCTGGTATCGAAAAGCGATGGATGCTGGCGACTCTGATGGAATGTTTCAACTCGGAAAATGCTATTGGAAGGGAATGGGATGTGTTGCCAATCGAAAAGAATCGGTCGCGTGGTTTCACAAGGCTGCCAATGCAAACCATGCTCGCAGCATGATGTTTCTCGGAGTAATGTACGAAGAAGGCGAGGGTGTCACACAAGACCTGGAGGTCGCGTTTTCATGGTTCGAGAAGTCGGCAGAACTTGGTGACTCTCAAGCGATGTCAAAATTGGGTCACTGCTACATGCACGGTCAGGGGACGGCTGAGGATTTCGCGCAAGCCTTCGCATGGAACCGCAAAGCCGCGCTTGCCCAGGATCGACATGCGATGCATAATCTCGGGATGTGTTACGCCAATGGATTGGGAGTAAAGAAGAATCCGAAAACAGCGATGACCTGGTTTCGAAAAGCTGCGAAGCTCGGCCATCCCGAATCTCAGATTTTCGTACGGGCAGAGGATGATCCGAATTTCGCAGTCATGTTAGCAGCACAAGAACTCTTGGAAATCGTGGGCGAAGTCAATGACGTGTTTGACAGCTTGGGAGCTTCCGGTGGCGACAGCGGAAGTCTGTTCAATCCGCAAGGATCGCCAATGATGAATTCGCAAACTCAAGCAGCCATTCGCGAGCAAACGCAACGTTATGAAGAACGCCGCGCCGCGGAAGCTGCCCAAGCTGCACACAATGAAAAGATGGACGCTCACTTTGATCGGATGCAAAACTTTTGATCGATGACGACGATCCCATCAACGAGCTATCCCAAGTGTTGGCAGATATCGATGCAGGTGTTCCGCTAGCCAGCGAGCGACTTTTGCCATTGGTTTACGATGAGCTGCGCAGACTCGCTGCCAATCAACTTGCCAACGAAGGTCCCGGCCAGACTCTCCAACCTACCGCACTCGTTCATGAGGCTTTCTTACGGTTGACCGCCGGTGAAGATCCTCCGATGTGGAAAAACCAAAGCCATTTCTTCGGTGCTGCTGCGATTGCGATTCGTAGAATCCTTGTCGAGAATGCTCGCCGAAAAAAGAGTCTCAAGCGAGGTGGGGGAGGACATCGTGAACTCATTGATGACGAACTCCCAGATACACAGAACGATCCGATCGAAGATATTGTTGCTTTGGACGACGCGTTAACGAAGCTGGCTCAGATCAATCCGCAGGCGGCTAAATTCGTCGAACTCCATTATTTTTCGGGAGTGTCGCGCATGCAAGCGGCAGCGATACTATCTATCTCTTCGCGTTCTGCCGATCGACTTTGGGCATACGCTCGCGCTTGGCTGCGACGAGAAATGACATCCTGTGATGAATAAGATCCCTTTTCGAATACATGTTTTACTCGGCGTTGGGCATCTCCCATATTCGCACGCTTTTATCATCACTAGCTGACGCGACGAAACGGCCTGACGCCGAGAATGTGACATCGTTGATCGCTCCGGTATGACCACTGAAGCGAGCGAATTCATCTCCGCTTGATAGCGAGTATAGTATTAACATGCCGTCAGCGCTCCCGGCCATAAATTGATTTCCATCAGGGGAGCAGGCTACGCAACGAATACCGCTTTCCAGTATTTCGTCGTCGCCGATGCAGACCAACTCCGCCGCTGAGTCCCAGTCCCAGATCCGAATCGTAAAGTCGTCGGCACAGGTCACCACCCTCCGTCCTCCGGGAGCCATCACAACCTGAGACGGTGGCTTTGTGTGCCCTTGAAACCGTTTAACAATTTCTCCGGTCGATGCGTCCCAAGCCAACGTATCACCCGCACCTCCCCATTGAGCACTCAGCACATACCGGCCATCCTCTGACCATGACATGCGCGGAGCTTCCACGCGAAAAGGAAGGTCCTTCAATTCGACATCCGGCAAAGGCTTTCCCGTTGCCAATGCCCAGTTATGAACGAGTCCCTTTCCACTGGTCGTTGTTCGCACTTGAGAACCATCGGGCGTAATGTTGATTGCACGAATCGCATGGTTCGTCGGGAGTGCGAAATGTTGGTGGAGTACATTGCTATTGGTTTTCCAAATGTAAATACTTGGCTCGGAAGGACCGTTGGCAAATATCCATCCCGAGGCAATTGCAATCGTTTCGCTCTTTGGGCTTCTGCACATCGAAATCGGACCGTAGCCATGCCCGTGGGTCATCCGTAAACGTCGAATTTCTTTTCCCGACTCAATCTCCCAAAGTCGGATTGAATTGTCCGTGCCGGTGACATGATAGCGCACTCCACCGCGAACTTCGTGATGGTCGCCATTGCTCGCAGAGACGATGTTTTTCTCGTCGGAGCTAAATAGAACGCCAACGGTGGCATTTTCGTGACCGAGAAACACATACTGTTTTTGGGCGACCGCTTCCTGTGCAGACGGGTCTTCGATCGACATCAGTTTTTCCCCAGGCAATTCCTCTGAAAGAGGCTTGTTGTTTGAAAATGAGAAGAACGGATTGTTCGGAACGAACAGAAGAGCGGCAAGAAGCAAGGGCAGTGCCAAAGCAATGTACCAGGGCACGATTTTGGGTACTCTACGCCACGGTTTAGTATCTTGTACGATGAATCCGGATTCTCCCAGTGTCAAAAGTTCGTCCACTTTCTTTGCATCGTTTGGCCTGTGTTCGGGCGCTTTCGCGTGAAGTCGCACGATGATCCCAATCAACCATCGCGGAACATCGGGGACGAGTTCACGTATATCTCGGGGTTGATCGTCGACGACACGTTTCAAAACAGCAACTGTCGATGGGGCACGAAACGGCGGGCGTCCGCTACACATCACGTACATCACACTGCCGAGACTAAATAGATCCGATTTTTGGTCTACGGTTTTACCAAGCGCTTGTTCCGGTGACATGTACAGAGGCGTTCCACAAATGAACCCGCTCAGAGTCAAGCTTGCGTCATCAGCCGACCGCGCCAGTCCAAAGTCCGTGAGCTTAACCACCCCTGTCGCTTGCTCCAATAAAATGTTTGCTGGTTTTATATCCCGATGAACAAGGCCTCGAGTGTGAGCCGCGTTTAATCCGCGACTGATTTGCGTTGCAATATCAACCACATCACGAATCTCAAGTGGCCCGATGCGTTCGATTCGCTGCTGGAGACTTTCTCCTTCGATAAACTCCATCACCAGGAAGGGAAGTGGCGACTCTTCCACAGCATAAACGCTAATGACGTTTTGATGTCGAATGGCCGCCATAGCGCGAGCTTCACCGAGAAATCGCTTTCGTGCCGGGGAGGTTAGAGACAACTCAGGTAACATGACTTTGATCGCGACGACGCGGCACAGTCGAGTGTCAAACGCTTCGAATACGATCCCGAAACCGCCGCGTCCCAGTACTCGTTTCATTTCGTAATGCGAGAGACGGCCCAGGGAGCCGGGTTGGGACGACGACTCTAAGAAGGATAGATTGATGGAGTCATCGAATAGCTTTGGACCGGAGTCCTCGTCAAGTGTTGCTCCAGAATCTTCTGCGTCGGGAGCCAACTGCTCAATCGCAGGCACCTTCAAGAATTCACCCGACTCTTCGTGTGCAATCAAAAGTTCTCCGACACTCTTTCTCAGAGTGAAATCGTTTCCGCAAACTCGCTCAATATATTTTCCTCTTTGATCGAGGTCTGCAATATCGATTGCTGCTAAGAAAACATCCTGCTCGTTCACTTGGTACTCTTTTGGAACTGTTGAAGTCTCGGTTCTAATCACTTTGTCCGAACGACGATCACGCCAACGTTAGTAAGTGGTCTGCCATCACCGGCCAACAAATCTACGTGCGAAAAAGCAAAGAAGACATCGCCAGGAAACAATGAATATTGCGACATTTCTCGCAGATTGCCAACAACAGCAAGCTCGTCACTGGGGTTCCACCCAGAGCCTTGGAGCCTGGAACAGCAGCGTGTCGCAATCGTAGTTCTGAGCAAATCGCATTGGAAACGCCCATTGATGCAGGTTTCTCGCTGTGATGATCGTTTGTTCGTCGTGAGCCTAATTCGTCAATTCTACCGCGTGGACCTCAATCGCGGTGGAGTTGTCTCGGCCAGTTTCTCGGTCAAGCACCTGAATGCGATGGTGAATCTCAGGGATCGACCCGCATTGTTTCTGCTCCAACACCCGCTAAATTCCATGAAGAACTTAAATTCCAAGGACGTTCCCCCGCTATGACTTCGGACAACACCATGACTGTGCCGATTGAGCAAGCCGATCGGCTGGGCTGGGCGACTTTGTCGGTGCGGCAGTCCCGCCAAATCGATCAGACCGCGATCGAAGAATTTGGCGTTCCAGGAATCACGCTGATGGAAAATGCTGGGAAAGCGTGTGCCGAGCGTTTGCTAAGCATGGTGTCACACTCTCATACCACATTGATCATGTGCGGCAGTGGCAACAACGGTGGCGACGGCTTCGTCATCGCGAGACACTTTCATCAAGCCAACAAGCCGGTACGAGTACTGTTGTTAGCACCGCCGCAGAAACTTCACGGTGATGCGAGAATCAGCTACGACGGTGCAGTCGAGGCAGGGGTAGCAATTGAGTCGATCATGGACGCATCTAAGATTGCCAGAATCATTGGTTCTTGTGAGGGCATGATCATTGATTGTTTGCTTGGAACTGGAGCGAGCGGCGATCCGAGAGAACCCTACGCGTCGGCGATTCGCGGCACTAATACTTGCCGCGGACCACGCGTCGCGATCGATATCCCTTCAGGGCTTGACGGAGACACCGGCATTGCTGGAGATCCAACCTTTCAAGCTAACTTAACACTCACCTTCGTCACGGCCAAAACCGGAATGCGAAACCCAGATACGTTCCCGTACCTGGGCAAAGTCGAAATCGTCGATATTGGCTTGCCCGACGCGATCACTGCCCCGTTGAGATCCCCTGGTCCATGAAAACGTTGTTGATCACTACGCCGATCAAATACACTACAATTCGAGAAGAGTACATTCTTTTGAAACAGTAGCTTAACACAAGTTGTCAGCAAACGATTGAGAGGACGCTGCTATGGCGACGGACGATGACCAGCCGACTACCGGAATCGATACCGAGTTGCCGAAAACAGAACTTGTTACAGAACAAGAGAGGGTCTCTCTATTACCGGTTTCTGAAATGTACTCGACGATCGTCCACGGCGGCGATCATGCGCCGACGATTGGTGCCAAGGTAGACGCTTCGGTCGCTGAGGTGCGGGTTCGGTTTGAGTTGCAAGAAGAGATCGCTCGTGGTGGCATGGGCGCGGTGATTCGCGGACGCGATACATTGCTGGGACGGGATCTCGCGATCAAGGTTTTGCTGGAATCGCACCGCAACAACGCCGAGGTGGTACAGCGATTTGTGGAGGAGGCTCAAATCAACGGTCAACTCCAACATCCTGGAATCGTACCGATTCACGAATTGGGCCAGCTTCCCGATCAGCGTCCTTTTTTTGCGATGAAGCTGGTCAAAGGATTGACTCTCGGTGATTTGCTGCGTCAACGCAAGTCGCTGGAAGAAGACCGCAGTCGCTTTGTCGGCATCTTTGAACAGATCTGCCAAACAGTCGCCTTTGCTCACAGTCGTGGCGTCGTCCATCGTGATCTAAAACCCGCGAACATCATGGTGGGTGCTTTTGGCGAGGTGCAGGTCATGGACTGGGGGTTGGCCAAAGTGCTTCATGCCGAACCGGGGTCGCTCACTCCGCGATCCACAGTGCCAACGGAAGAGCGCGAAATTCGAACGGTTCGTAGTTCGGGCAGTACGACACCATCGGGTTCGGGATCGCAAACACGTTTCGGATCGGTGATCGGAACCCCAGCCTACATGCCGCCGGAACAGGCAACTGGGGATCTCAATCAACTTGACGAACGAGCCGACGTGTTTGGTCTTGGGGCTATCCTTTCGGTGATCTTGACGGGCAAGCCGCCGTATGTTGCCGAGAAGGTAACCGATGTTGTCAGGATGGCTGCCAGGGGAAAGGTTGAGGACGCGTTCGCGCGGCTGGATGCTTCAAGAGCCGAACCTGAGCTGGTTGATTTGGCGAAGCGTTGCTTAGCACCGCAGGCGAATGATCGACCGAAGAACGCGTCGGTTGTCGCCGGTGAAGTGTCTGGTTATTTGCAATCGGTTGCCCAGCGGTTACGGCAAGCCGAAATGGATCGTTTAGCATCAGAAACGAAAGCGGAAGAAGAACGCAAACGCCGCCGCGTGGTACTCGCCTTGGCCGCGTCCATCGTCTCGCTAGCGACACTTGCGGGCTGCGGATGGATTTACGTTCAAAAGCAACAGACACGGCATGCCGAAGCGACCGCAGCAGCGGCCTTGAAAGAAACGGCTCAGCAAAAAGAGCTTACCCAACTCGAAGCCACGGCCAAACAAGCTGCCGTCGATGCTCGCAATCGCGAAGTCGCTCTTCGTGAGGAGGCGGATGATTCGCGGCGCAAAGTCGAACTCACATTAGCGGATGTCTATGCATCGCGCGGCCTGCAAGCGGCCAGCGATGGCGAAGCGGCAATGGCGTCGATGTGGTTCGCATCGGCGTCCTCACAGGCAGAGTCCGATCCAGATCGACAACGTCAAAATCATTTGCGGGCTCGGAACTGGTCGCGTGAAGCGATTCTGCCCATCGCGGCGTTGGCTGTTGACCGCGCCGCCGAAGGCCTTCACTTTCAACCCGGTGGTTCGTTGTTGTTGGTTCGACAAGGTTCCGACTACTGCCTTTGGAACTGGCAGGACGATTTGTACTTGCCGTGGCTCACGGGACAGGAACAGGTGTTCGCAGCGTGCTGGCATCCCGACGGATCCTCGCTAGCAATCGCTGCGCCCGGCGGTGGCGTCGAGATCCGGCGCGTTCCCGGTGGCGAGGTGCTTCAGCGGATTGAAAGCCCTGGCCGAATTGTGCTCTTGGCGTACAGCCGTGATGGCAATCAACTCGCGATTGCAAGCGACAACGTGCGAGTTTGGCAAGCCGATTCACAGGAGTTCCTCCCTCCATCGTGGCGGCATCCTCAACAAGTCCATTCGATGTTCTTCAATGAACAGGGCAATCGATTGTTGACGACTGATGTCGATCACCAAGTACGCGTTTTCGCAACCGATGATCCCGAGCGATCGACTCCGTTGTTTGCCCCGGTGTTGCATCATTCTGATCGCCTACCATCGGCTCCTGCACTAGTCGACGGGGGACGCGGATTCATCACGATCACCGGAACGTCAGAGCTGACCTGGTGGGACAGCGAAACGGGTGAGGTTGTCCGCAAACTGAGTACCGCACCGACCTGGGGACTTTCACATGTCGTTGCCCGCCCGCAAGGAGATCGCTTTGTCGTCGGCGGATACTACGGACCGGACATCTGGGACATCGCTCGCTTGGATGCCAAGCCGATTCATTTGGATCATGTCAATTTCGTCGATCACATTGTGTTCAGTGCCGATGGTAGTTTGATGATGTCCGCCAGTTGGGACACGGCGGCTCAGTTATGGTCGGCTGAGGACGGACAGCCGATTGGCACGCGGTTGAATCATCAAGTCGGTGCACATCGCGTAGCGATCTCCGACGACAACACGTTATTGGCAACTAGCCAAGACAATCGATTGGTCCGCATTTGGCAAAGTCCTTCCGGCAGCACTGTTTTGCGTTCGATCGAACATTGGGGTGAGCAGCCTCGAATCAGCCCAGACGGTCAATTGGCGACGCCTGGTCTGCTCCACGAATCAACGTTGACCGCTCCGTCGATGAGACCCGCCATTCAAGTCGTCTTCACCGAAAGTGGTGAAGACGCCGGACCAGCTACTGATCCGCCTGGGCTCTGCCTGGACTCGTGCATTCTAAGCGACAACGAAAGTGTGGCCGTCATTTCAAGGGATCAAGTCGTCGGATGGCTTTCGGTTTGGAACGTCGCATCCGGTAGGCCGGTTTTCGAACCGATTCGGTTGCCTGGACCAGGGTTAAGCGTCTCGGCTCGGCCGGGAACAACCGCGATTGCCGTCGTCCTGAACGATGGTCGACTGCTCGTTTTTGACGGAGTAACGGGCGAGACATTGTTCGAATGCAATCAGACGCCCAGGTCGTTGGCGTTGCCCTCCTGTTCGCGAGCGGACTACTCGCCTGACGGCACACGTTTGGTTCGGCTAATCGCCGATGACCGGATTGAAGTCCTCGACGCCGATACGGGTGAACCAATGTTTGATCCAATTCGACCGCTAGTGGATGGTCAAGCACCTTGCCGAACTTTTGCTTTTTCAGCCGACAGCAAAATGTTGGCAACGGGGAGCAATGGAGTCGCTCGCGTTTGGAGCCTTTCCGATGGTAGTGAGTTGGGCAAGCCTCTGAAGCACTTGGTTGACTGGTCCGGCATGTGTGGCGTGTGCTTTAGTCCTGACGGTCGGTATCTGTTGACGGCGAACACCGATCGGCGTGCGCGGCTTTGGGATTGGCGTAAAGGAGAACTTGCTTGCCCGCCGCTCAAGCACGAAGACATGATCTACAGTGTTGCGTTCACGCGCGACGGAGAGTTCGCGATCACCGGTGCGCGTGGCGATGATTGCGGACCGCATGTTTGGGAATTGACCACAGGCCGACGGCTCGCCCCATCGTCTACTGCGACAACTGAGGCGGTCGTTCAATCGGCCCGTTATGTGTCGGTCACGCCCGACGGACGCCGGTTGATCGCCAGCACAGGAGCGATTGATTCGTTAACCGTGATCGATTTGGAGGCGTTGGTGAAGCCGCCGGACACGCCCGTTGAAACGCTTCGTTTGTTGGCAGAAGTGGCCACTTCACTCTCGATCGAAAACGGAGACACCGACGCGCTGAGTATCGACGGATGGCATGAGCGATGGACTCAACTGCGCGAAAGCAAACTCAGTTATGGACACTGGAGTCCGCTCGACTTGATTCGCCAGCGTCGCAGCCTCGCCCAAAAAATGGCCGCTCGCGGTGATAGTCAATCGGCATTGGCCCATCTGTGGGGTGCTTTGAACGCACTGGGCGAAACCGAACTTCCACCGAACGAGCGTGTTCGGTTGAACGCAGAGATCGGCATTGAGCAGGCACGCTTGATGAGGATGCAGAATGATCGCGAAGCAGCGAGCGATCTCGTTAAGTCGATTCGACATCAGGTGGAATCGATTCTTGACGCCGAACCTTATGACGAGGCAGCGTTGCAGATACTTGCGACTTTGATTTTCGAGAACGCATCGCCGCTCGACCACGATGTGAAATCATTTGCGATGAAGCACACCGCACTGAGTCAGGCTGACGTCGATGCGAAAACCAAATTGGGCGCCGCGTACGTACTGATCGGCGATCACGAACAGGCGATCCGATTTCTAAACGAACGACATTCCGAGGCGAGTGACCATCAATGCCAGCGACTGTTATTGCAGTCGCTCGCCCAGAACGCCGCTCAACAAAACGATGCGGCTAAGAAAACCTATGATCACGCGATCGAGTTAGCTAAAGAGAGCCAGATGAAGCCGTCTCTGAGCCGATTGGTTGCGATCACCATGGAGGAGGTGGGGAAAATTCCGCACGATGAAGCACTCGCGATTCTCCAAGGTTGGTACGTCGATCGCGCCATCATTCCACTTAACGAAGCAGTGGAACGTGATCCGAGTTCCGCCAAGACCTATTATGATCGCGGGCAATGGTACGCGCAATACGGACATTGGGAGAAAGCGGCAATGGATCTCGCTGAAGCGATCCGTTTGAACCCCAGCGACGCCTATACCACCTATCAAATCTCATCGCTGTACGCCAATCGCAAAGAGCGATCCGTCTATCGCCAACACTGCGAATTCCTGCTCGACCAGTGGAGCGAAATCCCGAATGTTATCTTTGCTGATCGCGCCGCTATGGCCTGCCTGATTCATCCCGATGCCGTTGATGACATGAGCCGTGTCGACAAACTGATCAAGGTTGTTCAGGAACAAGCCGCGACTCACCAGTTCGGAAGTTGGTTCTATCGAGGTCTCGGATTGCACGCGTACCGCAGCGGCAAGTACCAGGAGGCGATTGCGGCCTGCGAAACGAGCCGCCGTCTCAACGAGCAACAAAACATTGCCGTCCTGACCGCCGCAAATCATGCGATCGAAGCGATGGCTTATCAAAAACTTTGTAACGCTGAGAAGGCAACTCAATCTGTCGCCGCCGCCAAAAACGAATTTGACAACAACCTGCCCGCCCTCGGCGTCGCCTCGTTGTCTGGATTTTGGCACGATTGGTTGACCGCTCACATCCTCTATCAAGAGGCAACAAATTCAGATCGCTAAGTTCGCGGTCGCCTCGACCGAAACTGTTGATAGTTCAATAGCTTCGATTTGCCGATTTTCATTTCTCATCACATCTTTAACACTCCATGACTGTTCTTTCATCCAACACCGAACCTTCCACCCATCCCTCGCTACTGGTCCGCGCGCAAGCTGGCAGTACAGAGGGATGGACGGTGTTGGTGCAGGTTTATGGGCCGATCGTTTATCGTTGGCTGCGACGCGGTGGAGTGCAGTCCGCTGACGCTGCCGATATCATGCAAGAAACGTTTCTATCCGTCACCACTGCCCTCTCTCGTTTTGACGCCACTACGCCGGGCAGTTCGTTTCGAGGTTGGTTGTGGACGATCGCGAGAAACAAACTTCGTGATCGTCAACGACGCAGACAAACTGAAGGTTGGATCGATGGCAGTGAAGCGGCGCGGTTGATCGACCAAGCTAGTGATATGCACTCAGCGATCACGGAACCACCAAGTTCGCTCACGGACGATTTGAGCCTCGTGCAAACACAAATGTTGGAGGTATTGCGAACATCATTCGACTCACGTTCCTGGCAGATGTTTTGGCAAACTGCCGTCAATGGACGCACTGCCGCTGACGTCGCCGAAGAAATGGGCGTTACGCATTGGGCGGTCTACAAAGCCAAATCGAGGATTTTGCAGCGATTGCGACAAGAATTGGAAGGATTGGAATCGTAAGGCGACTTCGCCGCAGAATGTAGCGGAAGTCGTCAAGACTTTCGGAACGCGCTAATATTTTTGTCCAAAGGCTTCGTTGTCTGGGTAGAGCTCCTCCATCCTATTCCCCTCAAGGAACGATTCGATGATCGCGACCACCCGACAATGTCTCACGCCGCACGAACTACAATCACTCGTGCGTGGACAGCTCGCTACTGACAAACTTGATGCCGCCATCGAACATCTCGACCAGTGTCAAAGCTGCCAATCGAGCGTCCTCGACCTCGATTCCGACTCCGCCAACACTCCGCTGCATCAACGCTTGCAGCTCACCGACGAAGCCGTCGAATCCGCTTGCCAGATCGCGATGAGCCGGCTCTTTGCCGCCGCGCCTCGCATGACACAATCCGAAAACTCACTGATCGCCGATCGCAAACTTGGGCCTTATACGTTGCTCGGCGCGATCGGTGCCGGTGGAATGGGCGTCGTGTACTTGGCCGAACATGAACGACTGCGGCGAAAATGCGCGATCAAATTCCTACCACGAACCCGCATCAATAACACCGGTTGGCTCGAGCGTTTTGATCGCGAAATGACCACCGTCGCGGCGCTTGAACATCCCAATATCGTTCGTGCCACCGACGCGGGTCATGAAGACGGATGGCACTATCTCGTGATGGAATATCTCGATGGACTCGACGTCGGCAAACTCGCTACCCGTATCCATCAACTCGACATCGCCGACGCTTGCCAAATCGTCGGCCAAGCCGCTTTGGGTTTGGCTCACGTCCATCAGCGTGGCTTGATTCATCGTGATATCAAGCCATCCAACATCATGGTGACGCGAAATAGCGAAGTCAAATTGCTCGACCTCGGACTGGTGCTCGCAGGCGACGATCCTTTGGAAACCCACGACCGTTTGACTGCGGTTGGACATATGATGGGCACAATGCCGTACATGTCGCCTGAACAGCTACTCGACAGCCGCCACGTCGATCCCGCTTCGGACATTTATTCACTCGGTGCGACACTGTATCGGTTGCTCGCCGGTCGCGTGCCCCATCGCAATCGACACGGCATCGCTGCTCAGATTCTCGCGATCACAAACGAAACGCCGCCGCCCCTGATCGAAGTCATCCCCAACCTCGACGCTGAGTTGTCCGCAATGGTCACCACGATGCTCGCCCACGACCACAAGGCTCGTCCGACCGCTGAGCACGTCGCTGAGACATTGACACGTTGGTCGTCTAAATCACGCTTGGGCAACCTCGTCCGCACCGCCGAAGCGTTACCCAATGACGAAGCGGATGACGTTCATTCGTGGAGCATGCTTCCGTCAATTGCCCCCGCATCACCGCCACGCCGTCGCCTGCCGCGATTGCTGATCGCGGGACTCGCTGGATTTGCGCTACTCATCGCCGGAGTGGTTTTCAAAATCCAAACCGAACGAGGTGAATTAGTCATCGAATCGGAAGCCGACGACGTAACGATCGTGGTCAAGCAAGGCGAGACGCTGGTCGAGAGCTTGCAAGTCCAACGGGGTGACGACAATCGTTTGCAATTGCGACAAGGTACGTACACGATCGAGATCGCAGGTGCTCAGTCTGGTGTCCGCTTAGCACAGAATCGAGTCGTGATCGAAGCCAAGCATGAGGCCACGGTCGCGTTGAAGTCCGACGCGAAACAAGCACCGCCCGAATCAAACGCGAATGTCACGCCAAGTCAAAACGTACGTACGTTCCAGGGCCACCCTTACGCTTATTGGTTCGATATCCTCAGTCGTGAGCAAGATGCTAAGACGCTAGCGGATGCGATGCAGGCTGTCGAAATTCTTTCTCGCGACACACCACAACGCGCCGAAGCCGCTGAGGCGACAATGCGACTGGCGGATCAACTCGGCGGGATGGTCATCGGAGGCTCGGATGAATCATCAGGAACTTACATGGATGCGATGCGGAAAACATTCCCTCATTATTTGCCTGAACCAGGGATGGAAATCGTGAAGCGTGCATTGCAATCAGGCAATTTGAAATCTCGGATGGCTGCGGCGTGGATGCTTCGCGACTTTCTGGCTGGTGTGCTGGGCGATACTGCTTTCCCTCAGCGTCAACAAATCAGCGTCGAGTATTTCCAGAAACTCACCAAAGGGAGTGAGCAAGAGCAGACGCTGTTTGACGAGCTGTTGGAGGCAATCGGGAAGGCAGTTGCACCCGACAACAACAATCAATGGTCACAAGACAGCATAATGAACTCGTTCCTATTCGATTCAGCAAACCGCTTGTTACAATTAGCGACAAATGATCGCGAGACTCCTCAATGGATGCAAGCATTCGTTCGTTCAGAGGTTAACCGGGCGGCCAACGCGTTTAGCAATGCCGATGAAACGGACAATGTCGATACAGGGCGACCGGCCTGGCTCTTGGACGAGATGTTTCTGCGAATCGCAATCGATATGCACCAGAACGATAAAATCAAACTACCTATCGACTGGCTTGCTGCCAATGTGATGCATCCGTGGGCATATGCTATTTACAAACAAGACATCACCTTGTTGCAAAAGGTGGCGACTGAATTCGTCGGCGGTGCCGACGCGCTGCGGCAAAGTGCTCGCCAGCGAATCGCAAGGATTGTGAACAACGATCATTCGGTTGAATCTCAATATCATGGTGGTAGATTTGGCGGAATGGGGGGCGGTATGGGAATGGGGGGAGGCATGGATGATCCGCGTTCGTACATGCTGCAAAATCGTGAAGTATGGGAGTACATCGTGAAATTGCTCAGCGAAGACACGAGTACTCATGCGAACGAATCGCTGGCAATTCTTCGTCAACTGCGTGACCGAAGATTTGAATCGAGCTCAAGTCGGTTTTTACCCGCAGAACTAGAACCCGCCGTCGATGCCGCGATCGAGCAACTCGAATCTCGCGTCGAGTAAGCGTGTCGTCAGATGCAATTTGCAAAACAGTGTGAAAAGAAAGCTCCGACAAGTCGGAGCACTCCAAAGGTCAATCCTCCATCACAATCCGCTCGCCTGAGTATTTTTTAACAAGCTCATCAAGCGTTTCCACGAGCGCAGCTTCATCACCAACGACCAGCCAATAGCGATACGAAAATTTGCTCTGCGGCGCAAGCGGTAAGCGACCGATCGGAGCCACGTGCATACACGGACCCACCGACGGCTGATCGCTGAGGCCTTCTCCGTGCGGTCCAAAGTTCCAGCCCATCGTTGCCGATGGACTGAAAACCGCCACACCGAGATTGTCTTCATTGAAACATGCCATCACGTTGAGCGGTGGTGTCGCGTTGCCCCACGGCGGTCCAGGCGGTTGCGTTTCGTCGCGCCAACGACTCTCGCCGAGATAGCTTTTCACGTTCGCGAAGTTACGTGTGAAATAACACGCCGGTAGCTCTTGCGGTCGCAATTGTGCTGGTCCCCAACGGTCGTTCTCGTCACGTTGTGACTCGAACTCACACCGCACACGGATCGCAGCGGGCAAGTCTGGTTCGAGACTCGTCCATTGACGCATGATCGCAGCGGCTGGCTCGTCGGGCATGTCCCACAGCTTGGGTGTTGTCTCGCTGTAGAGGTTCTCGCCTCGTCGTTCAAGCACAGTGGCGTGTGCCCAAGATCCGACTCCGCCGCCTTGGATCGGGTTCCAAGTCCACGGACTCCACGCAGCACTCTGGCCCTCGCCGGTCCGGTCGAGTGAATGGCCTGCGTAGTAGGATTGCTGAATCAAACGTCCCGGATCAGCGATGTTCACAATGTTTTTCGCATACTGATGTGAACTCAACCACGTAATCGATGCGCCTTTCTCGCGGTCAACACCCACTCGAACCACTCCGTTGTCAAGTGTCACCAAATCATCCGCTCGGGCAGGTGTGAGGATCGAAAAAGTGATCACTAACAGGGGTAAGCTAAAACGTGTTTTCATGAAACAATCCGTCAAGGAATGTGGGTATCAAATGTTGCGGAAGTGGTCAAGACTTTCGTTTTTTCAACGTCATTCCAAACTCTTGCCGAGATCAGCGATCATACTCTGAGCTGAACGAAACTTTTGACGAGTTCCGCTACGATTGCACAGCGAAACTCTAGGCGAGTTCCGCTACCATGATATCGCTTTCCCCAGTCCACTAACACGGCCGATCAAAATGTTAGGTTTTCGCTACCTCAAATCGACACCGACGACGCACTTGATGCGATTTCGCAACGGCCGCATCGCCCGCCAGGGGGCGGGGATTTCGATGTTCTATTGGTCACCCAACTCGATCATCGTGCGAGTGAATTTGGCTAGCGAAGATTTGCCGTTTGTGTTTCAACAACAAACTGCCGACTTCCAAGACGTCACAATCCAAGGAAATCTCACCTATCGAGTCGTTTCACCCGAAAAGCTGGCGAATAAACTCGATTTTTCAATCGATCCTCGCGGTCGCTACGCATCGGATGACCCCGATTCGATTCGCGATCGCTTGGTGCGTTTGGTGCAAGTGGAGGCGAACGATTTTTCGCGTCAACGCACGATTACCGAGATGCTGCAAGCTGGCCCGGCACTCACTCAACAATTGCAAGCCTTCGCGACCGCTGCCACGATGCCCCAGGATCTTGGGATCGAAATTGAATCCATCGTGCTGTTGCAAATCAAACCAACGCCGGAAATGGAAACTGCCTTGCAGGCTGAGACGCGTGAAGCCACGTTGCAGAAAGCGGACCATGCCGTTCATGAACGACGTAAACTTGCGATTGCATCGGAGCATGAAATTCGTGAACGGGAATTGCAGAACGAACGCATCATGCAAGAGAAACAACGCGAAGTCCGTGAGGCAGAATTGGCCGCCGATGTGGCGATCGAATTAGGACGCGAAGAGCTGGTCAAGCAACAAGCCGCCAATGAAAAAACGCTGGCGTCGGCGCGAGCCGAAACTCTGCGTCAAACCTTTGAGGCGATGAGCACGGTGGATTGGAAAACGATCGCCGCCAGCTCCCCAACGACCGATGCGAAACAACTCATCGCGATGGCATTCGGCGAACTCGCGGCCAATGCGGAAAAGATCGGTCGCCTGGATATCTCACCCGATTTGCTGCGTGATTTGGTACGCAGCGACGACAATCGTCGCAACAGTGACACGGACCGATCGAACAGAACTCGCACGCAAGGGTAACGTCGATGGGCATGAAGTTATCACCGAACATCGCACTCGTCACCACGCCGACCCGGTTATCGGGGTTACTGAAAAGCTTCGGCACGAAAGGATCGGCAAAGTTCCGCATGAAGACGGCCCGCTCGTTTTACTTGAGCAACAACGCGGACGCAGCAGCGGTCGTCGATCGCGATTCGGACTTTGACGAGTATCTCGAAGAGGACTCGCAGTACGACAAGGCGGTCAAGACCATTCGCACCGAACTCGAAGGACTGGGATATCCCGTTGTGATGGTGCCGCGGGCCTACGTGCCCAGTTTTTATTTTCAGATGACGGAGGCAATCGTCGTGGTCGGACCTGACGGTTTAGTCGCGAACACGGCCAAGTACGCGGGCGAGATTCCGATTGTCGGAATCAACCCGATGCCTGACCGATTCGACGGCGTTTTGCTGCCGTTTTCCGTCGACGAGGCTCGCAAGATCGTTCGTCAAACGCTGACGGGCAAAACGAACACGCGCCGCGTGACGTTGGGCCAAGTCACGCTGTCCGACGGTCAGACGATGCTTGCATTCAACGATTTTTTCGTAGGCCGAGCATCACACGTTTCGGCTCGTTACATCCTGTACGCAAACGGGCAAACAGAAACGCATTCTTCGAGTGGCGTGATTGTCGCAACGGGTGCCGGGTCGACGGGATGGCTGAGCAGCGTCTACCACATGACCAGCGGCATTTGCCAAATGCTCGGTCGTGACGCGGTCGCCGCCCGTTCAATGCCTTGGGAAACACCCTCGCTGTGTTGGATCGTGCGAGAGCCATTCCTAAGTCGCAGTACGCAAGCCGGTTTGGTGATGGGTAGCATTGAAACGGGCGCACCGTTGCGACTGGAAAGTTTGATGCCGGAAGGGGGCGTGGTGTTTTCAGACGGAATCGAATCAGACTCGCTGGAATTCAACAGCGGCACAATCGCTGAATTCCAAATCGCCTCGCAACAATCTAAACTGGTTGTTTAGCGACCCGCCATCTGCAAACCATCCAATAATTCAGCAGCAGCGTCGGAGCGATTCAGGACATAGTAATGAATCCCCGGCACACCGTTCTCAATCAAGTCAATGGTTTGCTGACGAGCGTGATCCACGCCGACGCGGAACTGATGCTCAGGTGACTCGTCGATCATCATCGCGTCGGCGAGCTCTTTCGGGATTGCCGCTTTGCACATTCCGGCAATCCGCTGCGCTTGCGTGAAGTTGGTCACCGGCAAGACACCCGGCACGATCGGCACGTTGATGCCAGCGGCGACGCAGTCATCACGGAAACGATAGAAGTCCGCGTTATCATAAAACAACTGCGTGATCACGATATCCGCGCCGGCGTCGACTTTCCGTTTGAGGTTGTCCAAGTCGGTCTTGGCATCGACGGCTTCTTGATGGATCTCGGGGTAACCCGCCACAGCGATACCGAGATTGGCAAATCGCTCACGAATCAGTTCTACCAACTCGTTGGCGTAGCGCAGCCCGCCGTCAGTAACATGAAATTCGGTGGTGCCTTTGGGCGGATCGCCACGAAGCGCGACGATGTAATCGACGCCGATGTCAACGGCCTGCTGCAAGTACTCGCAGAGCTGCCCGGTGTTCGATCCGACGCAGGTCAGGTGCGAGGCCACAGGCAATTTGGTAAGTTCCTTGACACGCTTTAGCACGTCCAGCGTGGTGCGCTGGCTTGAACCGCCCGCCCCATAGGTGCATGTAAAAAACTGCGGCTCAAATTGCATCAACCGCTGCACATTTTGGCACAACGACTCAATGCCCTCTGCGGTCTTGGGCGGGAACAATTCAAAAGAAATGGCACAGCCATCGGAGCGGTATTGATCGGCCAGCGTCATGGATTTTCAGGAAATTGCGGAGGGAAACAGTTCGGTCAGACCGCACAGTATAGGCGGAATTAACGAATTGCCAACCAAAGCGTGAAAACGTCTCACGCGGCTTCGTTGAACAACCCGCCACCTGGATTGCTCTTTTGACCCGAGCGATTGTAGGTTTGGGGCGCGGTTGCTCCCGAGAGTCGTGCGATCAGATCACGCTGGAACTCGGAAAGGTGGTATTGGCACACGAACAAGGCTGTCGCCCGTTGATGAGTCGTGGCGATCATCTCCGCCACCTCACCGCATCGTCTGGCTAAACGAGCGTCTTCGATCTTTCGGGAATTCAATAGTTTTTCGGAAAGACTCAATCCGATCGGCGGGGCGTCGTCGGCGCGAAGCAGTTCATCACGTTTAATGACCATCCGTTCGAGATCGCTGATCGAAGCGATCAACTGCTTTGTCGACGCGTCCACCTCGTCGGTTCGTAAACTGAGGGTGCGAACGCGGGTCTCATCGAGGATCAAGTCGATTGTCTCAGCGACTTCGGCAATTTCGTCGACATACTCGGCCACCCGGTCTCTCCACGGTGGAACGGTCGACTGATCGGCAACTTGGGCTGCGTTCATGATTGGTCACTACTGTGAAAGGGAGCGGATGACATAGCCTTAGCCACGTCGTTGCAGTTGAAATAGATCGAACATGGGATCGACAAATGATTTGGACGAAGCATTAGAAATCTCTTCAACCAACTTCTGGTCAAGCTGTTGTTGGAAAATTTCTTCAGCTCGACCACCATCAAAATACGCCGCCTTGCCGACACTTTCACGCATCGTCGCCAGCATACTGCCGAACAAAGTTTGGCCGACGAAGTCGCCGAATGCCTCACGCATCGGACCGCTATCGCTGGCTGTCATATCGTGATCGCCAGTCGTTGAGGAATTCAACAACTCATACGGCATTGCAGGCTTCGTCGTGGACGGACTCAGAGGTGTGTTGAGTGATGGGATCATGGTTTGGGTTTACTTGAAAATGACTTCACCGTACAAGTCACCTTTAGCTTTGAGCGTTTTAATAATCGCGATCAAGTCCTCGGTAGGAACATCCAGCGCGCCCAACGCATCGGCGAGTGATTTTAGTTTGGCCGCTGCTGGAGTGCCGTCAGGCCCGAGTTCAACGAATCCGCCTCGACCGCCCGCTTCGATGCGCAAGTTGCGGTGAGTCACGAGCACTGGAGCGATCTCCACATCATCACCGATCACGACGACGCCATCGGCTTCGTTGATCACTACCCGCTTGCTGCGATTGGTGAGCTGGATTTGAATATCCAGTAAGAGCGCAATGAACTTGATCGGATTCTCTTTGTAGAGAGGCGGGATCATGACCTCGACATGCAATTGGTCGATCGCTTGGGCAAGTTTCTCGCCATTGTTAGTTGAATACTGATTGCGAGTGGGGCTGGATAAGCGTGAGTTTTCGACATCGCCAATGCTGGCCATCGAAGTCAACGCGTTGATATCTTCTTCAATATTTTGGGCGGTTTTGAAATCAGCGAAGTCGCGATCAATGATCAGCGTGATGCGGTCATCCTTCACGTACGAGGCGCGCACGCTCGATTCCATTTTCATGCCACCTTGAATTGTTGCGGTCGTCGCGGGAGCATCTGGCGAGATCGTTAAGCGGCCTTGGGACATGGCGTAGACTGTGGGATTGTCGGCGCGAGGGCCGAGCATCGGCGTGAGCATCAGGTACCCACCTTCGAGACTCTTGGCACTGATTGCATTGATACTAACGTCAAGCAGATCACCCTGTTGAGCACCGACGGGCGGTAGTTTCGCAGTGACAAAAACCATCGCAACGTTCTTGGAATCCTCGACGTCGCCTAAGTTGAGATTGCCGACGGCGTCAACTGACATGGGTCCACCCATCAATTGCATCATCCGAGCTAGCGCGCGTGATGTTGGTGCCGAATCACCGTCACCGGTACCACGTAGACCAACGACCAGCCCGAGTCCTTGCAGCGTGTTGGTTTCTTGGCCTTTGAGTCGGCACAGGTCACCGAGTTTCATACCGCCCGCTAAAAGTTCTCGCGGGTGTGCCACCCATCCAATCACAGAACAGACGCAAACAGCGACGAGCGTGATGTGGCGGTGTGGGTGAGAGAAGCGCATAGTGTGCCACTTAGGTAGCGGGACTCGTCAAGAGTTTTGATGTCAAGAATTTTTGTAGCGGAACTCGTCAAGAGTTTCGATGGTCAGTTTCGAGTCTGGCTGTATCAAAATGGCTTCACCCGGTCCATAGCTTTTTGAAACCAACCACGTTGATAGCCATCTCGCAGTTGACCGCGATCTTCTTTGTTAATCTCCAAATCGATGAGGTCTTTGCTCAACACAACATTGTCGGGACCAATATCCTGAGCACGGCAAATGCCCGAGAGAGACGTTTCCCACAAGTTATCGTTGTGACGAATCGTCTTGCGTGCCTCCAAGACGAGGTTGCCGTTAGGACGGATATCAACGATTCGTGCGGTCACGTTGAACGACAACGACTCGCGAGCCTCAACGCTGGCTTCCGAGCGGAAGTTGGATTGCGACTTTGCCGCGACCGTTGGGTCTCCGGCCTCTTGCGGATCAGGTACAAGCCCGAGTCGTGTCAGTTTGAGCCAATCCGAAAGCACGGCCGAGAAGATCGAGTTACGGCGTTTCTGTTGTTCGCCCTCGGCTTGCATTCGGGCAATCTCATCGACGCGAATCTGAACGGGATCTTGAATGCGAAATTGTCTTAGCGGTGGAGCTGGTTGGTATGTCCAACTCACCCCACGCAGCCCAATCGCGGGATCGTGATCTGGCAACCCAAGCGGTGAGACGTTCGCAATCGGCGGTGCGTTGGGGTAAATGTACTCGGGAGAAACCACTGGACCGCTGGGCAACGCGTTAGGCGCCATGGCATTCGTTCCGCGATCACCATAGCTTGGCTCGGCCATCGGGACGGGCGTGGGAATCATCTCGGGCCGCGAAATACTTGATCGTGCTGGCGATGGTCCTGGATCGTGTAACAGTGACGAATTCTGAGCGAGCGTGAACGTTGCACTGATCACGATCAAAGTGACTTGGATGATGGATTGTAAGATCGCGTGTTTCATCATCGATCTATTCCTGAATTGAGATTCGGCGGGATCGCCCGCACCTGAGTCGGTTGAGTGAGAATCTCGACCAGTGAGGAATCAACTACTTTGGCGAGCAATCGTCGTTTGGGGCTGAGCGTTTCAATCTCGATCAATTCACCCATCGCTCCGTCAGCCATCGCTTTGGCACCCGTCGTCACGCGCACGCCACCACCGCCGACGGCGACCTCTAGTAAATCGCCACGGCGAATCACACGCGGTGGAGCAAACGCAGAGAGCGATAACGCGGCACCGCCACGTACCAGCCCCGTGACTTCTTGACCGACGATGTCCGATGGGTCGGCGACCACGTCAACTGGTAACGATCCCGCATTGCCCGAGTAAGGTTGATACTGCAAATCACCTTCGTGGACAACTTGTCCACGACGCATTGAATCACGAGTTGTGACGATGCCGGGAAACGGCTTTAACGTGAGCGTCGCGGTACCCTGGCAATCCTCATCAATCGCTCGTCCGTGGATGCGAATTCGCGCAGTACGCGGTTCAGGCGAGTGGTGAGACCAGAGCGGAACTTCATCGAGAAACGCGAGCTGCCGAATGCCTTGTATTTTTGATAACGATTCAACACTTGTTTGATCGAACGCTACGTGAATCTCAAAACCCTCATATAGCTCACGCTGCTCATTACGCAACATCGCGATCACATACGTCTGCATACGTTCGAGTACGTCTGGGTCGATCGATGGCGTATGATCGTCGTTATTAAACTGCTCATGCAATGGTTCTTGGTAAACCGCATTCATCGTGTTCGTGGGCGAGTCGGATGCATCAGTGACAGTTGAATTCGGTGCAGAGCCGTTCGCTAAAACAGGATGGCGTTGAGTGGAGCGGCGAACAACGATCGTTTCAGGACCGAAGATCTTGATGCGTTCGGGAGTGGCTTCGGCGCGTGCGATCAAATCCGCGAGCCGGTCACGCGAAATTTTGGCATCACCGCCATCAGCCGGCATCAATCCGATCGTGGATTCGGCAAGCCGCTTCCACGACGTCAAATCCGGCTGCAATGGTCGAATCACATCACGCAGGCGAATGATGGAACTCTCAACAACGATCGACTCACGCGTCACGAATTGCCAACGAGTCTCCGCATCAATCGTTTCAACACGGGGGCCAGAGGAATAGGCATGCGATGCGCGATTGGGGATCGGTTGGATCACGCTACGATTGGACGAATACAGCGGCGTGGTGATCTCATTGGTCAGCGGCGGTTGGGCAAGCACGGCGTGTGTGCCAAACGCAAACAACAGCCCCACTGCGATCGACAGTATCCGTAGGTTTTGTTTGTCAATGGAGCCGAGTGCTGTCATCAAAGATTACCGGCGAAGATTGGAAATATTTTGCATGATCTGATCGCCTGCCTGCACCGCTTGACTGTTCAACTCAAACGCCCGCTGAGTCGTGATCAAGTCGATCAGTTCTTGCACCGGCTCGACGTTCGACGCTTCGAGATTGCCTTGGCGGAGCACTCCCAAACCGTTTGTGCCGGGTACGTTCAATTGCTCTGGTCCCGAGGCTTCCGTCAGCGTGTACATGTTCTCGCCCACTTTGAGCAACCCATCAGGGTTGATAAAGCTCGCTAGCGAAAGCGTACCTTGATTGGCCAATTCGGTGACGCCGGGTTGACGCGTCAGCACATCGCCATTGCCATTGATGACCACGGCGGTCGCGTCCGGCGGGATCGTGATCGGTGGATCGAGGATGCGACCGGTTTGCGCCGATCCGATCACGAGTTGTCCGTTGGCATTGATGTCGAAGTTACCAGCTCGTGTGTACATGTTGTTTTGGCTGGAGGGATCAACGACTTTGAAAAATCCGTTGCCTTGGATCGCGACATCGAGATCGCGGCCCGTCTGTGCAAGTGTGCCTTGGCGGTGATCGGTTTGCGTGCTCGTTACTCGAACTCCCAGCCCGACTTGCGTTCCGACGGCCGTAGGCGTTTGCGTGGCATCTTGAATGCCGGGATAGACTTCCGTGCGATACAACAGATCTTCAAAATTCGCTCGGTCTTTCTTGAAACCAGTCGTGTTGATATTCGCGAGATTGTTAGCGATCACGTCGAGCTTCGTCTGCATCGCCTCCATACCAGTGGCGGCGGTGTACAGTGTTTGAACACTCATGAGAACGATTCCTTTTGAAAATGAGATGCGCCAGATTTCCACGTCGCAGCGATGCCCGTGCTAGCTCTTGAGCACGCGACCGATCAGGGATCCCAAAACGCTATCTTGGTTTTTAATCATCTGCACGTTGGCTTCGTAAGCCCGCGTGGTTTCGATCATTTCCATCATCGTACCGGTGGCGCTGACGGCGGATTGTTCGAGCGAACCTGCTATTACGTTTCTTTGACTGGGCGGGGCAAGATCAAACTCAGCCAGAGGGCGGAACAGGTTACCACCGACATTCGCCAGATCGCCTAGATTCTTGGGTCGAGCCAACATCATCTCGCGACTCGTTCCGGCTTGATGGATGCTTCCACCCGCACCGACATCAAACGGTTTTTTGGGATCGATTTGGATCGGTTTGCCATCGCTGCCCAGTACCATGTCGCCGCCTGAGTTGACCAGTTTGCCCGATGAATCGAACAGAAAATCGCCTGCGCGGGTGAGCAATTGTTGGTCGCCGCGTTGCAGCACAAAGAAGCTGTCGTTGTCGTGGATGGCGAAATCGGTTTGGCGACCGGTGGTCCGCATCGCCCCGAGTTTGAACTGGGTTTGTTCGGGTTGGATCGTCACACCACCACCAATATCGTCGGCACCACCGAGACCCGGCGGAACGACGCCTTGTTCAATCATCTCAGCAAAACGCGCTTGCAAAATCGTGGCGTTGGGTTTGAAACCAGGCGTGTCAACGTTGGCGAGGTTATTGCTGACCTGCTGCAGGCGATGACTTTGAGCCTGAGCTCCAGAGGCCGATAGATAGACACCGTACGGCATGGGGCCACCGGTTCGTAGGAGTGAGAATGAGTTTTTTCAAGAGAACAACTCAAGTCCTACGAAATTCCATGACACGAGCGGAAGAGAGAAAGAAGATTTCAGAAAACAGATTTCAGTTTTCAGAAAGAAGCTTTGAGTCACCAGATCTCCTGACATCTGACATCTACAAACTTTCCCTACAAATACATCGCTTGGAAACCATCGCCGTGCTCGACCTGCTCTTGCATCGCTGCGATCCGTTCTTTCGTTTTTGTCAAATCGCCCGCTTGGATGTATCGATCGAACTCGATCGCGACCGCATGCTTGACCGACTCCGCGAGAAACTCCACAGCACGTTCGTTGAGCCATGGGCAGGTTTCTTTGTCGAGCGTGATCGTCAGATCGACACCGCGTGTTCTGATATCGCTCTCACCGGTCATCACCACGCCTTCGACTTGAAACTCGACACAGCCGCTCTGCGGGTCGTTGGTCAAGTGATACCGACACACAGCATGATGCAGGTAGTAGGTATTGTGCATGCCATGTTTCGCCACCGCTGCTTTGACTTTAAGCACGAAGGCTTCGTAGGCAGGCGAAGCGTCTAGCGGAACATCGAGCCGCCCAACGCTGCGAAGTGGCAAACAATCAAATTCAAATTCGACCCATTGACCGAACATACTGTGTACTCCAACTGCGGTTCGTGACATCTTTCACATAGCCGCCAGCGAATCGGCTCGCAGCGACCGTGATAATCCCCTTTGTGACTGATTTGCTCGCAAAAAGCGAGGTCAGACCGTAATTGTGAAAAATAGCACTTTTTCGGCAATGCGGCAAACCAGCGTTTGCGTCAGTGAAACGCTCCATAATTTTCTTGACTGAGCAGTCTCAACAGTATCAGAATGACTTCAGTCCGCACGGTATTTCGCCTGGGTGTGCCGTCATCCTGCGACACATCTCTTTTCACTGTAAACGCGTTTTTTGGAGATCTGACATGACTAAGACAATGGGAACCACCACACTTCCAGCCATGGATCCCACATCCATGCCCACCGTCACCGCGCGCGAGATGATGGTGCGAAACCTGATCACATTGCACCCCGCCATGGATGCCTTGGAAGCCCTCGACGTGTTGCTCCGCAATCATATTTCGGGTGCACCGGTGGTCGACGAAAACGGCGTTTTCTTGGGCATCTTTTCTGAGAAATCCTGTATGCGATTTGTCGTCTCGATGGCCTATGATGGGATGCCTAGCACGGATGTCTATTCGTTGATCGATGTCGACCCGCCAACGATCGACGAAGAAACCGATATGCTGACGATCGCCCAGAAATTTCTGACAGAGTCGTGTCGCCGATTGCCGGTGTTGGACGCTGACGGGAAACTACGTGGCCAGATTTCTCGCCGTGATGTGATGCGAGCAGTTCGCGGTCATTTAAACGCGCCCAGAAAAACAGTGACCGCTTCGGGTTTGTTTTTCAGTGCGATCTTGTCCAGTGAAGAACGTCGCGTTTGAGACTGAACCAAACGGCTTCTAACGAAAAAGTTGGGAGAGCTTGTGCTAATAACCTCTTCCAAATTAGTTGCCCATACCGATTGAGTCGCGGTTGATTGGTAATGTTCAATCGATCGTTGGCTCCACACGAGCATTGGTTGTCACCGAATCGTAGTTCTTAGTTTTCGCTATGATCGAAAACTGCACAACCTCTGCGTCGGGACAGGCGAACTAAACCAAACCGCCTCCCCAATCGCAGGTTGGGGGAGGTGGAGCGACGCCGTCCAGGCGTACGCGAGGAAGGGGGCTGGGCACTGAACGAACTAGCGAGATCGTGTGAGCTTCTATTCGCCTCATGCATTAAAACGCGGAAGCGTCCGGACCTCCACCATTCATATCCCTGATCAAAACCATGACGCAAGTTTCTTCGTTTAACAGCACACTGCCGTCGTCGGCGACTCAACGAAGCGCCGACCCCTACGGCCTGTCGTTAAACAAGACTGGCCAAAAGAATTTGTGCAGCCGTGCTTACATCTTCGAATCAGTCAAGATCATGTTCAATCATGACAGTGCCTATCCTGGCCGTGAGATTTTGCTTGCATTTCAATACCGAATTGGAAGCACTTAGGCCATCCACGCAAGAACGCTGCGCAAAACCTTCACCACCAATACAGTTAGAAAGGTGCAGACGTGGGGTGGAAACCTTCACCCAAGCAGACAAGGTCCACCCGCTTCGAGGCGATATCACGCAGCGCTCGAACTGGTTCAGCGACATTTTCCATCCTCCATTGCGTCAAACTTATAGGAATGACGAAGATATTGTGGAGATGTTCGACCTTCCACCATCTTGCGCCGACTATCTCGCCTGGCGAAATGGTGGCGAGCCCGCTCTTGCAGACTTCGAGTGGCAAGATGGCCGGAAGCGAAAACGAACGAGCCGGATTGACGGCTTGTTTGGCGTGGACTGTAAACTGACAATCGAAAAACCAAATAGACAGCTAGACATCCTCCAGACAAGCGAGTTCCTTTCATAGCAGAGTCATTCGTTGAATTTGCAAACACTTGGTATCTTTATGTTGTCATGTAAGTCGGTCAGTTTGACTTCACGAGCGATCGGGTTGACTTTGATTCGCACAACTTAGTCTTCGTAGGAGTCCTTGTCACGAACTCCGTGAAAATGCGTTGTCACCAACCCCAACGCTTGATCTAAATCCGACATGTGATATTCCTCGTAATCTATCGCGCGAAGGCTAAGAGGGGGCTAAAACAAGTTTTCAATATTGACAGGCGGTATCGAACGCGAGAAATGGGGTTCTACGAGAACGGACGGCATCGCGTCATTCCGCTAAACTGGCCTGCCAAGTCTGATCGACTCGGCGAGCACATCTAAAAACATTTGTGTCTGCAACGCTTGCTCGTGATACGGTAACCACGGTGGTGAGTCGACTGAGGCTGCATCGTTGTTGATCCAATCAACGAAGCGTCCAATCATCACGCGTTCTTGCATACATCGCAACGACGGCGCGTGCTCCGGTGCAGGTTCTTGCATTGACGAAGCGGCGTCGCTCGGGGGTACGAATGAATGCACTTTACCGGACGCTTCGTGTACCCAACTGCGGGCTGGTTTGTCGGCCCACGGTCGCGTGAAGTCATCACATACGATCGAGGCTTCTTCACCAGCGATCTCGAACCACTTGCGTGTCGACGTGTCGAAACCACACGATAATGTCGCTGTTGTATTGTCTGAATACCGAGCCGTTGCTGACACTCGAAAATCCACGTCACCACGCATCACTGCCGTCGCGTACACTTCCGCTGGCAGACCGCCCGTCGCGAATCGAATCAAGCCTGCCGAGTACCAGCCGAGGTCCAACAACGCGCCACCGCCGAGGGCGGCGTCGAGTCGATGTTCGCCATCGTGAAACGGGTTGGGAAACGATACCGAGGCACTGATGTGTCGTAACGGTCCCAAGCGAAAACCTGCCTTCTCGTATTCCGAATCGTCATCGTCCGCGAACAAATCGTCCTGTTTTGCTGCTGCGACGGCGGAGTCTCGGTGCGGGGTTGCCGTCAACAACCACTCGCGGAATTGATCCGTTCGCTCATGATGCAACCAAGCCGTGGCGTCGAGGAAGCGTACGTTGGCGTTGTTGGCCGCGGCGAGCATCTCGGTCACCTCGGTCGCGTTCAAACCGACGGGTTTTTCACACAAGACATGTTTGCCTGCCGCACATGCGGCGAGTGTCCAGGGATGATGCAGCGACGGAGGCAACGCGATGTACACCGCGTCAACGTCGTCACGCGCGAGCAGTTCTTGATAACCAGCGACGGAGGCGGCGATACCGAGACTGTCGGCGGCCCATCGTGCGCGGTCGGCGGAGCGTGAAGCGATCGCGGTCACGGTTGCACCGGGAGTCGATTGCACGTCGGCGACCAACCGACGGGTGATCCGTCCCGTGCCAAGAATGCCGAATCGGACGGGTGGGTTTTGCATAAGGCGGAACACGACAGAGAGGATACAAGGCGTCAAGAACGCCCAAATCTTCGCGACAATCCGCACAGCCCGCAATGCGTATCGCAGGATCTGCCGAGATTTTGCTTTTCCTACTTGCAGTCAACGCCCCGAACGAGTTCGCATGCTAGCGTTCCTACGGACGAAATCTTTTTCACACGCTCGACCGATGGAACGATGAGTTTTACAGCGATCATTGACGATCAACGCCGCAACAGAGGCGTCCTCCCACGCCTCCTGCGTGTTGCCGCGTCGATGACGATGTTGGCGCTCGTGGTCCTCGCCAGCGGTTGTGCTCAACTGCGTTTGCCAGCGGTCGACCCCACAGGCAGTTGTTTGTTCGCACCGCTGCCAACGACGACTGGACTTGCCCTACCATGCTCGGACGGTTCCTGTTCATTGAACCCCTGTCGATGCCTCGGTTGCTTGGGCGGACTCGGTTCTTGCTTGCGAACTCCTGGATTCGATTTCCCCAATCCTGCTTTCCAAGACCCCGCCGATCCCCCGGCGTGTTTGGACCCCAACGCAGCCGTGGGCAGCGGATTCGCCAGCAATGAACCCTGTGTGCCGGGACCAGATTGCGGCACCGAATGTTTGGCCGGTCCGCCTGCGATTTTGTATGGTACCGAAATCAACGCGACCAAAGCTTGCAAATTGCCACCGCGTGGAAAACGAGGCTGCATTTTGTTAACACCACAAAAGATTGTCGCGCCCGTCGGTGGCGAAGTCATGTTGTTGTCGGGTATCTGCGGCACGGACAGTTATCTGCAAGTCGGGCAGCCACTCGAATGGATGCTCAGTCGCGATAGCGTTGGCAATATTATCGCGGTCGGTGACGATGCACCTGGCGTGCTGCATCGGCTCGCAAAAATTCCTGCGGCTGAGAAACGCGACGGAGCCTACGCCGTCGGTGTGACGAGCACCAAAGAATCGTTGATCACGCGCGGCAACACGAACCCCGCCGACGACGTGAAACTCGAAAAGGGACAGACATGGATGACGCTGAGCAGCCCCAGCGAAGGCACTAGCCATGTGACCGTGCTCGCGCCCGAAAGCGAATGTTGGGATCAACGCAAAGCCTCTGCAACGATCTACTGGGTCGACGCTCGTTGGCAGTTTCCCGCCCCACAACGGCTCGTCGCCGGAACGACTGCGGAAATCGTCACACGCGTGACTCGCGCCGAAGGTTCGCTGCCGGCTCGTGGCTGGAAAGTTCGTTATGAAATCATGAACCCCGAGATCGCCTCGTTCGCCGGGACCGATGGATCGTCGGTTGTGGAAGTCAACGTCGATGATTCCGGCAATGCTCCCGCGACACTTGTGCCTCGTACTCCTGGTAACGTCGTCGTCGATATCCGCGTGATTCGACCGGGTGGAACGAGTGATAACATGCCCGATCTAACGCTCGGACGCGGCCGAGCGTTCGTGACTTGGTCGGCGCCGCAGTTGACGTTGCGGACGGGCGGTCCAGAAGTCGCCTCGTATGATGTGCCATTCGACGTTTTTGCGAACATCGCCAACCCCGGCGATCAAGACGCAACAGGCGTGGAAGTGCGCGCAGCGATCCCTCAGGGCGTGAAAGTGATTTCGTCTGACCAGTTTGCTAAGGTATTCCCCAATAGCGTGGTGTGGGAGATTGGTACGATCCCGCCACAACAACAACTCGATCTCGGTTTGAAACTCAGTTCATCGTCGCCTGTTTCGATCGCTTTTGAAGCTCGTGGTGACGGTGGTTTGGCAGCAAACGATAGCATTCGCGTGGACATTTTCCGTCCAGCGTTGTCGCTTCGCGTTGCACCGGAGAAGCAACGCTATGAAACGGGCGAGAAGGTTGTCTACAAGATCGAAGTCGAGAACACGGGCGAGCGTGCCTTGCAAAACGTGACGCTGACAGCGGTCGGTGACGAAGCGATGATGCACACGGAAACTGGCAGCCGCGAAATCGGCAACGACAAAACCGATGGAGCATTGCAACCCGGTCAAACGTGGAGCAGCATCGTGAATTTCACGTCCACTGATTCAGGGCTGCGTTGCGTCAACTTTACCGCAACAGCTGCCGGTGGACAACAACAGACACAGTCGTCTTGCGTCACGGTCATCAACCCCGCTCCGCCGACCCCTTCGATGTCGGTGACGGTCTCGGCCGCTCGCGACCGCATCGTCGTTGGCGATCGGGTGTTCATTCGCGGGCGAGTGGAGAACACGGGCAGTATTCCACTGAGGAACGTGCGGGCGACCATGTCGTACGACCCGCAATTGGTGCCCGAACAAGCGACGGTGGATTTCCCGCGTAATCTTGACACTCCGTACCTGATCGCTTGGACGATTCCCGAATTGCCCGCTGGTGAGACGGCGGTGCTGGAAGCAGAGTTTGTCGCTCAATCGACGAGCTCGAACAGCCAGTTTATTTTCACGGCGGAATCAGACGAGCGTGCTCGCGGCAACGATACAACTCGCGTACAAATTTTCCCAGGCAACGCGCCTGATCGACCACTGACAGCGCCACCGGAATTGCCACCCTCCCTCACTCCGCCCGCGATTCCTGGCGGTCCCGGTTCACCGCCTCCATCAACCCAACCACCAACGACGCCGCGCAACCCGCCAAGTGCTTCGGATCGACCGCAAGGCACGTTGCGGATGGACATGTTACAGCGTGACATTTCGCCTCGCGTGGGTGACGAGATTCGCTATTCGATTCAGTTGACTAATGCGACCAATCGAATTGACAATGCCGTGCAGATTGCCTTCGACTTGCCGCCCGGCGTGTCGGTAGTGCGATTGACACAAACGCAGAGTCCTGAGCTGGGCCGGATCACGCGTGGTGGGAACACCATCTATTTTGAAGAGATTCGTTCCATCAAACCAGGCGAATCGATCGACTATGAATTGGTGCTCAAGTGTAATCAGCCCGAGACATATAACTTGGTACTCGAAGCGATCAGTCGTAATTTCCCCGGTGGTATCGCCGTGTCGAAAGCAACGGAAGTTACGCCGTAGCGCAAAGTAGCAGGCACACTCCCGTGTGCCGTTCGCCGCTGACACTCGATCGCTTCGATCGGTGGCGAGCGAGAAACTGACTCGACGACTCGCGTCGAAGCGACGCATCGTGCGGTGGCGAACGGCACACGGGAGTGTGCCTGCTACTTTAACCGCTGGATTGCCCATGCACACGATTCCCGGACAATCTCTTCTGAATCGTTCAATCCAATCCGCAACGATTCGAGCGAAGCGGCATCACCGATGTTGCCCAGCACGATGGCCGCGTTTCGTAACAACCCACGTCGTCGCGTTCGCCACATCGGCGTTTTGCGAAATCGTTCGCGAAACGCGGTGTCGTCTAATTCAAACAACGACGTCAGCTCCATGCGACTGGGAAAATCTCGCGACGTTTCCGCATTCGCATGCCGCGTTGGTTTCCGGTTCCACGGACAAACTTCTTGGCAAACATCGCACCCGAATAACCAATCACCGACGCCTTCACGCAACGACAATGGAATCGAATCACGGTTTTCAATCGTCAGGTAACTGATGCAGCGAGATGCATCGAGCACGTGCGGAGCGACAAACGCATCCGTCGGACACGCATCCAAACAGGCCGTACACGTCCCGCAGTGATCCGAAGTGAATGGCGCATCCGTGGGTAACTCCACGTCGACCAACACACACGCCAAAAAAAAATAGCTGCCGAGTGTGCGGTTGAGCAATAACGTGTTCTTGCCGCGCCATCCCAATCCAGCGAGTTGGGCGATCTCGCGTTCCATCAACGGGGCAGTATCCACCACGCCGCGCGCGTTCGCGGTTGGACAAACGTCACTGATAGCCCGGCAGATGTGTTTTAACTTGGGATGAATCACATCGTGGTAATCGGTGCCCTGCCAAGTGTAACGGGCAACGCGACCTGTGATCGGTTGCGGCGTTGGTTGGGAGTCGAAAGGCTTGGCGACTTCCGCTACCGAAGCGGCAGGGTACGGCCACGCCAATGCGATCACCGATTTCGCGCCCGGCAAAACGCCTTCGGGATGCCGATACGCGTCGATGCGATGGGCAAAATAATCCATGTCGGCGGCATAGCCTGCGTCGATCCATTTCACCAGTTCGCTGAACCCTTCGCTCGTGATCGCTGGTGCGATCCCACACGCGATGAACCCCTGTTCAATCGCCACGGCTCGAATGGTGTCCGCGAGATTGACGTTTGAGGCCATACGCGAAGCGTTGCGAGAAGTAGCGGGCGTTGGTGAAGGAGCAGGGTTTGGCATGGACGAATTGTAAGGTGAAATGGTATGCCCAACCATCAGCAGACCTGATGCCAGGATTTTTGCTACAGTCCAGCCATGCGATATGCCGACTGTAACGATTAGACGGGTTTTCCGCTTTTTTAGTTTTGTGCCGCTTCGGAACGTCGACCATGCCATCGGTTGAAAAACAGTTTCACGTCCCCTCCTTCCCTCCCTTTCCAAGTGCCGAGCGTTACGTTCCGCTTGGTTCACAGGACGATGCGTTGCAACGTGTCTGCGCCGCCGTCGAGGCTTGGGAGGCCATCTCGCTGGTCATCGGCCCGCCGGGAACTGGCAAGTCGACCATCAGCCAAGTGTTGCAGAAACGGTTTTCCAGAAGTCGCGAAGTGATCGTGTTTGGCGATTCGACGTTGGAAAGTCCACAGTCGCTGCAACGGCATCTGCTCAATCGACTTGATCGCATTCGTGGAATCAAACCGGCACCCTTCACCGCCGGCGATGACCCGCAACTTGCGATCATTGAACGGATCGCCAACAGTTCCAAAGAATTCGCAGGTTTGCTGTTGCTTGTTGATGAGGCTCAATCGCTCAGTCCCGAAGTGCTCGAAACCATCCGCATTTTCACCAATACCATGACCGCCGGTAGGCCGCGAGTCAGTGCGGTATTGTTGGGTGGACCGAAGCTCGATGAGACGCTATCGCTGCCGTCGCTCGACGCTCTTGTGCAGCGGGTGGCAACGCGTTGTTACGTGCACCCATTCTCCAGCGATGAGACGGTGCAATACGTTCGCAAAGTCATGCAGAACTGTAGTGACGCAGCCGAGATAAAAATCGACGAGACGGCGATTCGCTCGATTCATCGGGCCTGTAGTGGTGTGCCGCGATTGGTCAATCAACTCATGACCGCAGCGATCAGCTACGCTCGCTCGCGTCAACAACCGACGATCAATCAACAAATCGTTGATCGAGCCTGGTCGGTGTTGCAACAATTGCCTGGGCCGTTGGTCGATGAACCAGAACTCCGCCGTCCAGGTTCGAACGTGGAGTTCGGGCCGCTGAGCGATGCGAGTGACGATGAACATGAACATCAGACGGATAACAATTGTGGGGCGTCGAAGTGCGGCAGAGACTGCGGTTCGTGCGACCACTCGGAAGCGAAGTCGCATGTGGAGTTTGAAGACGAATACGAATTCGGCATCGCATCAGAATCAGAATCCTTCGAACAAAAGTCATTGCCAGTAGGCTGTGAGAGCGGCTGCGAAACTCGTTGCTCTGGCGAATCAAGCGAGTTCATGATGCAGACCGAATTTGGATTGGCAGGTGGTGAGCACAGTTCTTTTGACGCGATCAGTTTCGATTGCCAAGCGACGGGCGATTTTGATTACGATCAAGCGACCTTGCAAATGGCTCACGACGAAACCATGCGAACCGACACGATTGCGGAACAGGAGTACGATCCTGAACCAGAGCATCGGTTGGTTCGTGGAACGCCATCGAGCGATGAATTGTTTGGTGAGTTCCACGAAGAAGAAGCTGTCAGCGACTCAGTGCAACGGCCCACGCTGCACGTTGGCGACACTTGCACGGATACGATCGAAACAGACAAACACGTAGGCGACGATCTTGAAACGTCCTTGCACCGCGAGATTCTCAGTCTGCGAAGTGCCACGTCGGCACCCGTGTTGTGGATGGAAGATGGTGACTGTGATGAGCCGGTTCATGACGACCGCGACATGCTCGTGATCGAAGACGACGTCAACGTGGAGAACGCGGTGGTCGTCAACGCCGCCCACGACGACGACGAAGACGGAAATCCAGTCGCAGTCGATTTCCACTCGATGTTGGCCAAAATGCGTGCGACAAAGCGATAGGCCACCCATGCCGGTTCCTTCAAACGTTGCCATGATCCGTAGCGACGTGACGCTGACCACGTTTCTCTGTCACGCCGTGGCAGCGAATCGGGCGGAGCATAAAACGTTAACGTTGATCACGCCGCAGCATGTTGTTTTACAACCATCCTTCTTCTGCGATCTCGCCGAAGCTTGGAAATCACTCCGCGAGAAACTCGCGCTGGGCAGTGACGTGATGTTGCGAGTGGATTGTTGTCATGACGATTCACGCTGGCAGTTGTTCGCAGCTATGTCGCAACAGTGGGATCTTTTACGTTGCCGACGAGCGTTTCGACGAATGAAAGTCGACGACGCGATCTCTCTGACGCGTTGTCTCGTCGTCGGTCGCCCGGTTGATGCAAGCACCTCGATTGTGCTGGGCATTGCTGAACCCAACGTGACGCTACCCGATTGGGTCAAAGCCGCACCGATGTCACTGCCCGCGTGACCTTGCCTACTTGGTTTTCGGAACTTTAGCCCCCGACTGGGGTTAACGCGTCTACGCACAGTCATCTTTCTGTGCAATTTAGATTGCCCCAGGTGAAATATCTATGGACGCGTGCGCAATTCCTCATGTCATTTAGACCATTAGCGGCTATAACGCTGGTACGCTTCGCGACATTTTATCGCGACTTCTCCTCCCATCAACGGGTTTTGCGGTGCCGTATCGGGCTCCACGAATCTAACGGCGTTAGTTTAGATAGCGTCTGTGGAGTTAGCACCTACCAACAAATCGGCTTACCGGAAACAAGATGACTGCATCATTGAAATGTCTCGCGGCTCCGTGCCTGCTCTTAGCAACTCTCTTTCTCTCTCATTGCGACATAGCATCAGCGCAAGAGTCGCAAGTCTCAGTTCTGATGCTTGGCGATACTGGCCATCACAAACCGTCGGAGTTCTATCGGCATTTAGTTGGATCGCTCAAAGAGCAAGGTATTGAACTTCAGTACACCGAGAAGTTGAGCGATTTAAGCGAGAGCAATCTTGCCAAGTATGACGCTCTGATGGTGTTCGCAAATATCGAACAGATCACTCCCGAGGCCGAGTCATCTCTACTGAACTATGTTGAAAGTGGAGGAGGCTTGATTCCCGTTCACTGCGCATCGTTTTGTTTCTTGAACTCCGAGAAGTACATCGAGCTTGTTGGTGGACAATTTCAAAGCCACGGGTTCACTCGCTTTGAAACCAAGATTGTGGCTTCCGATCATGAAATCATGCGAGGGCTGAAACCTATTGAGTCGATGGACGAAAGTTATCGGCACAGCAAACTCAACCCGAACATGATGGTTCTCGAAACACGAAGTGCTGAGTCAGGCCCGGTTAGCAAGCCCGATGGCGAGCCTTACACGTGGGTTCGAACGAGCGGAAAAGGTCGTGTGTTCTACACAGCGTGGGGCCACGATCATCGCACTTGGTCCAACGATGATTTTCAAACCTTACTCGCACGCGGTGTCCTCTGGGCTTGTGGTCAAACGCTGACTGCGGCTTCTGCCGATAACGATAAAGCTAGCGATCCTAAAGCACTCGCGGTCGATGCGGCGAATCGTTCGTTCACGGCACCTCAAATGAATCCACCTGCGGTCGATGATGAAAAGTACTCGTCAACCGAAGTGGGTGCGAAGATTCCAAACTACACGCCTGGTGCTCAGTGGGGAACGCAAGCCGAACCGTTCTCAAAGATGCAAGATCCTCTGCCAGCGGAAGAGTCCATACAAGCCTACGCGACTCCGAAAGGAACGCAGCTCGCGATCTGGGCCACGGAATCAAGCGACAACTGGCCTGATCGTTCCAAGCCAGCCGACAAGTTCGCCGGCTTAAAGGGCAAACCGATCGCGATGAACTGGGATGAAAACGGTCGTCTGTGGGTTTGCGAAACAGTGGACTACCCCAACGAGTTGCAAAAACAATCGGCTGTGGGCCGCGACCGCATCAAGATCTGTGAAGATACCAACAATGATGGCCAAGCGGACAAGTTCACGGTCTTTGCCGAAAACTTGAGCATCCCTTCGACGCTCGTTTGTTACCGGGGCGGCGTGATCGTTCAGGACGGCGAAGAAACCGTTTATTTAAAAGACATCGACGGCGACAATAAAGCCGATTTCCGCCAGTCGCTGATTACTGGTTGGGCGCTTGGTGATACGCACGGTGGTGTCAGCAATTTCCAATACGGCCCTGATAACTGGATCTGGGGCATGCAGGGTTACAACAATTCGCAGCCCGTGATCAACGGTGAGCCGCAAATGCGTTTTCGGCAAGGCTTCTGGAGATTCAAAGTCAAATCGGGTGCGTCGGACAAAACAGCTCCAGCCTTTGCGATCAATGCGCAGTCCGGCAAAGTTGCTGATGCCAGCTCGAGTCAGTTTGATGAGCACACGATTCGCGTCGATGCTTTGGAGTTTATGCGAGGAACGAATAACAACACTTGGGGACTTGGCTTTAGCGAAGAGGGGTACGTCTTTGGTTCGACGGCCAACGGATGTCCGAGCGTGCATATGCCGATTCCAAATCGGTACTACGATCAGGTTGCCGGATGGTCGCCTGCGACACTGCAAAAT
>JBGSMN010000454.1:0-25107 GCA_041740155.1 Rhodopirellula sp.
CACGCTCGTGGCTGCCGCGGTGTGAATCTTGCACTATAATTGAGTTGCGTGCGGCGCGTTGCCCACTCGTTCATCACTCGCTACAAGGCTGAGCAAATGCAGATTCAAACTCACACCGACAACCACATCCAAGGCGATGAAACCCTCAATGCCCACGTGCAGGAAGCGGTCGAACACGCGTTGGGGCGTTACGAGGACCGGATTACTCGCGTCGAGGTGTTTTTGGCTGAAGAACATGCCCGCGATAAGCATATCGGGCATAACGATGACAACGATAAAAGGTGCGTGATGGAAGTTCGACTGCGTGGACTCAAACCGATCTCGGTGCGTCACCACAGTACGACGGTGAAAGAGTCGTTTGAAGGAGCTGCGGAGAAAATGTTGCATTTGGTCGAAAAAACCATCGGACGCTTAGATCATCGACATGAGGGCGTGCCAGTCGACGTCGAATCGATCATTGATCGCGTTTAACAGATGACGCTGCTCTACTGCGATCCGGTATTCATGGAACACCAAACGGGCGATCATCCTGAAAGCCCGCGTCGATTGTTGCCGATCGTGCGTCATTTGAGTTTTGTCGGGTTGGACATGGCCTGCCGACGTCCAACCTTTGTGGCGGCCACGCCCGCACAATTAAGATTGGTCCACACCGCCGATCACATCGACCATATCGAACAGTTCGCGTTGGCAGGTGGCGGATGGTTGGACGCAGACACATATCTTTCGCCACGTTCATTTGAGGTGGCCAAATTGGCCAGTGGCGCGGCGTGCGATGCTACCGCGCGTGTGATCGCCGGTGAGGACACGACGGCGTTCTGTTTACTCCGTCCCCCCGGCCATCACGCGACCGCAGATCGTGCCATGGGTTTCTGCTTATTCAATCACGTCGCGGTCGCTGCGCGTTTCGCAATCAACTCGCTGGGACTCAAACGGGTATTGATCGTCGACTTCGATGTTCATCATGGAAACGGCACACAAGACATTTTTTACGCTGATCCCTCGGTCGCATACTTCTCAATCCATCGCGATCATTTCTATCCACATACGGGATTGGCCAGTGAAACAGGCAGCGGTGCGGGATTGGGGACAACCAAAAACATGCCGATCGCGATGGGGACGTCACGAGAAAAACAACTGGCACGATTCAACCGTGAGTTGCGAGACTTTGCGGAACATTTTGAACCGGAGTTGATCATCGCCAGCGCGGGTTTTGACAGCCATGTTAACGATCCGGTTGGTTCACTGGGCTGGCGCACTGAAGATTTCGCAGTCGTCGCCAACACACTGCTCGCTATCGCGGACCAGCATTGTCGAGGACGATTGGTGAGCGTGCTCGAAGGTGGCTACAACCCGGAAGCCCTTTCGGATTGCATCACGGTGTATTTGGAAACGCTGCTGGAACGAGGACATCGCTGAGTCAGGGTCTCAGCGCCAGCGGTCCCGAATCTTTGGCAAGCGAGCTCACGGATTGATTGGTAGATCAAAATCGCCACTCAGGTCGCGGTAGACGCTGTGGATGTGGTTGGCGGGGTTGCCTGCGGGGTCGGCTTGCGTGTTGACGAATTCGATCAAGAAACGTTTGCCAGTGATCCGGTAGTAATGTCCCACACCAGGCTTCGTGGCGCCGGCCCAGGCGAAGTGGACTTGGTCCCAACCATCGTTTTTGATTTGCGATTGACGTTCCGAAGCGACGTCGTCGGCGACAATGTCGGTATAGGTTGCGATCAGATCACGCAAGATGTTTTGTTGTGACTCATCGAGTTTGGTATAGCCAATGCCTTCGTGACGTGTATGAGTCGGCTGAGCTTCTCCGGCAAAACGGATTTCCGCTGGAGCTTCCTCGTCGATGATGGCGGATGCTCGTTGTTCGTCCGAGAGCGAGTTGATTAGTTTGAATCCGAGTTGCTCTTCGCGACTGAGCACGGAGGTCCCCTTGCCCAACGTCACGGTGGTTTCATTCATAATTGTGGCTGGGTTGGATGCCAAGAACTGAGGTGTGCTATCGAGAACTTGATTGCCTCGGCAGACGAAGTTCAGTGATAGGTGATGCCCTTCAAAGCTCAGCCCCCAACGACTCGGTTGACCGTCAGCGGTTGTTTGACCAGGGGTGCCGAACAGGGTGACGAAGTAACGTTGTGGATTACGTTCCCAAGTTCCTTTACTTTGCTCCATTTCGTTGAGCACTTCTTCAAGCAACATGATGCGGTTGGCTTTGCTGTAACCGGCTTCGCTAAGTGCCGCCCGCACTAATCGCAACGCCGCGGTGCGCTGGGCATCGTTCATGTCACCGAGCATCAACCCCTTGCGTTCATCTTTGGGGATGAAGTGCCAACCGACCCGCGTGGGCGAGTCGAAATCTGACATTGTTTGCCCGCGCTGAGCATCGTCGAGCGTTTCCACGTAAGCGGCAGCGAACGTTTGCATTTGTTCAGCGGGCGTTTGGCCGACGCGTAGCCCCACCGCCGAGACGGTCAATAACCCAATTAAACCAAAGCAAGCGAGACGCGATTTGGAGGTAACAATATTGGTCAGCAAGTTGCATTTCATCAGGCGGGATCTCAAAGACGTGTGGTAGTGGCAGTGCACGGGCGGGAACATCACACGCTCATTCTACTTCACCTGTAAGCAATCGAACACAGCGTGGTAGTCGTCAGATTGTTGGTTCGGGTGCGGTGATTGCCGTCGTTGAAATCACCCGTCGTGCGTAATTGTTGCCTAAAAAAAGGTAATTGTTTCTCATCTGAAATGATTTTCATTGTATCCCCCCCGGAGAAATGGGACAATTCGGGATGACATATGTGGCAATTTTGGGAGTTTTGCTGAAAGGAATATCAATAGGACTTCAGTCCATGCGGTGATTCCGGATTAATCATCGCGAACTTTTCCTGGCAGTCTTCGGTTGGGTGGCAACACTTGGATAGACCGAACACCAGTGAATCTGGGAGTAGCTGAAATGATTACGCGAAGTGAAAAGAGTCAATCCCATCAGTCGAACTCAAAAGCGTTATTGCGTCGACGTCGTAAAGGCTCGCGATGCCATTTTAGTCCTCAACTGGAAGTGCTAGAAGATCGGCGGTTGTTAGCCATCGATCTTGTTAGCGTGACTCCACCTCCCGAGCCTTCGCCGCCCGAGGCGGGTAACGACTATTCAAGCAATCCAGCCATCAATGGCAATGGTCGCTTCGTCGCATTCCAAAGTTACGCATCGAATCTAGTAGCGAAAGACACGAATGGCACGCAGGATGTTTTCGTTCGCGATTTGTTGTTGGGCACGACCTCGCTGATCAGCGTCAACTCTGCAGGAAGTGATAGCGGTGCCTCATCCTTCCCTGGTTCTTTCGACCCGGCAATCAGTGATAGCGGTCGCTATGTTGCGTTCGTTAGTAACGCGACGGATCTTGTCAAAGGTGTCACGATTGATGTTGTTCCGAACGCTTACGTGCGAGATCGTGATGCCGATGAAGACGGTATCTTTGACGAAACTGGAGCGGGCGAAACGTCGACGACGTTGCTGAGCATTGGTGTGGACGGAACCTCTGCGGGGATCCTTAGCAGTCCTTCAACGCGACCCGTGATCAGTGGCAACGGAACATCGGTTGTGTTCGCCAGTACCGCAACGGACATGTTCGTGGACGACCTTTCGATTATTGACACCAATGGCTTTGGCGTGGACGTGTATCGAGCCAGCGTCAAGGGAGGGTTGGTCACCCGAATCAATGTCGATGGAACGGGCGTGGGAACAGGATTCAGCAGCGGATCTGTTTTTGATTTCTCCGTCAACCGAACTGGTGGCATCGTTGCATTTGTGAGCAATAACAACGGCTTGGTGACGCTCGCCACAGGTGGCGTCGCCGATGCCGGTGGATTTGATGTCTTCGTTGGTGGAGGCAACGCGCCGGTCGAATTGGTAACCGTTGATAGTGATGGAACCGGCTCTGCCAATGACAATGCACGCGAGCCACTTATTAGCCGTGATGGGCGACATGTCGCGTTCTTCAGTCGTGCGACCAACCTCGTTAAGGGGGCAATGGATGCTAACGTCGCGGAAGACTTGTTTGTTCGCGACCTCAAGACGGGGATCACGAGCTTGGTCAGTCGCAGTCGGGAAGTACCAGGAGTGGTTGCCGGTGACAGTGCAACGCCTCCCTCCTCATTAATCGACAGCGAGGTGAGTGCCGGGCCGGTAATGAGCGACAATGGCCGCTTCCTTGCTTTTCGAACCAGTGCGTCGGATTTGCTCGACCCAGCACTTGGTGTCAGTGATGGCGATGGTTTTTCGGACATTTACATGCTGGATCGCGATTCCGACGGTGATGGAATCTTTGATGAATTCGGTGCGACCGAAATGGTCTTGGTAACGATCAACGCCGCAGGCACCGGGGTGGGCGTGCATACGGATGTTGGCATCAGTACGGCGGGTTCGACCGCTCCTTCGATCAGTGCGGATGGACGTTTCCTTTCGTTTACTAGTACCGCACGCGATTTGATTCCTGGCGGTACGATATTTCCTGGCACCCAGGTGTACGTTCGCGATATGGTGACAGGCGTCACTTCGTTGATCAGTGAAACTGCCAGCGGGACTGATATCAGCCTCGGCCTTACCCCGGGAACCCGTTACTTGGCGGCGAGTCGCGACGGAACTCGCGTTGCCTTTCAGTCAGATAGAGTCGCTATTGATTTTGATCCCTCAGTGACCGATCCTCCCAGCGGATCACCCGTGCCGTTTGGCGAGGTCGATCTATTCGCCAGTACTCCAGACCCGGACATTCTTCTCAGCCGGAATTTCGCAAGTGGTTTTGATGAACACACGCAATCCTTCCGGATTCGATTTGAAGACTCGCCGGAATTCGAACTCGGTTACTATCGTTCGCTCGACAGCACATTCGATGGAAGTGACGAATTGTTGGGCACGACCTCCGTCACCGATCCTGATGACCTGGGGGTCGATGGAAACCGATTCATTGTTACTCCGATTGGTGAAGGGCCAGGTGCAGTCACGTTTCCTGGCGTTGGTGCAGTGGACCCGCTGGAAGACTACTTCATTCTGACGGTGGGCGATCACCTGGACGAGATTGACGAATTCGATGGCGATCCCTTCAACGAAGACAACACAAGTGCGGTTCGAGGTGTCTATCACCTCAAGGGTGGACCCGTTTTCGCTCACGGTTCCATGCGAGCGGAGACGTTCACGGCCACCGTTGTCGGCGACACACTTGAATTTGCGTATGGCACGACTTCGTTTGGCATTCCCGGCACGTTCACCTATGACCTCAGCGATGTCACCGAAGTACGCGTCCGCACGCATGGCGGCGACGACACGGTCACCGGCAGTGACTTGACCGAAATTATTTTCGGTGGTGATGGATCAGATAGATTATTTGGCGAAGGCGGTGATGACACGCTGTTTGGTGGTCCCGGCAAGGATCGGCTCGACGGAGGTGAGGGTGACGACACGCTGGACGGCGGCGAGGGCCCCGATGTGCTCATCGGCGGACCTGGCGACGATATCTTCTTTGACGGCCCCGGCGACGATTTGGTTGATGTCGGCGTCGGCGATGACGTGGTCTTCGCTACTCCCGGTAGCGACGACATATTTATCGACCCGGGAGGATTCGACACACTCGACTTTTCGCTCGCCGGCTTGGAGATCTCACTCGATCTCGATTCATCTGCCGTCCAAACGGTCGACACAGACTTGAACACGATTCAACTCGAGGGTGTATGGGAAAACTTTAACGGCAGCGCCTTTGACGACGATCTTCGCGTTGGCCCCTTGCTTGGAGCACCACGCGATCTGGATGGAGGAGAAGGAACCGATCAATTGATTGTCAATGGCGATGGTAACATTGTGGTTGACGATGGCAGCAAAATCAGTTTCCCCGGTACGTCGCTGGGAGACATTTTTTACTCTGGATTTGAACGGGTTCAGGTGATCAACTTCCGACTGCCCCTACAGATCATTGACAATGGCGACGATGGTTTTTCCTCGATCGGTTTCGACACCATTAATGATCCGCAATTCCCACAAGGTCTCCATGGGGATGTGGCGTTTGCAGATCCAAATGATCTCGCCGACAGTACGGCGACATGGACCTTTAGCGACATTCCGACGAGTGGTTACTTGGTTTCGACGACGTGGACGAATGCAAACGATCGAGCAACGGATGCCAAGTACAAAATTTTTCTCGACGGAAATCTATTTTCAGAGGTCATGGTCAATCAGGAGCAAGCACCCGAAGAGTTCGAGGACCAAGGTGTTTTTTGGAAAACCTTGGCGATCGTCCCTAATACGAGGGAATTGCGTGTCGAACTGACTGACGATGCTGACGGATTTGTATTGGCAGATGCCGTTCGAATTACACCGATTTCTACCGACGCGTTGATTGTCGATGATGTTCCCAATCGTGTCGGCGGCGGTAACGTGAACACGGTTTATGGCGGGTTCGGTTCGCCGTTGTCGACTGCTAGCTCCATCGACGCGTTCAAGATTGAACTGGGTGGCAACGACAACGGTGCTGTGATTGGATCACAAGGTAGTGGTCGTCGGGAAATCAATTGGGACGCTGTCGATGATTCGGTGCCACTGCCGTGGAATTTCTTTAACAGTGTTTCGCCACGCGGCGTCGTCATTCAAACCGATGGTGAGCTTCGCGTGAGTGGCAGTGGGGAAGTGCTTGGGGGACCGTCCTTGTTCCAGGATTTAAACGGCACCTACCCTTTGGCATTTGAGCCGCTGAGTGCGCCGAAGCTATTTACGCCGGTGGGTAGCAACGTTACTGACGTTCGCTTTTTTGTTCCGGGCACAGATCAACCCGCTGCAGTGAGCGGATTCGGAGCAGTCTTTACGGATGTCGATGTGCCATTTACTAGCAAGATTGAGTTCTACGATGCTGCAGGAGAATTACTTCGATCCGAATTTGTTCACCCTGTCGGATCGGATGGCAAACCTAACCCATTCAATCCTTTCCCAAACGAGGGCCTATCGTTTTTGGGCGTTACGTTTGATGCCCCAGTCGTTGCTCGTGTTCGCATCACAAGCGGTGAATCGCCACTGCTGCTTTCCGGTTCGCCCAATGATGTGACTCAAGGCGGTGATGACGATATCGTGGTACTCGATGATTTCTTTTACGGAGAGCCGGTGGCATTGCTCGATCCGATCGGGACAGACACGTTCACCAGCGATTGCAGTGCAGTTTCCGGACCTGGACTGTTCGGCGACCAACACACCTGTGGTCCTGGTCAAGCCGCACAGTGGACTTTTGCGGACGTGCCGGCCGGAACCTACACTGTCGGTGCCACTTGGTTACCTGCCGACAATTTGACTTCCGAAGCTCGCTACGGAATCACCGCAGGGGGTGTGCAATCGGAAGTGATCGTCGATCAAAGCATAGATCGCAATGGAGACATTTTCGTCCGTGACATCGCTCGTGTGGTCAATATTTTGCGTGGTGGTGATGGTACTGGTATTGGCGCGACGCCATTTATTGAGTTGGGCGAACGGGGGTCTGTCGTCGTCACCGTGAGTGGACCTCCGGGGGAGGACGAGGACACGATCGCCGATGCGATTGAGCTGATACCGGTGCCCGGCCTGCAGATCCGCGATTTCAACCAGAACATCGTTCTAAGCGGTGACACCTTCGACTTTGGTGAAATCCCCCGTAATGACCAGGGTTTGGCGGAAGCCTTCCGACAATTCACGATCGCAAACCATTTTGGCAGCGCACCACTAATCCTCGACGACCTCGTAATCACTGGTGATGGTTTTTCAGTTACCGATTTTGGGGCGGAACGCTTGCCTGTGGTCTCATTCGCTCATTTTGGTGTGACTGTGAACGCAGATGCAACCGGTCCGGTGAGCGGTCAACTGACATTTCAGACCAACGACATTGTCACGCCGTTGGTCATCATGAATATGACCGGCCTGATCGTGGAAGACACGACCGCACCAACGATCACGATTGTCTCGCCAGATGACGGTGCTCAGGTGATCGAGGGTTCCGAAGTAACGGTGACCGGCACGACGACGGATTGCCTTGGGCTGGACGAGACATGCACGGTCACCATCGGAAATCAAACCGCCACCGTGAATCCAGATGGCAGTTTCCAAATCAATCCTGTTTTGTTGCCTACCAATCAGTACTCTGTTCGTGTCACCGACGCAGCGGGAAACATTGGCGAGATCGAGAGGATTGTGGATCTCATTGCGGATCAGCCTCCCACGATCACGATTACGAGTCCGCCGGACGGACAAGGTGTGGTTGAAGGATCGACGATTCCAATCACGTTCGAGGCCAGTGACGATGTGGGAGTGCGGCGTGTGGAATTGCGTGTCGACGGTGTGGTCCACGACACGCTCGAGTTTGGACCTGGTGACGACCTTGATCCCACGGGCGTCCTGTTTGGTGAAATTTTGAACGATGGCGATCATGAAATATTGGTTTGTGGCTATGATTCACAGGGCGTCTCCACCTGCAACCCAATCACAGTAACGGCCTTTCCATTTCCATTCATCGATTTTGGGACGATTGTCGTCAGTCCCGATCCGGGTCTTCCGCCGCGAGTCATCGTTACCGATGGAAGTGGCACGCCGTCCTTTGACTTTCGTCCTTACGGCCCTGTCGATACAGGCGGCGTGCATGTTGCCGTTGGTGACGTCAACAATGATGGGACACCCGACATCATCACAGCGTCAGGCCCTGGTGGCGGTCCACACATCAAAGTCTTCGATGGTGTGACCGGCCTGAAGCTTCACAGTTTCTTTGCCTACGAGCCACAGTTCACCGGAGGAGTCTTCGTCGCGAGCGGGGACGTTACTGGAGACGGTTTCGCCGACATCATCACCGGTGCTGGCGCCGGCGCCGCTGGTGGTCCCCACGTCCGCGTCTTTGATGGAGTCACTGGCGCACCTACCGCCGGCTTCTTTCCGTTTGATCCCGATTTCACGGGTGGCGTCCGAGTTGCGGTGGGAGATGTCAACGGCGATGGTCAAGACGACATCATCACGGGTGCCGGGGTCGGTGGTGGTCCTCATGTCCGCGTCTTTGACGGGCATACGGCGGGCCAATTGCCGCCGACGGGTTCCATCAATGACACGCTTGCCGACTTCCTCGCGTTTGACACTGGTTTTACCGGCGGCGTGTTTGTGGCAGCGGGTGACATTAACGGTGACGGACTCGCCGACATCATCACAGGTGCCGATGTGGACGGCTCCGACAACGGTGGCCATGTGAAAGTCTTTGATTCGATCAGGCTGCCAAGATTCGTAGTCGGACTTCCGGTGCCAACCGAAGACGTTGTTCTCGACTTCTTTGCTTTCAACACAGCCTTCAGTGGCGGTGTCCGAGTTGCCGCCAGTGATCTTTCGGGTGACGGGTTGGCTGACATCATCACCAGTTCGGGACCCAATAGTACGTCCGACGTGAAGGTATTCGATGGAATTACGGGGAACCACATAAACGGATTCACTCTGGGAGAGGGATTCGTCGGCTCCGCTGTCGTATCGTCAAACGCACCGATCGTGGCCGTGGTTCAGGTGTTTCCCGCCCAGATCGAATTTGGCAATGGTGACATCGTATTTCGAAACTCTCAGAACGAAGAAATTTTCCGCCGTTCGGGAAACGACCCACTCCCTATTCGTATCAATGGCCAGCCCAATAGCGATGATCTGTCGACCGTTCGAACGATCGGGCAATCTGTTCCGAAGATTATCGCGGACGGAGGCATAGGCGGCAGCGACGAAATTCGATTCGAGCCAAACGCAACCAATGACCCGCCCATTGAGTACCTCAAGTACACTTTCCATTCGGAACAGATCATATCGAGTTCCACCAATCGAACTGGGGGTATTCAAGATTTTGAGGTCCGTACTGTCGACTTCGAGAAACTGAATGATCTTTTGCCCGTACTCGATCGCGAGTTCAACTTTCCACGTGGCGACGATGACGTCATTGATTTCGGCACAGGTGACAATCCGAGCGATGATTTGAGGCGGTTCATTAGTCCTTTCGGCACTCCCATCGACTTCCAGCGACCCAGCGGGCAAACCGAGTTCAAGTTGGGCGAGGGATCCGATGAATTTCGTACGGACCTGCCCACTGCTGAATTTCCCCATCTCGATGGCGAAGAAGGCAATGACATTCTCGTGCTGACGGGGAGGGACAGGCATCTGGACTTGACTGATCCCAGCCAAAGCCGTCTGCGGAACTTTGAGGCCATCGATATCGTCGGTGCCAGTCCAAACGAACTCACAATCAATGGGCAAAGCGTTCTTGACGCAACCGATGACGGCAACTCTCTGGTCGTCATTCACGATGATGACGACCCGGTCAACTACGTCGGTGACGGCTGGGAGGTGCTCGACCCCATTTTTGTCGATGGCCAGCAGAGGCATGTGCTTACTAATGGTGACGCGACGGTCCACACGATCAATACGCGGCCCTGGCAGAATCCCTTTGAACCCACCGACGTGGATTTCAACGGCTTTACCACCGCCCTGGATGCGCTACTGATCATCAATCTACTCAATCGGTCTGGCTCGAACCCAGTCGCATTGACTACCCCGACCATGGCAAGTGAGCTTCCGCCAGTCTACTACGACGTTGACGGATCGCTTTTCGCGACGGCACTCGATGCACTCAGGGTGATCAATTTCATGAATTTCAACGACTCTCCGCTTCACGCGGAACCCGAGTCGGTACTACCTGCAATCGCGTTCCCGATCTCATTGCCTGTTTTCGCGGACTTGGGATCAACCAACGACGATAGGCGGGAGCTTATCCTCGATATCAATAACGAAGGGCTGCGCAAAACTGTATCGACGGTTTTCAACAACGACAGGGCATGGGTGCAGGCATATCGAGGACTAAACGGTGAGGATTTATCGGCTCTCGATCTCATTTTCAGCAGTCCCAAAGCGTTGGAGGAAACCCTGCAGGATCAGTGGCTAACCGATGACTTCTCCTGAAGAGCCACATCAACGCAATGACCGGCTGGAAACCTATCCCACTCGCCCTCATTCTACTTCAACCGCGAGCAAGCGAATACGCGGTAGGGTGCCCAGTCTCCGTGTTTCTTTCTGAGTACTGCGACTAAATCGCCTTGCTCGTCCAGCGCCAAACATTCTGCCGGTGGGGCTTGGGTTTGGCCATGCTCGCCAAATGGTTTGCTGGGGGATTGGGCGCGGGGGCCGGTGAGAGCGAGGTCTGCGGCGGGCGGGGGCAGCGGGGTGCCAACGATGGATAGCCCAAATCGAACTCGTGAAACGTCGTCGTCATTGAGCGTTAAAGCCGGAAGGTGGCCCAGACCGATCATCGGTGCGTCAATGCAATCTCTTAAATAGGGAGAACCTGGCAGCGGCGTGAGACCTTCAAACAAACGATCCGGATTCAGTGGCGGTGAATCGTTGGGTGGCACCTTTTGCACGGCGCTGTCGATGTGAAATGGGCCGACTTCCGTACGCGTCAATTGGGTCATCACAGCAACCGTTTGACAGCGGGTGGCGATATCCATGCCGAGTGAACGCAGATAGGTTCCGGAGCCGCAACGCACCTCGACATCGAGATGTGGGTACTCGTAGTTGACGATCGTGATTGAGTCGATCCAGACGCGGCGGGTCGGCATCTCAACATGTTCGCCTCGGCGGGTGCGTTCGTGTGCTCGTTGCCCGTCGACCCAAATCGCGGAATGTGTCGGCGGTGTTTGTTCAATCCAACCGTGGAGTTGATCGCAAGCTGATTGAAGGCTGGTGAGAGTCGGCGTGGGGGCACCGACGAGCGGCGAAACGGGTTCTTCGAGATCGCCTGAAACACTGCTGACGCCTAATTCAAACCGGGCCACGTAGCGTTTGGCATGTTGTAGCATCCAGGGGGTTAGGCGTGCGGCCGCACCGACAGCGATCACGACCAAGCCATCGGCGAGCGGATCGAGAGTGCCCGTATGTCCGACTTTGAGTTTGCGATCGTTGAGTTCGCGGCGAAGGCGACGTTGGACTCGGTTGACGAGTTCACGCGAGGTCATGCCGTGCGGTTTGACGTAAGGCAGAAAGCCAAAGCTGTGAGCGGCTGAGCAGGCGGAAACAGTCGATGGCAGATTCATCCGGGCGGGATTGGTTGGAGGAAATGCAGGCGACGGAGGTAGATCACGGAAAGGCCTGCGCATAAAGACTCGATGATGATGAATAATAACCGGGCTGCGATCACGGCTAACAGTGCGTGCGTTTGTCCGATCACCGGAACGAGCACGAGTAACGTGACATACTCCCGGACACCTGCACCACCGGGCAAGAGGGAGACGAATCCGAGAACCATCCCGAGCGAAATGGCAGCGGTCGCGACAGGGGTCAGTTCGCTCAGGGGTGGAAGAGGTTCAAAGGAGGGAATGGCCGTGATCAAGATCGTAAAGGAGAAACCAATGAACAACCAGGACAACATCGAAACCAGCCAGCACTGTGCCAGCAGCGGCCAAGTGATCGCGGCAGGGTTGATATTCGAGCTTGTTGATTGAGAGTGGTATGAACCAACGCTGGCGTCTTTGATTTGTTTACGTGCGGCGACGATGACAATCAACCGTCTCAAAATCGGCGGGCAGAGAGGCACGACTGAGCCAATCGCCATCAGGGCCGCGAGGCCACGCACCCAAACCGGCAGCGGTGCATTCCACAGCAAGATGCCCGCGACAGCACCACCCACACCCATCATCAATAGCGTTTCAAAGAAGATGCAACTGGTGACCCGAGCGACTGGACGGGGTGTGGCAGAAAAAAAATTTTCGCTGGCGATTCGGGCTGGTAGCTGTTGGGCCGGTAAGATGGCTCCGACTCGGAGTACAATCACCATCGCTTTGCCAGGGATGTATTTGCCCGCGTGACCGAGGTACTGGGCCGCGATGGCTCGGCGGAGTGTGCAGGGTACCGCAAAGGCAGTTAAGCAGCGGTACAAGATCCAACCGGGCAGTAGTAGTCCGAGGCTGTAAAGAGCTCCCGCTCCGACAACACGATCCCAACCCACGTTGGCGAGGGAGGGCAAAGAGGCTTGCCGCTTGGCGGCCTCTTGCGTCAGCACCACAGCGATTGGGCCAGACTCGGTGCTGGCACGTTGTTGCAGTTCAGACACCTCCGCAGTGATTGCGTACGTTTCTCGCTGCCACCGTTGAACCGCGTTGTTGGCCGCACCGAATAGCCCGATCAAAACGAGCATGAAAACCGCTCGCTTGATCCAGGGCAACCAAGGTTTCAGACGATGCAGGCCCGCACGATGCAGCCAAACGCGAACGGACACGGGCGGGGACTAGTTATCCGCCAAAGGTTCTTGTTTTTCCGTGATGACTTCACACTTTTCCGACTCAACGGCGTTAATTTCGATATAGTGCTTCCATTCTTCGGGAAGATTATCTTCGTGGAAAATCGCTTCGACGGGACATTCCGGCACACAGGCTTCGCAGTCGATGCATTCCTCTGGATGGATATAAAGCATTTTCTCGCCCTCGTAGAAACACTCCACAGGACAAACGACGACGCAATCGGTGTACTTGCATCCCGAGCAGGGTTCGGCGACGACGTGCATAACTATTACCTTGGGTTCATTTTTGAAAAACGGCGACGTTGCTAACAACCGGTCAACGGCAGCCCGTCGAGTATCGGTATGCAGACGTGTGAACTTCGCAGAAAAAACTCGTCAAAGTCCGCAGATCGACAAACCCTTTCGGTTGTCAGCCTCCTATTTTGCCTATTTGTCAAGTTTCAGCAAAGCGGCCAATGGCTAAAATTCTTTTTTAGTGATTACTTTTACAGAGATTGCTCTCTCCCAACCAACCTTAACTTCTCAGAAACTCAACTCCGTGAATTCGTTTCCTGACCAATCCCCGTTTTCCCAACCCCCGTTTTTCCCGTCTGATCGTTCCAGCGTTTCGGTCGAATCTGCCACTTTGCGAACCAAACCCAATCGGCATTTCCCGTTTTTGTCCCGGCATCCTTGGGTGCTGGCGACGGCGCTGGCGGATGGCACGCGGGCTGGCGGCAAAACAGCCAGCGGCATGCACGCTGGCAGGGGAAAACAGGATGGCGAACCCGTCTACGAACCGGAATCGGAGTCGACTGAAATGACCACGGCAAATGGCCTGGCGATGGGCGAAACCGTCGATTTGCTCGATCACGATGGTAACTGGATCGCACGCGGGCTGGTCAATCCAGCCAGTCGGCTGCGACTACGACTGTACAGTTTTTCGCGTGATCAAGCGATTGATGATGCGATGTTCGCGCGGCGAATTGATGAAGCCGTCGCTCGGCGACGATTGACACAACCTGCCACCGGTCCCGATCGCCGTGAACTTGGTGAGCGTTTGATTTTCAGTGAATCGGATCGGCTCAGCGGATTGATCGTCGATCGGTATGCTGACTGCTTGAGTGTTCAGTTCACGGCAGCCGCACTGCTCTCGCGAGGCCCTTTCTTGATTGAGCAGGTATTGATTGCGGCTGAGAAATACGGCACGCCTTGCCAGCGTGTGATCTCGCGGATGGAGGCGACGACGGTGCGGCACGAGGGTGTCTCGTCGGAACAGCTCGCTGAAGTCGAATCATGGAGCCGAGGGATTGAATTCGCTGTGAGCGGGAGCGACGAAGCGGGTGGCGAGCAAGATGCCGCCGCGCACACGGTTTGGTATCAGCACAACGATTTGAAAATGGCAATCGACTTGCGAGACGGCCAGAAAACGGGCGGATACCTCGATCAACAGGCTAATCATGCTGAGGCGGCGCGGTACATGCATGGTCGCCGTGTTTTAGATATATGCACCTACACGGGCGGTTTCGCCTTGGCGGCGGCCCGGGGCGGGGCCAGAGAAGTGATCGGTGTCGATAGCAGCGAAAAAGCTCTTGAGATGGCTCGCCGCAATGCGCAAACAAATTCGATCGAGCATGTGAAATTTGAGCGAGCGGATTGTTTTGATGATTTGAAAGCTCGCAGCCAGCGGGGCGAATTGTTCGACGCCGTCATTCTCGATCCGCCTCGTTTCGCCGGTTCGCGACGGCAGGTTGATGCGGCCTTGCGCGCCTACGCGAGACTGAACATGTCGGCGCTCGAACTACTGCCACCAGGTGGCATACTCGTCACGTGCAGTTGCTCAGGGCATGTCTCGCGAGCTGATTTCCTCAACATGCTCGTTGACAGCGGACGAAAACGTCAACGGGATTTGATCGTTTTGCAGTCTCGCGGACCAGCACCGGATCACCCGTGTAGTGTATCCTGTCCAGAAAGCGATTATTTAAAATGTGTGATCGCAGAAGTGCGGTAGGGGGCGATTTTCGGTTATATTCACAGCCCAAAACGAGCTGATTGCGGCACTCAGGCACGTCTGACGCGTTTATACTTAGGAATCAGACGCGTCTATACTTAGACAGGCGGCAGGATGCTGTTTCAGCTTTTCTCTTGGAAGATCAACGAATCGCTCCACTAAAATCACGATCGAGGCCATTGGTGACGAACGTAACGATCAAAGTTTTGCACGGATCGGATCGCGGCAAATTATTTGAAGACATCAGCACTCCTCTGACGATTGGTCGCGAGGAAGGCAACGACATTCAACTCAACGACGAACGCGTCAGCCGCTGCCATCTGAAAATACAGCGAGACAATGACCGGCTCGTGCTGACGGATCTCGACAGCACTAACGGGACCAAGGTGAACGGTTCCGAATGCCAACTCAAGATTCTCCGTCATGGCGACCTGATCGCTGTCGGACGCAGTCTGTTGTTGTTGGGCTCCGAAGAACAGATCGCTGAGCGGTTGCGATTGATGGGCGGAGGCAGTAGCTCGCAAAATCGGGACGTCAAATCGTCCGACGAATCCATTGCTGTCGAATTGCACCAGGAACCCGAAAGCCCGCTGCCGGTCGAGGCGATGCAGTTGGAAGAGTTGCCGGCGATCCCTGATGATTTGTCGCCAGGTCAAAAGGCACAATTATGCGAGATCCTCGACTATCTGCAAAACCGCTTGGAACGATTGATTGAAACGGCGGAAACTAACGAAGCAACCGAACAGGTATTGCTGAAACAGTCGTCTTGGCAGCGTTTACTCGACGTCCAGGCACGTTTGGCCACGCTCAATCGTTCGATCACCGATCCTCAGTGGCCCTAGGGAAAGATCCGCAGCTGCTTGGTCAAGCTTACGTTCGCTGCTTTGTCGGCTGCACGTTCATGACAGTCATCTCAGGTAGTGAACTTATAAAGCGGCGTCCATAGGGTTTGGTTTTGATTCGCCCATCCAAGACCACGACCATGCCTTCGTCACTGCGCGTGCGAATCAAACGCCCGAAACCTTGGCGAAATTTGATCACCGCTTCAGGCAGTTGATAGTCCGAAAATGGATTGCCACCGGCGGCTTTGATTGCTTCCAAACGGGCTTCGAGTAACGGGTGATCAGGTACCGAAAAAGGTAGCTTCGTAATGATCACGTTCGTGAGTGCATCGCCAGGCACGTCGACGCCCTGCCAGAAACTGTCGGTACCCAATAGCACACCACGGGGATTCTCGCGAAACGCGTCTAGCAATTGTGTGCGGTTGCGTTCGCCTGCTTGGCTGTACAGTTGGAGGTCATGTTCGATCAACCAAGGCGTGATCGCTTCGGCGCAGCGTCGCAGTAGCGCGTAGCTGGTGAACAACACGAACGTGTGCCCATCGCAGTAACCGGCAAAGCGTTTGATTTGTTGCGGGATGGATCGTTCGAATTCTTCGCGTTGCGAAGAGGGATCGGGCAGTCCATTGACGATCACCAACTTCGCTTGTTTCTTGTAGTCGAACGGGCTGCCGACTTGCAGATTGCGTCCGCTCGTTAAACCAACTCGGCTGCGAAAGAATGAGAAGCGTTGTTCGTCACCGCTGGCCAGCGTCGCACTGGTCATGATCACGGAGTCGATGTTTTCGTTTTGAAAAAGTTCGGTGCGTAACGTAGCACCGATATCAATGGGTGAAGCGGAAAGCGACACGCGGTCCATGCCGCGACGGCTACCGGTTTTTTCAACCCAGTACACGCACTCATGTTCGCTCTTCTGGTCCAACCATTCTCGCAATCCACCGGCCAGCGCGAGCAAGCGATCATGCGCAGACTGAAAATCTTGACGATCCGAATCGTTCTCTTGAGCGTCGGCGTGAGCACGTAGCTTTCGCGCCAATTTCTCCATGGGATCACTCAACGGATTGGGAACCAAGTTGGGATGATGGACGCGTCCGTTGCGGGATTTGGTCTTTTCAAACCAATCCAAGACATCGGCAAACAGGCCGCTGGCGGCAAACCGACAGCGATCGACTTCGGCTTGCAAGCCGTGCAACTCGTGGGCGACCAGTAATCCTTTTTGTTGACGGTCGTTGTACAGACTATCAAAGAGATAGTCGAATTGGCCGCTGGTCAGACGGATGCCGAGGTGATCGCCGGCAACGGCTTCGATCGTATGACATTCGTCCAGGATCACGACATCGTAGTCCGGTAACAGCGAAAACCCCTGACGCCGCATCGCCATGTCGGTGAACAACATCGCATGATTGACGATCATAACTTGGGCGTTACTGGCCCGCCGCCGAGCACGAAAATAAAAACAGTTCTTAAATTGCGGGCATTTGCGGCGCAGACAGTTTCCGGTATCGCTGCGGACTTCGTCCCACACGATGGTATCGGGTTTGACGGGCAGCGTCGCCAGCGATCCATCGCCAGTGGTCTTGGACCAGGTTTTCACGCCGCGGAGTTGTTGCATTTGAAAATCGTTGGTCATCAGCGAGGTGGCTTTGGCGATTGCCCGATCCATCCGCCGCAGCGACAGATAATTGCCACGGCCTTTCACGAGCACGGCAGAAAACTCACGTGGGATAACGCTGGCCAGCAAAGGCACATCTTTGCCGATGAGTTGTTCTTGCAGACTGATGGTGTGTGTGGAGATCAACACGCGGCGACGTTTTATTTCTTCGTCAGGTTTTTGCTTTACATGCTTGGGATCAATGATGTCGTCGAGTTCATCATCGTCATCTGGTTCACCGGCGGCCCGCGACTTTCCGTCGACTCGCGAATGGTCAGCCCGTGGCATGGCATCGCTTTTCGATTCGACTTGGTTGGCCGTCGCGTGCAAGATTGCGGGTACCAGGTACGCGAAACTTTTGCCGGTGCCGGTGCCCGCCTCGACGACCAAGTGTTCTTTGGCTGCGATCGCCGCAGCGACCGCGCGGGCCATGTCGAGTTGTTGTTGACGGGGTTCGTAATTCGTCAATCGCCGACTGATTCGGCCGCCTGGTCCCAGGATCGAATCGACGTCGACGACGTCAGGTAGCGTCGAGTCGCCTTTGTTCGCTGAGGAACCATCTGGCGACAAATCGTCCGAAGGTGATTGGCTCACGAATCGGTGTCCTGGCGAGCGGCTGGATGTTCGTCAGATTTGGTGTTCTCATTCTCATCACTGTCGATTGACGGCACGATGGGTTTATCAAAGATGCGATGTGTTTTCGTCCAAGTCGCACCACCACGCTGAATCGTGCCACGCGAAAGTTGGTTGCTTTCAAGTACCCACGAAAACTCGCCCACATTGATACCGAAATCAATCGAGGCCGGCACCAGCGGATAAAGCGTGACGAGGCCCAGACCCCATTTCTGGTACTCGGGCAAGACGTTGGCGCTGACTAAACGCAATCGTTTTAGCTTTTTGCGTCCGAATAACAAATGCAACCATCCGAAAGGAAACAGTTTGCCGTTGATTTTGCGGATGATCGGGTTGTAGTCCAGCAATCCAAAACCAGCACCGACGGGTTTACCATCGATCAGTGCGATGCTGGTCAGTTCAGGGATCAAGAGATGTTTCAAGCCGCTGCTTTGCTCATCGACTTCGGCTTCGCTCATGGGCACATAGCCCCAGGTTTGTTTGAGCGATTGGTTGTAGATATTTAGGAAGATTCGTACATCTTCGCGGAAATGCGAGCGGCGAATCGGACGTGTCGTGGCCTGGAACCGCTTCATCGCCTCTTCCATGATGAACATCAGTTTTGGATCGAGTTCGCTGAGAATGTCTAGAGACGCTTCGTAGCTGAACAAGTCTTGCGTCTTGGCAAATCCTGCGGCCTCAATCAATGATTGGTAGTAGGCATGGTTGTAAGGAATCAAAAACGTTGGCGGCGTGTCGAAGCCTTCGATGAGCAGCCCAACTTCGTAGTTCAGGCTGGGGTGCACAGGCCCGCGGGCGATCGTCATGCCGCGCTGGCTGAGCCAATCGCAAGCGGTTTGCAGGAGCACGCGGGCGGCGTCGGGATCGTTCTCGCACTCAAAGAACCCGAAGAAGCCGACTTTGTCTTTGTGAGTCCGATTGTGTGCGTGATTGACCACCGCGAGTACACGACCGACGACGATGTTATCGCGAAGGACGATGAATGCTTGTCCCTCGGCGTCGAGGTAGAATGGGTGCGGTTTGAATCCGACGAGCTTTTTTCGCTCGTTCCACAGGGGCGGCACCCAGTTAGGGTCATCGAGATAGAGGCGTCGCTCGAGTTCTAAAAATGCGGATTGATCCCGATGATTTTCGACGGCGCGGCAGGTGACCTCCGACATGGCAGGTTTGATTTTCGCTGTGGCGGGAATGAAAAAGACGACGACTCGCCCTTTCTGGGAGTTGAACAAGTCGTCGCGATCGGAAACGATAAGCAAGCTAAGAATAACAAATCAAATCGATTCAGCCCATCGAGCCAACCTGAAAGGCCGATTACATTGGAAATTCTCCGAAGCAGCCAGAATGCGACGATTCGCCGTTTGATTGGACTGCGCAACAATCGTCGTCGCCGTGCGGCTGGCGTGATTTTGGTCGATGGGGCGAGAGAAACTCGGCGAGCGATCGAATCGGGACGGGAGTTGCTCGGTTTTTTTGAGCAAGTGGATGCTGCCCAGCGGCCTGTGTTGAATGGAACGGATTTACAGCTCATTCGCGAGCATGCGATTCGAGCCCATGTGTACCGGGGCGTGGTCGCGGATTTATTCGCGAAAATATGCTACGGCGAGGCGGGCGATCGCTGTGTGGCGGAATTCGCGGTCGCGAGCGATTCGCTAGCAGATTTGCCAGAGCTGCCCCCGGGATTGATTTTGATTCTCGATCAAGTGGAAAAACCAGGGAATATCGGGGCCGTGTTCCGGACTGCGGACGCAGCGGGCGTGGCGGCTGTTTTGCTCAGCGATTGTCCCAGCGACCAGTTCAATTCCAATGCGATTCGCGGATCGCTCGGGGCCGTGTTCACGATCCCCGCTGCCACAGGCTCGCAGGCGGAGATTGCAGGTTTTTTGGCGGATCAAGTTGATGAGGTGTGGGCGATGCGGGTGGAGGGTTCGCGTTCGCTGTTTGAAACGGATTTGTCAGCAAGCGGACCTCGGGGCCGGATCGCCGTGATTTTGGGCAGTGAAGCAGACGGTTTGGGCAATCGATGGCAAACCTGGCAGAAAAATGACGTCTCCTCGGCATCGCCGTCAACGCAGCAGGTGATTGGCGGGATTCACCTGCCGATGGCGGGTCGCGTGGATAGTTTGAATGTCTCGGTCTCAGCCGCGGTATTGGCGTTTGAAGCTGTTCGGCAGCGTCATAATCCGAACGAATCGTATCGTCGTCACGATCGTTCTTAGCCGAACCAGCGGTTCATCTGGAAAAATCGTTAATGTCGGCGTGACTGCTCGACGATACTGATCTTGTCTAACACTGTGATGGTGAATACCTGTGAGTGTTAAGCGTGGAAAATGTGCCGGGGGGGTACATGATCCGGATGATCATGAGCGTAAGGATTCCGTCATGGACAGAAAGAAGCCGCGAGAGCATCGACCGTGTCGTCGTGTTGCTCAAAAGCGAAGTTGGCTGGCAAGTTTGCTCAATTCAAACTTGCTCAAGCTGGGAGCCGGTGTTTCGGTCAGCGTCGCTTCGTGTGGCTTCGCCATCGCGGATGACACTCCCGGTGTGCGTCTACCACAACAAGTGACACGTTCGACAGTTCGCATCAACCCGTTCGTCACGCCGACGGCGGGACCGCAGAATTTGTTTTCAACGGTGTCGGGTGCGTCGAACCAGGTGATGCAAACCTCCGATCTGCAGTTCTCAGAATTGCGGTTGAAAAGCATCGGCACGGCAGTCGGCTTGGTGCCGATCGGTCAGCCTCGCAGCGTGGATCCAGTCATCGAGATCTCGCAACCGCAAACATCAACGATTCGCGTCAATCCGATGGCAGGCGGTGCTTCCGATCTACTCGATCAGCCGGTGATTAACCTCGAGGAGGTCGATACCGAGACAACTGCGCCGCGATCGGGCAACAATCTTCCGCGAATTCTTTCGCTGCATCGAACAGAAGGGCATCCAAGTGGTGAATCCGTCGAGACAATGCCATCGTCCCGTGGCATCACGCACAACGCTACCGAGAACCTTGCCAGCGAAGTCATGCCAAGCATCGAATCGCAGCCACCGCAACAACTCGCCGTTGCGGAACAAAGCGAGCTTGCCAGCGATGAAGTCGAATCGATCAGCGAAAGCGAACTGGCTAGTGAAACGGCAGATGATACCGAGTATGGCGTGTCGTTTTCATTCAGTGATCACAGCGACGACATTGACGAAGTGATCGAGGACTCGCCGGTGGAAGCATGGGTAATCCCACCGCCTCCGATGGACGCTCCCTCGACGGAAATGGCGCCAGTGCCTGTCAGTTCGGTGGCCAACGAAACAGTCGATGAGTCTGTTGAGTTAAAAATTGAACCGTTACCTTTGTTGCCGATTCCACATCGTCAATGGGTCGCTCAACAATCATCCGAAGTGGTTGCAGAAAAATATCCACAACGGCATCGACAGCATGTTGAGATAGCCGCACCGCCGATGATCGCGGCTGCTCGTGCCGCGCGACCCGGCGCGGTTTCAAGCACCCCAATTCTCCGCGCCAAACTTGCCGGATTCCTTGAACCGAAATCGCCGGAATCAACCGAGTCCGCCGCACTCGATCCGATCGCCGAATTGACTAAAGAAATTCATGACAACCACTCTACAGCGAGGGTGAGTTTGACTGAAGAGAACACACGATTGGTCGTGCGAGGCGTCTGCCGCAGTCGCGAACAAGCCACCGACGTGATTCGCTTGATCCGTAGCCGATTCCTAATCCCTGTGGATGACCAGTTAGTCGTCCGTTAAAAACACTTTCCAATTTCTCCGTCGTTCGCAATGCGTTGGTCAGGTGACCGACAACCCACGTCTCGAGGTTCGATCATGAACATTATTTGGATTCCTCGCACCGCTCAGTACGACAGTGAGCTGGTTCGTCGCGCAAGCGTCGGCTTCGCTGTCGTTCTCACTACCCTCGCATGTTCGCTCACCAGTTCGGTCAGCGAGGCCCAGCAGATCAGCAGCCTTCAACACGGCGGGCAAACGTTCCCGGTGGTGCAAGCTTCCGAGATGGCGGGGCTGTTATCCATGCCGAGTCTACAAACCCCGCTGACAGATTTCGATAGCGAGATTTCGCAAGTCGCCTGCGTCAACGGTGGTCAGGGAAACTGTCGAACTGGCGGCACGAGCGGTACCTATGGCAATAGTTGTGGCAACGCCTGCGTTGGCTGTCCCACCTGTCAGCCATACTGTTACGGCCGGGTTGACGCTTTGATGATGCGTCGCCAAGGCTTGGACAATTTCACGCGTTCACGTGAATTCGATCTCGACGATGTCGATTTTGAGTTTGCACCACGCATCACGGTCGGCACAGTGCCGGATTGCGTGAGCGGAACCGAAGTGAGCTTCACGGGCCCTCTCAACTGGGAAACCAGCCGTAGCATCCAGAACATGAGTGGCCGGACGTTTCTAAGCGAACGAGTCCCGGCAGTGCTTGGTGGAGGTGGAGGTTTACCCGATCAAGACATCCTTTACACGTTGCTTTACGACCCAGAGCAGGTCGGACCACTTGACGATCCAAACTCCCCAATCGCTTTTCAGCAACAACGCTACGAATCGGATTACTGGAGTGTCGAAGCGAGCAGTACATCCATGGCTTGGGATATTGCGAAACTCTTGTTCGGTGCTCGCTATATTAGCTTCTCGGAAGAGTATCGCTACATCGCATCGAATGGGGCTGCTGCTGTAGACAACAGTTTTATTGTCTCCGATACGACCAACGACCTGATCGGACTTCAAGTCGGCATCGACATGTTCACACCCATCTGTCGTCACACATCAACCTACTTGCGAGCACGTGCTGGAGGTTACTTGAACATGTCCGAAGCCACTACGATCGTCGACGATCAGGCGCAACGTCTGTATGGTATCCGTGACGATGACAATAGCTTGGCAGCCATGTTGGAATTAAGTAACGGTGTGCAGTACAACCTGGGCGAGATGCTCTCGGTTCACGGTGGATCGGAAATCTGGTATCTCGCAGAAGTTGCCACTGCCGAAGCTCAACTCCCAGGACTAGTCGGTGCACGAGCACCTAGCAGGGCCATCGACTCTGGTGACGATGTCTTATTCGTCGGCTTTAGTTTCGGTGCGACGCTGAAGTATTAACCGCAGAACGCATCTGCAACGGCTTGATTGACAATCTCGCCGCGATGAATGTTCAGCGCAGAAGCGAGTTCGCTGCAGTCATCCGCAGCGGCGCTGTCCGCTAGACGAATGACATAGGGAAGGGTGGCGTTGCACAACGCATAAGTACTTGTCCGCCCCACTGCCCCTGGCATGTTTGCGACGCAGTAGTGAACGACGTCATCGACAATGAAAGTGGGATCGCGATGAGTGGTCGGACGTGTGGTTTCAACGCAACCACCTTGATCGACCGCGACATCAATGATCACACTGCCGGGCTTCATCAGTTTGAGGTCCGCTGCCCGTACGAGCTGTGGAGCTTTTGCGCCTGGGATCAAGACGGAACCGACAACTAAATCGGCACGTTGGATTTCTTCGAGAATCGTATGCCGATCGCTAAACAGAACGTTCACATTGGCAGGCATGATGTCATCGAGATACCGCAGTCGATCGAGATTCACGTCGAGGATCGAAACACTCGCTTGAAAGCCCGCCGCGATCCGAGCCGCATTCGCACCGACCACACCACCGCCCAAAATTGCGATGTGTGCGGGAGCCACACCTGGCACGCCACCAAGCAGGATGCCACGTCCCATTTGTGGCCGCTCGAGATACTTGGCTCCTTGTTGGATACTCATCCGACCTGCGACTTCGCTCATCGGTGTTAACAACGGCAAACGCCCCGACGCATCTCGCAGCGTTTCATAGGCATAACATGATGCCTTCGTCGCGATCATCGCTGCTGTCAACTTTTCACTCGCAGCAAAATGAAAATACGTGAATAAGATTTGACTAGGTCGGATCAGCTCATATTCCGCAGGTTGCGGTTCCTTCACCTTCACGATCATATCAGCGGCTGCGAACAAATCCTTCGCCGTTTCAACTATCTTCGCGCCGGCGATTCGGTAAACCTCGTCAGTCATCCCCGAGCCCGCACCCGCGCCGGATTGAAACAACACTTCATGACCACGAGCGGTTAACTCCTCCACGCCCACGGGCAGCATCGCAACCCGGTATTCGTCAGACTTCACTTCGGTCGGTACGCCAATTCGCATATTAATTTCTGTGTAGAGTAGTTGACGTCGTCAAGACTTTCGACGTTGGTGAACTCGCCGCGAAAATCGAAACTCTTCACGAGTTCCGCTGCGACTGGACGTCTCAATATAGTGTCCACCGACCTTCGGCACCCTCCCCCTCCTCTGTGATTGTTTTGTGACCCATGTCCACTGCTCTGCTCCACCGCCTCACCGCTGCCAACTCGCACTCGTTGCGCAGCGATGGCGACTACGTACTGTACTGGATGATCGCCCAACGGCGATTGCAGTATAACTTCGCACTGGATTACGCTATCGAACGAGCGATCGAATTCGGCAAGCCTCTGCTCGTTTTTGAACCACTAAGAGTCCGTTATCAATGGGCCAGCGATCGGCTGCATCGGTTTATTATCGAAGGCATGCGAGATAACGCGGCAGCGTCAATCGATCTTGGCATCTCTTACTACCCGTATGTCGAACCCACGCCTGGCCACGGTACTCCGCTACTGCATAGTCTCGCCGAACGTGCCTGCAC
>JBGSMN010000031.1:0-2431 GCA_041740155.1 Rhodopirellula sp.
GGTCCATGACCCACACGCCTCGCAGTACCGGCGAAGTCGTCAAGCCGTTGGCAGTGACCTTCATCACACTGCACTGAGTCAGCAAGCCGCCATAGGGTGAGTTTGCCGGCAACGCGACGCGGCGAATGTCTTGTCCTTTCACTCCGTCGATGCCATACAGCCTACGTTCCGCACATCTCCGATTGCAATTCTCCGAATTTCGCGGGGCAGTTTACGCGCGGTAGTTGCTGGCGGAGACGCGGAGCAGTTGCAAAATCTTTCGATGAATCGGTGCCAACTCGGTCGTGAATGTTTCTGCTTCGTCAACTCCTGGAATCGTCAGCGTATGGCGCATAATCGGCTCGAATACGTCTAGGACTTGCCGCGTCGTCGGATGCGAGCAGCCTCGGCCCTCCGGATATAGCGGTAGCGAATCCACGCCCTCCGCTTTCATTGCCTGACGAAGTTCCCGCTCCAATAGCGATTGAACCATCAACGCAAAGAAGTACACCGCCAATAGTCCCACGATCCGTTTCACGCTCTTCAGATACACCGGTGCCACATCAAAGTCCGATTTCAACTGTGAGAATCGCTTCTCAATGATCGGTTGACGTTTGTAAGCTTGCAGCACCTCCTCTGCTTTCCACTCCGATAGATTCGTAATCAGCGGGAACACCCCATCGCCACCCGCGGCTATTTTCAGTGCTTGTAAGTTGACTTCCCAGCTTACATTGAACCGTGTTTCCACTTCGCGTTTGTACTGTGTGTTTTGATTCGGACGTCCGCGACTTGTTTGCTGGAATGTCTCGTGCTCCTGTTCCAGAATCGCGACTGACAACAACTCGCTCATACCATGCGTTTCCAGAATCGACTCGACAGCCTCAGACACTTTGTTGCGTTGGCGAAAGCGTGTTCGCGTACTTGTCAGTCGCTCGCGAAGGCTGGTCAACTCTTTGATCGCTCGTTCTAACTTTCGTGATCTTGTGGCAGCATCCGTCTCCGCTTTTCCCTGACTGTGAAACCACAGCAAACGATAACCTTCCTTGCTGAAATGTTCGACAACACAGACGCGAAACAGATCCTTTACCGAGCCGTCATCGTTCGTGAGTCGATACGCTTCACGCCAAGCGATCGAGTTGGAATTTTCTCGCAGAGTCGCGCGGAACGCCTTGTCCTCGTTGCGTGAAGCCGGCAGCACCGTGATGAACCGACCGCCCAGACGAGCGATCTCATTCATGTTGGCAGTCGTCGCCAATTTGCAATCAGCGACATAAACGAAATCTGGTCGCTGCACGAGTTCCGCCATCAACTTCCAAGTCGCTTGGTGCGTTTGGTCGTCGACAACATTCCCGCTGGCGGCCTGAAAGTAGACGGGAACTCCGCCATCGTCGCTGACGGTGAGGATGTAGAGTAATTGCTTGAGGTCCGGCCGATGATCTTTGTTGTGTCCCCAAGTGATAGCGGGGGTCGTTGATCCAGCGCGTGTTTGAGTTGTCCGAGCATCGTTGTGGTCACCGAAGAAGGTGATGGTTGTGGAGTCATTGTGCAGTTCATCCAAGCGGAGATCGAACTCCTTCACGACATGGGTTACGACGTCCATGATCAGGTTCGTATCGATTGCTATAAAGACACGGTCCAAGCAGCGTCCGACACGATCATCGTTGAGATATTGAAGATCATCGGACCACATGTCGAAGAGCTCGGGTCCGAAGTTTCGCGCCCACTGCGCGACGCCATACATGGGCTCTCGGGAGACGAGCAAATTCTTGAGGATCATCAACACGACGCGGGGCGTGTCGATCTTGGTTCGATTGTCTTCGGGTGGCAGGTGATGTGTGAGGAATTCTTGCAGTCGCATTCGTTGGAGAATTCGATTGATGATCGGCATCGCCTCGACACGATGGGAAATGATGGACTTTCCGCCGCTCGGATAAGTTCGCTGTCCATCGCTGAGCGAACTGGATCGTTGCGCTTCGGGCTGCATGCTTGTCGGTTTGGATTTCTTGGGCATGTGAGTTCTCTCGCTAAGCGGTTCCGGAGTGATCGCGATGCAGGAAAGTTAGAACTCAGAAAGTGTCCAGTCGAGTGTGCGCGCGATGCCCAAGTCGACTTATGAAAACGGCCATTGACGTAAGTCGTGCGGCACTCAACTTACGTCAAAGGAGATTTGCGCAAGTTTACTTTGGACGGAGCGAGATAAGTTGGACACGCTTGCCGAGAGAAACGCAGCGGGAAAGATTGAGCCAATCGCGCGTCGAATCCGTGCAAGCCACAGCGTCTACATGGGATGAGAACTACGCCACCGCCAGCGAGAATCGCGGCGATCGAAAATCCAAGAAATTAAGCACGGAGATGTGCGGAAAGTCAGTTGTACTTATCGCCATTCCCCGTGATTTCGACGCCAGTTCAATGACTGATATATCCTCGATTCATACTCGCGCGACAGTGGTAG
>JBGSMN010000083.1:0-33650 GCA_041740155.1 Rhodopirellula sp.
GGTGGCGGTCGCGATGGCAACCGAGGCCGCTCTGTAGGCGGTGGCGGCGGACGACGCGACCAACAAAGCGGTGGCGGTCGTGGGCCACGACGTCCCGAAGTTTACGAAGTCGTCGGCAAAGAACCCGAATCGGCTCCGCTCACCGAAGCGATGCAGAAAGGCAAGGAGCCATTGCGATCATTCGGTGATCTGATGCAGTTATTCAGCGGCGACAAACCGAAACCTGCTGAACCGAAACCGGTCGCAGCCAAGCCAGCACCTGCGGTCAAGCCTCCGACCGAATCAACAGTCGAGCCAACAGCTACCGAATCACCAACGACTGCACCGGAGAAAGTTGCTTCTCATGCGACTGCGGAAGTTGGTGCCGAAGTCGCCAGTAGTGGCGGGTCCGAGACTACTGAGGACGCTTCCTGATGAGTGATGATTTTAACGCGAGACTGGAATCGGCGATTGAGCGTGGACGGCGTCGCGCCCAACATGAATCATCCGAGGAACGTCGCAAAGAACTCAGCGAAGAGGAACTCAAGCGTCTGCACACGTCTTACCGGTTAACGCTCTCAGAGCAAATCGAAACGGCGGTCCACCGCGTCGCCGATCACTTCCCCGGTTTTCGCACCGAAGCAGTGTTCGGCGAAGAGGGCTGGGGCGAAGCCTGTTATCGCGATGACCTGCGGATGGAAGCGGGTCGCCGTACCAGTTTGTATAGCCGTCTCGAACTCGTGATTCGGCCCTATAGCGACCTCCGCGTGCTCGACCTCAAAGGCAAAGGCACGGTCCTCAACCGCGAAATTTTCAATCGCTCGTACTACGCCAAAATTGCCGAAGTTTCCCCCGACGAATTCAGTCACTTGATCGATACTTGGGCCATCGAATACGCCGAACTGTATTCCGCCAAAAGCAACTCGTAAAGTTCTGCGAGTTTTGAGCCTTGTTAGCCGTGAAGGCAAGGCGACCACGAGCGGCTTCGCATCCAGATTCAGTCCAGTGAACCATCAATGATCGCGTCGATCAGCGCGTCAACATGTTCGTAGCGATGAGCGGCTGAGAGCGACAGACGCAGTCGCGCAGTGCCTTCAGGCACCGTAGGTGGTCGGATGGCAGGGACAAAAAATCCTCGGTCGCGTAAACGGTCACTCAGAGCGACCGTGTCGCGGTCTGGACCGATGATTAGCGGCACAATCGGGATGCCTTTCTCTAGAGAACTGGACGTGGCAAACGAAACGCAGCGTGATGTCAGTTCGGTTTCTAGTCGCGTGCGGGTGTGCCGAGACAATGCCGCAAGATGTTCACGACGATCCGTCCAAGCTCCCATTTGCTCGATCATCGCGGTCGCGCCCGAGGCCGTGACCGGTGCTAGCGCCGTGCTGTAGATCAACGTGCGGCAAAACTGTATCAGATAATCAATCACGATACGCGGGCCAACGACAAAGCCGCCTTGATGGCCAATCGCTTTGCTCAACGTGCCGATGCGAATACGAATTTTATCTTGCACACCGACTGCTTCGCACAATCCTGATCCGCGACAACCCAGCACGCCAGTCCCGTGGGCTTCATCGACAATCAACTGAGCAGCAAACGTTTCAGCAATCGCGACAAGTTCGCGCAGCGGTGCGACATCTCCGTCCATGCTGAAGACACCATCGGTGACAATCCAAACATGCCGAAATTCATCGCGTCGTCGCGAAAGACAATCGCGGATAAAACGGACGTCTCGATGAGGATAAACAATCCTCTGGGCTGTGGACGCGCGACAACCATCAATCAACGAGGCATGGTTGAGTTGATCACTGAGGATGAGGTCACCATCACCACACAGGGTCGCTATCGTGCCACTGCAGGCGGCATAACCCGAGGGGAAAATCACAGCGGCCTCACAACCTTCCGCAGTCGCAATCGCGGTAGCGAGTTGTTCGTGTTGCGGTGTCCAGCCACATACCAGCGCACTCGCTCCCGCGCCAGACGCAGTGACCGGAGTCGATCGCGACGTCTCGCCCAAACGATCGGCCACGACACCGAGATAATCGTTACCACCGAAATTGAGCAGTCGTGCACCCTCAGCGGTAATCAGGTACGGTCCGTCAACTTGGTGCGGTCGCACGCGCCGCCGCCGACCTTTGGCTGACATCTGTGCAAGTTCATCGGTAAACGTTTGCAGGGGAGAGTATGGAGGCATTACCTAATTCGTCTACAAGGTTGAGTGATTTCCAGCCTGTCAATAGCAAGTTGACAGGCTGGAAGCGAGAGCATTGACCTCTCTGCTCGCTAATCCATTCCTTTGAAGTGTGGTAGTTCCAACACAATGGGTTGCTCGTCGGCGATTGAGATCTTTAGCGGAGTTGTCTCTGGGGCGCTGAACTCCTTGGGTATGATCACTTCAGCACCGATCGATTCGATCGTGAAATGGTATGTGCCTGATGGCAGTTGCAGTGGTTCCGATGAATCATTCGTCACTAATTCGAACGATCCGTCTGCGGCAACATAACCGCGGCCTAATGGTGATTGATCCGATGCGGTAAAGACGTTGACCTGCATTTGGCTCATTGGCTTGCCACCGCTGGTCAATCGCCCTGGCGTGCCACCAGAGACCGGTCGCACTGTGTCGGAGCATCCTGCAACCAGGAACAAACACAGAATGAGCAGGATGCTTGCCGGTGCCAAACGTCCCGTCCAAATTGCGATCGGTTTGAATCGGCTGAAGACCAACCAATCCAGCACCAGCACAATCACAAGCGAGGCACCGAATAGAGGCAGATACATGCCCAGCAGAAGCACCACACACGCCAGCATCGTGAGCCGGGGTTTGGAAAGCTGATTTTGAGTCGTGGTGTTCAATCGCTTGCTGGCTGGCGGTGCTAACCCGCTAACGTCGCGACGACGCCACCAAAGAACCAAGCCGCTGCACGAAAGCATCACCAGTGCCGTCGTTGCGAACAAAGCAATCAATTGATTCAGCCAGCCGAATCGTTGGCCTTCATGCAGAGCAATTCCCTGGCCAACGATTTGGTCGATCCAATGCTGATCGGCAAACGTCTCGTGACGAATCGTTTTTTTCGCAGCGGCATCGAAGTGGATCGTTTGACGCTGCGGGCGATTCGCTGTTTCTGACTTGACCGTCCAGACCGAATTTGCCTCGCTCGGTGGCGAGATGATCACGGGTGGATCGAATTGGAGCGTCGATGCGAACTGAGCGACACGCTCGATTTCATCGAGTTGGTAGCGACTGGGATCGGGCACCCGATTTCTCCATGACGGCCCCTTGGCTGCGGTGCGTGGCGTCGCGGTCATCATTGGCTTTTCGGAAGTGTCGTCGCCACGGTGACCCTCGTGTCCTTCGTGACCACTTTCCCAATGCTGTGTAGCGACCGAAGTGTTGGTGAGTCGACGTACCGACTTGAAGTAGTCGCCCCAAAAGGTCGACCAAGGCAACCCGGTTGTGACAAGAAACAGGATCAGGCCCGAGGCCCAAAAACCAACCACACTGTGCATGTCTTTCCAGAACGTTTTTCCGCGACTCAGCAAACGCGGGTAGAGTACGCCAGCGGCTGTCATTTTTCGTGGCCACCAAAGCACCATGCCAGTGAGCACCATCACGATTGTCCAACTTGCCACGGTCTCTACCACGTAAGATCCGCGCTTGCCAAGCAACAGCTCACCGTGGATTCGGCGAACGACACGAATGAAACGCTCGTCCTCGACAACACTGCCGAGGACCTTGTTATTGCTAGGGTCAATGTAGGCACGCGTCCGCTCACCGTTGCGATCAACCATGACACGCGTTGCCGTGACAAGCTCGCCAGAGGCCGCTGCGAAACTCGCTCGTTCCATCGCCGCAAACTTTCCTCCGTCGACGCTGGCGACCGCCGCACGAACTTGCGCGACGTATGGCATGTTTTTCTTCGCTGCCGATTCCTTTGCTCCTACGGGAATACGATCGAACGGGCGTTCTTGCCAGGCCTCAATTTGTGGCCGGAACAGATAGATCGTGCCGGTAATCGAAAGGACGATCACAAACGGAATACACAGGATCCCAGCATAAAAATGCCACCGCCATACGGTACCGTAATCTGGCCAACTGCGCATGCGTGATTCAGGCGAAGCGGTAATCGCAGTGGACGTTTGCTGTTCGCGTTCTGTGTCTTCGGAAATGATGCTCACGGTTAGTATTCTTCAATGACTTCGCGACCGTTGGCACTGTGCAGATCTCGATGCAACTCGGTGTCAGTGCTGTCGGTGAGAAAGTGAACTGATCCGTCCGAGAACAATAGATGGGCACCGCCGGTGTGATAGCTGCGTGGTGCAAAGTATCCCGTCATGTGCGTAACGATATCGGGTGTGTGACTGTTGGGTGACAGATAGCCATTGGTCATAGAGTTAATGCCCCCGTTGAACGCCCAACTCATTCCGCGACCTCGCAGCGCGGGGCTTGAACCGCCTCGCCAATTGGAAAACGTGTTCCAGAAGGATGCGATATCTGCGTTTGTGATGTTACCAACTCCGTTGACGAAACCCGTCCAAGCTCCACCGTTCGCCAACAGCCCCTGCGTCGCCTGTAGTCCCGAGTTCACACCCGACGAACCATTGAGCGTGTAAGCGTACGGTTTTGGCGGCAATGTTCCCGCTGGCAGCGTCTGATCAGGTCCTTCACTGCGAACGGTTTCGCTCATCATGACAGTGTTGGAGAGACCGTCCAGTATATGGTTGAACTGAACGCTATGAGGTTGAAAAAACAGCCCATCGGTCTTCCAGCGAAAGTCGTAGTTCAGGTCACGACCGCTGCCGAAGCTGGCCATGTAATTGGTGCCACCAAAGTTATAAGTGTTGGCACCGGAAGTCACGATCGTCACTGCCTGGGCTGGATCGCTGGGACAGAGATACGTTGGTATGGCGGTAGCGAACGCGGCAGCATTCTTGGGATGAGGAATCTTGGCAGCGAAGCCACCCGAGAATGCTGGCACGTCGAACGTCAGCGCATCATTCAAACCGGACTGTTCGATGAACGGTAGGATGCGGGCTTGTATCGCGAAGTCAGCGTCAATGTTTCCAAGCGGCGGAAGTGTTTTGTAGGCCGACTCGTAGTTATGCATCGCCAAACCAATTTGCTTGAAATTGTTGCTGCAACTCATTCGTCGGGCAGCTTCGCGAGCTGCTTGGACGGCCGGTAGCAGAAGCCCGACCAGGACACCGATGATTGCGATCACCACTAACAACTCGACTAAGGTGAACGCTCGACGTGCGGCAAAGAATTGCCGTTGTTGGAAGTATGGGTTTAACATTTTGAAATCAGTTTAAGTTTTTGGATGGATGGTTTCGGTACTATTTCCGAGCGAAGGTCACTCCCGCGCCGATACCGGAGACCACGCTGGTGTGAGGAGCAGACCTCCATTGGCCAACGCGGGAGTGGTATGTCGAGCAGTTCATGCTCAATTACATTAATCATTCGCAGACGCGCTAATGCGAACGTACCGCTTGCGCGGTCAGTTCAAGCTGATAGCACGTTTTGAATCACCAGCACGGCTGGTTCGTCGAGACAATAACGCCAGTGGCGCTACTGGAGACATGAAACCGATTAGGGAAACGGCGGTTCGGGCGAGGTAACGAACGAGTCCGCGCGGCAGTTAACGAGCGGGATGACGAACAGCACAGGCGGCTCAGGAATATCCAACCCGGAGTGAGCAGCAACGACGCTCATGCAGCTCAACAGCGTCCAAACTAGCTTGATACCACGGCACTTTGCCATGCTTTCAATTTGCACCAATCGTAGCGGAGCTGATTCAGCGGCCTCGGTGACCGGGGCTGTCGCAGGCTTATTGCAACGGCTGCAACAAGATTTTTCTGTGGGTTGACTGTTTGAACAGGATGTGATACCCGTTGATGCAGCAAATCTTGCGACCAGAAACTCGGGCGGCTGAACACCGTTTTCGGCAGCCCAACGCAGTTTCTCGGAGTCTGTGTGGCAGCAACAATTGTCCCAGCACGCGGCCGCTGTCGTGCAACCGCAGGCACATTGTTCACAAGGAAAACGCCCTTCTTTAGCAGGTTTGGGCGCGGTCAGCGGCAATCCCACCAGTCCAATCGTCACCACCAACAGCAAGCTGCCACTGATGACCATCCGCCACAGGCGAGCGGCGAAACGGTTGGATGCAAACAGGGAAATCAAAGCTAGTCGTTACTCAAGCTGGCATTAAAGAAAGGCCCGCTCCTCACGTAGAAAAGTATAACCCAGTGGTTGATGTGCCGACAGCGGTCCGCCAAAAATTGTGCTGAAGGGGCCTCATGCGAGCATAGCTTCTCACTGGATGTTTGACTTTGCCGCTTAGACGGGGGGCAGGCTAGCCACGTTTCCTGCCAAGAATCTGAATTTTGTCAGCCCAGCGTAAGCCACGATTGATCAAGCGATGATGCCCTGCACGACCTCGCCATGGACGTCGGTCAAACGGTACTGTCGACCTTGATAACGATAAGTGAGCCGTGTGTGATCGATGCCGCACAGATGCATGATCGTTGCTTGCATGTCGTGTACATGCACGGGGTTCTCCGTGATGTTCCATCCAAATTCATCAGTCGCACCGTGTACGTGCCCTTTCTTTACTCCGCCGCCCGCCATCCACCAACTAAACGCTCGGCCAAAATGATCACGACCATTGGGTTTCGCGGCATCTCCTTGTCCAAACGGCGTTCGCCCGAATTCGGCTCCCCAGATGACCAGCGTGTCATCGAGCATGCCTCGGTCCTTTAAGTCGCGAAGCAAAGCCGCAGCTGGAATTTCAGTGTCATGACATTGAACTTCAAGCTGGGTAAACAGATTGCTATGTTGGTCCCAGCCTGCGTGCATCAACTGCACAAACTTGACACCTCGTTCCAGTAGCCTTCTCGCGACTAGACAATTGTTGGCGAAGCTTCCTTTGTTCATGACGTCTTCGCCATATCGCTCTAGAGTCGGAGCGGACTCGTCGGCAAAGTTCATCAGGTCAGGTACGCTGGTCTGCATTCGAAACGCCATCTCGTACTGCGCGATGCGAGTTTCAATTTCAGGATCACCGTACTCTGCGAGATGCTCCGCATTCAGTGCGGCAATGTCATCAAGCAGCAACCGTCGTCCCTTGGCAGACATGCCTGCAGGATTAGCGAGGTAGGGTACGGGATCTCCGGTGTTTCGAAATCGCACCCCTTGAAACCGCGATGGCAGGAATCCAGTGCCCCAGTAGTAATCGAAGAAGAGTTGGCCGCAGGTTTTTGCCTTGTCACTCGACGTCATCACTACGAATGCAGGTAACTCGTCTGTCTCACAACCCAGTCCGTAGGTTAACCAAGCACCCATACTGGGACGGCCCGGCACCTGCGACCCCGTCATGAAGAATGTTACGCCGGGTGCATGGTTGACCGCTTCAGTATGCATCGAACGAACCAGCGTAATGTCATCGGCGAACTCACCGACATGCGACATCATGCTGCTGAGACGCATGCCGCATTCACCATACGTTTGATATGGTTTGATCGCTGGAACACATGGCCACTTCGCGTAGCCGCTCGACATTGTCGAGAGACGCGTGGTTCCACGGACGACGTCGGGAATATCTTCACCAGCTTTCGTCGCCAAGATGGGTTTCTCATCGAACAAGTCAACGTGCGAAGGACCACCGCCCTGCCACAGCATCACCACTCGCTTCGCTTTTGCAATATGATGCGGCAGCCCAGGGAGACCACCATGGCTTAAGTTCGCGGTATCGCTCGCGAGCACAGGCGTGGCGCCGCTTTGCCCGAGCAAGCTGGAGAGTGCCGCCAAACCGAGTCCGTTTGCGGTACGTCCGAAAATCGCACGCCGGCTGGCTCGCATGGCGTTCTGCTGAATCAGTTCATCAATCATTGCAAACTCCTACGGCTGTGTCATCCATCACTGGCGGCATAACGCTTCATCTAAATTGTAAATGGCTAAGCACACCGCACTGAGCGCTGCATGCGTACTTGGGTCAAGCGTTTTGTCTCGCGGTGCAGCACCTGCCGCCAACAGCTTATTCGCTTCTTCAGCATTCTCGCGATACAACGAAAGCTGCTTTTCGAACGCTTGTTTCAGTATCCCTTGCTCGCTCGCTTTGGGAGATCGAGCGAGTATCTGTTTGAATGAAAAGGCAATCGCATCTTCGACTTTCGGCGACGAATGCAATGCATGTTCCGCGAGCACGCGTGCCGCTTCCATCCAAGTGGGATCGTTCAGCGTGGTGAGTGCATGCAGCGGTGTACTGGTTGTCGAAAATCGTACACGACACGATTGCCGAGTCGACGCATCAAACATGTTGGCGGGCCCAACGGTCCGTCGCCAGAACGTGTAGAGACTCCGACGATAGAGACTTTCGTCCATTGACGTGGGGTAGGTGAAGTCGCGTTCTTTCGTGATTGCCAGTGATTCCCAAATGGCATCGGGCTGATACGGATAAACGGGAGCACCTCCGATTCGATCATTCAGCAGACGTGACGACGCGAGCGCCCAGTCACGTAAGACCAACGACGGCATGCGAAATCGACTGGCTCGCGCGTAGAGCTTGTTTTCCGCATCTACTGATTGCAGTTCGGGAGTCACGCGGCTTGTTTGACGATAGGTTGCGCTGGTCACAATCAACCGATGCATTGCTTTCAAGTCCCAGCCACTCTCACGAAATTCAACCGCCAACCAATCCAGTAATGGCAGATGAATGGGGTACTCACTTTGAACGCCAAAATCTTCAGCGGTCTTGACGATGCCCTGACCAAAGTAATGCTGCCAGATACGATTAACTTGAACTCTTGCCGTCAGAGGGTGCTCGCCGGAAACCAACCACTGCGCCAGACCCAATCGATTGCGTGCAAAACTCTCCGGCATGGGAGGCAAGAACGCAGGCGTCGCAAAGTCCACTTTCTCGCCTGGCTTAAGATACTCACCCCGATCAAGAATGTGAGTGTCACGCTTGCGATCATCGCTCATGATCATGACGCGTGCGACCTGATCACTACGATAGGCGTTGAGTTGATCACGCTGCGCTTTAATCGCAGCTTTGTTCGTAATGGCATCGCCAAAGCTTGGTGTTACCTTCTCGTCAAAGTGCTTTCGAAGCTGCGTCTGAAGCTCTTTCTTTTCATTGTCAGTACGCTCATCTTCTGGCTTTGCCAGCAGCGTAATCACGGCCTCAGGAAGCGACTTGCCCTCCGCGGGCTTGCCATCGGCGAGGATGCCTGCTTTCCAGCCTTGAAATGCAGCATCAAGCCATCGATTCATCTCTGGCTCAAGTTCGGTGATCTGCTTTTCGAACTCTGCGATCCGAGCCTTGTTCTCCTCGGAAAGGACTTCCACAAACGGCGACGCAACTCGAATCCGGCTCGAAAAAAACTGAGGTGTACCGCTTTCAGGAACCTGATTAAACGCATGCATCAGGCTGTAGTAATCCCGTTGGGTGATGGGATCGTATTTGTGGTCATGGCATTGGGCACAGGCCACGGTGAGGCCGAGCCACGTTGTCGCCGTCGTGTCGATACGATCAAAGAGAATCACAAACCGCTGCTCTTCCGCGATTGCACCGCCTTCGCCATTTAGCAGGTGATTGCGGTTGAATCCCGAAGCGATCTTCTGGTCGAGAGTAGCATCAGGTAGCAAGTCGCCTGCTAACTGCCAAATCGTAAACTGATCAAACGGTAGGTTTTCGTTGAGTGCGCGGACAAGCCAATCTCGCCAGTGCCATTGCCAGGTATCTCCGTCTTGCTGAAATCCATTGCTGTCGGCATAGCGTGCTGCATCCAACCAAGGCAATGCCATTCGTTCGCCATAAGCAGGTGAATTGAGCAATCTTGTAACCAGATTCTCATAGGCTTTCGGGTCAGCGTCCTTGACGAATGCATCGACATCTTCAGGCTTAGGCGGGAGTCCTGTTAGGTCGGCATGGAGTCGTTTAATGAGTGTTTCACGATCAGCTTCCGGTGACGGTGTCAGACCTCGCGACTCAAGCTCGGCAAGCACAAATGGATCGATCAGATTACGAACCCACGTCGGGTTGTTGACCTGGGGTAAAGCCGGGCGCTGAGGTGTCTCAAATGCCCAGTGCTTCGAATATTCGGCACCGTTTGAAATCCATCGTTCTAAAATCGCCTTCTGCTTCTCATTTAAATTTCGATTTGAATCGGGAGGTGGCATTGAGATCTCCGCATCGGACGAACGAATCCTTTCCAGAAGTTCGCTTTCGTCGGGCTTGCCCGGAACGATGGCAGAATGGTTGATCGCCTCGTCACGAACATCCAGCCGCAAGTCGCCTTCGCGTTTGTTGGGGTCCTGCCCATGGCAATAGAAGCAGTTCTCCGAAAGTATCGGACGAATGTCGCGATTAAAGTCGATCACCTCTTCAGCAACCGAAAGCCTGGCAAGTGGTGACCATGTCGATGCTGGGAAAATAAACGCAAATGTTAATAACGATCGGCAACTACACCAACGATTGAACGATAACATTTGAGCGTGCCGGGGAGGCGTGAAGGCGGGAATCTGTGCTTTTGCAGCTTGCTTGATATTAGTTTGTCGGACCGCACACAGCAACTCAGGCACCAAGCGGTGGCTGGCGATTTGAATCGATACAGGTACTGCGTGGTACGTAGAGTGACGAAAACACAGAGCTAATTCAGTATGGTAGCAACATCACGGGCTATTTCCAACGATTCGCGTCAGTCTCGTGGTGTAAGACTAATCTCTCATTATGCACGGTGCTACGGATCGTGAGGGTCTCGTTTTCACAGGGCAAGGGATACCCGTGCGACTTTCAGACTTTCGTGTAAACTCTTTGCTGGAGTCGTCCACGACCGTTCCGCATCTTGAAATCCGGTACTGACAAACGTTGCGAAACGTTGAGCACCACTTTGACTTTGGTTTCCGTGCCAGGGCCGTAGTCCCACTCGGCGATAGCAGACTGCAAGATCGAGAGATTGCAGACATCTACAACACGTCATATTTTTGAGCTTTATAAGATTTTCTCTGATGATGGCCCGTGATCAAACATTGTTGACCTTGAGACCGTTGATTGTCGTCGCACTCTTCATGGCGTCTGGAAGTGCATTTGCCACCGAGCTTCCGCAGCCATCGCGTGTGCCGGAGTCAAAGCTGCAACCGTTTCTGCAAACTTATTGCGTCAAGTGTCATGGACAGGAAGAGCAGAATGGCCAGGTTCGATTTGATCAGGTGTCTTGGACGATCACCCGCAACGACGAAGCTCAGCGGTGGCAGGACGTGCTCGACGTACTCAATAGCGGCGACATGCCTCCGGAAGATGCCAAGCAGCCGGACAACGATGAGCTGGCACGCACCCTGGATGTCTTGACTGGTGCGCTGCTGCAGGCACGAAGACGTCTGACCGATCACGGTGGCGAGATCAAAATGCGGCGGCTCAATCGGCGCGAGTATTCGGCAACCATCCGCGACCTGTTTGGTTTCGATGTTGCCTTGGATGATATTCCTGAAGATGGTGAGATTGCCAGTTTTGATACCGTCGGCGCGGAGCAGTTTTTTTCGTCGGCGCACTTTGAAAAGTATCTGGAACTTGGGAAGAAGATCGCGCTCGAATCGTTTCGTTTCAACTACAGCCCGCGGCGCGAATTTACAAGCGAACGCACCGAAGTAGAAACACGGGTCACCCAGCAGATGCGAGACAACCTGGCCGACCTCGACAACAAGATGGCCATGAAGGAGGCCGGTGCAACTTGGAAGGAGATGGGGTTCGAGGACGAAGGTGAAATGGAGATCATCTTTAAACAGTGGGACAGCCGCGCGGAATTGCCGCGCCGCTATCTGCAATATCCGCTGGTGGATAGTGGTGCCTACATTTGCGATGTCGCGAAGTGGGTTTTTGCAGCACGCCATATCGACATCCGTGGCGAGTACATTGTCCGAATTCGAGGCGGCATTCAAGGCCAGCCGGATAGGCTTCGACAGATCGTTCGCGTCTGGAACAATCACCGCACTCTTGGCACGATCCGACTCAAGGGTACACCGGAAAGTCCTGAAAGCGTGGAGATGCGAGTTCGTCAGCCCCTGGATCAGTCTCATCTCGCAGTGCACGTTAGGGAGAATGTTCCGGAGAACACGATTAACACCCTGCGTGGCTACTTGAACCAACTCGAAGGTCCCGGTGAAAACACGGACCCAAGAGCCGCGGTTTGGCTCGACTGGATTGAGATCGAAGGGCCGTTTTATCCTGAGCGGCGACCGAAGATCGAAGACGTCGTGTTCCGCGACCAACCGACGGGAGGCAGCAATCCATACATCTGGGACGACGCGAAAATGCCAGAGTTGATCGAGAAGTTTGCCTTCGAGGCGTTTCGTCGTCGCCAGCCTGAACCGGAGTATGTTGCTGGATTACTTAACGTCTTTCAAAAGCATCGAGCCGTAGGCATGAACCATCGCGATGCCATGATCGAAGTGATCGGCATCATTCTCGCCTCACCGGCGTTTCTTTTTCTCCAAGAAGAGTTATCGAGCAGCGGCAAGCCGAGTGACTCACTCGCCAACCGCGAGCTAGCCATTCGCCTTTCGTATTTCCTTTGGAGCTGTCCGCCTGACGAAGAGTTGTATGTCGCTGATCTATCCGATGCGGTCGTGTTCGCTCAACAAGTCGATCGCCTGATTGCCGATCCCAAATCGAAGGCTTTTCGCGACGGTTTCATCAGCCAATGGGCGGAGTTCGATAAATACGACGCAATCACCATCGACAATAGCGAACGCGAACACTTCCGCTTCAACGAAGGGGTGCAACAAGATGCCAAGCGCGAAGTGCAAGAGTTTTTCGGCACGTTGATCGAGGAAAACCTGCCTGCGTCGAATCTCATCGACGCGGACTTTGTCACCGTCAACGCAGCCCTGGCCGCGCACTATGGACTCGACTTTCCAACCACAAAGACCGACGAATTTCGCAAGGTTCCTTTGCCCGACGATTCGCCGCGCGGTGGACTCATGACACAGGCTGCGTTTCTTGTCACAGGCTCCAACGGCGAGCGAACGTCGCCGGTGATTCGCGGTGCGTTGATTATGGAAAAGTTGCTGCACGATAAACCTAATCCGCCCCCGCCTAACGTTCCTGAGCTGGACAAAGCGTCCGACACACCGAAGACCAATCGCGAGATGGTGGAACTGCATCAGGCTCGTGCGGTCTGTGCTTCATGTCACAAAAAGATGGACGTGATCGGATTCGGGCTAGAGAATTTTGATACGATCGGGCGATGGCGCGACACGGAAAAGGTTGGCAATAAACAAGTCCCAATCGAGCCAGGCGGAACGTTGACCGATGGATCGGCCTTCGCCAACGTGCAGGAATTGAAACAGGTCTTGCTCGCGCATGAAGACGCGCTGGCAAAAGAACTGCTAGTATCGATGCTCACCTATGCCCTCGGGCGTACGATTGAGTTTTCCGATGCCGATGGCGTCGAAGCGCTGCTCGCGAAGTTGAAACCAGACGACTACCGCGTCCGCTCCATGATCCGAGAAATCGCCCTTCACCCTTTGTTTCGAAAACCTTAGTGGTCATCGCCAATATTCCCTATGCAGCCTGTTGAAGAAGATACAATGACCAACTTTATCACCCACTCGACCACACGCCGTTCGTTTCTTCGCGCGGGAAGCACCGTGCTCGCGGTCCCGTATTTGGAAACGTTCGCGAGTGCAGCCGACTCCAGCAAAACGCCGCCCAAACGCGTGATCTTTCTCGGTGGCGGCTTCGGCTTCACTGCGGACACGTTCTATCCGAAGCAAGCCGGACGCTTCTCGGAAATCGGACTGACCGAAGGGCTTGCACCACTCCAGCGACATCAAGACGACATTACGATGGTCGCTAACATGACCAACGTTGGTGCGACCGATCCGCACGGTGGCAGCGTCTCGTACTTGACCGGTGCGAACGTCGAAGGCACGCCGGGAAAACGGTTTCACAATTCGATCTCCTGTGATCAACTCATCGCGCGGCACCTGGGCAGCGAAACGCGATTCGCATCGTTGACGCTGTCGGCGAATGAAGCCGATGGCGGACAGAATTCAGGTCACGGCAAGGGCTTGTCGCTCGCTTGGGACGACTCCGGCAATCCCATTCCGGGAATCAATCGGCCGATCGATTTGTATTACACACTGTTCGCCAGCCCCGACGATGCACCCGACAAAGTTCACGCACGCCTCAAGGAAAAACAGAGCATCCTGGACATCGTCAAGATCAATGTCGGCAACATGAAACGTACGCTGAGCAAAGACGACCAAGATAAACTTGACGAATACTTTACCGGTGTGCGGCAAGTCGAGACGGGACTTGAGCGTCAGGCGAAGTGGGCTGACATTCCGAAACCCAATGCCCCGTTTGAAGCGCCCGACGAGGGGCTGACGGGTGAAGAGGCGATCAAGTTGATGTATGACATGATGATCATCGCCTTGCAGACCGATGCCACTCGCATCGTGAGTTATCGACTGCCGGTGTGTTCATTGCTCTCCTCGATCGGCATTAAGCTGATGGCTCATTCGCTCAGCCACTATGGTTTTTCGCAACCTCGAATCGAGGCTTCACGTCAAAGGGATCAAAAGTGCATGGCGCTGCTGGCACACTTCCTCGACCGTCTCAAGGAAGCCAAAGATATCGACGGCAGTCGCTTATATGACAATTGCATTGTGAGCTATGGGACTAACATTCGATCCGGCCATGAACTAAAGAATGTGCCGGCGATCCTCACCGGCGGTGGTGCGAAAGCCATCAAGCACGGACGACACCTTGTTCTACCACAAGAGGACACGCCACTTGCCAATTACTGGCTCTCGCTCATACAGCAAGCCGGTGTGCCCGTTGACCAGTTCAGTCACAGTTCGGGAATCATCCCGGAACTGCTGGCTTAATCCAGTTCATCGCGTTGTTCTTCTTCCAGGCCGGAGACCGACACATGAACTGCCGTGGTCGTAAGGCCACGGTCACAATGTACCCAATCATCATAAGGCCGGAGGCCGGCACAAAACCCGTTCGTCCGCTCTGCGCTTTATGCATCCAATCGTAGAAACTCGACCTAACTTAAAGTGAGAAGATAATCCATGAAATTTGCATTCGCTCTTCTGTTGATTCTTGTTTCAAATGCCATAGCGATTGCGGCAGATCCTCGGCAGGTGATTCCGAAGAACGTCCAGGAACTGTGGGCGGACTATGAAACACTCGATAAGAGCACACCGCTAGAGGTTGAAGTCCTCAAGGAATGGGAACAAGACGCGATCATCTGTCGCATCGTTCGATACCAAGTTGGCGTGTTCAAAGGCTCGCCATCGCGAGTTGCTGCGTTTTATGCCTATCCTAAAGGTGGCACCAACCTGCCGGCACTTGTTCAGATTCATGGTGGCGGCCAGTCTGCTTCGCTTAACAGTGTGGTTACTTATGCCAAACGCGGCTATGCCAGTGTGTCGATCAATTGGGGTGGCAATGCAATGAATCTCGGCTCGGAGAATTGGGCTGGGCCACAGACCGATTGGGGAAAACTCGATGCGACGCATCCACCCCAGCGCAACAAAGCGAATCACTTTGCTGGTGCGCTCACTCCGGATGATTACACGCTCGATGCAGTAGAATCTCCTCGTAACAGCAATTGGTACCTTGTGCTCATCGCGGCCCGCCGCGCGATCTCGTTTCTTGAGCAGCAACCGGAAGTGGACGCATCGCGCATCGGAGCCCATGGCCATTCCATGGGTGGCAAGCTTACAACGAACCTTGCCGGGATCGACAAGCGGATCAAGGCCGCCGTGCCGTCCTGTGGTGGCTCAGGAGATCTGGCCTTGGAACAGATGGAAGTGCCTGGAGGCAAGAAAGAGAAACGCGACCCGATCAAGTTGGCCTGCGTTTCTGACAACGCTTACATTCCACTGATCACCTGCCCGATTCTTTGGTTGTCGCCCACAAACGATTTTCATGGCCATATTGACAATATGGCCTGGAATTGGCGAAACGTGCCCGACGAAATCGTGCGATTCAGCATTTCGCCACATCTCAACCACCGTCATGCCAACGAAAACGCTTTGACGGAATACTTGTGGTTTGAACAGCATTTGAACGGTGCCGACTTCAAGATGCCAGAATCGCCAAAGGTTTCATTGGAGCTTAAAGCCACTAACGGCGTCCCCCAGTTCACGGTCACGCCCGACGCATCGCAATCGGTCCAGCGGGCAGATGTCTACTATTCGATTGACCCACATGCACTCACTCGGTTCTGGCGTGATGCGAAGGCCGTCCAGGTCGGAACGCAATGGAAAGCTGACTGTCCAGTCATGACACTTGATCAACCGATCTTCGTTTTCGCCAATGTCACTTATGAAACACCTGGCCCGTATCGAACCGGACCACAGGCGGCTGGGGTTTCGACATCCGACACTTATGTGATTAGCTCGAGAGTGTTATGGGCGAGCCCAGACGAATTGAAGTCGTTTGGTGTCATGGCCACAGACCATCCCGATCGCATGATTGATGACGGCGCGCGAGGCTGGCATGATTGGTATCTTTTGAATTGGGGGCATCCACCTTTGTGGACTGCCACCACACGCAAGTTGAAAGATACCAAATGGCGAGGACCAGACGATGCGACGCTGAGTTTTGAAGTGATCTGCGAATCTGACAATCAACTGGTTTTGACATTCGACTGCAATTCGTGGGGCGTTTACCCTGGCCAACCTAGCGGGAGCTATGTCGTTGTGAAAGAACTGAAGGGTTTACCGGAGTGGCAACGAGTGACGGTCAAATGCGACGAGCTGACCGCGACTGACCCAAAGCTCACTGAACCACTTGCGAACTGGCAAGCGGTCACGGAGTTCTCTATCAGCCCGACTGGCACCGTCATTCGCGACGGAGTGAAGGTCGTTGCCCCCGGTAAAGCATGGCAAGGCAGTCGCGAGATCCGCAACCTTCGTTGGGACGGTGGTCAATACGCAGGACAAGTGACCCTTGATAGTGCGCTCAGTCCCGATGCATTTGATAAGAATTTTGATAATGCGATTAAGAAGTCGTCAGAGTAGGTTCTGATGCTTCGAAAACCGAGGCTTCTCATGCTCACTGGGGGGTGCAGAAACTGCGCCGGAGTCAGAGCAAGCGGTACTCCAACATCGCAGGTCCTGCGAAGGTTGCCTTTGTGCGGCTTGCCCTGAAGCTCATCGAACAGAAATGCCGCAATAAAGAAAACACCTGCCCCAACCGTATCGATCACGATTGACTCCTCACTGAGCAGCCGTTTATTAGCCTCCGGATGCGGTATTAGGCATCATACCGATTTTGAATTTTTCGGGAGTCCGGGGCAGCGAGTCTTGTCCGGCCGCCGGAAACACGGAAGTGACAAGGCAGACAAGCAGTGGAAGTAAGTGTTTCATGTTGCGGCAATCGGATTGGGGTCGCGAAAGAATGACGGGTCGCTGATTGAATTGTGTTGGAGCTAATGGGTCAGGCAACTTTAATCGTGCCCCCGGCTAGAGGTTTGAGCAAATCGCTACCAATGCGGAGCGATGGGCGACATTTGGGATAACCGGAGCAACATAGCATTTTCGGATATATCCTCGACGATCGATGCGTCCTAAGCATCACGCTAGGATTTCTTTCACAACCTTTCCATGTACGTCGGTCAAACGGTAATCTCGCCCTGCGAATCGGTACGTGAGCTTGAGGTGATCGATCCCTAATAGATGTAGTGTGGTTGCATTCAAGTCATGGATATGGACGGGATCCTTGACGATGTTATAAGAGAACTCGTCGGTTTCTCCGAAAACCATACCAGCCTTCACGCCTGCACCTGCCATCCAGACGGTGAAGCACCGTGGGTGATGATCGCGGCCATAGTCATTCGCGGTTAGCGTACCTTGAGAGTAGACAGTGCGTCCGAATTCGCCGCCCCAGACGATTAGCGTATCATCGAGAAGTCCTCGCTTTTTAAGATCGCTGACAAGTGCGGCAGAAGGCTGGTCAGTGTCGTAGCACTGCGTTCGCAAACCTGCTGGGCAGTTGTTGTGTTGGTCCCAGCCGCGATGATATAGCTGCACGAATCGCACTCCACGCTCGATAAGCCTTCGAGCAAGGATGCAGTTGGCTGCATAGCTACCGGGTTTCTTGGCCTCCGGTCCATATTGTTGGAAGATGCTCTCGGGCTCATCGGCCAAGTCTGCAAGCTCCGGAACGGCCGCTTGCATTCGGAATGCCATTTCAAACTGGTCAATGCGAGCCTGGGTCTCCGGATCTTGATACTGGTTGAGCGTCATCTGGTTGAGGCCACCCAGCACATCCAAAAAATTCCGCCGTCGATCGCGCGTGACGCCGGGCGGATCAGACAGGTAAAGGACGGGATCACGACCAGGGCTAAAGCGTACGCCTTGATGTTTAGTAGGCAGAAAGCCAGAGCCCCACATTCGCTCGTGGAGTGGTTGGGCATTGGTCGGCCCCGAGGGGCGTGAAATCATCACCACGAACGTCGGTAAATTTTCATTTTCATCGCCAAGACCATACGAGACCCAGGCACCCAGAGAGGGCCGCCCCGCGATCTGATGGCCCGTTTGCAACATAGTCATTGCAGGGTCGTGATTGATGGCTTCCGTGTGCAACGATTTGATCACGCAAAGATCGTCGGCGATCTTTGCCGTATGGGGAAGAAGGTCGCTCATCCATGTGCCGGATTCTCCATGTTGTTTAAAATTGAAGATCGAGGGCGCGACAGGAAAACGTGCCTGCCCTGAGGTCATTCCCGTTAATCTCTGTCCTTGCCGAATCGACTCGGGAAGGTCTTTGTCAAAATGCGCCTTGAGATCAGGCTTATAATCAAACATATCGACTTGGGAGGGAGCGCCTGCTTGCGTCAGCCATATCACGCGCCGCGCTTTCGCTGGAAAGTTTGGGAAGCCTGGCAAACCCGGTGCAGCCAATGCACGCGGACCGAGCAGTGAGGCGAGCGCCGCTGTACCCACGCCGGTACATGCGCTGCCAAGAAATTGTCGACGAGCGATTGCGATTTGCTGGGGGTGGTGAAGCATTGTGTTAATTCCTCATCAGTGTTTCGTCACGGCACAGCAGTAAGCTGGCCACGAGCGTATAGGCGGCCAGTTCAGCGGTGTCGGCCTGGGACGCGAGCGAAGGGTCGGCGGGAGAATCACCTAATGCCAGCAGCGCGGTTGCATCCTCAGGCGTCGCAACAAAGTCCGCATGAAAATTCTGAAGTGCGGCAGCGAGTTCGGTCAGTTCTTTGGATGACGGAGCCCGAGCGAGCACGAGCCAAAGGCCATGCGAGATTCGCGAGGTTTCATCAGCACCCCCTTCGCGGATCATGCGGGCCGCCAGAAACTCTGCCGCCTCCACAAACGTCGGGTCATTCATCAACGTCAACGCCTGCATGGGCGTGTTCGTACGCGAACGCTTGACGGTGCAGGTTTCGCGGAAGGGAGCATCAAAAGCGAGCATCGCGGGATGAGGCACCGATCGTTTCCAATAGGTGTAGAGGCTGCGACGATACAGGTCACTCCCCTTACCCTGTTGATACGTTGCCCTCGGGTTGTCTCGCTGGTTAACCACTTGTTCGTAGAGCCCCGGCGGATGATAGGGCTTTACCGAGGGACCACCGACGACGGTCTGAAGAAGCCCTGCCGCTGCAAGAGCTTGGTCGCGAATGAACTCTGCTTGCAACCTATAACGCGACCCTCGAGCCAATAGCCGATTTTGTGGATCGCGTTCGTACAGCGCTGGCGAAATAACCGACGATTGTCGGTAAGTCGCCGACATCACGAGCGTTTTCATTAACCGCTTCACGTTCCATCCTGACTCGCGGAATTCCACCGCAAGCCAATCGAGAAGTTCAGGATGACTCGGCTGACTACCTTGGGAGCCGAAGTCATCGACCGAAACGACAAGCCCTGAACCAAAAATCGATTGCCAAAATCGGTTTACGGTCACCCGAGCAGTCAGCGGGTTTTCCGGGGCCATCAACCACTTGGCGAGGCCAAGGCGATTGCGAGGCAAATCATCGGCCATCGGTAGCAAGACGGCCGGTGTTCCTGCTGTGACCTCTTCACCCTGAGCGGTATAGTCGCCACGAAGCAGAATAAAAGTCTTTCGCGGCGTCGCTCGCTCTTCCATCACGAGAGCCGTTGGGATCTCGCGCTCATAGTCGAGATATACTTTGCGACGCTTCTGAAGCTCCTCTTCCGCAAGCTTGATGGCATCTACAACGGGCTCCGTAGGTTTGTTGCTTTCAGGCACGTTGGGGGCCGTTGCGACTACGTTCGCTTGCCCAGCTCCATCGGCAGCAATCGCCGATTTCTCGTTCGCAACGTTCGATTCTTCAGCGGCTTTTGCCTCTGCTTCCTTGACTGCGACACGCTTTGCTGCTTTCAGATCGGCGACGATTTTGGTGGCTGCATCGAGATCCTTTCGCAGCTCCGCCAGACGAGCTTCTTGTTCCGGACTTGCCACTTGCACGTACGGCGGCGCATTGTGTTTGATATCGACGCCGTAGTTACCAACGCCATTCTCATTGACGTTGTGGAAGAATGCCTTCATCGCGTAAAAGTCATGTTGAGTCAGAGGATCAAACTTATGATTGTGGCAACGCGTGCAGTTGAAAGTTTGACCGAGCCAAACTGTTGCCGTGGTTTCGACGCGGTCACCCGTGTATTCCGCAAGAAACTCCTCCGCGATGATTCCTCCCTCTTCGTTGAGCATATGGTTTCGATGGAAGCCGGTGGCAATGCGCTGATCAAGCGTGGGTTCCGGTAGCAGATCCCCGGCAAGCTGTTCAATCGTGAATTGGTCGAATGGCATGTTGGCGTTGAAGGCCTTGATCACCCAATCGCGCCAGGGCCAATTTTCACGATCGCGATCGACCTGATATCCGTTGGTATCCGCATAGCGGGCGGCATCCAGCCAATCGACGGCTATGCGCTCGCCGTAATGAACAGACACTAGCAGGCGATCAACCACTTTTTCATAAGCATCCGGCGATTGGTCTGCTAGAAACGCTTCGGTTTCCGCTCGATTGGGAGGTAGGCCCGTGAGATCGATTGTGACACGGCGAATGAGTGTGGAGCGATCCGCTTCAGCTGTGGGTGTGAGTCCCTCCGCTTCCAGTCTTGCGAGGACGAACCGATCGACATTGTTTTGAGGCCAAGTTGCGTCCTTGACGCGAGGGACCTCGGGCCGACTTGGCGGCTGATATGCCCAGTGCGGCGCATAGGCCGCACCTTCAGAGATCCATTGAGCTAACAACGCTTTTTGCTTCTCGCTCAGCGTTTTATTACTGTCCGGCGGCGGCATTTGCACATCGGGATCGCTGGCAGTAATTCGAGCGACTATCTCGCTCTCTTCAGGTTTACCAGGAACAGCCGCCGCAAGCCCTGAGTCGGTCGACGAAATATCATCGTGAGGTACATCAAGACGCAGGCCGCCCATGCGATCGTGTTCATCGGGTCCATGACATCCGAAGCAGTTTTCTGAGAGGATCGGTTGAATGTCTCGGTTGTAATCAAGTCGTTCTGCGGCACCCGCGGTCGATGCCGCAATTGCAGCGATGCCAAGATGCACTCGCAGCACGCGTCGAAACCAAGTGATGTAGTTCACGATAATATTCCTCTCCATAAAACGGCTCACGCGCACGCGACCGTTGGGCGGAATGTAAGTGGCGGGATGCGGGGACTACGTAATGATTGAATGTATGATTAGCGACAACGTTTGGGTAGCTCCTTCATTCCTTTCCACAGGCGGCCCGTTCACTCTTTTCAGAGCAAGACATCTTTCACGATGTGAGCCTCCTCGACGCCGGTGAGCCGTTGCTCGAGCCCTTGGAATCGGTAGGTGAATCGTTCGTGGTCGATGCCCAGGCAATGCAACATCGTTGCGTTGAGGTCGCGGATGTGGACCCCGTTTTCCGCGATGTTGTAAGCAAATTCATCGGTCGCACCGTGCGACACACCTCCTTGAATACCTCCACCGGCCATCCACATGCTGAAGCATCGACCGTGATGATCACGGCCACTTCCTAAGGCGCCTTGGCTATAAGCGGTGCGTCCAAATTCGCCTCCCCAAATCACCAAAGTGTCGTCGAGCAATCCGCGGGCTTTCAAATCGATCACCAGCGCCGCCGAGGCTTGATCGGTGTCTCGGCACTGAGCTCTGAGTTCGCGATCCAGGTTGACGTGTTGGTCCCAGCCGCGATGAAAGAGTTGAATGAATCGGACATCACGCTCCGCCATCCGTCGGGCCATCAAGCAGTTGAACGCATAGGTGCCTGGTTGGCGTGCGTCTTGGCCGTACAGCACAAACGTGCTTTCGGGTTCGTCCGACAGATCAGCAATCTCTGGTGCAGCGGATTGCATGCGGAAGGCCATTTCGTATTGCGAGATACGAGTCTCGATTTCTGGATCGCCGCTGGTTTTGAATTTGAGGCGATTCAGTGCTGCTAAATGGTCGAGTTGTTCCCGCCGGTTTTCGCGAGTGATACCGGGCGGATCGTTTAAATACAACACCGGATCGCCACTACTGCGAAGCATCACGCCTTGATGATTGGATGGTAAATAGCCGCTGCCCCACAGACGCGAAAAAATCGGTTGGCCGGGGTTCTTGCCGGTGCCCTGGGAGAGCAACACGACATACGCCGGCATGTTCTGGTTAACGCTGCCGAGTCCGTAACTCGCCCACGCGCCGGCGCTCGGTTGCCCCGGAATTTGGGAACCCGTGTTGATGAAAGTGATGCCGGGATCGTGGTTGATCGCTTCGGTGTTCATCGAGCGGATCACTGCGATGTCGTCAACGACATTGCTGGTATACGGCAACAGATCGCTGATCCAAGTTCCCGATTCTCCTCGCTGTGCGAACTTCCCGATCGACCCGCAAACGAGGAACTTTTTTTGTCCCGAGGTCATTCCGGTGACTCGCTGGTCACCTCGCACGCTCGGTGGCAACTCTTCACCGTGCTTCTGGATGAGTGTCGGCTTGTAATCGAACAGATCGATATGGGAAGGACCACCTGACATGAACAAATAGATGACGCGTTTGGCAGTCGGCAGGAAATGCGGCAGGCCCGAATTAACGGCTTTGGCACTTGCGACCGCGTTATTATCGAGCATCGACCCCAACGCGAGCGCGCCGACGCCTCCGAAGGAATGGCTGATGAAGCTGCGACGCGTGGCTAAAAGATTTGGATTCATTTTTCTTGTACTGAAAGACTGTCTTAAAATGGGCTGACCCCGCCGACGCGGTTAGGCTTTTACTCGCGGGTGATCGTTTCATCGAGGTTTAAAATCAAGGAAGCGACGCAGCTCATCGCAGCGAATTTCGAATCGTTTGTTTTTGTCAGTTGAACTGACGTGGACCGACCGTTGGCGTTCTGTCCCTCGCTGCTGGGACGGTCATCGTTGTCAACATTGCCACTTAAAAAACTCGCCGTTCGATCCGCAGAAGCGTCAAAGTACGCCAGTTGTTTTTGGTATGCGGTAGTCAAGATTGCGAGTTCCTCGGAAGAGGTTTCACGCGATGTGGCGAGACGAAAACCGTAAGAAATCTGTGCGTCAATGGATTCTTTGTCTCGTAGCATTTTTGCTGCCAACCCGCGAGAGGCATCGACAAATTGCGGTGCATTCATCAACACGAGTGCTTGTAGCGGCGTATTGGTCAGCGACCGACGTGCTGTGCAAGTCTCACGGGTCGGTGCATCGAACGTGGTCATCACAGGCGGCGGGGAAGTACGTTTCCAGAACGTATAAAGGCTGCGCCGATAGACCTGTTCGTCGCGATCGGGGAAGTAATGCTGAGCCGAAAAAAATCCTCCGTAACCGAAGTGGCTGACTTCTTTCCAAAGCCCCAGCGGCTGAGGTGGGAAGACGCTCGGGCCACCAATCTCCTGTTTGAGCAAACCAGCAATCGCTAATTCGCTGTCACGAATCGCTTCAGCGGACAAACGGTACCGCGGTGCCCGCGCATAGAGTCGGTTGTAAGGATCAAGCTCCAAAAGTCGCTCGTTCACGTTCGACGATTGGCGATACGTTCGCGACATCATCAGCCTTTTGATCAGCGCCCTGACATCCCAACCCGATTCAACGAAGTCTGCTGCGAGCCAGTCTAGTAGCTCCGGATGCGACGGCCATTCACCTTGCGAACCAAAGTCTTCGGATGTTTTCACCAAACCGGTACCGAATAGCAACTGCCAATAGCGATTCACGGCCACGCGGGCGGTCAGCGGATTGGAGGCATCGGTCAGCCAATTTGCCAAGCCCATGCGGTTTGGGGGAGACGAATCCGGCAGGCTGCCGAAGATCGATGGGATACCGGCATTCACGATCTCGCCAGGCTGATCGTATTGCCCACGCTCCAACATCGCCGTCTTGCGATGGGTCGCGTCGTCCTTCATGACCATCACACTGGTCATGCCTGAATCGATTGATTTCTGCAAGACATCGATCTCGCCATTGATCGTCGTCAGGAGTTTGGACATGTCGGTATTTGCTTTCGCGAACTCGGCGGCGACCAAGTTCTGTTCCTCGCGATTTCGCTGCGAGTCGGGTTTTTGTAGCACGGCGATTAACGCGATCTGTTGACGCGATTCACCGGCGTCTCCCAGCTTGGCAAACACGTCGCCATACGGCGCCGCGCCAAATGGCGCGACAACGGAGGCTGGCTCAAATCCACTTGTTTCGCCGGCCTGATTCCAATCCGCCTCCACTTTCGTTGCTACCGACCAGCTGGCATCGGTGCCGAGATAGCTGCCGTCTGAGAATGCGGCAAGTGCTATCAATGCAGCCTTCGAGCCACCTTTCTCCCAATCTTTTCCTGCCACGGCGATCAGGTTCTGGCCTTCAACCAATAGCGGTCCCAGATCGAACACGGTGGGTGTTCGCCAATCCGGGTTGATTCCCAACTGCTTTCCATTGATCCAAATTTCCGCTTCGTTGTCACAGCTAACAAAGAGCTGCGCATGAGTGGGGACCTTGGTCAGTTCGAAGGTTTTGCGGAACCAAGCAAACTCGCCCGCACCTTGCGGGTTAGCCCAAATCCACGATAGCCCGGGGACACCGTCGGGACCGGGAATTGGGAATGGCGGTGCCGAGCTGGCCTTCGTCGCGGTGAGCGTCTGCCCAGCGGTGGAAGCTGGCTTCGCTTTGGCAAGTGTTTCCTGCTCCCACTTCAGTCGCGCGTCGCCAAGCAAATCTTCGGGATAGGCTTTGACATGTTGAAGCGAAGCGATTCTCGCCTCACACGCTTCGCGAAATGATGATTGTTCCTGAAGCAACGGACTGACCGCGATGGCAGGACTGGTGTTCCCGTTTACCCCACCACTACCCGTTTCCGATGTCGTGTTAAAGAAGGCAAAGAACCGATAGAAATCTCGTTGCGAGATGGGGTCGTATTTGTGATCGTGACACTGGGCACACCGCATCGTTAGTCCCATGAAGGCCGTTGAGACTGCGTCTACTTTATCTAGGATCGCGGCAACTCGGTACTCTTCCGCGATGGTTCCGCCTTCGTGTGTGTTCATGCTGTTGCGTAAAAAGCCAGTGGCAATCCTCTGGCTATCGGTCGCGTTCTCCATCAAGTCACCAGCGATCTGTTGACGAATGAATTCGTCATACCGCATGTTGGACTTGAAGGCATCGATCACCCAATCTCGCCAGACCCACATGTCACGATGGTCGTCGATCGAGTAGCCATTGGTGTCAGCGAACCGAGCGACGTCGAGCCAGTCCATGGCCAACCGTTCGGCGCACTGAGGACTGGCCATCAGCCGATCAATCGTTTCCTCGAACCGATCATCAGGAGCTTGGAGGAACGCGTCCAACTCAGCGATTGTTGGTGGCATCCCAGTCAGGTCGAGGTACAGTCGGCGGGCGAGGGTTTCCGGCGAAGCTTCGGGCGCGAAAGTCAACTGCTTCTGAGCGAGTCCAGCAGCGATAAACTGATCGATCGGCCCAGCCGTCGCGTCCGTTGCAGATGGTGGTTTGGGTCGAACTACCGGTTTAAACGCCCAGTGGCCGGAGAACGCCGCCCCCTCAGCGATCCAACGCGTCAGTAGCTCAATTTCTTCCCGAGTCAGTGGATTCTTGTGCTCCCCAGGTGGCATCTGCAAGTCGGGATCATCGCTTGTGATACGCAACACCAGTTCACTTGCCTCCGGGTTGCCCGGAACGATCCCAGCGTACCCGCCCAGATCCGCGAACGCGCCCTCGCTCGTATCCAGACGATACTCGGAATCGCGATTCTGCGAGTCGGGGCCGTGACACGCAAAACATTTCCCTGACAAGATCGGGCGGATATCACGATTGAAATTTAACTGCTGTGAATCTTCACCTGCGGCGGGAGAGGCAAATAAAACCAGCAGGGCGACGGTAACGAAGGTCCGCATATTGGATTCAATGACTTTGAGCTTCTGACACTTGTGAGTTTTGATTTGCATTATAGTATGCCAAGCATCGTACGCTAAGCATCGCTGGAACATCAAGTGACGAGATTGAGCAAGAAAAGCGTTGTTGACCGCCCTCCTGGACACGCTGCAGGATAACGCCCGGAGGCCTTCCGATGTAACGGTTCTCGCTCCTGTTTACCAACATCCGTCGCCACGAGCTGAACCCAAGATCTACGCCAGCAGCAAGGCTGATCAAGACGAAGTTTGAAATGCAGCTCCCGTCCCGGAATATGATCGCGCCAGAGCTTCCTGGTCGGACGACCGGTCTCGCACCAAGATTGGTCGTTCGTGACTTGTGCGGTGAGTACCATCGCTGACGTTTCCGTTAATTACCATCTCAGTACATGCTCTCTACTTCGATGTCAGAATAATCATGAAACACGTGCTGATTATATTCGCAGCCTTACTGCTGACAGCTGAACATTCTTTGTTTGCCGACGATCCCGCAAAGAACTCAAGGCCACTTGTGTTCGCCAACTATTACTGCTGGTATCACGATGGCGAGCATTCACAGCGACCGTTTCTTCATTGGACTTATCCATCGTCTGAAACTAACTCGTTGGCGAAGCTGGCACAGAAACCCGGCGAACCACCACCGAACAGCGTGATCCGTCCCTTGATTGGGTTCTACGACAGCGCCGATCCGAAGGTTGCGCAGTGGCACGTACAGCTTGCGAAAGCGGCCGGTATTGACGCATTTTTTGTGGATTGGTGGGACACACACAACCGGCTCGACGAAAACGTTGATCATGGCATTGTGGCAGCGGCGCAGAAACTCGGATTTAAATTCGCACTGCTAGATGAGCGAGCGCAGTTCCATCAAACACTGGATGAATATCAAGCGATGCTCATCCGCAGCTTGAAGCGTTACAAGGACAATCCAGCTTATCTGCGCATCGACGGGCGACCGGTCGTATATCTATATCAAGTCGCAACTAAACCGGGATTGAGTGCCGCTGAATATCCAGTTCTGAAGAAGCATGTGGAAAATGAGGTGGGGCCAGTTTACTGGATCGTGGACAAGATTGCTCACGACGCAAAGGCAGCTCATGACGGCGACCAGGATCGCGAAAAGTGCATCCCTGCCGAATGGCTCGCCACGCCGGGCGTGGACAGTTTCGCCTTCTATAGCACGTTCTCAAATTTCCGAGCGCACGAGTATAACACACTGGTCGGCAAATACCGTTATATGACAACGCTCGCACATGACGCCGGAAAGAAGATGCTTCTGCCCGTTCATCCCGGTCATGACAATTCACACTTCGTGGAAAAACCCTATGTGATGCCGCGGCAAAATGGTGATACCCTACGCGATTACCTCCGCGCTGCGACAGATGCAGGTGCCGACTACATCATGGTCACGAGTTGGAACGAATGGCCGGAATCCACAGTGATTGAACCCTCGTCATCCTGGCCTGATCCGTACCTTTATCTGAACATCATCGCAGAATGGAGGGGCTTTAAGTTCACTGCGCCACCGGTACCATCCATTCCGTGAAACGGGTGCTCACACGACACGCCGTTTTGTTTCTCGCGCCGCTGGATGCGCTGCTTGCTATCGTCAAAGCCGAGACTCACGAGGACAACGCTTTACTATGCTTTCTTCAGTTTTATTGTCGGGGTTCGTTTTTCCCCGCAGCGAAATGCCGCTACCCATTCATTTGGCGACATTCGCAATCCCAGCGACCTTTTATATCGAGATCCTACGGGGAGTCGTTCTTCGCGGAGCCGACTTCCGCGACCTCATGCCGTGGGTCGTAGGATTGACGATTTGTGGCATGATCGTGATCTCGCTCAGCGTGTTCCGATTCCAGAAACGGCTGAGTTAGTGTGCTACCAATGCATTCCATCAGGAAGTGGGGTTTCAAAAACTAGACTACTCGGTCGAGTTGATCACGCCAGGCGTCGGGCGTTTACCGAGTTGGTGGTAGCCAGCCGCACGTGACAGAATTTGTCCAAAGTATGGATATTCTCTGTCCTCAACTGGCGTTTGCTTTGTGAGAGATTGTCTCTTTGGCGAGAAAAGACAGGGCAAAACGCTGGGCATTTTGCCTTCCACCTCAAATCCTCTAGAATTCGGCACCAGCTTTGCTTTATAGTCATGCATAAAAGGGTTTCACGGGACGAATCCCTAATCCATTTAACAGCAAAACCTTTAAGGATGCTGACATGCGTTGCGACACTGGCCACCGATATCCGCAGTTCTTTACCGTATTGGCGGTCTTTCTAGGACTTCTATTGACCAGCGTTTCGCTGATCGCGAACGCGGAAGACGTCACCGCGCCGGCGAAGCAGGCCGCCACGCCAACTTATCAACCGGCCGATGTGCAGACTCAGGCCAGTCGTGTGTACGTATTTGTTGAAAAGACAGGGCTTGGCCATCAACACGGCGTGGAAGCCAAACTGTTGTCGAGCACGTTGGTGCTAGGAGCCGATCAAAATGCTGGCAAACTCGTTTTTGATATGACATCGTTTGACGCCGACACTGCCGCAGCGCGTCAGTACGTCGGACTGACAGGCACTACCGACGAGGCAACGCGATCGGCCGTGAACAAGAATATGAAGGGGTCGGCCATTTTGGATGTGGCGACCTATCCCACGGCGACGTTCGATGTCGTCTCCGCGCTGGCAACGGGGCAAACGAATTCGAAAGGTTTGCCGATCTATCAACTCCAAGGTGACTTTACGCTGCACGGAACGACTCGCCCGCTAACGATCACTGCCGAAGTCGAACAGGCACGTGGCTGGTTGCACGTGCGTGGTAACTTCGTGATCAATCAAACCTCGTTCGGGATCACGCCATACTCAAAGGCGTTCGGGGCGATTGGTGTCGCTGACCCATTGAAAATATATGGCGATCTTTTCGTCGCTCCGACTGATAAGGTCGCGATGTCGAGTATTCCATCGCGTCAATAGTCGCCTGTTGAAAACAAATCATGATTTCTGTTAACGGAGTACAAAAAAGCTCCATCCGTAGCCACTATCAACTTGGCACGTTGTTTTATCGCTTGCTCTGGGGGCCGCACATTCATCATGGCTTGTGGGATGGCGATGAGTCCGCCTACATCGCCCAGTGTAACTTGACCGACACGCTTGCCGATTTAGCCAGTATTTCAGCCAATGACAAAATCGTAGACATCGGCTGCGGGATGGGTGGATCGTCCATTCGATTAGCAAAATTGCGAGGATGCGACGTCACCGGCGTGACCCTCAGTCCCGTTCAGAGGCACTGGGCCACCGTCTCGTCTAAGTTCAATCGTGTCGGCAAGCACACTCGATTCTTGGCCGAAGACGCGGAGAAGGTTGTCTTTGACGAGGAAAGCTTTGATGTCATGTGGAGTGTTGAATGTACCGAACATCTGTTCGACAAACGAGACTTCTTTCGCAAAGCCTATCATTGGCTGCGTCCAGGCGGTCGTATGGCCATTTGTGTTTGGTTTGAAGGCGAAGATACCACTCGCGATGATCATCGAAAGCAATGCGAAGATGTATGCGAACGTTTCGTCTGTCCGTCATTGGCAACCCGCGATGACTATGCCCGCTGGATGACCGATCACTCGATGCGGATCGTTCACAACGTCGACTGGACGGACCGCGTGACTCGCACCTGGGAAATCTGTAAACAGCGCGTCGAGCGAAGCGGCGTTCGGCACCTCGCCAGAATGATAGACCGTGAACACGTCGATTTCATCGACGGCTTTGAATCGCTACTGAATGCCTATCGCAGTGGTGCGATGCAGTATGGCGCGATCGTTGCTGAAAAACCAAAACAATAACTTACTGGAAACATATCGCATGGACGCGTCACCCGCCGTCGCCACGAGCCAAGCCAAACTAAGCCGCATCGCTGGCATTGGCTATGGATTCGGCAACCAACTCCTGTTTTTTATCACGGTATGGTTCCTGTTTTGGTTTCTAAGAGACGGCGCGATCAGCCGATCGCATGGAAATTGGATACTGCGTGATTGTGGGTTGGCGATCTTCTTCGCGGTCTCGCATAGCATCATGCTCGTCCCCAAAACACGCAAACATTTGACGCGATGGATTCCGCAGCATTTCTATGACAGTACGTTTTGCGTCGTGACATGCGTCAGCCTGCTGGCATTGTTTTTCGGCTGGAGAAATAGCGAAACAGTGCTGTGGGATGCCAGTGGCACGCCTCAGACGGTGATTCGCGTCTGTTTCTATGGCTGTTGGGCAGCGTTGTTCTATTCACTGACTTTGACGGGTCTGGGTTACCAGAATGGATGGACACCGTTTTACTATTGGCTGCGGAATCAAAAACCACCTCGACGCGAGTTCAAGCCACGCGGAGCCTACAAACTAATCCGTCACCCGGTGTATCTCAGCTTCCTCGGTCTCGTGTGGTTCACGCCTACGATGACACTCGACCACGCGGCGCTTACGGCGATCTGGACCGGCTACATTTTCTACGGTAGCTTTTTGAAAGATCGACGACTCGAACACTTCATCGGCGAGCCCTATAAAGCCTACGAGCGATCAGTGCCGGGCTATCCGCTGGTCACGGTGGGGCCGCTCGCCAAGAAACCTGCGACGACAAACGTACTGCCTGAGGACATCGAACGTGTTCAGGCTGTCGCATGAACGATGGCAAGAACCGCCAGCGGTTCAAAATCATCCTGCTCTACTTGCTGTTCTTGTCACCATGGATCGGCAAGGGAGCAATTGAGGCACTGCAGCCTGCGGCCAACTCGCCGCTTGATTGGGTGGATGCTAACTTTGCACCGCGATCCGATTACGACATGTTCAGCGAGCAATTCGGAGCCGCCGACGTCATCGTCATTAGTTGGCCAGGTTGTACGATTGATAACCAAAACATCGATCGCTTTGTGCATGCACTCCGAACGCAGCCCTGTTTTTTTTCTGAGCCAGCGGGTCAGGAACTAGCCAACGAACTCGGCCATGAAACCGCGTCGAGCGACACGGCGGTTTCGACTTCCAATCGACGACACTGGCTCTTTCATCGTGTCGTCTCAGGACGTGAATTATACCGATCGTTCGCGCAGCCTAAGATGGGATTGAGCGATGACGAGGCTCGCCAGCGAATGGCTGGTTCGATGCTTGGTCCTGATGGTTCCACCACGGCAGTGGTCATCGCGTTCAACGAAACCGGCTTGCGACAACGCGGGCGTTTGGTTCCGCTGATTCGTGCGACGGCGACCAAGTTTGGCGGAGCCGATTATGCACAACAGCATCTTGCCGGGCCTATCATGGATGGATATGCGGTCGACCAAGCCAGCGAAACCACCATGAGCCGGTTCGCGCCGCTGTCGTCGATCATCGTCTTCTGCGTTTGCATTCTTTGTCTTGATTCGTTCTACGCTGCCGGTATTGTGTTTGGCATTTCCTGCATCAGCCAACTGATTGCACTGGCGATTCTGCACTACTGCGGCGGCGAGATGACGGCGCTCTTAATCGTATTACCGCCCTTGATCCAGGTACTCGCGATCGCAGGTGGTATCCACCTATTCAATTACGTCATCGACGCAGCACATCAAACAGGAAAAGAAACCGCCGTCGTTCGCGCGCTTCAGATTGGTTGGCTGCCCTGTGTGCTATCCTCAGCCACCACCGCGATCGGACTCGGTTCGCTCGCCGTCAGCGGCCTGGCCGCCGTCCGCGAGTTTGGTATGTTCGCGGCTCTTGGGGTGGTTGCAACGGTGGCCGTGTTGCTGGTTCTTTTGCCGGGTTTGCTAGCGTGGCGTTCGATACGAATGAGTGATCGAGACTCGCCAGACCGGCTTCGTTTTATCTGGACCAAGTTAACGAACCTACAGATCGAGCACGCGAACTTCATCTGCATGGTGGCCGCGATCGGAATCATCGGGCTTACCATCGGCGTGTCTCGATTGCAGGCCAGCGTCCGAATTGAAACGTTGTTTGGTCAGCAGAGTCGACTGATGAGCGACTACGTATGGCTCGAAAGCAACGTCGGCGCGCTCGTTCCCATCGAAGCCGTCGTTACGATCCCGAAATCGTCCGGCTACGATACAGCTCAACAACTGTCTCTGCTTCGTACCATCGAACAACAACTTTCCCACGCAACGCATGTTGAAGCGGTCACGTCCTGTCTCGACTTTCTTCCCAAACTTCCACCGACAGCGCCAGCAGGATCTGTCGAGATGGTTTTTCAACAGAGTGAGACTGCTATTTCAAATGCGGGCTACCTAAATTCCAGTGATACAGCAAACCACTGGCGACTGACCGCACATGTCTCCGCATTAGGCGATCTCAACTATGGCGACATTTTACATGAAATGCAAGTGTCACTTAACGCCGAAGCCAATCCTGATATTGCGCAAGACTACAGCATCAAGCTTTCTGGTTTGATGCCGCTCGTGCATGAAATCCAAAGTCAACTGCTGTCTGATTTGTTCGCGAGTTTTCTCACCGCGTTCGTTTTGATTGCCGTTGTCATGACCATTGTCCAAGCCAGTTTCTTTGCTGGAATCTTGGCGATGGTCCCGAACGTCTTTCCCGCACTCGCACTGTTTGGGTTTCTTGGTTGGATCGACCATCCGATTGACATCGGTTCAATTATGACCGCCAGTGTCGCGATGGGCATCGCGGTCGATGATACCCTGCACTTCCTGACATTCTTTAACAGTCAAATTCACGCTGGCAGCAATCGCCTCCAGGCTGTCGAAGCCGCCTACAGGCACTGCGGTCGCGCGATGCTCCAAACGACACTCGTCTGCGGTACCGGGCTCGCAATTTTCGCTTTGAGTGACTTTGTACCCACTGCCCGTTTTGCCTGGATGATGGTGGCCTTGCTGACCTTCGCTATCATTGGTGACCTCCTGATCCTCCCTGCGATTCTGCTAAGCCCTCTCGGTGTCGCATTCGAGCGAAAGCCGTAAGTCCCTGCCGTTGCGGAGCCACTACACTGCGAGGCGTTTTTAGCTTCGTTGCCGAACGCATGAGTTGTTCACCGCCTGTGGTTAACAAGACTGTATAGAATGAAACCGCACGTTTAGCAGGCTTTTTCTAAAGGGCGCAGATTCTTTGGGATGTGTCTCCATGACTCTCAACCAGAAAATCGCGTAAGCTGTTGGTGACGTTAGCGATCTAGCCCTTAAACAAGCGACCGCTTAATCAAAGAATCTTAGAAAACTCGAAAACCCTCGGCGTTTTACGCGTGTATTGGATGTTACTCATCAGTCCATTCACGCACGCAAACGAGGGTTTCGAGTGAACGCTAAATTACGACGAAA
>JBGSMN010000123.1:0-5013 GCA_041740155.1 Rhodopirellula sp.
GGACTGTCACTATGGACAGGGGCGCCGAACGCATTGCCTTCGTATATCTGTTCGAGTCGACTGGATTGAATATTCGTTAACATCAGAAAGCTCGTTACTCGCTTGTCTATGAATGTGACTTGTGTGTTCGTAGAGATAGACTCTCTCGCGGCCAGATGGTTCGCCAAAAATCTCGCTTTCGCAAAACTAGACGCGCTAGGTGGCGAGATTGTTTCCCGACGGCAAGAAAAACTATGCCATCTCTCGCACGAAAGTCAAACGACTCGTCGATGCTTTTGTACTCGCAGCTTGCAAGATTATTATCGAGAACAAATCAAGCAGGTTTACTTTGGCTGTGGAGATGTCTGAGATGGTGAGCCGCATGTGCTGTGTGGATCTCCAGAATCTTCTCACGTGGCAATCTGCCGAATCCCGGGTGAGGAGCGAAACTGCCGGAGTGATCAAGCAGACGTCTAACACTGGTTGCAAATGCTTCCACTTCGGCTGCATCATCCACTTCGTTCGGTGGCTGAAATATTGAAGACGTTCGGAATCCACGAGGAGAATCATTGCTCAGCAACTTCGGCAACAACAGCCATCGCATCAGTGGTCGCAGTGGAGCGAAGAGCGACATCCAAGCCGGATAGCCACCGATCGCGAAATCTTGCACCAAAACCAAGTGCCGACAGATCTGCCCGAGCGACCAGTTTCCGTGCCGGACGTAGCCGCTGGCTAGCAATTGCCGAGCGTCATCGACGGCCGTTTCGAGATTGTTGAACTGCAATTGACGGAGGTCGCTCATATGTCTTCGGCATCTCGGTAGAATCTGAATCTATTGAAGCGCATTATGAACGACTCGTCGAAAGATTGACACCCGCGATGAATACCGATGCAATTGAAGTCCGACCGGCTCGCACCGATGATCGTGACCGCAAACGCTGCGAAGCATTGGACCATCAGAAATACTGGGGCGAATATGGGAAATACTGCACCGTTACACCTGAGACCGTTTAGACCAGAAGATGCAGAAACCTGTCTGGCATTGTTCCGGGATTGCGTTCATCGAGTCAACTCGCGCGACTACACACCTGACCAAATCATGGCCTGGGCTTCACCAACAATCGATCTTGAAACATGGCGAGCCCGGTTCAATGATCGCTTTGCCTATGTAGCGACAAAAGATGATCGTATCGTTGGCTTCTCCGATATGACACGCAACGGACATCTTGATCGCTTGTTTGTCTCCGCCGACCATCAGGGCCGCGGCATCGCTCGTCGTCTTGTCGAAAGACTTTTAAGAGACGCCACCGATCATTCAATCGAGGAGATCACGACCGACGCCAGTATCACCGCGAAGCCATTCTTCTTGTCGCGAGGATTCGTGGTCGTGAAAGAGCAAACGATCGAATGCCGTGGCGTTCGGATGAACAACTACGTGATGAATAAGTCGCTTCGACGCAACGATGATTCCAACTATAAACCCACCAGCGAAAGACGACCCGATAACCCGGAGAATCGGAGTTTTCCGTCATGAAACTGATTGAAGCAGCCGATACTAAGAGAGTTTTTCTGGATGCCGTAAAGGAGTTTCGTGTTGAGAATCGAAAGTCAACGCCCAGAGGTGATGACACTTCATCAAACTCGGGTTATTAATGACAGGAACATGCAAAGCGTGTTCAGCGAAGTTCTCCGTGAAGCGGGACGTCAGGGCTACGCATCCGCTGAAGTAACCAAATCGACCGATCCACTACAACAGCGTGTCCAAGAGACGTGGGATCAGTGGTACCAAACGGAGAGAATGGGCGGGCGGTATGCCAGTGCCGAAGCGCCCAAGGATCTTGGCAAAACATTTGGCAGCGTCTTGATGAAAGCGTACGAGCAAGATGCGTACGTTGCGCCCAAGCCGTTCTTGAAAGGTCTTTCCGAGGCAGAACTCAAGAGCGTCCAGAACTCCCACTGGCTCGCCGAGGCGATCAATGTGGATTCGTTGACCGAAGAGGGTGCGCTCAACCTGCTGATTCCACCAGCCGCTCAGGTCGACCTGAATGGTGACGGCTTCACGCGTTCCGGAGTTGCCTATGGAATGAAATTTCCTGACAGCTCGACATCACGCGAAGTGACGTTGGCCTGGGATGCAGCAATGGCGGACGTGCCTGAACGAGATCGAATGACCTATGAAATTCAAATGATGATCCCGGTGCTGTTTGCCAACGCGGTCACCGGACCTGACGGATCGTTCTCCCACTTTCGCTCCTTTGATGATCCTGAATGGGAGAATCCGCTCACGGCGAACGGATACTCGTTCGTGAAGCAAACTCAAGATCTGATCGCTAGCCTTGATTACTTCAAGAACCAGATGGACCCGGTACGCTACGCAAAAGATCGCAGCTTTTGGAGTTCGTTCCAAGATAACCTCCGCGACGCTGGCGTCGCTTAAGGATCGTGCAGTGTCATCTTAGGGCATTCCGTTGCAGTGGATTGGGATGGACGAACTTGGTGCGGCGCGATGGGCAGAGACCGCACTGGCGGATCGACTTGGTTAGCAAGAACTGGCGGACTTCGTTGTCGCTGGCGGCCGGCGGGCAGGCTTGGTAGTCGCGGAAGAGTTGCCACTGGGGCTGGTCGTGGAGTTTCAGTTTGGATTCGAGCTGGGCGAAGTAGGCCAAGGCGGGGCACTTCCACAGCATTCCGAGATGAAGCTGAGTGCATGTTTTTTGTAGACAGACTCGGTAGGCGGCGCTGGGTTTGGAATCGAACGGCATGGGCTTGCCGTCGACGACTTGGTATTGCCGCATCCAGCCACGGTGCGATTGACGAATCTTGATTTGGATGCCGGGGTGTTGCTCTCTCCATCGCCAAACGAGCTCCTTCACTTCGCGGAATCGTTTGACGTATTCGTCGTGCGCCCCGTGTTGGCTGACTTCGAGTCGGCAGTCGGTCTCGATCAACACCTCAGGCAAGCTGGGGAAGCGATGTAGGAAGAAGCCGTTGGTGACGAGCATCAGGTTGCTGTCGGGCCAGTGCTGTCGCGCGAGCAGAATGTGCTGGATGACGTTTGGGTTGAGCAGCGGTTCGCCACCGAGCAGGGCGAAACGCTTGGGCCGCAGGCGATGGGACCAGAGCGAGTAATCCGCGTCAGCTTGCTCGACGGTTGGCATTGCTCCGGCGAGATGATGATTCGAGTAGTGGCTGCATTGCTGGCACGACAGGTTGCAGCCGTGGGCCAGGTGGTATTCCAACGCGGGAAGCGGCAAACGGTCTTTCATTGGTCGGTGCCTTTTCTCATTCGGTTCCATCGGCAAAAATTCGGATCACACAGTCCCAAAGAGGCAACAATGAGCGTTCCGAAACGAAAACTTGATTTTCAAACGGCCGACGACGTGATCGGTGAGATCGAGAGATTGAGACTCGACGACTATTCCAGGTTGAAGCGTTGGAACCTGACTCAGATGTGTGAGCATCTGACCAAGACGATGGAGGGCGAGATGAAGGGTTTCGGGTTTCGCATTCCCTGGCTTCTTCGTCGAACCGTTGGCAATTGGATGACTCGCCGCGTCCTGAAAACTCGGTCCATGCCCAGCGTTCCGACGTTGCCGAGCTTGCGTCCGACTGTCGGCGATGTGGCTGACGATTCAGTGGTTATCGAGCAGTGCATTGCGACAATTAGAAAGGCCGAACTTTTTGATGGCAGTTTGGATGACTATCCGTTCGTTGACGGATTATCCCATGACGAGTGGCGACAATTCATGTGGATCCACGCCGCCCATCATCTAGGCTTTCTTGTCCCGTGTGACTCGGCCGAATGTTGACTACCTGGCGAATTCATTGGTGAATCGGCGATCCGTGAAGAAGACGGTCGGGCGTGTGCCAGGATCTTGCGGGAAGTCGGATTCCGGCTGACGAGAGGGCTCCGTGGACGAATTGACTGCAGTAGATGCGTCCGTCGGGGTGCGCATCGGGATTGAAGAATTGCTTCAATCCATAACGTCGCCCCACGTTTTGGTTCGCGTAGTCGCGGATGCCTTGCACTTGAGTGGGCGTGAGTGGTTCGCTTGGTGGAACGTAGCGGACGATCCATGGCTTGGGGCGGTGTCGCGCAGCGGCGGCCGTTGATCGCGGCGAAACGTTCGGGCTGTGGGAACGGCCAAGCGTTGCAAGCGGCGGGCGTGACTTTGGCTGGGCAGCCTGCCATGCCCGATGCGACTTCGCAGATGTTGTTGGGTGTCAGGTGCGGGCAGTGGATCATGCGGTCATCGCTGCGACTTCGCCGTCGTAGGCTCCGGAGCTGGAGGGTGGTTCACCGGGGTCTTCGCAGTCGCTGTCGACTAACTCCCAACCGCACGACCAAACCCAGGTGCTGTTGCACGGTTCGCTTGATCCTTCGCTGCTGGTGTGTGAGGGATCGTCGGTCGAGTCGTCTTCGGAAGGCGGGTCTCCGGAATCGTCGTCGGAGCGACTGTCGATCGATGGATCGTCAACTGACGGATCGTTGCTGTCATCGCGGCTGCCGCTTGGTTCGTTGGAATCGCTGCTGGCGTCGAAATCTGAGTCGTCGATCGATGGCGTGTCGCTGTCGGCGGAGCGTGAATCGTGTGATGGTTCGCTTTGGCTATCGCTTGGGGCGGAGGAGGAACCGCTCTCATCGCTGTGGTCCGATGCGGAGCTTTCGGGCGGCGAGGTGCTTTCGGATTCACTGGTCGATTCACTCTCCGATTGGCTGGCGGATTCGGATTGCGAGTCGGATGTCGATGCGGAGTGTGAACGGCTGCTGGCGGTTGAACCGCTCGGTTCCCAGGACTCGGATGGTGTCGAATCGGATCGGCTTTCGGAAGCGCTAGTTGATTCGCTGCTGGTGGAGTCGCTTTGTGAATCACTCGAGGTCGATTCGGATTCCGATTGCGAGCTGTCACTGGTTGATGATTTGGATGTGGATGATTCAGATGTCGATGACTCGCTGGCCGATGATTGGCTGGAAGCGGAACTAGACGAGGATGATTCGGATTCTGTCGATCCGCTTACCGAGATCGAGTCGCT
>JBGSMN010000183.1:0-4922 GCA_041740155.1 Rhodopirellula sp.
AATCATGGAACACCGGCGTCATGCTTCAAAAAACCTCGGGGGTTTGGGGGCTGGCCCCCAACCACACCGAAATAAAGAATCAAGAAATTCAAATTTCTTGATCTGACCCTTGATCTAAAATAAGACCGTCGCTCCGGGCTACTGAAGTGAGCAAAATTCGCATCTTCAAAATGTGTCAACGGTTTACCAAGGACATTCTTCTCCAAATAAACCAAATCAAAAACGTCTCACATTCCGGCGATCAAATCCAACAACGTTTGCCTGACCGCTTGAGGATTGGCGTTGGGATTTTTCGCACGGGCTTTGCCGATCAACGAACCGACCGCTTGTTGTTTGCCTTCTTTCACATCCGCGACAATTTGCGGGTTCGCAGCTAACAATTCTTTGCACAATTCAACGAGCGCATCATCGTCAACCGCTTCGATGCCGAGCGCCGCCATCGCGGCGTCGACGCTATCGTCGTGACTGAGCAAATACTCAAACACGTCACGTGCGCGCGTGTTGTCAAGCCTGCCATCGACGATCGTGTGAATTAATTCACCGAGCCGTGCGGCGGGGACAGGGAACGATTTCATGTCGAGCGAGCGATCTTTCATCGTGCGCATCACATCTTGCATCATCCACGAAGACGTTCGCCGCGCATCACCACTCTTATTCGCTGCGGTTTCAAAATACTCGATCACCGCCGGACCTTGATTGACGATCACATCGGCATCGTACAACTTCAAACCGTATTGATCTTGCAACCGCGTGCGGGTCGCTGCTGGTAACTCACCGAGTGATTGGCCCATCTCTTCGATCCATTCGCGCGGCAATCGCACGGGCAACAAATCTGGATCGGGAAAATAACGATAGTCAGCTGACTCTTCTTTCTCGCGCTGTGCGAACGTTTTCTCGTTCACATCATCCCAACCGAACGTTCGCTTGGGCGCGTCGTTGATCGTTTTCCCGTCGTCCTCCCACGCGATCAATTGCCGCTCGACTTCGTAATCGATCGCACGTTGGACGTTGCGAAAACTGTTGAGGTTTTTGATTTCGACGATCGGCGTGGCGACCTTCTTGCCATCAACGTCGATGTGCAAGTTCACGTTGGCATCCACACGCAAACTGCCCTCTTGCATTTCACAATCCGAAACACGCAGATGCGTTAGCAACAATTTCAGTTCGCTCAAATAGGTTTTCGCCTCCTCGGCTGAACGCAGATCCGGCTGGCTGACGATTTCCAATAACGGCGTGCCGCAGCGGTTCAAGTCGATTTTGGTATCCGAAATTCCCGCTGACTCGTCATGCAGACTCTTGCCCGCGTCCTCTTCCAAGTGGGCGCGAATGATTCCAATCCGACGCGTCGAATCAGGATCAGCGGGGTCGGTGATGTCGAGAAAACCATCCGCACAAATCGGCAAGTCAAACTGGCTGATCTGATAACCTTTGGGCAAATCGGGATAGAAATACTGTTTGCGATCCCATTTCGTGAGCGGCGGAATATCACAATTCAGTGCCAGTCCCGTTCGCACCGATAACGTAATCGCTTCGCGGTTGATCACTGGCAACGAGCCAGGCATCCCCAAGCAAACCGGGCAAACTTGCGTGTTCGCAGGCATCCCAAACTGGGTCGTGCAGCCACAGAACAGCTTGGTCTGAGTCTTCAGTTGCACGTGGACTTCGAGACCGATGATCACGGTCACGGGGTAACGATCCGAAGCGAGTCGCAGGGAAGCTGACATGTCGATTCAACTAGCAAGAAAGGCCGATAGGAGTCAGAGAGTGGCGACAAACTACCTGATCAAACGAAAATTCTCAATCAGCCGCTGTCTCTTCGTCATTTTTGTATTGATCGAGACGTCGGTACAGCGTACGGGCACCGATTTTGAGCATCTCGGCGGCTTGCTCGCGGTTGTCGCCAGTCAACTTCAGCGTTTCTTCGATCGCCCAACGTTCGATCATGGCGAGCGGTTTGCCGATCAAACCAGTCGGCCCGTCGAGCAATCCACTGGGCGACGTGGCATCGCCGTCGATCACCGCCGATTCGTCCATCAGTTCCGGTGGCAAGTCATCTTCGCCGAGCGATCCATCGGTGTCCAGGACCACCATGGTTTCGACAAAGTTGCGGAGCTGTCGAATATTACCAGGCCAATCGTAAGCATAAAACTTCTTCGTGACCGAGGGTGTGAAGTGAGCGGCAGATTTGCTGTGGCGACGCAAAAACATTTTGCGAAAGTGATCCATCAACGCGATCACATCATCGCGTCGCTCACGCAGCGGCGGCAGTTCGATCGTGACGACTTTCAAACGAAAATACAAATCATTGCGAAACGTTCCCGCTTCGATCATCTCTTCGAGTGGCCGGTTGGTGGCCGAGATCAGTCGCACGTTGACTTTGATCGGCTTGTTTCCACCGACGCGATTGATTTGATTCTCTTCGAGCACACGCAGTAATTTGATCTGCGTGCTCATCGGCATGTCGCCGACTTCATCAAGAAACAAAGTGCCACCGTTGGCGTATTCAAACGCGCCCTCACGATCCGAAACGGCATCGGTAAATGAACCTTTGACGTGACCAAACAACTCGCTCTCGACGAGACTTTCCGAAACGGCGCGAGTGTTCAGAGCGACGATTCGTTTATTACGCCGTGGGCTGTTTTGATGGACGGCTTGCGCGACCATTTCTTTGCCCGTGCCACTTTCGCCAGTGATCAGCACAGTGGCATCCGTGGCGGCGATACGGCGTAAACGGTCGATGACCGTCTGCATTTTCTTGCTAGTGTAAACGATGCCTTCAAAGCCAAATCGTTCGTCGAGTCGCTGCATCAGTTCAGTGTTCTGACGTCGCAGAGCAACTTTCTCGGCGGCCTTCTCGGCGATCACACGGAGACTTGACGGCGTGATCGGTTTTTCTAAAAAACTGAACGCACCTTTCTGCATCGCTTCGACGGCGATGGGGACCGTGGCATGCCCAGTCACCATCACGACTTCGCAATCAGGCAAACGTTGCCGCGCGAGCTTGAGGACTTTCATGCCGTCGATGTCGTTCATGACCATGTCAGTGATCACGATGTCGAACGTTTCACGCTGAATTAAATCAGCGGCCTGCGGGCCACTCGTGGCGACATCGCAGCGGTAGCCGACCTTTTCGAGACTCTCGGTCATGGCCCGCGCGTGAGCGGATTCGTTATCGACGACGAGCACTCGAAAGTCAGCGTGGACGAGAGCGGGCGGGTCGTCGGTTTCCGGATTCATCGAGTTATCAAAACGTGGTGCGGCGGACAGAACACCAGAAATTTACTGTACAGGCAACAGGATGACTAGGCGATCTACTTCAGCTCTTCCTTGATCTTGTCGCCAAATGCGCGATTAAATTTGCGAACTTTGTCAACCACCACTCGTTGGCAATAAGCCTGGTTTGGATTGCGACGAAAATAATCCTGATGGTACTCCTCGGCCGTGTAAAACACGCTGACGGGTTCGAGCGTGGTCACGATCGGGTTGCGAAAATCGCCATGCTCGTCGAGTTCTTTGATGTAGTCCTCGGCGATTTTTTTCTGCTCGTCGTTTTGATAGAAAATCGCGCTGCGGTATTGGGTTCCCGTGTCGACGCCTTGCCGGTTGAGTGTGGTGGGGTCATGGGTTTTGAAAAACACCTCGAGGATTTCTTTATACGAGGTTTTCGAGGGATCGTAGGAAATCTGAACCGCTTCAGCATGTCCCGTTTGACCGCTGCACACCTGTTGATAGGTCGGGAACGGATTCTTGCCGCCGATGTAACCGGAGACGACGTCGTTGATGCCCTCCATGCGCTCATACACCGCTTCGGTACACCAAAAACAACCGCCCGCGAGAATGGCGACGGATGCTTTGGCGTCCGTTTCGGTGCTGCCCTCAGTCTCTGTCGTCGCCGGTGCGGGAGACGCAGCGGCCTCGGTTTGCGGTGTTTCGGCGGGGCTGCACGTTGGCAATAGGAACGCGGAAAACGCGGCGGCCAGCATCATACCGGACATTGAGGGGCGAAGGATCATCAGCAGTCTCCAAGGGCAATTGAATTCACAAGCAGGCAGGTAATTGTCGAATGTTGCAAGGTAGAACCGTAGTAGCGGAAGTCGTCAAGACTTTCGATCCACCCACGCTACGCTAGCGATCCCTTCAACCTTACGGCATTCAGGGTACCATACGCAGCGGCCATCCGATCAGATCGGACGAGCCAGCAGCAACGCCGCATTTTAACGTATCGACCAGCCCCCGCGGGAACGTCCATGCCTGATTATTTTGACTTTCATCACATCGTCGCGGACGAGGAAGTCGATGCACAGCGGCATGTCCACAATCTACGGTATTTGCAGTGGACGTTGTGGGCGACGCGAGACCACAGCGCAGCCTCAGGATGGGACGCAGCAGCCGCGTTGGCGAAAGGCTTCGGTTGGGTGGTTCGTGATCATGAGATCACTTACCGCGCTGCCGCAGTCGGTGGCGACAAGATCATCGTGCAAACCTGGGTCAGCGATATCCGCCGCTATGCGTGTACACGGCGTTTTCACATCTGCCGACCTGCAGACCAAACGCTACTCTGCCGTGGGAGCACTCGGTGGGTGTTCATTGATCTGAAAAATCATCGAGCTTTGGAAGTTCCCGAACAGGCAGTTGCGGCTGTCAAGCTGTGTGCAACACCGCCGTTGCCATGGGAGTGAACCGGGTTCCAACGCCAATCGCATGATCCGACTGGCCTTCCCCCAAAACGAAGTTGTGGTGATTTTGGCGTAACCGTACACCAGCACCAGTCGCGTCGGTGAGTTGACTATTTCTGCAGTCTGCGGCGGGCGCGTTGAGTTCGTTTGCGGTCGGATGCTTGGCGACGCTCTTCTTCTCGGTAGACGCGAATTGATTCAGAGTGCTCCGTCTTCCAAACGTGCGGCGCCATCGCCGCCCAGTCC
>JBGSMN010000215.1:0-15094 GCA_041740155.1 Rhodopirellula sp.
CGGCCTCAGCCTCAGCAACCAATTGCACAACAACCTCCCGCGCCCCAACCTGTAGCTCCGGCTCCGCAACCACAGGCCATCAAAGTCACGAGTACTTCGTTCGATTCGCACTCGCTGGTCTCTGACGGTGGGTATCGCAGCGAAGAGATCAAACCGATGAGCATGCTGCGACGGACGATCGCATCGCGGCTCGTGCAAGCTCAACAGACAGCGGCCTTGTTGACGACTTTCAATGAAATCGACATGTCGCCCGTGATGACGATACGCTCGAAGTACAAGGACGCGTTCGCCAAGAAACATGGCGTCAAACTCGGCTTCATGTCGTTCTTTGCCAAAGCGGCCGTCGAGGCTCTGCGCCGTTACCCGGCAGTGAATGCGGAGATCCGCAACGATGCGATGGTCTATCGTAACTACCAAGACATTGGAATCGCGATCGGTGGTGGCAAGGGGCTTGTCGTGCCCGTGCTTCGCAACGTCGAACGTATGTCGTTTTCGCAAATTGAAGGTTCGATCGCCGAGTACGCACGCTTGGCCGGTGAGAATCGTTTGCAGCCAAGCGACTTGATGGGCGGCACGTTCACGATCAGCAACGGTGGTATTTACGGCTCGTTGCTGAGCACACCGATCGTCAATCCGCCACAAAGCGGTATCTTGGGTTTGCACTCGATTCAAGAGCGACCGATTGCCTTAGACGGCCAAGTCGTGATTCGACCGATGATGTATGTGGCATTAACATACGACCATCGGATCGTGGACGGACGCGAAGCCGTGCAGTTCTTGATCACGATCAAAGAAACAATCGAAGACCCCGCGCGATTGTTCTTGGAAGTCTAAGTTTTATTGATCAATCGAATCATTCTGGCGAATTCAGATAATGCGTTCAGACTGAGTGTACGAAACTCATGTGCATGGCGCAGTGACTGCAATTCACCGCGAGGCTTTTTTCAGGCGAGATTCTGCCAAAAAGTGGATGAATTGCGAGTGGCCCGTTGGTTTGAAAGTTTTCAACGGAGTCTCGCAGATGCGCAATCGCCTGTCGTGGATCAACATCGACATCAGGCCAAAAAAACGCTTCGGCTTTTTTGGGTAACTTGAGTCCTGGTTTGACTGGCCCTTTCAGGATCATGTTCTTCATCACAGGCATCAACAATCGAATAAAGAGCGACGGTCGCGGCCCCGCGATCTTTCCCGTGGAAACATCTAGGGTCGTGGCGAGATGGTCGATAATCTGTCCAAAAGTATGATTCCCCGTTGTGCGAGTCTCGCCACTTGCAAGCCGCTCAGCCTCCGCGACGACTTCGTCCAACGATTGAAAACTCAATTGGCGTCGTTCTGATAGTGTTGGCATTGTTTACTATTTTTTGGATTCGATTGAAAAGCACTGCGTCATAAGATTTCCGATTCATGAGCAGCGGTAGCGGAACTCGTCAAGAGTTTCGGTCGCCTGGGCAAACGAAAGTCTTGACGACTTCCGCTACATCCAAAACCGAAACTCAGACGCGAGGGATCTCGAAGCCTTCGCGTGGCGTGCGTGCGAAAAACTTCGCGGCTTCGTCGTCGCCGACGATTTTCTCGGCTTGCGGATCCCACTTGATTACACGACCCAGACGACCGGCAATCGCTGACAGATGACACACGCTCATCGCTTGCACGTGCGTGAACACGTCCGAGATCGGTTGGCCGCCTTCACGAATACAGCGATAGAAATTGTCTTTGTGACCTTCAGGTTGCTTGCCTTTGTACAAGGCAATCACATCGTCTTGTGTGAACTTGTCTTTGTCCCAGTTTTCTTCGATGGGCGTCCCGGTGATCTTGCCACGATTGACGAACAATTTGCCTTTGGAACCTTCAAACGTAATGCCGTTATCACCACGACTGGTCACATTCATTTCAATCCCGCCTGGGAATTGGCACTTCACAGCAAAGTCGTGCGACGTGTTGTAGCTATCGTCAACGGTGGCATAGCCGTTCTCGTAAGGTACTGGATGCTTCGCATCCGTGCCGTCGATTTCGGTCGGTCCTTGTCCATCACCGTTCTGGTTGATGGCCCATGATGCGATGTCAACGTGGTGAGCGCCCCAGTCCGTGAACTTGCCGCCGGAGTATTCGTACCACCAGCGGAATTCGTAGTGACATCGTCGTTCGCGGAAATCCACTTTAGGAGCTTGGCCCAGCCACATGTTCCAGTCCAATTCTTTGGGTGGCTCGACAACCGGAAAGGGACCGCCCGTGGGGCTGCCGTTGATGCCGACTGTGATGCGCGAGATATCGCCGAGCAGTCCTTTTTGAACCATGTTGACCGCTCGCAAAAACAGGTTTCGGTCACTGCGTTGTTGTGTCCCGACGATGAATGCGAGTTCGGGATGTTTGCGACAGGCGTTGCGGATCAGTTGATTTTCTTCGAGCGTGAGCGTCAGCGGTTTTTGACAGAACACATGTTTGCCCGCTTCCAATGCTTCGATCGCAATTTTCACATGCCAATGATCTGGCGTTACGATACTGACGACGTCAATATCTTTGCGATCGAGCACTTCGCGATAGTCTTTATAAGTGTCCGCTTTCCCTTTGCCGATCCGTTCATCGTTCTTGGCACGGTCGGCATGCCGCGAGTCCACATCGCACACGGCGACGATATCACCAAAATTTGCGTGACCGTGAGCGTCCCCGGTCCCCATGCTGCCGACTCCGATACAACCGATCATCGGACGATCATTTTTGGATTCATTGGCAAAGGCCGATTGAGTCCACGGGAAATAAGCAGCCGCTCCGGTCGCGGCAGCAGCGGTAGACGTGCGTTTTAGAAAATCTCGGCGTGTTGTGTTTTGCGTCGTCATGAGTCGAATCTCCTGGGGAATGCTAACGGAAACGTACCGATAGGATATTCGGTGGAGGGGTCGCTGGGAATCAGCCGAAACCATGATTTCGGAACGTTTTGGTTGCGACTACTTTTTTCTAGCAGACGAACTTAAAAGCGAGCCTGTCGTTGCTGCAAATACTCCGTGAGTGCTTTGTCAAACGGCATACTCGTGTCCAAGGCAACATAGTCAATTCGCATGCGGTTGCAGCCTTCCTTGTAGGTTTCGCGGAAGGCCTCGATACTACTCAGATATTCCTCGCGAAAACCACTCGCATCGACGGTGACGATTTCACCCGTCTCAGGGTCTTCAAACTCGATCGGCCCATCATAAGGAAAATGCACTTCCGCCTCATCCATCACATGGAACACGATCACGTCGTGTCCGCCGTGCCGCAAACGCCCCAGCGCCGCCAGCACTTCAGCAGGATCGCCCAGCAGATCGGAAAACAGCATCACGAGGCTATGTTGCCGCAACATCGCAGCAACTTGCACGAGACTCGTCGGCAAATCCGTCGTGCCGTCAGGCGTCATCCCCGACAACGCTGCCATCACATCACCCAAGTGCCCACGACGGCTACGTGCGGGCAACACCGCGCGGAGTTTATCACGGAACGTCAACAATCCCACGGGATCTTTTTGCATCGTCATCAAATACGTCAATGATGCAGCTAAGCATGTCGCGTATTCAAACTTTGTCATGGATTGCCGCTCGCCAAACCCCATCGACTTCGAGAGATCCATCACGAGATAACCGGTCAGGTTGGTCTCGGCCTCGAAACGTTTGATGTAGTGTTTGTCGGTTTTGGCATACACCAACCAATCAATCAATTTTGGGTCGTCGCCGCGAGTGTATCTTCGGTGCTCACTGAACTGGACCGAAAACCCTTGCAGTGGGCTGGTGTGCAAGCCTTGCAGAAAACCTCTCACGACCATGCGGGCACGCAGGTCGAGTCGTTTGATCTTTTGCAGCGTTTCAGGAGCGAGGGATTGCGACATAATGCCCTTACGCGGGTGCTCGCTCGACCAACCGACCTTGTAACAATTCAAACTGACTACCCATCGCCTCAGCCAATGCTTGCGAGTGCGTGACGGCGATCAAGACAGCGTTCTCATCAGCTTGTAATCGCAACAGCAATTCCGTGATCCCCGTCGCGGTGCGGGCATCGAGATTTCCAGTGGGTTCGTCAGCGAGGATCAACGTGGGACGCATAAGCAGGGCCCGAGCGATCGCCACTCGCTCTCGTTCGCCGCCTGATAACTCGCCCGGCAAGTGTGTCGTGCGTTCGCGTAATCCGACTGCTTCGATCAACGTCTCGGCACGTTTGACATCGTCATCATTGGCCGTTCGCACCGCCAGTGCTGGGATCAAGACGTTTTCGATGACTGATAGCTGCGGCAACAAATGATGATCTTGGAAAACAAATCCGATCGTTTGATTGCGAAAAGCAGCGCGACGTTTTTCATCTAGCGAAAACGGATCGGTGTCATTGATCCGAACGGTGCCTTGATCGGGTGAATCGAGCGTGCCGAGAATTTGCAGCAGCGTGGTCTTGCCGCTACCACTGGGGCCAACGATCGCGGCGGATTGTCCAGGAGCCAGTGAGAGCGACACGTCGTCCAAGATTCGGAGCGGTTTCCCCACACCGGTGAACGTTTTGCTGATGTTTTCCACGACGAGCACGATGAGTGGATCCTGGCTTGAGTCTGGTTGGAGAAGGACTGAAAGCCTTAACGACTTTCGCTATTGTTGTAGCTTATCCCACTTTGGCGGCTTCGTCGATGAACGCAGTCGACATCCCAAGATCGTTCAAAAGCAATCGTGAACTGATTCTGCTCGATTCGTAAATCACCGGCAACCCGCTGCCGGGATGCGTGCCTCCACCGACTAGATACACGCCATCTAGTTCGTCGAAGCGGTTTTTCGGTCGGAGGTGCAACATTTGACCGAGGTTATGGGCCAAGTTGAATGTCGCGCCTTTGTAGATGGCGTAATCGTTGACCCAATCGTCAGGCGTGATTCGGTGCTCGACGCGAATTCGATCACGAACGTCACCCAGACCGATTTCCGCGAGCTGGTCGAGAGTCTTTTCGCGAAACGCATCGGCTTGGGTCGACCAATCAATGTTCTCACTCTGATGCGAGACGGGAACTAACACATACAACGTCGAGCAGCCCGATGGTGCTAAACTCGGATCCGTCACACACGCATTCTGAACATACACAGATGGGTCTTCGCTGAGCACATGATCGATCTCGATCTCACGTAGGTTTCGATCGTACGTTTCACTGATGTGAATGTTATGGTGCGGCAGATCTTCGTAGATACCCTCGATGCCGAGATACAACATGAACGTGCTGCATGAAAACTTCTTATTGGCAATCTTTTCATTCGTCCAACGACGTCTCGATTCATTGGGCACGATCTTTGTCATCCAATCGGCAAAGTCCGCGTTGACGACGAACGCATCGGCGGCGTATCGCTGTTCACCACAACGTAGTGCGATCACTCGTTTGTCTTGCATCTCGATCGACTCGACTGGATGATTCAACAAAATCGTCACACCGAGTTCCTGAGCGATCTCGGCCATCCGCTCACTCACCCGACTGCAACCTCCTAGCGGATGAAAGACACCATATTCGTATTCAAGAAATGACAGGATGCTAAACAGGCTCGGGCAGTTGAATGGCGACATGCCGAGATACTTGGCCTGGAACGCAAACGCGATCACCAGCCGCGGATCGCTGAAGTATCGCTGTAGCTCCTTGCCTAAACTGCGATGTGGATTCAGCTTCGCCGCCGCACCGAGTAGCGATGGCCGCAGTAGATCCAGCGGGGACGCGAACGGCGATTCGAGGATCGGTCGAAACCGTGCGAGTTTGATGCGATTCTCGTCCATGTATCGTTTAAGTTGTCCGACATCCTTGGGTGAAAAGCGAGCAATCTGACGATCCATTTCGGCGAGATCGGGTGTGCAATCGAGGACCCCGCCTTGCTCGCCACCGAAGGTCAATCGGTACTGCGGATCGAGCCGCTCCATCGGTACCTCTTCCATTAGATCGCGTCCAACGGAGGCAAAGATTTCACCTAAGACTCGCGGGTACAGAAAAAAGGTGGGACCACAATCAAATCGAAAACCGTCTTTCTCGATTGCGGACGTGCGACCACCGACGCGATCACGACGCTCCAGCACAGTGACGTCACAGCCAGCGTGAGCAAGCTGCATTGCGGAGGCTAAACCGCCGGGGCCAGCACCAACGATGACGACTTTCTTTTTCTGCATGGGTTGAGAGCTCTGCGGAGGAATTTTGCAGCACTATACGCCGCAGGCTAGCAGACCGTCATGACCCCTCTGATTAAACGCGGCTTCGCAATTGTTACCGAACGAAACTCTTGACGAGTTCCGCTACGTTCGTGATTGTACTAGCGACGTTTACTCGCTCAACAACTCCGCGCAATTCAGCAGCGCTCGTCCGTTGTGATACGCACCCTGCCACATGCTCGTGCGGCTGGGGAAGTCCATCGGGGCGCCGTCTGTTTTAACCGTTGCCCACCAGCCGCCTGGAGGATCAGTCTCGGTGCGGACCACATGATGGGCGGCAACAAAGTCGTACGTGTGCTCGAAGATTTCGCGGTACGAAGGACGCTCGCTCCCACCGAAGTATTTTTCCATGACCAGCATCGCGACCATCGCTTCGGATTGAGTCCACCATTCTTTTTTGCGATCGTCGCTCGGTCCGTCCAGCGGTCCGGTATAGAAGAAACCGCCGAGTTGCGAATCATAACCATGTTGAATCGAGTTTCCGCATAAAGCAGTTGCCCATCCTCGCAGTATATCGACGGGGCGACCGAGCGCCTCGGCCGCATCGAGTGCCAGCCACACGCACTCGACGTCGTGTCCATAGCTGGCGCGTAAATTTCGCGGAGTATCAATCATCGTCCAATCACGATTCCAACCGTCGATGTTGCAGGGATAGTCAGGGTGTTTGACAGTCACAGTATTGATTTGTAACAATTCGGCGAGTCGTTGCTTCACTGCCGCATCGGGGCGTGCACGCAGCAGCGCCGTCAACGCCTCCATCAAGTGCAAATGCGAGTTGTACGTTTTCGTACCGATCGCACCGATGTATCCGTTTTCGTTCGGATCAGTGATCTCGCGCCAATCGTCATAGAAGAATTCGCGATAGCCTCCATGCTGCTGGTCATAGCAATGAACTTCCAAATCAGCAAACAACTCCATGGCTTGATCGAGCGGTTCAACAGTGCCTGAGGCATTCGCGTACTCGACCAATCCGTAGATCACAAACGACATCGGATACACATGCTTGCGTCGGTCGGTCGGTACGCCTTCCCGCGACGTTTTGGTGAAATAGCCACCATGCTGCGCATCAAGAAAGTGCTCGATCAAAAACCGATAGCCTGACTCAGCAGCTTCTAGAGATTCGGCACGACGAATGTCCGCTCGAGCCAAGCGGCTGAAGAACCATAAGTGTCGAGCTTGTAAGGTAAGGAATTTCTCTGTGGGTTGAAACTTACCATCAGGGCCGAGTGTTTCGTGATAGCCACCATTGGTTTGGTCGACGCAGTGCGGCAGATAGAAATCAACGAGCGAGGCCCGCAACAATTCGTGGCAGGATCGTGCAGTTGGAGCAGCGGGTTTTTCAGTAGATTGTGCCGACAGGGACTGAGCGCAGAGAACGATCACGATCGACACGTGGGCGAACAGCGATATTGGTTTGCCGAGCATGGTTTGAGTGTTTCGTTGAAAGAGTTTTGGCGTGCGCGCATCAAAAAAGAGCGGCTGATTACTCAACCGCTCTTTCGTTGTATTCATCGAATCCGAGAGAAACCTATGACTTCTCGCCCGCCGATTCGTCAATCGTTTTACCGGTCGATCCTGAAGCGGCAGCAACGGCTACTTCGGGTTCCTTGGCCTCAGGCAGGCCGCGTTTCTCGCCATCGAAGTTCAAACGCGTGATCTTGCCAGTCTCGTCTTTGTGGACGCTGATCACGATGGTGTCTTTGCCTTCGAACGTGCCACGCAACAGTTCTTCGCCCAACGGGTCTTCGATCCGTTGTTCGAGTGCCCGACGCAGTGGTCGAGCACCGTAATCGAGGTTGCTGCCCTTCTTGATCAAGAACTCTTTCGCTTCGTCGGTCAAGTCGAGTGCCAAGCCACGATCGAGCAATCGCTCGCGAACTTTTTGCAATTCAAAGTCGATGATGCCCTTGAGGTCGACGGTCGTGAGGTGACGGAAGATGATGGTGTCGTCGAGACGGTTCAGGAACTCAGGCCGGAACACGCGTTCGATCGAATCCATCACCCGCGACTTCATCGAGTCGTAACTCGCATCGCCATCAGGCTTGGCAAAACCGACTGCCGCTTCGTTCTTGATCGCTTCGGCACCGGCGTTGGTGGTCATGATCAAGATCGTGTTGCGGAAGTCGACGTTGCGACCGAACGAATCCGTCAAACGACCTTCTTCCATTACCTGCAACAGCATGTTGAACACGTCTGGGTGAGCCTTTTCGATTTCATCGAACAACACAACCGCATACGGACGACGACGAATCTTTTCGGTGAGCTGACCGCCTTCTTCGTAACCTACGAATCCCGGAGGTGCCCCGATCAAACGGCTGACGTTGTGTTTCTCCATATACTCCGACATGTCGATGTGCACGAGCGCGTCGGCGTCACCGAACATGTATTCAGCGAGTGCTTTGGCGAGCAACGTTTTACCGACACCGGTTGGTCCGGCGAAGATAAACGAACCTGTCGGTCGCTTGGGATCTTTCAATCCACTACGACTGCGCCGTACGGCTTTGGCAATGGCGGTGACGGCTTGCTCTTGGCTGACGACTCGCTCGTGCAGTTCTTTCTCCATGCTGAGCAAACGCAGTGAGTCTTCGGTCGACAAACGAGTCAGTGGGATACCAGTCATTTTGCTGACGACTTCGGCGATCACTTCTTCGTCAACAACACCGTCGGTTTGCTGGCTCTTCTCACGCCATTCCTGAGTGATCTTGTCTTTCTTCTTGCGAAGTTTTTCGGCTTGATCACGGAGGTTTGCCGCCTTCTCAAAATCTTGGTTGGCGACCGCGTCTTCCTTGTCCTTGTTCAGCGTCTCGACTTGCTCGTCGATTTCCTTCAAATCTGGTGGACGAGTCATCGACCGCAAGCGAACTCGCGCGCCCGATTCGTCGATCACGTCGATGGCTTTATCAGGCAGGCAACGAGCGGTGATGTAACGCTCGCTCAATTCGACGGCGGCAACGATTGCGTCATCGGTGAATTGCACTCGGTGGTGTTCTTCATAACGCTCACGCAGTCCCTTGAGGATCTCGATCGTCTCGGCCTTGCCGGTCGGTTCGACCATGATCTCTTGGAAACGACGCGCCAATGCGTTGTCCTTTTCGATGTACTTACGGTACTCGTCGAGTGTCGTCGCACCGATGCACTGGATCTCACCACGCGCGAGCGCGGGTTTGAGCACGTTGGCGGCATCGATGGCGCCTTCGGCACCACCAGCACCGACGAGGGTGTGCAATTCATCAATGAACAGGATCGTGTTCTTGACCCGGCGAACTTCCGTCATGACGGCTTTGATGCGTTCTTCAAACTGACCACGATACTTCGTGCCCGCGACCATCATCGCGAGATCGAGCACGACGATGCGTTTTTCGCTGAGAATCTCCGGAACTTCACCATTGATGACGCGCTGCGCGAAACCTTCGATGATTGCGGTTTTACCTACGCCTGCTTCACCAAGCAGAACCGGGTTGTTCTTGGTCCTGCGGCAGAGGATCTGAATCGCACGTTCGATTTCTCGTTCGCGTCCAATGACGGGATCGAGTTCGCCTTTGCGAGCCAGTTCGGTGAGGTCGCGACCGAACGAATCGAGGGCTGGCGTTTTGCTCTTGCTGCTTTTGCTCGAGCTGCTGCTCGAACCGCCATCGCCGCCCTCGCCGGTACGTCCGCCCCGTTCGCCGACTTCGGCACCTTCGAGACCGTGGCCGAGCAGATTGAGGACTTCCTCGCGGACGTCTTCGAGCTTCAGACCGAGATTCATTAATACTTGTGCCGCGACGCCTTCCTGCTCGCGCAGCAGTCCGAGCAGGATGTGCTCGGTGCCGACGTAGCTGTGGTTCAGGTTACGGGCTTCTTCCATCGAGTATTCGATGACTTTTTTCGCTCGCGGCGTTTGTGGCAGTTTGCCAACGGTGACCATTTCAGGACCGCTTTGCACGAGTTTTTCTACTTCGAGGCGGATTTTTCGCAAATCCACGTCGAGATTCTTGAGCACGTTGGCGGCGACGCCACTGCCCTCTTTCACCAACCCCAGCAAAATATGCTCGGTGCCGATGTATTCGTGATTGAATCGCTGAGCCTCTTGGTTAGCCAATTGCATGACTTTCCGGGCTCGGTCTGTAAACCGTTCGTACATGTTTTTCGTCCTTAAATCAAAAACTTCAGATCTGGTTCCGAACCCCTACGGCTGCAGGCACGAGTTGCCCACATTCGGTAAACACCGCTCGCTGTCAAATTGGCGAATCTTTCGCAGCATCGCTACACTAACGCAAATGGTACGCCACAACGCAAGTCCTAACGCCACTGTGCTGCCCATCCTACTGGTTTAACGCAGATTTTGGGATAGGAGTTCGCTGGTTGCAGCGACTCCGAGCAAATCACCACGATGAAAACAGAATTTTTCTAGTTCAGAGGCGATCGTTTGGTCGCCTTTGTGCATCGCTTTCGTTGTCATTTCCAGCATTTCTGGCAATACCCGTCCGATCGGCACACCATCAGGAAATAATTCCATCGCTGCCCGCATCGCTTTGCCGGGCTGCCCTAATCGATCGAGCAAGTCGATATAAATTTCCACGGCACCGCTGCCACTGACCACTGGGTCAACGGTTCGGGCCTTCTGTTCAAACAATCGTACGGCTGCGTCAACGTTTTCGCCCAGCAACGCGGAAAAATACGCGGCATGAGCCGGATAAAAATCAACAAATGGCTCCTCGCCCGGATATTGAAAATCCGCAGGCAGTCTCCGGCCATATTGGCACAGTTGCAGTGCCTTGCTGATTCGCTCGGAATCGTCGAGCACGACCGCAAACCGCACGACCGAGGCCAGGTGCGTGGTATCGAGATGGTAGCCACCTCCGCCGAGGATCCATTTGTGAGCGGTGATTAGTTCACCGAGCGAAAGTTTTTCTCGATCCGTTGCGATCCGTTCGGCTGGCACACCGTGATCGCTCGCTCGCGAAGCAAAATCGTCGCGCACGCGGGTGTTGAGTTCGTCGTAAAGATGATCGAGTAAACAGGCGGCCGCGATTTTGCGATCTTGCCGCGATCGACTGGCAATCGAACTGTCGTACATCGTGATCGAATTGCACGTGCCTTGCTGGTCAATGACGGCTTTGTATCCGCGCTGCAAATCGACGCCTTCGTGAACGAGAACGTGAATCATTTCATCGTAATTGTCTTCGTTGATCTCAACCTTGGCCAGCAACCGTTTGGCTAGCGAGGGATCGCCGATCGGTCGCAAGTACATCCAGCCCTCGCCAATTTTGCCGTTTTCGATCAACATCGCACCAGCTTGGCGACAGGCGTCGAGCAAACCTTCTTCAAGCCCCCGTTGCAAATCGGCATCTTTCTCGTTTTGGATCGCGATGGATTCGTCGACGGGCGCGATCATCGGCAAGCCGAACTTCAGTCGAGTTTTCATTTTCAGCGACTCGAACAATTCCATTGGTCGCCGTTCTCGTCGATAGTACGCAATCACCTCGTCGATTCGTTTGGCAGGATCGCTCGATAAACGGGCGAGCATGTTGGGGTCGAGGGCGGGAGTGGCAGCAGTTTCAGACATGTCTATGGTAGGCTGAGGGATGAAGAGAACAGCGTCCTCCCAGGGTATACGACACGAATCATGCTAGCGACCACACTCATTCGAATAAAACGTGACGGCGGCACGCTCGGCGCCGAGCAGTGGCGGTTTTTGGTTCAGTCGTTCTGCGATGGCAGCGTCACTGAACCGCAGATGGCGGCCCTGGCGATGGCGATTTGCATTCGCGGTTTGACGCCTCAGGAAACCTCCTGCCTGACGACGGAGATGCTGGCCAGCGGCACACGACTGCCCCGCGTCACCGACCGACCGCGCGTCGACAAACACAGCACCGGCGGACTGGGCGACAAGGTTTCATTGATCCTCGCACCCCTGCTCGCAAGTGTCGGCTGTGACGTGCCAATGATCAGCGGACGGGGACTCGGACGCACCGGCGGCACGCTCGATAAACTCGAATCCATCGCAGGTTTTCAAACGAGTCTTTCGGTCGACCAGTCTTCGCAAGTCCTGCGCGATGTGGGTGCGTTCATCATCGGTGCGGACGAGTCGATCGCACCGGCAGATCGCAAACTGTACGCACTCCGCGACGTGACCGCGACAGTTGAGTCGGTGGGTTTGATCACGGCGAGTATCCTCAGCAAGAAACTCGCCGCTTCGCTCGATGCCCTGGTGATGGACGTGAAAGTCGGCAGCGGTGGCTTCATGCCGACGCGCGAACAAGCGACCGAGTTAGCCGAGAGTCTCGTGCGAGTCGGTGGCCAATCTGGTTTGCCCACACGTGCGATCCTGTCTGACATGAATCAACCGCTGGGAAATTCCAACGGTGCTGCGATCGGCAACGCGATCGAAGTCAACGAAGCAATCGAAGTCATGGACGGTTCCGAGACTTGGGATACAGTTAGCCCAGTCCGAGATTTGACGATCACTCTCGCCGCTGAATCGTTACTACAAGTCGGCATGTTCCACGATCGAGCTGCCGCTCAAGCAAAACTTCGCGATGCGATCTCCAGCGGTGACGCAATGGAACGATTCGAGCGAATGGTCGCGGCGCAAGGTGGGCGGCTCGATGGTCTCTTGTCGCTCGCGGGTCGGCATGACGTCCACGCCGATCGTGACGGCTATGTGCAAGCAATCGACTGCCCAGCGATTGGTGATTTCATCATCGCCGCAGGTGGCGGTCGTCGCTGTGGTGGCGAGCGTCTGAACCATCGCGTCGGCGTCCGTACGCTCGTTCGTGTGGGTGACATGGTGTCAAAAGGTCAACCGCTGTTTTCAATCTTCGCTGATTCGTTGCCGCATCAACCAGCCTGGATTGCCATCAGCGAGAAACCCGTCGCTGTGCCGCCAATGATCCTGGCGAGCATCGTTGATTGAAGTCGTCCTGAAAACGACCTTTGCTATTGCCCGAACCCGCAGTCATTCACGTCCGGTAGAATGTTCGTCATGACCAATCATTCCAATCCAAATCCGCACGACTTATTTTTCAAGCGTAGTTTTTCACGGCCCGAGGTGTCGAGGTGTTTGATCTGTTGGCGAGTTTAGAAAATGAGCAAGACGGGTTAGAGTGCATTCGCACCGTGCTGGCCTTCCTGGCCAGTTCTACAGTTAAAAATCGGTGGGACGAAGTCGGGCAGATCGCCCGAAAAGGCTTTCAAACGAAAGGGAATCAGATTATGGAAACAATGGCTGACGTATGGTTGAAACAGGGACTTGAACAGGGACTCGAACAAGGGCTTGAACAGGGCGAGCTGATTGGCGAAATCCGTGTGTTACAGAAAATGCTAGGATTGCCCGTGAGATCGATTGCTGAATTACGTCAACAGACGCTGGCTGAGCTACAAAAAACAGTGAATCAACTTCGCAAGCAATTCACATAGGTCACCGACGAGTTTAGCTTCCAGCTTCAGCGCTGAACTTGATCATCGAGTGCCTGACGACATTCAACAGTTGCCTCTTTCCAGCGCCCCGATTTTGCTTGTGAGATGATCGACGTCAGGACCGCGTGTGATTGTGCACTCAATTCAGGCTCGCTCTCGCCGATCAACTGTTCGATTTTCGATATACCTTCGATACTCTGCTGGTTGCAGGCTCGGTACAGGGCATTCGTGAGGTCGTATCCGTGGTCACTGAGTTCGACGGTCGACCTCGGCCAACTGAGAAATGCAAGCAAACAGATCGCAATCGCTGCCACGAGCAACCAAGTTTTCCGGATGCTCTTTACGCTCTGATTTGGACGGGCCATCACAGTTTCTCCCAATCAAGCTTTTCGCCTTCGTCCATGCTGGACATTTCCGCCCACAGCAACAGATCGACGAAATTGCTGATGAAACGAACGGAGCCATCGCCCAGTCCCACCATTCCGCCACCGGGATGCTCTGAAAACATCTGGCCGACGTGATACGTTGGATAGTTCACCGGATGAATGATAGGCAATCCAGTAATATCAAGTTCACCACCCGACGGTCCCGCGTGAACGAGCGTCAGTGTGGCTGCCGCGTCGGAACCATTTTCGGGCGAAATGAGCCGAGGATGCGTGAACGCGCCCGGCACAACGCCGACCCACGTCTTCTCGCTCAGCGCCGGGCTGTGCTCACCAAAGAAGATCGTATTGGAAGTCCCATCCAAGACATCACGAAAGCCTGTTTTCGAGTTACGATAGAACGGACCATCGGCGACTCGACCCGCATCACCATCGACAATCACAATGTCGGTCGTGGAGGTGTAGATGTTTGTGAACACTTCGCCTGTTGCCGCCGAGCCACAGTCACCCCAACAGCTCTCTTGACCATGGCTGGCGACATAGTGACTGCGTCCCACGCGGATTTGACGACCGTCAATGACCAAAGGGTTGCCTAAGCCGTCATTGACAACGAAAGGCTCGTCGCCACCCGTGGAGCTGGGGCACAAGAACATCGGCAGCGTCGCGGAGATCGCTGCTTCGTTATACGGCGACCAAATAGGTTCATCCAGTTTCAAGTTTTCGATCACCGTGTTGCCCTCTGCAAACGACAGCAAACCCGCCGCCCAACCCCAACCAGGACCGGCGTCCCACGTCGTGGGGTCCATGTGGACCGATGGAGGCGCAACACCACTGTTCGTGGCATACGAAACGTAGCCCGACGGCAGGCGGTTGTAGGCGGAGTGATAGTTGTGCGCCGCCAGACCAATCTGTCGCAGATTGTTGCTACAGGACATACGCCGCGACGCCTCACGAGCCGCTTGCACCGCTGGCAACAACAATCCGACGAGCAACCCGATGATCGCGATCACGACCAGCAGTTCCACCAAGGTGAATCCGGCCCGCGTCGGAACTCGACGAAACTTATTAACAGGCGATTTTTCGACCATCACCGCCAACTGATTCTGTCTCATTTCACACTTTCAAAAATAGAC
>JBGSMN010000316.1:0-13724 GCA_041740155.1 Rhodopirellula sp.
CAGCCGCCTATTCCTAGGCAAAGAATATTGAGACTCTCCTGCTCGAGCATGCCCACCTCTTGCAGCTTCGCGATGACATTGTTTGCGACAATTTGAACATGAGGTGTAAGCTCTGTGGTGGTAAAAAAGAATGTTGCATACGCATCCCAAAACTTCTTCGATTCGTAAATGTCATCGGAGCGTCTATTATTTGTCATTGATCTTCACGATCTTCTTGTTCACGTAATGACATGGCGTAAGTTCAAGCAAGGCATCTCTATTCTCGTTTAGCTCTATCTGACCGGTAATACCGCGATAAGGCATGAGTGCCTTTAGTGATTCCAAGATCTCAGACGGGTTGCGTTTTGACCCTGATGCCTTAACAAGGAGCATCGCGTTTTCGTAGGCGTAAGCGATTTCGTAGTTGGGAACTCTTCCAGCGTCTTTCACGGATTTTCGGAACGAGACGACGTCCTCTGATTCGTAATCAAAACTGAATCTAGATGCTGGGAAAACGACATTGCCTAAGAAGTCTTCCGGTAATGTGTTTTCGAACTCACCCAACGGCATACCAACGCCTGCCAAAACAGGAATGTCGATTTGCATTTCCAGCATCTGGCGAAATATGTCGGCATAATTATTTGAGAATCCAGTTACAAACAATGCATCTGGACTCTTTTCTTTAATTTTGAGAAGCAGCGGCCTGAAGTCCTTTTCGGTGATTGGAAACGTATCTGAAAACACCAATCCATCACTGAAACTATTGAGCCGAGCGTTCATCAGTCGTATTGCATCTTCACCCGCTTGGCTTTGGAAACAAAGTGCAGCGACACGTTTAAAATGTTTTCTTTCAGCAAATTCACCTAGTACTCGGACTTCTTCGTCTACGCTAGGATAGATTCTTACGGCATTGGGATAGTCTTTTGTTATGTTTGACAGCGTTGCTATTACAAATGCCAACGTACTCTCTTCTTTGTCTTTCAGTGCAGGCAATACAGCAAGTGACTGCGAGGTTGTCGACGTAATAAAAATCCTGGTGTTGTCAATTGCATATGATTGTTGGAGTATAGAAATCGCGACGTCTGGTTTGCCTTGAGAATCTGCGAATTTCACTCTGACTGGAACACTCCCTGCCTTCTTTAACGCGAGCTCAATCCCAAGTTTCTCGTCCTCCCCAAAGGTTGCGGCCGGTCCTGTCAATGGGAGAATTGCAAGTACATTGATGCCAGAGTTGTCATCCTGCCGACCGAAGAAAAAAAGCAGAGCCAATAGGCTAAACGTGAATAGGATACCTGCCGTGAGTCTTTTCTTTTTTGACATGCTAAAACGCCTTAGGGGTTAGAACGAGAATTGTTTCTTCACGCGTGTGCAGCAACCTGTGAATACAAGATTGAATGGCGATTGAATCCATACCGTTGAACGGTTCGTCCAAAACCAAAATCCGACTTTTCCGTTGAAGGGCCAAGTCCAAAGCGAATAAGCTACGTTGACCACCGCTAAGCGCTGCTCCACTCATCATTTCGCGAGGGGAGAAATCTTGACGCGTTCGCGCCGCGAATTGCTGCATTTCTACATTGGTAAGGGCATTAAAGAGTTGCCCAGTGGAAACAACTGTAGTTAGGCCAATACTAGCCCGTTCCCAAGCAGGTAAACCGAGTAGCGACACTCCATCTATCGATGCGTTTCCGCTGACGTCGCCACCGATTCCGGAAAGTGCGGCGACAAGACTACTTTTACCCCAACCATTCGGAGCCTGTAGGACGACGATCTCGCCCTCAGCTATTGACAGATTGAGGCCGACTTCTTGACCGTCGTCGTTTAATCCAAGTACAGTCCGATTTCCGCGCTTTACAAGAAGGCCGCTGATTTCGAGCAGTTGATGCGTCTTTTGACGCTTATTGAGACAAAAACGCTTCAGTTCGGCTCCTCGCGGCAAGCTTTCGATGGCGGTAGTTTCCGCGACATTTGAAATAATGTCTATCCAGCTGAGATGATTTGGCTCTTGTCGAGTGCGGACTTTGTTTTCTTTAGGGTTCTGAGCCGTCAAATGGCCATCAGAAAGGTGCCAATGCGTAGTGATAATTTGCTTCAGAAAATGTTGGTTAAAAACATGTTCTATAATCACGATTGTGATCTCGTGATCTAAAATGAGGCTGCGCATTATGCTAAGGACATCTTCGATACCATTGCGGTCGAGTCCGGCAAGTGGCTCATCAAGGAACAGTACTTTTGCTCCTGCGGCGACGGTGCGTGCGATCGCGACACGCTTTGATTGGCCGAGCGAAATCATATCTCCCGATGAACGCTCGCGACCGGCCAAGCCAAGTTTGGCAAGCATTTCGACAGGCAGGCTGCACTCTTTGCGACCGTCTGCAACTTTAGTGCAAGAGTCGCGCAATCTAAACAAGGCTCGAAGCGGGTTTTCATTAGGTTGAACTTGACCGACGGCGATGTTGTCATGTAGCGATAGTGATTCGAACAGCCGGACATCTTGCCATGTGCGGCCAAAGCCCGAGCGGGCGACTGTGTCGGGGGCAAAGCGATGTGTCAGATTGAAAGATTGCCACCAAGGCTGCGGGAATTTGAACTCGGTTACGCTTTCATTGGCAGAGCAACGGATCGTCCCGGCGTCGGGTTCCAAGTTGCCGGTGAGAATGTTGAGCAGCGTTGTCTTGCCAGAGCCGTTTTCGCCTTCAAGCAAAACGACTTCGCCACGCCGGAGTTGGAGATCAACGCCGTCGAGAACGACTCGGCCGCCAAACGACTTTCGCAAACCTTCGACTCGCAACACCACAGGGGCCTCGGTCGCCGTTGGCGATTGGGTAGCTTCGGTGGTGTCGGTGAGTGCTTGCAAGGGGAGCGACCGTTCTTTCGGGTGTTGGTGGTGTCGAGGAACAAGCTTTAGTTGTTGGCCGTTGTCGCGTTAGCCACGGTTCCCACGTCCAACCGTGGCTGACAAGGTAGGTGGCTGTTTGGGAACAAAGCAGGTGTCGTGCCATTGACTGGTTTTGAAGGCATGTCTGCGTCTAGCTTCGGACCTGATTACTGGCGGCAAGGCGGATAATCACTGAATTCTGGATAATTTAGGCCCGAAACTAAATGAACTTGGACGATCCATTTAAAATTTGGTGGGGCCTGCCGACGGAGGTCTATCGAGGAGCTGACGACGTTCTCGTTACCCCAGGTAACAAAAATGATACCTCTGGTAACAAGCCGCTGCTACTCCATCCGATAGTCTCCTGCGATGCCTTGAGGCCGGAACTGCATCATCACGATCAGCAACAGGCCGTAAATCAGTAGCCGCATATTTGCGGCGACTGAATCGGGCAGGGCGACGAATCGCAATGCCTCCGGTAACAGGATCAACAGGACCGCACCGACCACGGGCCCGCGAAAATTTCCTAGCCCGCCAACAATCACCATGCTGAGCATCAAGATGGATTCGTCCAAGCTCGCCGAAGAGGGGTCCAAATAGCGGACATGGCCCGCATACAAGGCTCCGGCAATCGCGACCAACCCGCTGGCGATGGCGACGACTTGCAGCTTCACTAGGCGGGTGTTCTTGCCCAAGCCTTGAGCGGCTAGCTCGTCGTCTCGGACGGCTTTCAACAGTCGACCCCACGGGGATGATGTCAGACGCCAGATCACGAACGCGCAGATTGCAGAGACGACGGTTGCGAAAATCCCGTAGCTCAATTGTGTTTTGATTTGCCAGCCGAAGATTGACGGTCTGGGGATGCCGGTGATACCGAAGGGGCCGTTGGTCAGATTGCGGAGCGAACCGAGGGGAGCATCGCTGCTGGTCCAGTTGTAGAGGGCGCTGTAGATCAATGCCTGAACGGCCAACGTGGCGAGTACGAAGAAGTCGCCGCGTAGCCGCCAGGACGGAAGCGAGACGATCAGGCTGAGTACCGCCGCGACGACGGCACCCAACATTGATGCGGGGATAAAGCCCCAGCCTAAGTTGACGGACAGGATGGCGTAGGCATAGCCGCCGATGGCGTAGAACGCGGCATGGGCAAGGGACAGCATCCCGGTGTAGCCGACAATCATATTCAGGCTGAGGGCGACGATCAGATAGATGTCAAAGTAGATCAGCAGGTGGATGAGGTAGTTCACTCGGTGGCCTCCAGTCGCGTTTTCTTTCCCAGCAACCCGTGAGGTAACAAAAGCAACACGATCGCGAGCAGTGCGAACGTGACCGCTTCTTGCCACCGGGCCGACCAATGCCAGACGACTTGGGCACGAACCAGGCCGAGCATCAGTCCGCCCAATACGGGGCCGACGAAGGAATCGCGACCACCGATGATGACCGCGACGACGGCGAGCAGGACGGCGTGCAAGCCGGTGTGTGGGTCAAAGCCAACATCGTAGGCGGTGACCAGCGAGGCGGCGGCGGCAAGCAATCCGCCGACTACGAATGAGAACGTGCGGTAGAGATGAACGTTGTAACCGAAGAGCGCGAACTGGATCGGGTTGTCCGCGAGCGCCCTTAATCGGAGCCCGAGATCGGACTTCATCAGCAAAGCCCAGAAGGCGACAATCAATGCGGCACCCGCACCAAGGGTAATCCATTGAGCTCCGGTGACGATGACATCGCCGATGCGGACGACCGAGTCGAGGCCGATTCGCAATGACTTGGTGCCGTTGCCCCAAATCATGGCGGTGATTTGCACTAGCACAATGGAAGCGCCCAGCGACGCGATCAAGTGCGCACCGCTAGAGGCTTTCTTCTTTTCCATCGGCAAATGGATCAGCCACTCACAGATCAGGCATAGCAGTACGGCGGTGAGCGTTGCCGCTGGGATCGCCAGCCACCAACCACCACCGGCCTTCAATACGGACCAAGCGACGAAGGGCGTCATCGCGTAAACGCCAGCCATGCCGATGAAGAATACTCGCGTCGGGAGGTAGATGCACTGGAACGCCAACGCCAAAACAGCGATGGCAGCTCCAGAGACAATTCCATTGACGATGATCTGCATAGGTTAACAGCGAGGCCTGCGAAGGTGATTTAGTTGGTTGGGGAATTCAGACGGAGATTAGGTAAATCCTGCTAGCCCACCATCATAGCAATAACTGTTCCTCTCGCGGATTGGGGCTCGCGGGGCACCGCGTGACGCTGACAGCGTCGACATGACGATACCGTCGGTAACAAATTTGGAACCCTGGGTATCGACACCAACAAGAACGATTGCCGCATCGCCCACCAACCATGATGTCGAAGCCCGCCGTGCAGTTTGGTACGCCGCGTGCTTGACTAGAAAGCATGCCTCGACGTTGTTTGAGCCGAGTGCCGCAGTGTCTTCCGGTCCACACCACCACCAACCACCATCGCTGCCGCAATGGGTTACATCGGTTGTCATTACATGGCAACCGTGAACCGCGGCACCAGGTGGAACGCTGCCCAGGGTTAAAGCCCGCAGCGATTCCAATTCAATGTTCGCCTAGCGTTTGCTGAATCTGAGACGGTCTCGGCAGCATCGAAACGCTGGGGCTTCTTTCGATTTGGAGGTGTGTGATGACTTCAGAAAATGATTTATTTTCCGATGATGTGTTTGCGTACTCGAACGCTGATATCGATACGACGGACGATTCGGGTGATGGCAGCCCCTTGATCTTTGCCGCTGTTGGTGCGGTGGCCTTGTTGGTCGCCGTCGGTCTTGGTTTTGCATTCTGGCCAACGGCGAGTCATGAACATGGCACTGGAAGTATCACGGTGAGTGGTGCTGATGTCGGGTCATTGAAGGCGGGTGCTCCGGTGATGCTGGAGCAAGTGCAGGTCGGCGAAGTGGAATCGGTGGCGATCCATCGTGGGGTGCCGGTTGCATCGCTCAAAGTCAATCGCGAGTACCGCGATGAAATTCCGGCCGACAGTCGTTTTGAAGTTGGCTCACTGAATTGGTTGTTGCCAGGAAACGTCGGGGTGAAGGTCGTTCCCTCCGGTGAAACGACGTCCCCATCCAATCGCCCGATCGAGATTGCGATCGACGAGTCCATTCTGCCTCTCCAAGTGCCACAAAGCGGTTACCTGGTAGTGGCGGTGTTGATTGCGGTCACAGCTACTGCTTTAGGTGTGGTGCTCAAAGTCGCGAGGAGTGCTTGGCTTGGCAAGTCGTTGGTGATTTTGGCCCTCTCAGCTGCTGGCTACTTGTTTTGGACTGGCACCTGGAACATCGAACAGGTCCAAGAGCTATTGAATCGAATCCCGATTCAGGTTGAAGCAGCGGACGACACGGCCACCAACTTTGTGAGCCATGAATAGGACGCTGTCAAGCGTCAAGTAACAGGATATTGAGCATGGAGGTGCTAGCAGGAACACACGACTTTTAACCTAGGTAACGAAAATGAATACGATTTTGGTGCGATTGAATAAGCAGGTCTGGCGATTGCTCATGGTCGTCGTTTTATGCTTGACGACCGACGCGGGGGTCGCCCAAGAGGGCGTGCGATTGATCAAATATATGGTGATCGTCGATACATCGCCTTCGATGTTCCAGAAGCCGGATAGCCCGCTGGCCCTGAACTGGAAAGAGCCTGCCATGGTGGAGGTCCAGCGCCAGCTTGGTGATTTCGTGGCGAACTTGCCCGATGGGACGGAAGTCGACTTGGCGAGTTTCGATACCGCGTATCGTCACGGGACGTCGACCATTGTTCGTAGTCAGACCGAGAGGATCGCGGCCCGACGCTATTTCGCATCGCTCCGCTCGGTAGGAGGCCTGACGCACCTCTGGGCGTCGATGGACGTGGCGCTTGAGCAGGCAAGCGGCTGGTTGGCAACGCATCCTGGGGGAACCATTCGAATTCTCTTCTACACGGACGGAACCGATACTGAAGAGCTCGGTAGTGGCGGTGTGAAGCGCGATCCCCAAGTAATTCTGGCCAAGTACTCCGAAGTGCTGAAGAACCAGGTCAAGTTCAATCTGGTCACGATCGGCTTTGAATTGAAATCCGACGTTCGCGAAAAGTTGGAAGCAGGACACGTCACGGTGACGAAGGCCATCGCCACGCAGCAGAATCTGATACCTCTGGAATCTGCCTTCCGATTGTCGACTTCTCAGCCGATCGTTGGCGATGTGGTTCGGTTGGATGATGACAGTCAGGGTGTGGGTATCGTCAAGCGAGAGACTCATTGGGGCGATGGCAGCATCGATAGCGAGCCTACGCATATTTACGCGAGTCCTGGCGAGTTCATGGTTCGACATGTGGTGACAACCCAATCAAGGCAAACGGCAGTTTCGAGTCAGCGTGTTGTCGTTGCTAAGCCGGAGGTGAAAGTGCCACCGAAATTGGAAGCTGCTTTTGAAGTGGTGCTCGATCATGTCCTGTTGGGCGAAGATGTCCAGGTCATTGATGAATCCATTTCCGACGGAGAGGTGACGCGTGCTTTCCGACTAGATGGGAAGCTGATTTCAAGCGATCGTAATCCTCGTTTTCAGCCGGAGAACGCCGGTAGTTACGTCGTCGAACTGGAACTCCGCGACCAGCATGGCCAAGTGTCGCGAGCATCGAAAAAGGTCGTCGTTGATTTACCGGCGGCACCCACGGCACAGTTTCGTCTGGTTAAGTCGCAGATCACCGTGGGTGAAACGGCGCAGGTCATCGATGAGTCGGTCGGGGCGGAAACTTGGAGCTGGCGGACGTCGGTCGGACATAACGCCAAAGTGCGCAACCCGAGTTTCGAATTTGATACCGCAGGTGACGTCGACTTCTTTTTGGAGGTTACCGACCGTTACGGACAAACGGCGAAAGCAACGGCGAAATTAGTCGTTGTCAGGCATGCGGCACCGAAGCTTGACTTCTTCGCTCCAGACACGTTGCTGGCAGATGCGAAGCTGGAAGTTGTCAATCGGTCAAGCGGCTTGATCGATTCACAGCAGTGGATTGTCGATGGTCAATTGATTTCTACAGAACGTGATTTGCGACTCGACACTTTGACCGTGGGTGAACACGAGTTGGAGTTGGTGGCATCGGGGCCTGGTGGACAGTCGCGGCTGGCAAAGCGGTTCGTCGTTGCACCATTCCCGCAACCAGTCGCCGATTTCACAATCGGCACTGAGCGACCGTTCGTTGGCGACACCGTCGTCTTCACGGATACATCCATTGGAAAAGTCGATCGTATCGAATGGTGGTTCGGCACGTCAACTGAACCAGTCATCATCGACTATGCCGCTGGCTCGGTCGAGCGAAGTGTTTCCTACGCACTTGCTTCCTCCGGGCCGCTCACCGTTCGATCAAACGCCTACGGGCCTGGCGGTGCGAGCACGTCCGAGCGAACCATCAATGTTGCAACTAGGACAAAGGCTCCAAAGACTCGCATCGAGGCGGACAACACCAGCGGTCGTGGCAAGCTAGCAGTTCGATTCCTCAATCAATCCGAAGGAACGATCTATAAGACGATCGTTGATTTTGGTGACGGCAGCGAAAAGCTGGAGCTTGAAGGCAGCGAAGGGGGCAATCACGTCTACGGGCCGGGGGAATTCGTGGCTAAGTTCACAAGTGTTGGACCTGAAGAATTCGGAACAAGTTCGGACATGATTGACATTTCGGTGGCAAAGCCGATCCCGAGTTGGGTATGGCATAGTCTTTGGGCGACGCCGCTTGGTTTGTGCATGTTGTTCGTTGGAGGACTGATCGCTCGCAATCGCTGGGATTATCAATTGCTCAGCGAAGCGGCAAAGCTCAGCGGGACGTTCTCTTTCAAGTCAAATGCAGAAATTGGCACGCCGTTTGAAGTTGTGTCTTTAGATGGAAACTCGGACGAAGTCGAATTGCAACTACGGGACGGACATACCGCCGTGCTACGGTCGCTGATCGACGATGAAGGAGTTCACTTCCACGTGACCATTAACGAGAAGGGGAACGAATTCATCGGAACGCTGGTCGCCGGCGAAGATCAGAACGTAGGCAGTTACGTGGTGAACTACGTCCAATAAGTCCTCAGGATAGAGCAACTTGCGGTAGCCGCGATGCTACCGCAAGTAACAGATTTGGAATTGTGTTTGAGAGCAGATAGAGGCCCAGGCCACACCACCGTGGCTTGCGACTCGCGAAAGACGTTTCCGCTTCATTGCGGCCACTCATTCGCACTGCTGCAAGGAGCTTTTCCTTGCCAGTTTCGATTCACAAATCTCGAAGGAAACTAGGCCATGATCATGCGCAATGGAAGTTCGATGAAGTCTACTGACCGAGTCACCGGTCGCCGTGCGTTACGCGATGCGTTGAAGATTATCGATTTGCAACCGACGATTTTGATCGGGTTGGGTGGTGCCGGTGGCAACGCCGTGCGGCGCGTCAAGCACCAATTGGATCGACGTGGGTTGGAATCTCATGTGATCATTCGTGTGTTCGACACCGACCCCAGCGCCATTAAGGGCTCTGGCGGCTTGCCGAGCTTTGATGAACAGGAATTCTGCCACACCTCGATGGATCGGATTTCCACGGTGCTGGACGACATCAACCGTCATAGCTTCCTGGCTAAGCGATTGGGACTCGGCAATGTTGAGCATAGAAGCTTTTTAGAGCGAGTCTTGAATACCGGAATTGACCAAGCGGGGCAGGTGCGTCAATTGGGATTGCTCAGCGGATTGACGAACGCCAGCTTGATGAGCGATCGTCATCGCGGCGCATTCGCTGAAGTCACCAACGTGTTCCGTGGGTTGATCGCCATGCGCGATCGCGAAAACCCCATCCGACTTCGGCAGCGTACCCAAGTCAGTTTGATCGCGTCCGTCTGCGGCGGATCGGGCGGAAGTTTGGTGCTTGAGCAAATCGCGCTACTGCGTAGTTTGACTCAAAACTTGAATATCGACATCAACGCCTACCTGCTCCTCCCGAGCGTATTTGAAGGCGTGGCCTGTGGGAGCCGTGAACAGCACTTACGGGTCTTTGGCAATGGATGGGCATGCTTGTCCGAATTCGATGCGTTCAACAGCGGTTTCGGCATGGTGAATCAAATCAAGCTGGGATCAAGCGAGTCGCGTTCTTACGATGCCGACGCCGGCATGGTCAACCAGACTTTTCTGATTGGTCGACAGCTAGCAGATGGTTCCGACTTACAGTCACCTGAAGCGGTGCTTGACATGGTGGCGCTGCACATCGTCGCTGATTGCGCTACTGAGTTGGGCGATCGACTGAACGTTGACGACGACAATTTGGCCACGATCCGTGAACTGTCGGTTGACCCGAAGACAGGTAAACCACGTTCCTACAGCACCATCGGAGCCAGCGCGGTGGGAGTAGATGCCAAACGGACTACACAGGCGTGTACCGCTTTGACGTTGCACGAATTTTACGAGAGTCGCGTGCTTGGGAATGCCGGCACCGTGAAGGATGAGGCGGATAACTGGCTGAACGCGAACCAGATCGGCAGTGACGCAGCCGAATTGCTGAGTGCCATGAAGCGTGGTGCGACGCCTAATCCGGCGGTCTACAGTAGTGGGCTGTTTCAGGTCGCTACGAGCCATCGAACCGTTTACCACAAGAACTCGGTTTTTCCCAGCAAATTCGAGAATGTACGTAAGCAGTTCCGCGATGTGCATCTGCGAACGGTTGAGAATCGGTTGGAGGAGTTAGTGCTTGCCGGCGCTGATCGCCTTATCAAAGATGCCGATCGCCGTGTAGCGGAAATGGTTCGAGACCACGGCGTGCTCAAGGCGGAGTTGTTCCTGAAAAGCGTCTTGGAGCACATCAATCCAATCGTCAAGGCACTCGAAGCCCAAGCGAAGGCTCGCCACGCCCAGACGCAGTCGCATGACCAGCAAGCGGTTGATGGCCTGAAGCCACTCGGCCGGTTTCCTCGACGTTATTTTGGCCGGACGGTCAAGCTTCAATCTCGCGTTATTGAATCGCTACGCTCGGCGTTCAATGCGTCGCTGGATAAATTGCTGTGCCGTTCGGCTGTTACGATGCTGGAGCGAGTGGCTATGCACATCGAGCAACTAGGGTCCAAAGTGCATCGTTCTGTCGCCGGTGCCGAAGCGCGATTGAAATCACTGAAGATTGATGTTGACAACCATCATCGTAGCGGAAGCGTGCATACCGGTTCCGAGGTGGAAGTCGATGTATCGTCAGAGGAACTCGATGAGCAGTTGAAGGATCAATTTGCGCCGGAGCAGTCAGCGTTGCTTGAAATGATGGCTGTCGAGTTAAACCTCTCCGTGGCGGATACCGTCATCGCCTTGTCGAAAGACGAATCGGCTTACAAGAAGTTGGAATCATTGGTTTACGGCGATTTCGGTGATGCCATCGGCGATGTTTCCGTCATGGACATCATCGGCGAGCAATTGAGGTCGTCCGATGCGGGCGTCCAAGCAAAGGCGTTCGCAATGCTGCAAGCCGGGATACAAGCGTGCTCGCCCGCGTGGCAAGCGGACAGCAATCTCCTGGATGTGGACTTTGACGGAACGCTCATCATCGGAATTCCGGCCACTGGGAACGACGCGAACCGTGAGGTCTTGATCGCCGCGATCAAGGATATCGCCAAAGCGACCGAGACAAATTCTCGCTACCGGAACAAACTCACCGTGACGACAACCGCCGACATACATCGCATCTATGTGCTGAGGCGCGTTCACGGTGCACGGCCGCACTACCTGCCCGAAATCATGGAGGCAGGTATCGCCTATGATGAATGGATGCAGGACGGCGGGCACCCGCTGTTCACATTCACCCCTGACGTGGTGGCCAAGATGCCGTCGCTTCGCCCGAAACAAGAAGCGGCCGAGGCTGAATTAGCGTTCGCGTTGGCATTAGCGATGGGCTGGATCGCGATGCGAGGCTCGAACTTCTACGAGAACCTACGTCGGGATTCGGCGGAATCGACGGCGGACTACACCGTGCGATTAAACAGTCAGTGGAATGGAATCGCGTTCAGTAGCGGCGGCCTGACGGTGTCGGCAGGACCGCTGAAGACGTGTATCGACGCTGGTCGTTTTGCTTACCAAGGCCGGGACGATTTTGAAGATAAACGTCGTCTCGGGAACAGCATGGCCGCGGCAGCAGAGACGCTCGAAAAAAATGAGCCGCTGATTCGCATCATTCTTGATGCCTTCGAGATCATGTGCGAGGTGGCGGGGAATCACAACGTTTCTGCCGAACTGGAAAATTACGTGATCGCGTTGGCGAATCGCTACCAAGCCAAAGATAAACACTTCGCGAGTGCGATGCGGCAGATCGAATTGCTGCGGGCTCAAATCGATACGCTTCGGCATTCGTAGTGAGTTTTGGAATTCCGAAACTATCCTCCGCTCGACGGATCGAGCGGGTAGGAGAGACGCTTCTTTGGTGACCTGTCTTTGTTGAAGGTCGGCGGCAGCCAGCAGTCAACCCGAGTTCAGCGACTCCACCACGTAGTCTTGGGCGAGAGGAAGCTGGTTCTCGGTAAAATGCCTGCACTCCATCACCGACGTAAAGATCTTGATCCTTTTTACTCTAGGTAGACAGTCGGGTTCCGGGTCCCACTCTCTTACCGTCGTCGAAGACACAACGATGGAAACATCTATTCCATCAAAAACGCTGGTTGTATGATTTGAAAACCTTAACGATTTTTTTAGGAAACCCCTCGAGAGATCGTCACGTTCTAACTCGAAGTACATTGACTCCGTTGAACTCCGCCATCTTTTCGTTATCGTCCAATCTGAACTGCGGGCTCTCACTAAAACGCCATCGAGAAATCCAGCTGGGGATCTTCGGAAGTCTTCCAGTCGCTTTTCCTCATTCCGACGATGGGCGAGTTCAGCCAGGACTAACCTGTTCTCGACGTAGAACTTCTTGATCCGAGCAAAATCCTCATCACTAACTGAATTCAGGGGGGATGAAAATGGCTTCATCGCAAGTAGGAGGCATACCTCTTGCAACTGTTGCTTTTCAATGGCCAAAGAATTGATAACTTCGTAAACTCTCACTTTTGGCTCGATTAACGTTTCTTGCTGCGTTGCACGACGAAATTTTGCTGTGAACGTTCCAGCTAAATTAGCGATCGCGGGGGAGTTGACTATCGTGCATTGAAATAATTTTTGCTGTGTGCCAACAACTAAATTTTGAAAACGGCAATCGCCATGTCTATTAGCTCTTTCTCTCGCTTGGCAAGTTCTTTAGGCGTCCACGAATTAAAATCGGCTAACCGTTTCGTGAGATTGACGCTCGACTTCGAAAACTCAATTTTCTTTGTAGCGAAAGTTGAGTTCCTCGCTGCGCCATTATCCGATTGAGCCATGATCGCCAGGTTGCCGAGATTGTTCTTTTTCGGCTCCATGGCAGTGTCGATATCCGACGGGTTCGCAGTCTGCGGATAAACGTGCTCGAGTGTAGTGGCTGTGATGTCAAAGACTGTCATCGTATCCGGAACAGGAACTTTCTTCGCGCTACGCTCAAACCATCGACGATGACTTTCGAGCGTCGACAAGAAGTGACGTATGTCGCGATTACGCTGAGTGTTGTCGGAATAGACCAGCTTTGTCGAGAGGTTGGCTTTGAACGCCTCATCGGCGGCTCTGTCTTTTGTCAATTCAGATAGGTCTGCGTTGAGAAGTCTAATTTGATAGGAATTGCCCTTGTCTCGCATTAGCTTCGCATGGGCGTAATACGGCTTGTAAAGCGGATTCGGATGAGCGCCCACGATAGTGATGTATCGGAAGACAAAACGCTCAAGCAGACGAACGACTTCGATGAATTTTTTCTCGCCGATTCTTACGGCGCTGAGCAGTAACGGATGCGACGCTTCATGCCGCAGTACGTTAACGAGC
>JBGSMN010000261.1:0-40489 GCA_041740155.1 Rhodopirellula sp.
AATGGGCAAACAAGAACGCAACCTTGATTTGGATGTGCCGCCGACGGCAGAGGAACTCGCCAAGATCCGGGGTAAAATTGATCCTGCCGAGCCGGTTTTGATTCAGACGATGCGGGGTGACATGCGGGTGCTGCATTATTCGATGGCGACGTCTACGAATAACACCACGGGGCAGCAAACTACTTCTTCACGATCCAGATGTTGCGGAACGCGACAGGGTTGCCGTGGTTTTGTAAGAACAACGAATCTGGTTCAGGGCCTTCGGCGTGGTAGCCAGGTGTGCCGTGGGTCAATTCCAAGTCGTCATGGATCACGATGCCGTTGTGTTTGATTGTGGCGCGAGCGTTCTGGGTTTTCTTGCCATCGGCGTCATAGCGGGCGGCAGTGAAATCCATGTCGTAGGTTTGCCATGAAAGCGGTGGCAAGCACATGTTCACAATCGGCTCGGAGATCGAATAGATACCGCCGCACTCATTGTTCTTGCCATCAAGTCCAAACGAATCGAGCACCTGCAATTCGTAACGGCCTTGAATGTAGACGCCGCTGTTGCCGCGTCCCTGACCGCGTGCCGTTGGCATGAACGGCGTACGGAACTCGATATGCAAATGATGATCGCCGAGCTTCTCTTTGGTAGCGCAGTTCGTTGCGCCCAATAGATTGCCTTCCATCAAAACGCCGTTTTCAAACGCCTCGGCTGACGAGCCATCAAACAGCACGATGGCGTCCGCAGGCGGCTCGGCACCGAGCGTAGGGCTGGTGCGCTGAATCTTCGCGAGAGTACCGATCGTTTTCTCACCCACTGTGACCACAATTTTTCCATCAGCGATCGCAAAATCGCCAACTTCGGTATTGCCTTGGACCTTGCCGCCGATCAGTTTGGCAGGCAAGGTGACTTGCTTGTCACCCCGTTTCCATCCGTCGCCGGGCAGGCCACCGTGATAGCCGACGACGGTGAAATCGTCGCCACCGAGAGCAATCACTTGAGCGCCAAATTCTTTAGCACCCTCGTCGGTCGTTACCGATCCCTTGTACTCGCCTTGCAGTGCAAACGTCGGTCCGGCGGTTGCGGCATCAGTGAATGCCTCGCCACCTTGGTCGGCGAAAACGTTGAGAGGGAGAAGGATGAGGGCGAAAATTGGGAGTAGGAACTGTCGTTTCATTGGGGTGATTCTTTGTAAGGAGGGTTTCACAGCAACCATGCTATCACATTGGTGAGGCAGGCAGGATCATGATTGTAGTCCGAGTTTCGTTGCATCGTATCACAACTTCGCTACAGTATCTTTCCTCAGTGACATTCGCGGTTGTGGCTTTCCGCTAGAATACGAGCAAAACTTGTCAATGTCCCAACCGCGAGCTGGATTGGTGACTTGATCCCGCCATTGGTTTTGGTGCATGCGAAATCTTCTTGCCATTCTGTTTGTGATGCTCATCACCGGTTCAGCCGTTGCCGATGACACTGCGCTGGCTACACAATTCGCGAATCTGCAGCCGACATTTCAAAAGTTTTGTTTTGAATGTCACTCGAGCGAAGCCAACGAGGGTGAGTTGGATTTGCAACGGTTCACGTCGATTGAATTGGTGCGACGTGATTTGAAACCGTGGCAGGCGATGATCGTGCAATTGGAAACCGGCGAGATGCCGCCGAAGGATCATCCGCAACCATCGGCGGAACAGCGACAACAATTGATTGAGTGGACACAGAGTTTGCTCGATGCCGAGGCTCGGCGTCGTGCCGGCGAGCGAGGCAACGTCCCGCTGCATCGACTGAGCAATGCCCAGTACAACAACACGATCCGTGACTTGACCGGCATCGACTTGCAACCGACGCGAGATTTCCCTGACGATGGTGCGGCGGGCGAAGGGTTCACGAACGCCGCCGAAGTGCTAACGATGTCGCCCGCTTTGATGGGCAAGTACATGAAAGCGGCGAAAGAGATCGCGGAACACGCGGTCTTATTGCCCGATGGTTTTCGGTTCTCCGCCTCCGCGACGCAGCGTGACAGGACGGATGAAAGTGTGGCGGCATTGAGAGCCTTCTATCGCCAGTTCACTTACGAAGGCAGCTTGCCACTGAAACCTTACATTGCCGCACTTGCCGAACGTCGCAGTGACTTAGACTCGGGCAAGGTCACAATTGAACAACTCGCCACTGAAAAACAGCTGAGTGCCAAGTACCTCGGCGTGCTTTGGGCCACGCTCAATGATTCTAAACCCTCATTCCCGCTCGATCGCGTGCGTGCGTATTGGAATGACGCAAGTGGCCCGAATGTCGACGCCATCGTTGCCGAAGCGTCGGCATGGTTCGATCGTTTGTGGGAGTTTCCGCGAGTCGGCAGTTACGTTAACTCGCATCGACAAAAAGCCAAGCCGCCCGCGATTCGTCATCATGGGGCAACTGAAAATTCAGTTGAGAGTTCGGCTGCGGTATGGGATGACGAGCATCAACAAGTTGTGGTCGCCGGTACAGAAGCCGAGCAGCGGTTGCTGGTTGAGCTGGATGAGTTTCGACGAGTGTTTCCTCCGAATGTTTGTTACCCGCACATCATTCCGCTCGATGAAGTTGTCTGCTTGAAAACGTTTCACCGCGAAGACGAACCGTTGCGCGAATTGTTTCTCAGTGATGAACAAATCGCACAACTCGAACATCTTTGGCGGGAACATCGCTTCATCAGTCGGTTTCCATTGGTCGAGAAGGAATACTTGCCCTTGTTCATTGGGTTTGTCACGCAAGATCAACCCAAGGAATTGGTGGAGTTCTTTGAAAACAAGCGGCCTGAGTTCCAGCGATGGGCGGATGAGTTTGAGCGTGATTTTGAGAACGCCGCCCCGCAGCAGTTGGCGCAACTGAGTGACTTTGCCGCGCGAGCTTACCGGCGTCCGTTGTCTGAGTCGGAAACGCACGGGCTGACATCGCTATACCAGACGCTTCGTGACAAAGACGTTGACCATGAGCCTGCGTTTCGCAGCGTGCTGACCCGTGTGCTGATGTCGCCTTCGTTTCTGCTGCATTTGGAGCAAACTGGAAACACTGCGGACACCGTGGATGATTGGACGCTTGCCAGCCGTTTGAGTTACTTTCTGTGGTCATCGATCCCCGATAACGAGCTTCTTCAAATAGCGCACGCGGGCCGCTTGCATGAGCCTGAGATCTTGGCGGCACAAACTAAGCGAATGCTGGCGGACGCTCGGATTCGCTCGCTGGCGATTGAGTTCGGAGCACAATGGATTCAAGTTCGCCACTTCGATCGGTTCGATGAGAAGAATGAAAACCTGTTTCCGGAATTTGATGCGTCGCTACGAGGTGCGATGTACGAGGAGGCGATCGCGTTGTTTGAAGATCTGCTTCGACATGGCGGTGCCGTCGTGGAACTGATTGATGCCGATCATACGTTCCTCAACGAAACGCTGGCCAAACATTACGCCATCGATGGTGTGGTTGGTGAACAATGGCGGCGTGTCGATGGCGTCAAGAAACATGGACGCGGTGGTGTTCTGGGTTTGGCTAGTGTGCAGTCGAAACAGGCAGGTGCGTCGCGGACCAGTCCGATCTTGCGTGGCAATTGGGTTGTCGAAACGTTGCTCGGTGAAAAGTTGCCATTGCCGCCACCTGGTGTGCCCGAGTTGCCTGAGAGTGAAATCGGTAACGATGGTTTGACGATGCGACAGATTACGGAGCGTCACGTGAGCGATGCGCAGTGCGCGAGTTGTCATCAGCGTATCGACCCGTTCGGATTGGCTATCGAACAGTTCGATCCAATCGGGCGATTGCGTGAACAAGACTTGGGCGGGTTGCCTATCGATGCGTCCGCGACTTTGAGCGATGGGACGCTGTTGATCGGCATCGACGGACTGAAAAGCTATTTAATGACGCACAAGCGAGACACGTTTGTGCGAGTCTTTTATCAGCGGTTGTTGGGTTACGCACTCGGTCGTTCCGTGTCGATCCCCGATCACGCGTTGCTTGACGAAATGATGAGGCGGAGCGACAACGGAACCGCCAGTGTTACCGAGGCGATCATCGCAATTGTGCAGAGTCAACAGTTTCAACGTCCGATGGAGGGACAACCATGACCACTCATGATTTTTCACGACGAACGCTCTTGCGCGGCCTCGGCGTGTCGATGGCGCTGCCTTGGCTGGAATCGATTTCGGCGTGGAGCAACGATGCAGCGTCCGCGATTGAACCGCCGGTGCGATTAGCTTGCTTTTTTGCTGGCAACGGTTTCCACAGCGACGAGTGGTGGGCTAAGGGCGAAGGCGAGCAAATGGAGTTGGGCAAAGTGCTCGAATCGTTGCATCCGTTTCGCGAAAAGCTGCTGTTCTTACGCGGCCTCTACAATGAAGAAGCTCGCATCGGTGGCATCCACAGTTGTCAGACGGGCAATCTGTTGACTGGTGCTCACTTGGCCGACGGCGGAGAAATCCGCTCGGGGATCAGCATGGATCAAGTCGTGGCGAGACATCATGCGGGCCAGACGAAAGTGGATAGCTTGGTACTCGGGTGCGAGCGTTCGATCGCGGCGTTGCACAAAAACTATTCGATGATTTACAGCTCACACATTTCATGGAGCAGTGAGACGACGCCGACAACATTGGAATTGTATCCCGCGTTGGCCTTTGATCACTTGTTTCGTGACGACGTCGGACGTACCGACGCGAGCGTGCTCGATGCAGTATTGGAAGATACCATCGGATTGCGAAGCAAGATCAGCCAGTCTGATTCGCGGCGATTAGAAGAGTATTTGGAATCGGTTCGCGAAGTTGAAAAGCGAATCAACAGCGCTGGTAAAGAACGGCGGCTGCAAGGTTGGCGGCCGACGCTATTGGAACCGAACATCGCTCGTCCCGCCGATGGTATCCCGCAAGACATTGATGAGCACATGCGGTTGATGTGTGACATCTTGGTGCTCGCCTTTCGCACCGACACGACTCGCGTATGCACGTTGAAACTGAACAACGATCATTCGTCGTTACGGTTTCCGAACTTGATATCCGATCGTGGACCGACGCAAGGGATCGACTACATGATCCATCACCTCTTGTCACACACCAACAACGGCGATTGGTTGAAGGTCAACCAATTCTTCACTGAACAGGTTGCGTACGTTGCAGGCCAGTTGGACGCGATCGAAGAAGGCGAGCGAACTTTGTTGGACAATTCGATGATCTTGTATTTGTCTAGCATGATGACGGGAAATCACAACAACGACCAGTTGCCTGTCGTGCTGCTCGGCAGCGGCGGCGGCCAAATCAAAACTGGCCGAATCCATGATTACCTCGACAAGCCGAATCGAAAGATGTGCAGTTTGTATCTTGCGTTGATGGATAAGATGGGCGTCAACCTAAAACAATTCGGAGATTCGAGCGAGCAGCTAGCGGACATCTGAGCACGACGAACAAGTCGGACAATGATGGTGACGGCATTGTCAGTTTGCGGCAACGCAACATCATTCGCTTCGCCACGTTGAACCACAGCTCCAAAGCACCCTGGCTCGCCTCGCCCTGCTTCGAGGTCGTGCAGTTTTTAAGTCGTTGATTGGTGGGTATTTATGTTGATTCGTTGCAGGTTATCCCGTCGCAGCAGGTTCTGAGCAAGGGTCAGCACGCCTGTCTCGGTTCGGGCGCGGGTGAGTCCGCGTCCGTGAAAGTGGTCCACGCCTCGCTCTTTCGCATCGCGAAGGTCCACGATCGAACAGTAACCGCCATCTGCAAGGACTGTCTTGAGTCGTCCGCCGGTGATCGCCTGCGTCTTGTCGTATACCCGAAGGCCACCAGATATTCAAAGAACAGGATCGCAAGTACCGTGCGTTTCTGAAGACCAAACTCGAACCACCTCCTGGCGTTTGGGAAGAAGAAAACAAGAAACAATGCTCGGCCCGCTCCCTCGCATCCGCCTGAACTGCGTCGCGCGACCTGCCCCAAGCTGCCTTTGGGGAAGGTGGCTTGGTTTACGATGCTCGTGCGGCTTCTTCGTCGCGCCACCATGAGCGGTCTTCTTGATCGGCTACTGATCGATTGCGGCTTTGACGAGGTGCGTCGGCGAATTCGGTTTCGTGCACGCGATCCTCTTCAGCCAACCATTGATTACGAGCGACTTGCGCGGCCGCTTCATCGGCATCAATTCGTCCGTCGGCGGGTTCTCGTTCAAACCATGCCCAACCGATGGATTGCTCGACGACTTCGGTTTCCACGATCGGTCGGGGTTCGGGTTTCAGCGGTGCGATACGCTCGAGTTTGATCTGTGGCGCACGGCGGCGACGATGCTGGCGATGCAAACGCTCAAATTTGAATTGATACTTTGATTTCGGTGCCTTCGGACGAGCCGGAGTCACCACGCGGTTTTCTAAAACCAATGATGCAGGACGAGCAACCGGTAGCGGCGCAGGCGGCGAGATGTAGACCGGTTCTGGCTCGATCATCGCGATCGGAGCGGGCTCCTCTGCGGCTTCTTCTTCGTATTCGACTTCCTCTTCGTAGACTTCTTCTTCCTCTTCGTACGTGTCTTCTTCGTAAGACTCTTCCGACGGCTCAAGGATGTGAGCACGACCAGGTTTGCCTTGAGCAGGCAACGCACGGACTTCTACTCCGATGTTGTGGAAAATCTCAACAATGTGATCGTGACATGTGAACATCATGACTTGATGGCCGAGTTCAGCGAACGTTTTTAACGTGCGAGCAGCATGTTCGGCCCGAGCACCATCAAAGTTCACCAGGACATCATCGAGCACTAACGGGAGCATCACGCCCCGGCGAGCATAGGCAGCGGCCAGTGACAAACGCAGGGCGATGAACACGGCCTCGCCAGTTCCTCGGCTGAGCACTTCGAGCGGTAACGATTTACCTTCGCTATCGTCAATTTTGAGCAGGTTGGTACCCAACGGTGTCCAAATGCGTGTGTATTTGCCGTCGGTCAATTGATTCAAAAACGACGAGGCTTCGCGCAACGTTTCAGGTTGTCGTTCTCGCTCAAACGTTCCGCATACGTCTTCTAACAAACAACTCGCTGTGGCCAAAGTTTGCCAACGCCGCGCCAATTGTTCGAGTTTGCGTTCGAGGCAACCGAGTTCCAAACGAGCGGTCATCAAGCGATCATCGTCGCCAAGTTGTTTCATGCTGGCGGCGAGTTCGCCTTGGGCCGTTTGCATCGAGGCGATACGGGATTCCGTTTCACTCATGCGAGTCGTCAATGAATCCCAGCGGCGTTCCAAATCAGCCGCTTTCGCGCCTTCGATTTCGCGGGCGACGTCTTCGTACTGGATCGACGTGCCGATCATCGCGCGAATTTGCTGATCGAGTTCTTCACGTTCCTCGGTGAGTTGCAACAATAACGATTTGCGATCAACGATGTGATAGAACTGTTCCGCCGTCGCGACGCCGCATTTTGCCCACAAGGCACGACGTTGCTGTTCGGCGCGTTCGATTGCACTGGCATGCGCCGCATGTTGTTTTTTGAATTGCAAGTCTTGAACTTTCAAGTCGCGACGTTGTTTGATCCAATGTTGTTGCCGCGCGAGTTCTTCGTGCAGATGGTTGAGTTGATCCAACGGGTTCGATCGTGATCGCACAGCGGAGGACGCGTGGTCAGTTCCACTGAACGCGTCTCGTCCGCGATCACGATCACGTGAATCAGTACTCGTGAACCGTTCGTCGTCCACGTTTTCGTAGTTGTCTTCATAACCATTCTGGCCATGCGTGCGGTGACTGGACTGCTCGCGACGAGTTTGCTTATCACGATTTTTGTCGCGATTCTTATCTCGTGCGCGATTGCCAGATTGGTTGTTATCACGCGAGTTGGTTTCGCGAGAATTGGTTTCGTCCGCGTCGTCGAGTGACGAGGCGAGTGTCGCGGCAGCCGAGGTATTCTGCGACGCATCAAGGGCTTCGATGTACAGTGTTTCAATCCGTTTGGCGATGGTTTGCCGTTCGCGTCGACGTTGCTCGCGTTCTTCTTTAAGATCGTGCAAACGGCGTGAACTGGCTTGCAGTGTCTCATAACCGTCACCGAGCGAACGCACACTCTTGGGCGACAGCGTCGTCGACAAACCGAGTCGATCGAGCGTCGCGGTCCATTCGCGTCGGGCGAGTTTGATGCCATCGGCAGCCTTGGTCGCACGAGAATAGCAGGCTTTGTAAGCTTGCAGGGCTGCTTCGTGGGCGTGGTAACTTGGCAGCGATTCTTCCAACTCGGCGAGTAGACTTTCGGAGTCACGCAGTCGTGCTTCGAGCGATTCGTTGCTGGCGAGCAGGTGCGAATCGACGTCTTGACGCTCCGATTCAACTTCGCGTACCTGACGTCGCACGCTTTCAATTTGACGTTCGCAATCTTCCAGATCGACCAAGGTGCTGCGTTGGCCTTTCTCGCGACTGAGGTAGTAAACGAGCAACGCCATCGCACCGAACATGATGCACAACATGCCCTGGGTCGGGTTCGGGCGGGCAACGAAAGTCGTGATTTGAAAGACGTTGAACAGACCGTACAGAACGAGCATGCCGCCGACGATGAACGGCAGTCCTAATAGGAACAAACGATCCATCGGCAGTGCTTCGTCGGTCGTCAGTTCGATCGACTCACGTTCGAGGTCGCGGTAATGACGAGTGAGTTTATCGAGGTGTTGGCCGAGTTGAATGCGATGACGCAGCGAGGAGATGTTATCGTTCTCGCGACGGATCGCCTGTTGCAGATCGCTGGCGTGGGCGCGATGCAAAATGTCTTGGAGTTTTTCGCCAAGTTTATCGGCTTTGACTTTATGAGTTTTGCCTTCGGCGCGTGATTGTTTGAGCAAGAACAATTGCTCTTTGACCTGTTTGGCAGGACCTGAAAGAGCGGTCAGGGTTTGACGCGACAGGTCTGGCAACGCGGCCAAGTCGCCCTCGCCTATCTGAGCGCGTTCTTGTTCGTCCATGCCCAAGCGGTCGGCGTCGGCGTCGAGTTGTTTGCGAGCCTTTTCGATTTGGGTGTCGATACGGGCGATTTGCTCTTCGAGAGCTTCCACCCAAGTCGCTTGTTGGGTGGCGGCTTCGATGCGACCTTGCAAGTCGAACAAACGTTTGTTGATCGGCAGCTGCTCGGCTTTATCGCGGATTGAACGGCGACGTGCGCGAATTTCTTCGATCTTAGCTTTGCGTTCTTCCATCAGCGCCTCGATTTGCACGAGCTGCGATGGGGCTTCATCGGGCAGTTGAGCTTCGCCTTCGATCTCTTGGATTTTGGCGAGGATCTTTGCGCGTTTCTTCCACGGTTCAAACACGCTGGTGGCGATTTCGACGCAGCGGGCTTCGCGTTCCCACGCGACCATGCGACCGCGCAGCGATTCGATCTCTTGGCTTTGCGTGCGACGTTGAGTTGCGAATTCGCTCCAACGACGTGTCTGGCCGCTGAGCCGCTGGATCTCGTCACGCAGTTTTTCGCGTTTGCTCATCATGCTGGTGAGCTGATTGACGGCGGCTTCTTCTTCGCCTGCCTGTGCTGCACCTTTGCCAACGAGTTCACCGCGACCAGCCCGCAGACTGCGGAGCACGTCGACGAGCGAAACACGGTCCAATCCGCTGCTAAGCTTGTATAACTCGTCGGCCGCTGACGTGTCATCGAGCGTGCTGAGTTCTTGCAGCTCACGAATACCGATGGCAAACACGTTGGTGAAAATCGGTTCGTCAATTTGGCCCAACAGCATGCTGAGTCGATGTTGGCCTTGGCTCAATCCGTCTGTGCCAGTGACGGTCAAACGGCCCGTCGTATCGGCATCGGTGAGTTGGCTGTGACGACGAAGTTCATAGCCGCCGCCGGGGCCGGTGAGGCGGATCGCACCGCCGGGTGTGCCGCCATAGATCGGCGGTAGATATTTATGTCGGCGATCGGGCGTGAAGCCGTACAGCATCGCGCGGAGGAACTGCATCAGTGTGGTCTTGCCGGCCTCGTTGGGGCCGTAGAACAGCGTCATGCCTTCGCTCAGCGAATCGACACTGAGGCCGGTCCACACACCGAAACCGTCGACTTGGATGTCTTTGATCTTCATGATTTGCGTCCCCATGACGGTTTGCCACCGCGAAGCAATTCGACGCCCAGCAGCGTCGCTTCGTCGAGCGTTTCATCGCGATGTTGTGCTGGCAGATCGCCGAGCAGTGTCGTCGCGGTGCTGGAAAGTCCTGGATGTTCTTCCGTGAATGGCATTAAGTTCACGCGGCCCGCTGCGGCGCCGGAGTCGGTTGTCGATGTCTTATTCGATGTTGTGGTTGCATTTGAACCAACCGCTGCACCGGATTTTCGAAACTTGTCGCTGGCACGCAGGAAGTCGCCGAGAATGGTGTCTTCTTCGCGCCATGATTTCGGATATTGGCGGGGCGGACGAACGATCAGGCTGGTTGTCCAAGCGGCGGGATTGCCGTTGCCGTGGTCGCGACGCAGTTGACGCAAGAGTTCAAACGGGTCACCGACCAATGAAATCATCTCGGGATCGCTGAGGCTGACGTCCCAGGCGATGAGCAGATGGCGACCACCGTTTTCATTGGCGAGGGTGGCGATTTTCTGGCCGAGCAGATTGCGGAGGTTGCCGACGCTGCGAATTTCTTCGGCGTCGATGATTTCGTGGCAATAGCGAAAGCGGTCAGTTTCCACGCGATGCACGCGAGCGGTGTGTTCGGCATCGACGTCGACGACACAGTATCCGTGAGCGCCGGTCTCGTCCAACCCACGGCCTTGCGGCGATCCGGGCTGAATCGCTCCAGCGGGGGCACCGCCTTCGATTTCGGTAAAGTTGTGTGCTCCGCCGAGTGCCCAGTAATCCATACGACCGGCGGCCAAGGCGTTGGCGTCGGCGGCTCCGTAACCGACACCGATCACGAATTCGTCGGTGGTTGTTGTTTGAAAACCGGGTACGTGCAGCGATGAGCGGCCTTCGCTACTGCGACCGATGATGGTGCAGATGGTCCGCCCAGCCCGTTCGTACTGGATCGACAGCGGTTTATCGCGTGGAAACAGCGTGACGTTGGGCGGTAACGGGACTGCTTCGGGCCATTGTTTGGGGTCGTCCGCGATGCCTGCGGCCCAGTAAACTGGGGTGCCAGCGGCATGCAATTTCTCGAAATTATCGATTAGCAGTGACATGCCGTGCGGGCCAGCGGCGACCGGGTGCAGCAAATCGCCGCTGAGCACGAGGAAGTCGATATTGTCGGCCAATGCGGCTTCAAACACGGCTGCGGCAGCGTTTCGGGGGGCAGTGGCGAGCGAATCCCGCAGATTTGGCGGTAATTGATCGAGATCCCCGAGCGGTGTTTCTAAATGAAAATCGCTGGCATGGATAAAGCGAAATGATTCTCCCGACATCGTTTCCTCCCTGAAAACGTCGCATGGCGGAGTGATTTCGACCGATTTTGGACCGAGACGACCGCCTGAAATGTGCATCGTGCCGTGAAACTTTAACGAGTTCCTCGAAATTCTGCAAAATCAATTTGCCGGGAAACTCGTTTAGAAAGGTGAGATTTTTGCGAAATGAATTCGTTGCGGAACATGTCAAGAGTTTCGTAGCATCTCCTGGTGTGGTGAACGTCTTGACGACTTCCGCTGCGACAAAAATGGTAGATTTTGTCAATTTGGCAACCCAAAGCGTGAATTTTGAAGTTGCGTTGTTTGATAGCCTGGAGCGACGGTCTTATTTCGATAAGCTCAGATTCGCCACCCGCCACGCTTCGTTGTTGCGAACCATGTCATTGAGGATCTTCACCTTCGCTGCGGCCTGTTCCAGCTCAGCAAGCAAGCTTGCGATCTGATCGTCGAGCGTTTTTTGCGGAGTTTTCAGGCGTGAAATCGTGCCTTCGATCATTTTGTGAGCAAACGCATTGCTGGTTCGCGAGAGCCGATTTTCTTCGCTCGACAGCAGAGCGAGCACCTGGACGCGTCGCCGCACCAGCGCTTGCAAGGCCCTTTGCTGCGGCGTCCGAGGCGGCGTTAAAGGATCGTCCACGTCCTCGCCAAGCTGCAGACCAGACGACTAGCATCAACACCAAAAAGCATCCAAAATGAACGCCTTGATGTCGACCCGAGAGATACTAGGGTGGCACATGTTTGCAAATTTTGTGTCGCCCTCCCGGCTTATGAGTCGCGCGATCCAACCTGTCCGTCGGCTTACGACGACGGCAGTTCCTGTGCCGCCCTCTGGGCTACTGAAGTGATCAACATGCGCAACTTCAAAACTCACCGTTCGGGTTACCGTTCAATCAACACGCTGAAGCGTTTTTGGCACACTCATAAAACGTTCGTTCAACTAGAGTTCTAATTCAATGAAGCGACGAAATTTCATTCACGCAGTGACCATGGCGACGCTTGCCGCGTCGGTCTCCGAGAATCTTCGCGCCGACGACTCTGGTCGCCCGCCACGCATTCTATTGCGATCCTCTTGGCAATGCGTCAACATCGGTGACATTGCTCACACACCGGGGGTGCTCGCGTTGATAGAAGAACATTTCCCGGACGCGGAAGTGATCTTGTGGGCATCGGGCAACTTGACTGACGAAGTGGCCACGATGGAGCATCGTCGGTTTCCAAAATTAAAGATTGTGAAAGGCACCATTCGTGACGATGGCTCCGCCTCGAACAAGGAACTCGCTGAAGCAATTGCGTGGACGGATTTTCTGCTGCATGGCTCGGGGCCTTCGCTGGTTGCGGCAAAGGATGTGGCGGCGTTTGTTAAACACACTGGCAAACCGTTTGGTGTTTATGGAATCACCTACGGAGACTTCTTTGGCGATGACACGGTTGAATTGCTCAGCCAGGCAAAGTTTGTTTTCTTCCGTGATTCGGTTTCACTCGAGTACGCCAAACAGCAGGGTGTTCAATCGCCGATCATGCGGTTCGCGCCCGATGGCGCGTTCGCCTGCGATTTGCGCGATGATGAATCGGCGAACCGGTTTCTTGAAGAGAACGGACTTGAAGCAGGCAAGTTTCTGTGTTGCCTTTCGCGACTTCGCTTCACACCGTATTGGACGATCCCCGGTGACAAACGGACGATGGACCCATCGTGTCACGCGCGCAACGAGGCGATGAAGCAACAGGATCACGCACCGATTCTGGAAGCCATCGTTCGTGTTGTGCGCGAGACCGACTTGAAAGTGCTGTTGTGTCCCGAAGACATGACTCAAATGGCCGTCGGCAAGGAACTGCTGTACGACCGACTGCCCGATGATGTTAAAAATCGCGTCGTTTGGCGCAAAGACTTTTGGCTGACAGATCAGGCATTGAGCGTTTATGTTCGCAGTGCGGGGTTGTTTGGCAGCGAAATGCACTCCCCGATCATGGCCGTCGGTAACGGGATTCCGGCGATTGTTTGTCGTTTCAAGGAACAAACCAGTAAAGGCATCATGTGGCGTGACATCGGGCTGGGTGACTGGCTGTTCGATCTTGACCTCGATGCTGAGGCCGCGAAAGTTCCTGATGCGGTGCTCGCGATGGCCAAGGATTTTGAGGCTGCGAAGAAGAAAACAGCGGTCGCACAAGCATTCGTGAGGAAACGTCAAATGGAAACGATGGACTTGCTAGAACAGCAACTGGTGACGCGGTGAATGAATACAATGGTTGGATCTTGCGGGGCGGTCGACTAGACTGGCGCCCGCGTCGTTCTGATGTCGAGGTGTCAGAGAAATTCCAATGCCGGGGTTCTCTTTTGTTTAACAGTCAGCCAGAGGCGTACTCTTACATCGGAAAGTACGGCTGCGGCTAACTGTTAAACGACTAAATCAACAGCCTGTTTGCGCCGTCGGCTCATTGTTTTCGGCTAGGCATTGAAGGCTGGCAAATAAAAATACTCAAAGTGATGCATATCGATGGATTTTACCCACCGCTTGACGCCCATGTTTCTCGCAGCCACGCTTGGCTTCTCCGGTGCAGCGTTTGGTGCGGAGCCGTTTGAAGCATTCCTTGCTAAGCACTGCATCCGCTGTCATGGCTCGGAGAAGGAGGAAGGTGACATCCGCATCGACCGCCTGTCGCGAGATTTCGCGGCAGGTGTGGACACGCACCACTGGGCCGAGACGCTCGACAAAGTCAATTCTGGCGAGATGCCTCCCCAAGACGAACCGCAACCCACTCAGGACGAGATTGCCGCGTTCATCGTGAATCTCAATGCACGGCTCAAGGATGGCCGGGCAGCGCGGATGGCGGCGCGACCGGCCGTGGCGATCTATCGGCTCAGTCGCAAGGAATTCCAAAATACTGTCTACGATCTGCTCGGCGTGCGCTACGATCCGACCAAGCCGGGTGAGCTGAACGAGGACACGCTGTGGCATGGATTTGAACGGATCGGGTCAGAGCTTTCGCTTTCGCCGTCACATGTGGACCGCTATTACCGTGCGGCGAATATCGTGCTCGACCGCGCGTTCCCAACCGTGCCCAGCGAAGCTCGCAAAGTCCGCAAGACGGCGGCAGATTTGCGTTACGGTGGTGGGACACAGCAACAGGCGGCACTGGATCGGTTCGGAATCAAGCGACCGCTGCGCAACCTGCTTTTCCCTGGCCGAGTCGAAAACGCACTGTCACCCAACTGGTTTGGAAAGACCGGTCCCGAACAGAGTGGGCTTTATAAACTTCGCCTTCAAGCTAGCGGTGTTCGTCCGCCCGACGGCCAACCGGCTCACCTGAGTATCGGTGAACAGACCAGCGAGGAGAATGTAGAGGGACTCATCGAATTTGACATCTTGGCGCCCGAAGAAAGTCCGCAGGTCTATGAGTTTGACGTGATGCTTGAGATGCCGACATCGCTGCATTTCTGCGTGGTGGCGACGGATGTTGTCGACAGAAGAGCCGGTGCGGCCTTCCGCAATGCGCTCGCAAGTAGATCGTATGTTTTCACGCACAGCAGTGAGACGGCGCTGCTAAATCCAAATGCACCACAGATGTTTGATGGCGATGGCAATGGCATCTTCTCATCGGTGTTGCTTGATTGGATTGAATGGGAAGGGCCGCTGCAAACGGAGACGGAACAATCTCGTCGCAGCGGTGTGTTGCCGCCCGACGACGCGACCGACTCAGTGGTTGCGGATCATTTGCAACGTTTTGCCGAACGTGCTTGGCGGCGGCCGGTCTCGACAGATGAACTGCAGGACTATTTGCAATCCTACCGCGACGAACGAGAAGCGGGCGAGAAGATGTTTGAAGCGTATCGAATCGCGCTGCAGGGCGTGTTGACGTCCAGAAACTTTATCTATCTCGTCGAGGGTGAGCCGGAAGTTCGCGAGCGACTCACGGACTGGGAGATAGCATCGCGGCTCTCTTATTTTCTCTGGAGTTCGATGCCCGATGACGGGCTCTTTTCTGTGGCCAAAGGCGGCACGCTCAACGGTGCGGGACTGGAGCAAGAGGTCGACCGAATGTTGTCGGACGAGCGGATCAACCGATTCATCGACGACTTTTCACGGCAGTGGTTGCAACTTCATCGCGTGGGTATGTTCCCGCCCGACAAATCGCTCTATCCCAAATACGACGATTGGCTGGAGACGAGCATGCGTGCTGAACCCATCGAATACTTCCGCGAGCTGTTTACAACCAACCTGCCGATTGACGGATTGCTCGATTCCGGCTGGACGATGGCCAACGCGCGTCTCTGCGATTTTTATGGACTGCCCGAGCCAAAGCAAAGCGATTTTCAGCGAGTCTCGTTCACGCCCGACGATCATCGCGGCGGTCTGTTGACGATGGGCGCGGTGCTCGGTTTGACTTCCGATGGAACTCGCCACCGCCCAGTGCATCGCGGTGTGTGGGTCAGCGAATCGATTTTCAACAAAACGCCTCCGCCGCCGCCCGCCAATGTCAATCCGATTGAGCCCAACCCGCCGCAAAGTCCCAAAGCGACGATTCGTCAAAAGCTCGCCGCGCATGCCCAGAACGCGAGTTGCGCCGCTTGTCATCAAGGGATTGATCCGCTCGGATTTGCGTTTGACCAGTACGACGCGATTGGTCAATGGAGAACACACGAGCGAGTTGCCGCCGGGACCGGTGAGGATCCACTCGTGGATGCCTCCGGCGTGATGCTCGACGGACGCTCGTTCACAGATTCCGTTGAATTCAAACAACTGCTCCTGGAAGATCGCGATAAGGTTGCGCGGGCCTTCATCGAACATCTCTGCACCTACGCTCTTCGCCGAGTGCTCACAATCGATGACGAAGACGGCCTCCAGTTGATTGAAGAGGAAGCGAAGAAAAATGAATATCGAATCAAGGACATCGTGCGTGCCGTAGCGCTGTCTGAATTAATTAGAAAACGTTAAGTAAAAAGTGGGATAGGCTTCTAGCCTGTCAACTCACTATTGACAGGCTAGAAGCCTATCCCACGTATATTGATCATTCCCTCTCCGACTGAACTCCTACCTGTCGCCCCCGCCAATCCCACCATCATCAACCGAAAGCTAACCGCTCATGGCAAACTACCTCTCCCAATCTTGGTTGATCGACCGCAGGCACGCATTGCGGGCACTCGGCACCTTCATCTCGCTGCCCATGCTGGAGTGCATGGTTCCGCTAGGAGCGGCCGAGCAGCAAACCGCATCACCCCGGCGCAGCGCTTTCATCTATCTTGCCAACGGCGTTCATTCGCTGAACTATCAAGTCACCACGCCAGGCAAGAATTATGATTTTTCTCGCTCGCTCAAACCTTTGGAGAAGCATCGCGATGTCATCACTCCCGTCAGCGGTTTGCATCACCCTGGCAGTCTTGGCCACCATCACAACTGCATTAAGATCTGGTTGACCGGCGGAAAACTGGGGCCTTCCGACCGCAATACCATTTCGGTGGATCAGAAGATGGCGGAAGTCACGGGCCAGCACACCCGCTACCCGTCGATGGAAATAGCGATCACGCAAGAATCACTCGCTTGGACCGCTGACGGTGTCCCGCTGCCACCTTTGCGTCGTTGCAGCGAGATCTTCACGTCGTTGTTTGAAGAACCCAAAGGTGGCATTGCGGCTCAGCGAAGAGCTTTGCGGCGGAAAGCCAGTGTCCTCGATGACAATCTTGCGGAAGTCCGTCGGCTGGAACAAAAGATCGGAGCCGCCGACAAAGGACGACTCAATCAATACCTGACCTCGGTTCGTGAGGCAGAGATCCGAGCGCGACGCGCCGACGCGTGGCTCGACACACCGCTGCCTGACATCTCCGATGAAGACCGCAAACGTACCAACCGCAACATTCCCGACACTCAGGCTGGCGATTATTTTCGTACCGTCTATGACCTCATGGTGCTCGCCTTCGAGACCGATGCCACGCGCGTGGCCACCTTCAGCTTGGGTGGCGAGGGTCAAGCTATTGCGATTCCAGAAATCGGCATTACCGAATCGCGGCATCAACTCAGCCACCACGGTGGCGATGCGGGCTACATCGAGAAGCTCACGAATTACGACACCTTCGCCATCGAACAGTTCGGCTATTTCCTCTCGCGACTCCAAGAGACCACGGACGTCAACGGGCAACCGCTGCTAAATTCGACAATGGCACTCTTTGGCAGCGGCATGTCCTACGGTCATAGCCATGGCAACGCCAATCTACCACTGGTCCTCGCAGGCGGATCAGAACTTGGTCTGAAACACGGCAGCCATCTCGATTTCAATCAAGGGCACTTCAAGGGATACCAACTCGATAATCCTGGTGAACACTACTCACTCTGCAGCCGTCCAGCGAACCCAGACGCGCACATGAGCAACCTGCTGCTGATGATGGCTCAGCGGATGGGTGTGGAGACCGATACGTTTGGCGACAGCAACAAGGTCATCGAAGTATGAACGAGATTCATGCTCCTCATTGTTTGTTCTTAGTTCCTCGTTGGCCTTTGATCGTTCGTTCACGGTTGTTGGTCTTAATGCTTGTCGGTTCGTTGTCCGTTCATGCGACCGCCAACGCACAATCAGAGACGAAGAACCAAGATCCACAAACTAAGAACGAAACCGTTTTTCGCCCTGAAGTTGGCAAATTTCCACCGCTAGAAGAGGCGCACACTTATCGGGGCGAACTCGTTTTCGTGGATCATGCCAACCGTCGTGGTAGCCTTCGCATTCAAGCCGAAGGCATGTATTTCCGTAATGCTCCGCACCCCTTCGCCATGCTCCCCTACGGCATCGTTCGTTATCACGGAGCACCGGCGGACCTTCGCGATATCCCGCTGGGTACTGTGCTGCATGTTCGGGCCTTTCTCCCGCCGGACCCAATCACGTCCGCTGTGCCGGTGTTACCGGTTGATAATCGAAAGAAAACCGCAGACTACAGCGGTGTGGGGATCGCACCTGCGGAGAATCACGTTCTGCTCCTTGAAGACGAACCAAGTTACTGCCAACGGGAAGGAAAAACTTGGAAGCTCAAAGAATTGAAGCTCACGAACAAAGCGGGATTGATCGTCGCTAGTCGTCAATCCAAGAACGGTGGAGACGAAAGCGCCAGCGAAGAATCGATGACGTTCGATACCGCCACTCGTATCTGGCGCGATCGCGAATGCCTCGGTGTCGCAGACCTGATCGCCGAAGGGCTTTGGCCTGCCGAGGGAAATAAATCCCTCGATGGCCAGTCGGTCCTGCTCGGGATTACTTGGCGGCCCACACCTAATGGCGTGTTCACGCGGTTTCACATCTCAGACATCTGGTTAGATGACACGTCAATGCAGCGTGCCGCTGATCATCAAACCGAGACGCATAAGGCATTTATCCGCAGTCGCTGGATGCCCGCTTGGATCGACGCGGTGGAGTATGGCAAGTTCGGTCGCGCGACGGTGACCGCCACGTTGTTTGGCGGTATGGACCCGTCGCTCTACGCTGATTTCAAGAAGGGCGATCTTGCATCGATCAACGCCGTTGAGAACACATTGAAACATACACATGGTGCCTACGGCCCCGCGCACATGGCATCGAAAGGCACTATCCTTGATGTCATCACCTCAGACGGCGAAGTGCCTGTGGGCAGCAGCGGTATCCAAATTCGTTTTGAAACCGACCTCATCATCGAAGGCATTCGGCCCACCCGCGTCGTTCGCGTCCGTCCCGCAAATTGGCCTCAGGTGGATGTGCCGCGGGAAGAATACTTGAACGATGGGAGTTACGAAGAACGTTTTCCGACTCCAGACTTCTTTCCAAAGTACTAGCGTTTGTAGGTTTTTCGTAAGACCTGCTGTGGCTTTACTGTTGCGTTTTTTTTCGATAAACCGCGCGGTCGGCAGCGTAGGATTCGGGCGTGGGGAGCGGTTCGGTTTCAGCAGCTTGTGATTCGAGTAAACGCTTTAGGAATGGACGGCACCAGCCGCAGCCGGTTCCGGCACCGTAGCATTGTGATAGCTCGCTAACGCGGCGAGGTTGTTCGACGCGAATGTACTGGATCACCTTCCGCCGAGTGACGTGAAAACAGAGACACAGTTCGTCGTCGTCTTGCAATGCCATTAACTTGCCATCGGCATGATTTGGCTGAGCAGAATCGTCGTCAACAGTCCGCCGATCGACAACGTTGCCAAGAGCGGTGTCCACGATCGTAAGGCTTCCCCTTCGGTGAGCCCGCCCATTTTTGTGAACACCCAAAAACCGCTGTCGTTCATCCAACTGCCCATGAGCGAGCCACTGCCCACGGCTGTAGCCACGTAGACCAAGTGAAACGGTGGTTGGTCGCTGCCCATGATCGCTGCGATCATCCCGGCACCAACGATCATCGCAACGGTGCTGCTGCCTTGAGCAACCTTCAACACTGCGGCAACGGACCACGCTAGCAACAAGATTGCGATGCCAGCGGCGTGGCGACCACTGAAGAATTGTTGAATCGTGTCGCCCACTCCTGTTTGGCTGAGCATCGCCCCGAACGCTCCACCGGCGGCGGTGATGAGAATGATCACGCCGCCGCTCATCAATGCCGTCTCGACATCGACACCGAGTTCACGCCATGACAGCGAGCGGACGATTTTGAATGTCAACATCGCAGCGAGAGCGGCGAGCAACAAGGCAAAGTTCGGATTGCTCCATAGTCCCAGTGAGTTCGCCGTCGTCCGCATCGGACTGTCCCAACGCATTGGCGCGATCAGTTCGGGATACGCGGCGTCGATCAATGCACGATTCATCCGTCGCCGGTCGACGGGTTTCATGCGCACTGGATCGGCCTTCATTAACTCCGCTGAGACTGCAGGTACCGCGACGTCCGCGAATGCTTCGGCGCGATAGAAATCGGGGTCTAGCAAAGTCCGGTTGATAATATATACGACCAATTCTCGCTGTTCATCGGTGGTAGCCGGAGTGGTCAGTCGGCGACGTTCCTTCTCAGTGATCTTTTTACTCGCCAAAATCCTACCGGCGGGAGACCGTTCCGTCGCGCTGGCAAACCGCTCGGCCAACAGATCAAAGTTTTCGATGTCGGAAGTCACGACCGCAGCCCGATCCTCGTTATCGGCGAGTGTCGTTGCCAACGTACCCGCTCCGATCAATAGCACCGGCAACACGACCGGTAACAACGATGCCGCTAGGCTTGGCAGTTTTGCTTCGTCGAGTGGTTTATGGCGATCATCGGTCACTCCCAGCGGACGCATCGGAATCGGCATTTTCTTGTCGACATGGATTGAGAATAGCAATCCAATAATCGCCGAAGGGATCGCCACAGCAGTACCGATGATCATCATCATTCCGACATCGACACCGAGAATCGCGGCAACCAACAGGGGTCCAGGCGTGGGTGGTACGAGCGTGTGCGTGATCGCACCGCCGGTGGCAATCGCCATCAGATAACGCAAGTAATGTTTCTCGGTTCGGCGATGCAGCGAACGGGCCAGCGGAACGAGTAGATAGAAAACAGTATCAAAGAAGACGGGGATCGCCAAAATAAAACCGCTGATCATCAAACCCAGCGACGCTCTCTTTTCACCCGTGATGTCCACGGCGGTGCGAACGATCCGGTCCGCCGAGCCACTGTCGAGCATGCACTTGCCGATGATCGCCGCCATCGCAATCACGATCCCCACCCCAGCCGCAGAGCTGCCAAACGAATTGACGACCGCGTTCATTCGATCGCCCAGGCTACTGCCCGTGTCGTAACCGACCAGCACGCTGACAAAAATCGCTGAGATGATCAATGCTAAGAACGCATTGAGTTTCAATCCGATGATCAATCCTAGTACGGCAATAATGCCGATGGTCACAATCCCTACCGGTCGCCAATTGATACCGGACTGTGCCTGGGTGTCAGGCGAAAGCTCCGTGAGCGATTGAATCTTTGCGGCAATGTCGCTGTTTGGTTGGGCGGCTGCGAGTTGGTTTGCGTCCGATTCAGGCGTTGTCGGCTCAGGAGTTGTCGATTGATCAGTAGCGATGGCTGATGTGGCTGGATCGGACGTAGGATTCTCCTGTGCCACCGCGATGCTTGCCAATGAGAGCACGGTGATCAACAAACAGGCTCGAATTAAAAAATAAGATCCGCTTAGCACCGTCGACTCACCAAAAAGCGGGAATCCAAGCTGGGACGAACGGGGGAGAGGGGAAAGCATCGTTTTGGTGATAATCTGGTTGGCAGGGATCTTTTGTTAGCAGCGAGTCTGGGCAAGATCTTAGCAGATACCACGCGAAATGTGAGTTCAGCTAGAACGATCTAAGGCACGATCTCCCCCTTCGTCTTGACAATTTGGGAAAATCATCACATCGAAACACTGTTTTGCCCAGAGCACGCTTGATCGACAACGCAGCGTCCGCGACAACAGAAGTGGTTGCCGTCCAAGATGAAAAGAGGCGGAGAAACAGCCGTTCGGTGGGCATGTCCCACAGAAACGCGGCAAATTCATCTGGCAACCTGCGTCCAACGTCTGCGACAACGCCTGACTCGCTTCGTCATATCAACGTTGGCTTAGCTCTCCGATATCTTTATACTTTCGCGTCCCGAGAGGCATCAGCCGACTTCGGATGCAAGCTCGTAGCCGCTGAACCCCGTCACTTTCACATCGAAAGCAATCCGTTCATGTCCAATACACTCACCGAACGTCCATCTTCCAAGTCGCCATCGCCCGCACAATCGACGACCACGCTAAAGCAACTCGACTTGCCCACCGATGTTCGCCAGCACCTCACGATCACGCTGGGGCATACCGACGATGGCCAAACGCCGGAAAACGAGTCCGACCAACGTTATCTCTATCGCGCCCTGGCGATCACGATTCGAGACCGTTTAGTGCCGACGTGGCAACAGACTTGGAAACGCATGAAAACCAGCGACGACCGCAAGGTTTACTACCTATCGCTGGAGTTTTTGATTGGTCGTTCGCTCACCAACGCGATCCAAAACATGGATCTCGATTCCGAATCTCGACGCGCGATGCACGAGTACGGTATGGAACTGGAACAGATCGCTGACCGCGAACTGGACGCTGGTTTGGGCAACGGTGGTCTCGGGCGATTGGCGGCGTGTTTCCTAGATAGTTGTGCAAACCTGCAACTGCCCGTGATCGGTTATGGAATCCGCTATGAATATGGGATGTTCCATCAGCACATCGAAGACGGACGTCAGGTCGAAGATCCTGATCACTGGCTGCGCGACGGCAATCCGTGGGAAATTGAACGTGCCGAAAACTCGCGACGGATTCGATTCTATGGTCGCACGGAGCAGTACTTCGACGAGAAGGGCAAGATGCGACCGAGACTCGTCGATACGCACGATGTGCTCGCCGTTCCGTTTGATATGCCAATCCCTGGATATCGAAACGAAACCGTCAACACGCTACGGTTATGGAAAGCATCGACGACGGATGTGTTTGACCTCGCTGAGTTCAACTCCGGCAGTTATCCCGAAGCGGTGGCGGCGAAGAACGACGCGGAACAAATCTCGATGGTCTTGTATCCCAACGACGCCAGCGAAAACGGCAAAGAGCTGCGGCTCAAACAACAGTACTTCCTCGTCTCAGCGTCGCTGCAAGATGTGATCGAGCGCTGGGTGAAGCAGAATGGAGAAGACTTCACAAGCTTTGGCCGAAAGAACTGCTTCCAACTCAACGATACTCACCCTGCTTGCGCGGTCCCCGAACTGATGCGGCTGTTGATGGATGAACATGGCATGGAATGGGAGGATGCTTGGGCCGTGACAACTCGCTGCATGGCTTATACCAACCATACGCTGTTGCCCGAAGCGCTCGAACGTTGGTCGGTGGGATTGTTCAGCCGATTGCTGCCGCGGTTGTTGGAGATTATCTATGAAATCAACGCCCGCTTCCTCAAATTGGTCGACCAACAATGGCCTGGTGATATCGCGATGCGGCGTGAAATGTCGCTGATTGAAGAGAGTGACAACCCACACATTCGCATGGCATACCTGGCGATCGTAGGCAGTTTTTCGGTCAACGGTGTTGCTGGTTTGCATACGCAGTTACTCGAAAGCGGTCTGTTCAAACACTTCAGCGAACTGTGGCCACGCAAATTCAACAACAAAACCAACGGCGTGACGCAGCGTCGTTGGCTGTCGCACTGCAATCCGGGACTTCGCGATCTGCTTACCGAAACGATCGGCGAAGGCTGGCAAACCGATTTGACAACGATCAATAAGCTCGCCCCGCATGCGACGGATCCTGCGTTCCAAGAACGCTGGAAGACGATCAAACTCAATAACAAGAAACGCTTGGCTGAACTCGTCTTGCAAACCTCTGGCGTTGAATTTGACACATCGTTCATGTTCGACGTGCAAGTCAAACGGATTCATGAGTACAAGCGACAACTGCTCAACGTGCTGCACACAATCCATCTGTACGACCGCATTCAGCGCGGTGATACGGCGGGCATGGTGCCTCGTTGCGTGTTGATCGGTGGCAAAGCCGCTCCGGGATACCATGTGGCGAAACTGATCGTCAAACTCATCAACGATGTCGCGAGCGTGATCAATGCCGATCCGAAATGCCACGACCTGTTGCGAATGGTGTTCTTCCCGAACTACCGCGTTTCGTCGATGGAAGTCATATGCCCGGCCACCGAGCTGTCACAACAGATTTCAACGGCAGGCAAAGAAGCGTCGGGTACCGGTAACATGAAATTCATGATGAATGGTGCACTCACCATTGGAACGCTCGACGGTGCCAATATCGAAATTCGTGAAAACGCGGGCGAGGAGAATTTCTTCCTGTTCGGTTTGGACGCACATGAAGTCGTCGAAACGAAGAAAAGCTATCGTCCCAATGAGATCATCGCGGCGGACCCTGACATTGCCAGCGTGATGAATCTACTGGAGAGCGGCAGGTTCAATCCGAAGAATCCAGGCTTGTTCGATTTGTTGTCGGGAGGATTGCGCAGCCCTCACGATCCATGGTTAACGATCGCGGATTTGCGGAGTTACATCAACGCCCAAATCGAAGTCGCCAAAGTCTACCGAGATCCTGTTCGTTGGAATGAAATGAGCATTCTCAATACTGCTGGCAGCGGTTGGTTCAGTAGCGATCGCACGATTCAGCAATACGCGCAGGACATCTGGGATGTCCGCGCTCTGCCACCGGTTTCCTGATGCGGATCAATGCTTCCTCTCGCGCGGACACTTTGAACGCATGCACTCCTTAAACTTAAACTCGAACTTAAACTCGGGTTTGGGCGAGTGGCGGAGAGTTTAAGTTTAAGTTTAAGTTTGGCAGACCAAGCTTCCACCAAAGATTCAAAAAAACTCGTTCGGCTGAGCAACTGCGTCAGCCTTCAAAAATGTCTCCGGAACTATTTTTTTCCGGTTCGTCGCTGTCGCCCGTTTTACTGGCCAGCTCTTTCATGTCCTCGAGCACTTGCTGCATGTGCTCTTTTTGTTGACCAGTAGAGAACTCGACCGCTTTCTCCTGGGCTGCGATCGCTTCAACAAAGTTTGACATCGAGGCGTTGATTTGGGCGATGCAAAAGTGCATCAGCGGTTTGACTTCGGCGTCAGCCCCTTCAGTTTCCGCTGCAATCGCCGCGATGGTTTCTGCGGCGAGTGGACCAGGGTCGGTGCCTTGTTCCATCGATGACATCAATCCAAAACCGAATTGCGTGATTGCCCGCGCATCTCCTTTGGCTTCCGCGATCTGTTTGCGGAAGAACGCGATCACTTCGTCGGATCGATCACCGGCATCGAGACGCAGATTGAAACGGAAATTCGATAATTGTTCGCGAATCATTTCGCTGCGGGGATCGTCGCCTTTGATTTCTTCGATGACCTTGTCGACGACTTTGATGGCGTCTTCATATTTGCCGCTGCCAGCGAGTTGGTTCATCTTCTGCATCGCAGCGAGCAGTTTCTCTTGCTGCTTCATTTCTTCGAGATATTGATCGCGATCCCATGTGCCAGCGACCACAGCAGCGAGCGGTTCGTCGAGTTCCATCGGGTGGCCGATCCATTCGATCAAGCCAGTTTTACCGACGAGGAACGAGGCGGGGATGCCGTTTTGTCCTGCCGCCAACATGTAGTCTTCGCTGACCGAAGCATCGGGGTCGGCTGTCAATGTGTAGGCGCTGGTGAGTTCTTCGTAAGTTTGCTCTTTGCCAGGATAGGTTTTCGCCAACAATTCGTTGACAGTGTCGAGATCTTCATCCGTGATGCTGATGATCTGCACGCCTTCTTCACGATACTTGTTCTGCAGTTCAACGAGGTGCGGCATGGATTGGATGCAGGGGCCGCACCAAGTCGCCCAGAATTCCACAACATAGATTTTGTCTTTCTCAAACTTCGTAACCTCGCCACGACCCTCCTTGGCTTCATGGATGTAATGCTCGATGTCCAACTCGGGCGCTTGGTCACCGATACGCAGCGTGACTTCAGCGGAAATCGGTGGAGCGACGAGCAGGCTGGCGAGGGTAAAGGTGCCAGCGAAAATGACGGCGGAAAAAAGAAAACGTTGATTCATGCGAAAACCCGAACAGGTAGTGGGGGTGATTGAGTGAAAGGAAATTGAGTTTTAGAGTTGCACGTTAGGATACAGGCGGTCAGTTTGAGCGTCGAGAGTGAACTGACCTGATGGTTTGGTGTAGCGGAAGTCGTCAAGACTTTCGGATCGCACGCCAGTTTAACGAAACTCTTGACGAGTTCCGCTACGACGAGTTCCGCTACCGAAAAAACAGCGGTTTTTAGGCCTCTTTTAGGAAATGGTCACTCAGATGTCATTCCCGCCGCGATTTCGGCTTGGCGTAACGCTTCGACGAGAGTTTGAATCTGAGCCATGTCGAGTTCTTCGGCACGAGCGGTTTCGCCATGCCCCTGCGTCGCTAAAACCTCGTCAACAACCGATTTTTCTAACCGGCCTTTGAACGCGCTGATCACGACGCTGCGAAGGAATTTTCGGCGATGAAAAAATAACGCACGCACGGTATTGTGGAAGTACTTCAAGTCGGGGATCGCCGCGCGTCGCTGCGGATCGAGATCCAATCGGATGATTGCCGATTCGACTTTCGGGCGCGGCCAAAACACGCCTGAAGACAAAATCCGCACAATTTCAACGTGGCACACCGACTGCACCCACACGCTCAATGCACCGTAGTCTTTCGTGCCAGGCGAAGCCGTCATTCGCTCAGCCAGTTCTTTTTGAATCGTGACTACGATTCGGTCCGGTGGCGGTGATTCGTGCAACAAATTGCTAACGATCGGTGTGGCGACGTTGTAAGGGAGGTTGGCGACCAGCATGAACCGGCCCGTTGCGGGCAATCTGGCTTTGGCATCACGGATGCTTTCCATGATGTCTTGGCGGAGCGTGTTCTTGTTGCGCAGCGCATCGCCCTGGATCAACTTCACGTGCGGATAATCAGCGAGTTCTTCGCTCGCCAATTGATGCAAATTCTTATCAATTTCCACGGTCAAAATCGCGCCCGCTTGCTCGGCCATGATCGCGGTCAGCGAGCCTACGCCTGTACCGATTTCTAACACCAAGTCGTCGCGTGTTAGCTCTGCCGAACGGGCGATCAGTTCGACCAAGTTCAAGTCGATGAGAAAATTTTGGCCGTACTTCGAGACCGGACGTAATCCTGCGGCGGCAAGCCGTTTGGAGAGATAGCTGACCGTTTGCCGTGGTCCTTGCTCAGCTCGTTTGGCACGAATGTAGGCGGCTTGAGACCGATCCGCTTGCTCGCCGCCATCATCCACAACCGCCGGCCGCGCTGGCTTCGTTTTGGTCGACGGCCATTTCGACTTGGATGCGGTTGCAGGTTCAGCGGGCGGGCGAGTCTCGGCAACGGGGCGGCGATGTCGACTGCGGTCGCGATCCAGACGTACAATCTCGGCCGCCTCTTCCGCGGAGCGGTCGGTGGCGAGATTGTCGGACGGGGAAGGGTCGGGTGAAGTAGAATTGGGGGGAGAGTTCATGAAATTGTTTTAAATTGCTCGTTCTTGAAACGATCGCTGCACGTATTTGGCGAGGATATCAGTTTCGAGATTGACCGTTGCACCGACCTGAAGTTGTCCCAACGTGGTGACGTTTAGCGTATGAGGGATCAAGGCAACTGTGAAAAATTTGTCGCCAACATCGACCACCGTCAAACTGATTCCATCAATCGCAATACTGCCTTTGGCCACGACTTGGAAAACAAACTCGGCGGGGATCGAGAACGTCAGGTTCGCCCACGGCGGATCGTCGACTCGTGCGATGAGTTTGCCGACGGCGTCGATATGTCCCGTCACGTAGTGCCCGCCCATGCGGCCCCCCACCGGCACGGCTCGCTCCAGATTCACGCGTGAACTGCCCGCGACGAGTTGACCGAGATTGGTGCGGCGGAGTGTCTCTTCACCGGCCTCGAATGAAAGCTGGTCGTCTTTGATGTGGACGACCGTCAGACAACAGCCGTTGATGGCGATACTGTCGCCGATCTCCACGCGTTCGTCGGACTCAGCAGAGCAGAACGCCGGTGCGGCGACCGTGAACAACTTGCCCGGCGGTCGGTCTTCGATCGCGACAACGTTCGCTAGGGTTTCGATCAGTCCGGTGAACATAGTGGAGGGGTGAGCGTGACGACGAGAATGGAGGCGGGCTGTGGGTGCGGGGTGTTCAATCTGCGGACCATTGGACAAACTACGCCTCGAAAACACAACGCCTCGCGTCGCTGCAAGCCACCTTTGGCGATGATTTCAAGCTGAAACGCTGTTTTTTCCGTTTCCCTTTTGCCCATTTCCGCTTCCGATTCAAAACCCTTTACCAATTCTGAAAAACCATGACCCTGATCGAATCCATTCATGCACGTCAAATTCTCGATAGCCGCGGCAATCCAACGATCGAATGCGAAGTCACGCTGATCGACGGGGCTAGCGGACGGGCGGCCGTCCCCAGCGGTGCCAGCACTGGAATCCACGAAGCCTGGGAACTCCGCGACGGAGACAAGGCCGTGTTCATGGGCAAAGGCGTCAGCAAAGCGGTCGCCAACGTCAACGGCAAGATCGCCGAAGCTCTCGAAGGTATGGACGCGACGGACCAAGCCGCTGTCGATGCCGCGATGATCGCGCTGGATGGCACGGCCAACAAAAAGAACCTCGGTGCCAACGCCATCCTCGGCGTTTCACTCGCGACTGCCCATGCGACCGCCGCTTCCACAAACCAACCGCTGTTCCGTTACCTCGGTGGCTGCGGTGCTCGGATGTTGCCCGCTCCAATGATGAACATCATCAACGGTGGCGAACACGCTGACAACAACGTCGACGTTCAAGAGTTCATGGTCATGCCGCTTGGGTTTGAACGTTTCAGCGACGCGCTCCGCGCGGGTACCGAGATTTTCCACAATCTCAAGAAAGTGTTGTCAGATAAAGGCTATAACACCGCCGTCGGTGATGAAGGTGGTTTCGCACCTGATTTGAAGAGCAACCAAGAAGCACTCGACGTGATCATGACCGCGATCGATAAAGCGGGCTACAAAGCAGGCGAGCAGGTTTGGATCGCGCTGGATGCGGCTTCGACTGAGTTCTATGACGACAAGACCGAGAAATACACGATCGATGGCAAGGAATTGTCAGGCGACGAGATGGTCGACTTCTTCGCCGATTGGTGCAGCAAGTATCCAATCTGCAGCATCGAAGATGGTTGCAGCGAAGACGACTGGGCGACTTGGAAAAAACTGACGCTGAAACTCGGCGACAAAGTCCAACTCGTTGGTGACGATTTGTTCGTAACCAATGTCGAACGTTTGCAACGTGGTATCGACGAAGGTATCGCCAACAGCATCCTAATCAAGGTCAATCAGATCGGCACGATGACCGAAACAATTGACGCGATTCAGTTGGCACATCGCAGTGGCTACACGTCGATTTCGAGTCACCGTAGTGGCGAGACCGAAGACAGCACGATCGCGGATTTGGCAGTGGCATTGTCTACCGGTCAAATCAAAACGGGATCGGCCAGTCGTTCGGACCGGATGGCCAAGTACAACCAATTGCTCCGCATTGAAGAATTGCTCGGCGACGCCGCCCAGTACGGCGGACCGATGTTTGCTGCGAAGCTGAAGGGTTAGGCCACGCGGGCGAGTCAGCGCACGCAAGTTTTAGTCTACAATATCCTGGCTCCCCTCGCCCCTCTCCCCCCGCGATGCGCGGGGGTGTGGGGCGACTGAATCATTCAAGGGAACAAATCCGGCATGCCTCATTTGCACTGCAACCCCAACTTTTTAGCAGTCCAGCACCCCCACGAATCGTGAAAGTCGAATACGGGTTATGCCCAAGAAAGCCATCAGCGACTCAGGAATCGTCCGAGCGGCAGGCGTGTTACTGCTGACCGAGACAGACCATCCACAGTTCTTGCTGATGCGGCATGCCAATCGCTGGGATTTACCCAAGGGGCACTGCGACGGCGAGGAAACGTACCTGGAAACGGCCGTGCGGGAGTTGCAGGAGGAAACCGGGATCACTGCGGAATTGTGCCGATTTGACGAGCATTTTCACTTCGATCTCACCTACGATGTGACCTACAAATCACAGCCTGGCAAAATTTTCTCAAAGAATGTCCGATACTTTTTGGCGAGATTGCCCGAGACTGTTAAAATTGAAGTCACTGAGCACGAGTCGTTTCAATGGTTCGATTGGTCGCCTCCGCATCAAATTCAAGCTCAAACCGTCGACCCATTGCTCGCCGCAGTGGCAACGTATCTAGGTCGCACATCGGAAACATTATGAATTGTCATTTTTCATTTTGGCACCTTAATCTGGCGACCGCATGGCTTGTGCTCGCTGGCTCATTGACCAGCGGTAGCGCGAACGCTCAAGAACAACGGGCGCGTCCTCCGGTGTTCGATGACAACGCAACCTCCCGCGTCTTTTTCTCGGACTTGTCGACAGCGTTTCGTGGTGAACGACCAACGTTAGCGAACCTCCGGAAATCCGATGCAGTGGCAACCCTCGCTCAAAGTGAGGCGCCAGCCGAAGGCGAGTCAGGTGGCGAGCAGCTTTGGAACAAACTCATCTCGCCGATTTCACTGGAGGATGAAGTCAAACGCGTTAAACTGAAATTCGATGCTAGCATCACCACACCTGGCGCGTTCAACGGCGGTGGTTACCAAGAAGCTCGGCTACATTTAACAGCCCTCGCGTCTTTGTTCGCCGTCATCTCGGAATACCCAGGCGATGTGCGTTGGAAATCTGATTCGCAAACGGCACGGGATCTAACGGCCAAAACGGCGAGGAATTGTGCAGCGGGATCGACGGTAGGATTTAAAGAAGCACAACTGCGCAAAGCCGATCTACAAGATCTTGTTTCAGGCTCTGGGTTGTCGGGCGGTAAAAGCAACGGCGATGCCAATGATTGGTCGCTGATCGCTGATCGCTCACCGTTGATGGAGTATGCACAGGTGTTGTTAGACAGCCTCAGTGGTCAAGCGACTGACGCAGCTACAGTGCAAGAGAACGTGGACTCGGTACGTCGTCATGCCGAATTGATCGCAATGTTAGGCGAGATTCTTACGAATGAAGGCATGGACGATGCCGAGGATGAAGACTACCAGATGATGAGCCGCGCGATGACGAAAGCCAGCCGTTCAATTGTCGCAGCGATCGAACGTCAAGACTTCGAAGCCGCCCGCGCTGGCGTTGGTGCGATCACGCAGAGTTGTGCGGATTGCCACGAACAATACCGCTAGCCGTTAAGTGAAATCATTCGGCTCATTTCACGGAGAGTTTTCACCCGATGTGCTTAGCGATTGAAACTGTTTGTGAAAAAGAAAGCTGCGTCAAGCCGCAGCACTCCAAAGTAGAAAACAGCAGGCACAGTCTCCTGTGCCTGCTGCTGTAGAAAACCCTGAAGCTTAACCCAGTGTCCAGCCTTCGCGGTATTCGCGGGCGACGAATTGGTTGACCGATTCCACGTTCGGGCTGGTCAAATCTTTCGCGTTCCATTCAATCCGCTGGCCTTCGCCTGCTCGCATGGCAAGGTTGCCGACGAGGATCGTTTCGGTCAAACGGCCTGCGATTTCGAAACCGGAGAACGTGCCTGGCTCGTACTCACCCTTGATCGTGCTGACAAATTCCCACTTGTGACGCTCGTCGCCACCGGCTTTGTAAGGAATTCGCGGAATCGTTTGCTCAGGTTTCTTGAAGTCAACGAATTTGTCTTCGGGCAACAAGTAATACTTTGCGCCGTAATCGTCTGGCGAGAACACGATGCCTTTGCTGCCGATGATGATTGCACCGGACATCTTCGCTCCGCCTTCGCGTTGCGCGGCAACCCGTTTTTGGAACGACTGAGGCAATTGAGCAATGATATCGTCTGCGGGCAAGTTGCCGCCGTCGTACCAGTAGAACTTGCACGGCACCAAACCATCTCGCTCAGGGAACTCGAACATCAGCGAGCTGCTCGCTGGATATTGTTCGCCTTCAACGATGCCAGGATTTTTGACTGCCGTCACAGCGATCGGATCCCACAACTTCAGCGCCCGAACAGGCATGTTGGTGGTGTGGCAGGCCATGTCGCCCAATGCACCGGTGCCAAAATCGACCCAACCGCGCCAATTGAACGAGTGATACGCACCCGAAACGAATGGCCGCATCGGTGCAGGGCCGATCCAAGCTTCCCAGTTCAACGACTCTGGCACCGCGTCTTCTTTGGCTGGACGTCCGCCACCTTGAGGCCAAACAGGACGATTGGAGAAAATGTGAACTTCTGAAACGTCCCCAATCGCGCCGCTTTGGATAACTTCGACGGCTTCCCGCAGCCCATCTTCGCTGCTGCCTTGGTTGCCCATCTGCGTGATCACGTTGTTCTTGGCAGCGGTCTCACGCATCACGCGAGCTTCTTTGATCGACCAAGTCATTGGTTTTTGGCAATACACATGTTTGCCCATGTTCATGGCTTTGACGCAAGCGGCAGCATGCGTGTGATCAGGCGTGCTGCACGTGACGATGTCGATTTTGTCACCGAGCTTGTCGAGCATCTCACGGAAATCGTCAAACTGCTCGGCATCTGGGAACTCGCGACCCTTTTTGCCCAACGTGTCGCGATCGACGTCACACAGGCCAGCGATGCGAACACCTTGGTCGCCGATGTGGCTGGTGTCACTGCCGCCTTTGCCGCCTACGCCGATGCAACCGGCAGCGAGTGCGTTGAGCGCGGATTCCGATTTCTCGTCTGCGGCGTGGGACGTGCCAGCAAAATAGCCAACACCAGCGGTCAAGACCGCAGATTGGCCCAAGAAACGACGACGATTTGTACGGTTGGTCATGCGATGATTTTCCATCTATCAAAAAGTGGGGTCGGGGGACGCTCACGTGGATTCTTAAGTGATCACGCTGAGTCGGTGAGGCAGGAAGGTTAACAGCAATCTATCAACGAGGTGAGTTTCAGTGCCGTTGGTCTCGACGCTCGACAGTTGAGTCGAGGCTGCCTAGTTTAACAAGTACGATGGACCGCCACAATTGTTGGCCAGACAAGAAAACTACGACATTTTGTCACCGCGAGCCCTCTGCGGAATCGCTATAGGTGGGGACAAAAACGAAAAAACCCCGTGTTCGGAACTTCCAAACACGGGGTCGATTCAGGTGAGGTCAGGGAACGTGAGTGAGTCACCGAGCAGTGAGAAGGGGGTTCGCTCGGCGTCTAGGCTCACGGCCCACAGGTTGAACTAGTTGCAACCGCAAGGAGCTTCGCAACCGCAAGTTGGCTCGCAACCGCAAGCTGGCTCGATCACAACGCCGCAACCGCTGTCGCAGCAAGCGTTGTTTTTCTTGAACAAACGTGAGAACAGGCCACCGAAAGGACGGCAAGGAGCTGGTTCGCAACCGCAAACTGGTTCGCAACCGCAAACTGGCTCACAACCGCAAACTGGTTCGCAGCCGCAAGCTGGTTCGCAGCCGCAAGCTGGTTCAACGACTGCACAGCAACCGCTGTCACAGCTAGCGTTCTTCTTGCAGAACAATTTTTGCAGCAGACCTTGTTTAGGTGCACAGCAAGGAGCTGGTTCGCAACCGCAAACTGGTTCGCAGCACACTGGCTCGCAACCACAAACTGGCTCGCAACCACAAACTGGTTCGCAGCAAGCGGTATCGCAAGCCGAACCACAACCGAACAGGGACTTCAGACCGAAAGCGCTGGCGCTGGAAGCGTTAACAGCGAACAAACAGACGGCCAAAACAGCAGGAACGAGGATACGACGCATGGTAGGAGTCTCCAAGGACATTTTTTTTGAGAGGGAATTTTCGATCGGCACACGCATGTCATCGTTTGAGAGGGAGGGTAAACGATGGAGTTGTGTGAGAGGCGATTGCCGGCCAATCTTGCGACCACTACCGGCTCACAAGTAGATATCGGACAGAGTGACTGGTGGGGTGTCGAGAAGTTTGCGAAATCTTTCTGGTATGACTCAAGTCGCTGCTACTTGTAGCTGTTGCAACGTATTCCTCGATCGCCCCGAATCGCCGATGCCGGACTGTCGATTCGGAAGATTTTTGTGTTGTTTTTCCTTGACGGGTGCGCAAGCGTGTGCTGACCCCTTATCCATCGATATCCTCTGGCAACTTCACTGCGAAAAGGTGACTTGTTGATCGTACGACTTGTGTATAATTGACTGTATGAATACACACCCCTCTCTATTCACTATTGTTCCCTACCACCACAAGCTTCAGTGGCTCGCGATCGTTGCGATTTGCATCATCGCCACAGACCAGGCGATGCCAGCTCACTGTGAACAAACCGCTGCACCGGAGTCTGCGGAAGCAGAAGCTGCCGACGAACGCGCCTCCGCCGATAACCTGCTTCGCCGCATGACGAGCCAAGGCATTTCGCTCGACGAGCAAACGCAATTTGTGCTGCCTCCACCCTCGTTCGTTTCCATTGAAGGCGAAAGCGTCGACGAGACCGCCGCTAAAAAAGCACTCGCTGAGATCGCAGGTCCGCAAGGCGTCAGTCGATTCACGCGAGATTCCATCGTCGCCCCGATTTCGACGCAAACTGATTCAATCAACAACGAGGCTGGTGATCGGGTTGGACATTTCATCGACGTCGCGTTCGTTGTCCATCAGTCCGTCGCTGAGATCCGCAAATCGGAAACGATGGAAGATTTCAAATCCGATCCCGATGATCCCAATGCGGAAGCGAAAACGATCGAGTTTGCTGATCAAGACAATCCTGATGAAATCGAAAAGAACAAAACACGCTCGCTCACCAAAGCGGAACTTGCCAAGTACAACGTGAAGCTCGATGGCCAGTATGAAGCGCTGGGTTATTTGCAGATGCCGCTGTTGAGCAAAGTCGTCGTGCGTGGTGTTGCTCGGGCGCGGCGCTCGGTGTGGTCAGCGGATGATCAAGACGCGCCGATCATCTTGACATGGCTGCTCGATGCACGCTTTGCCTCGGAAGCACCCGAAGCCGAGTCGATTGCCAATCAGTGGCGGGCGATCGAACGCTCGGAAGTCGGCGAAAAAGAGCTTGGTCCTCCACAACCCAACGCTGGCATGGGCGGCTACATCGCCATCACGCCGCTACCAGGTGATGCTGCGGCGTCGATGGTCCAATTGCGATTTGTGATTCACGAACCGCAAGCATGGTTCAACGGCAAAAACCTGCTTCGCAGTAAACTTCCGATCTTGATTCAAGATCGCGTGCGGAATCTGCGGCGTGAGTTGGAAGATTGAAAGTGGGATAGGCTTCCAGCCTGTCACGCAGTATTCGACAGGCTGGCGAATCGACAGGCTGAAGAATTGACAGGCTGGAAGCCTATCCCACGCGAACTCACCCGATCGTTTCGAGCTGGAAGTCCTCCAACTTCACACTGACCCCTTGCTCCATGAATCGCACCGCGACGAGCAACCGGGTTTCGTTCTCGCGGCGAATCACTGTTCCCTCGTAACCGCGGAACGTCCCATTTCGGACGCGGACACGCGCCCCCGGCAGCAACCGACTCTCCAGCGTCAAGGGCACGCCGAGTTCGATCAGTTTGTGGATTTGTTGCAAATCCTCCACCAATTGTTCGACTTCGCGAATCACTGCCGCCTTGATCACACATCCCGTGCAAATCGCCTTATAGCGTTCCTCATCGCCCCCGCGCATGAACACGTAGGTAGAGAACAGCGGTAGATACGAAGTGCGAATGCGTCCGGCAGGCGAGCGAGTGCGGTTGAGAACCATCGGCCCATAATGGCAAACATCGGCTTCGCGAAGTTGCCGCATCATCAACTTTTCCTGACGTGTTCGGGTGTACAATAGCCACCACGGCGATTCGAGCGATTCTGGTTGGAAGAGCAGATTCTCGGGATAACAGTCAGGCTCGGGCGGCAGGATCGGCATAGAGCAAAGGCAGAAGAAACGAACAGACGAGTGGGGAGTTCAAGATTGTACGGGCAAACATCCCGGTCTAACAGGCAATCAAACTCACTCGTGTAGCCGAGTGCGAGCGGCAAAGTATGTGATCGCCAGCCACACTGGGCACGAATTACTGAATCTCAGCCCAGTTGTCACCACCAATTTCAGTCTTGATCCACACGAATGTGAATGAACTGTTAAGTTAGGCGAAAGAGGTAGGTGCAGTGGTTGATTCAATAGTCACCTCCACCCATACTCTGCCTGGAGCGGGCGGCTTACAGAGCAAATTCATCCGAAACAGAAATTTGAAACAGGTCTGATTCATGATTCTCGCAAGATATCTCCTGATTCTCACCGTCTCCGTCATCACCTGCACTCCAAGTTCGGCAGCAGTGGTGCTGGGCTGGGAGTTCGACGGCACGGTAGGGGCCTTGTCGACGGCCGATGCCACGACCAACAACCTATCGGCGAGCCCGGTAACATTGAGTCGTGGTTCTGGATTGGTTGCGTCTAGCTACGCGAATTCATTCAGCTCCAGCAGTTTTACTAACAGCGGAGCGATTGCTGATGCTGTTACCAATGGGGATTTCTTACAGTTCAACTTTTTCGTCCCAACGAACACGGTCCTCTCGTTGAGTGCTATTGACGCAAATGTTTATATGGCAATATAATGTTGGTAGTGGTTTTAACAATGTTGGGTTGTCTTTCAGTTTTGCAACTTCCAATTCCAATGGCGTTGCTCAACCCACGATCAATCTGAACGGGATTGGAAGTCTGCAAAACATGGCCGCAGGTACCAACGTCACTTTCCGGTTACTTGGGGCTGAAGCGAACAGTGGCTCAGGCACCTTTGCTTTCGGGCGGCTTGCGGGAGATGATCTCGCACTCAGTGGAACCGTCACTGCGGTGCCCGAGCCATCACCGCTGGCGTTCGGGCTCGCACTATTATCGTTGTTCGCATTCGTTAAAATCAGGCAGCGCGGTTTGCGAGCGCCCCGAGAATGTTTGCAGGTTGCATGATTTCGTTAGCGTGATAGGAGCGAACTTACGGTGCGTTCTGGTCCAACTTCGCAAAGAGTTTTTCCAAATCAACGCTCCATCCTGGTAACACGCTGCCACCGCTGAGCACGCCGAACTCGTCAAACATCCTGAGTTTCTCGCTCGACTCGAACACCGCCACTGTGCGAGAACGCGGGTCGATCATCCAGATCAACTCGACGCCCGCGTGAAAGAACTCACGGCGTTTACGTGACATCTCAGCCCGGGTGTTGCTGATGCTTAACACTTCGATCACAAAGTTCGGCACAAGATCCGGAATCGGTTGCTCGGGCAATCGCCCATCGGGTAAACGCGACCAGTTCACAAACGCCACATCTGGCCCGCGAACGGTATCAGCGAACAATCGCGTCATCCCATCGGCACCCGTCGCGACGCCGATCGGGTTTTCATCCAGATAAGAATGCAGCCAATGCAATAAAACGCCCGCTAACATCGACTCTTGCCACCCCATGGCTTTCTCCACCAACGTGCTATCGACTAATTCGTACAGTTTGCCCTCGGTTTCCCGTAGTCGATTGACATCTTCGATTGTGGCTTGACCGGGCGGCGGATCTTGGCGAATCCGCTCTAGCGGCACGTTACCCAAATCAGCGATCCGGTCGGCTAATGTGTGAGAGATTGCAGAATTCATCGTTAGCTCGGGGTGGGCAGGAGATTCATGAGCACGCTGCTTCGATTCTAGCCGCTGCCGCAGTCGTTTACCATTGACGCAAAGGCAACGGTCATGCGGTACCGGGTCGTCGCCGGCCATCCATTCTCGCACCATCAAAATAATACGCTCTCAGGTGATGGCCGCTTTCATTGCGGCCTATGTAGACGCAGTTCATGCCATCATCGGTCCAGATCAGATCATTCCGGTTGCGACGAATCGACTCGCTTTCGACCTGCAGGTACAGCCCCAATACGTTCGGGTCACAGCCCTCCAGAAAGCGATTGTTCAAGTGTTTGTGAGCGGCGGTCAAAATCTTCTGAGCGAGCTTCAGGCCACGCAGCCCGTGGGAGCGATGTTGTTTTCCAATGAAGCTACGATAGTAAAAGCATGGAAAGCCGAGTCGATCGATCATCGTCGGTTGACATGTGCTGACACCGATCAGTTGTCCCTCCGCATCGCGAGCGACCACGAGCAATTGCTTGGCCCGTCGAGCAGCGGCTTCGGAATCGTCGAGGGCTCCGTTCTCACGCCAAAACGCAATCGCTTCAGACTGCAACTGCGTCGACGGCTCAGGATGAACGGCTTCCAGGTGGTATTGCATTTTTTAAAGTGGTTCAATGGAAAAAGAATGGGATGCGTATCATTCGAGACGTTTGATAGCTCATCGATTAACTGGGAGGGACGACCCACAACGTTTTACCTTGTTCGACAACGGAGTGCGGGCCTAGCAAGTACGGATTGGCAACGCCCGGCAACACTTGCACATCGAACACTTCCTGCACGCCGGTTTCAAATTCCAAATACGCCACGCTCTTGCCGATTCGCAAATCGATGACTGCGACGCCACATCGCAGTTCGTCACGCTTTTCCGCGATCGGCACCCCGCCGAACACCGAGGTCTCACGAATCTGCGACATGCCCACAAAGGCGAACGGACCACAAAACGCCAGCCCTCGGGTGTAACCGGGCACGGCCTCAACGGATTCGGATTGCCCCGTTTGTCGATCAATCGTGACCAATTCACCGCAACCGGAATTCAGTACCCACAGTTTATCGTTGTAAACACGCGGTGAATGCGGCATAGCGAATCCTCGCGCGAGCACCTCGTTGCTCTGCACGTCGATGACACAACCGGTTTTGCTCTTGTGCTCACGCCAACCTCCAGGAGTGTTGGTTTCCGCCATCGCGGTGACGTAACGTGGGATACCGTTTTCCAAGGCCATGCCGTTGAGGTGGCAACGATCGTTAGCCTCCAATTCACTAATGAACGGAGGCCGCCATCGCGGCACAAAATTGTATCCAGTGTGCAGCGAGCATAGACAAGAGAACAACGTATTGACGACCCACAATTCATCATTGACCCAACCCATCTCGTGCCCTTGAATCTGGCCTGTTAAGAACGATGTCCGCGCCAAATAACATCCATCATGAGTGCCCACCGGTTCAACTCGAGGCGCCAGGGATCGGTCGTTCTCTAAAAACCAAATCTGTTGGCCAGTCCCCACCGCCATCCGCTTGGGACCGATCGCCACGCCCATGCACTGCTCGAAATTCAAGAATGAGAGATTGAGGCCCCCGTCATTAACACCCGCCACGGCCAGTTTGCCAGCGGCGTAGGTCGATATCAGCAGCGAACTTTTCAGTGACCTCAGTAACGGAACAAAATTTTCCGACGTGCGGGAGCGAATTTCCCGCGTTCGTAATTTTGAATTGGAATCGGTACCTGAAATCGGGTCTGTCCCACTGTCACTCGGGCCAATGTGGTACGTCGACGCATCTGCATACGAAGACTCTTCAGCGGCGGCGGATTCCGGCTCAGCGTCTGTACCTTGGTTCATTTTTCGTCCAGCGAGTAGATTTTCGGGCATGGCAAGCCATTCGAAGACCTGCCGCTCAATCCTACTATCCTCGCTTCATCAACCGTGATTCGCGCTCCTGATTGAAGTCAAAAGACGCATGTCTAGTAGGAAATTCTCATTCGCGTTTGGATTACACCGAATGTAGCGAACACGCCTAGCCGGATTGGGCGGGTTGGAAACCGGCTTTGTTACCAGATTGGCGACAATTTTGATTGATCTTGCCGAGTACTTTGACTTTACTAAGGGGTGATGCCACGCCGCCCCTCTGTTTGTACTTATTTACTTCCGACCCAGATGGGTACAGGCGAACACTTGTTTTGCATTGTCGACCAGCGTCTGTGGTCTCGCAATCCAACGACCCGCTCGACGTTACCATCTATTTCTCCCTGCTCCCTGATCCACACCTCGACTTCTTAGGAATCCCCCATGGTCTTTTTCAGCCGACAACAACGTGAAAAGTCTGTTCGCGAACAAAAGAAACGTCGTCGTGGGAGCACTGCGTCCTCACGTCAAAAGCTGCGAGGCCTGATCGCACGAGCAGGTCATTTTGAAACGCTCGAACAACGTCAAATGTTGGCGGCTGATCCGCAGATCTTGTTCGACATCAATCCCGCGGGCGATAGCAATGCCAGTCAATTCACCGAAGTGGGCGATACGGTTTTCTTTGTGGCCAATGATGGTGTCAACGGAAACGAATTGTGGAAAACCGATGGCACAGCCGCCGGGACATCCCTGGTCAAAGACATCGATCTTGGGCCGGGTGGCTCTAATCCATCACGTCTGACAAACGTCGGCGGCACGTTGTTCTTCAGTGCTGATGACGGCACCAACGGAACCGAGCTATGGAAGTCTGATGGCACGGATGCAGGCACCACCCTCGTCAAGGACATTAATTCCACGCCGGGCGCAAGTTCCAATCCAAAATATCTGGCTGACGTCGGCGGCACATTGTTCTTCAGTGCTAATGACGGCACCAATGGATACGAGCTATGGAAGTCTGATGGCACAGACGCAGGCACCACCCTCGTTAAAGATATTAATTCCACGCCTGGCGCAAATTCCAATCCAAAATATATGACCAACGTCGGCGGCACGTTGTTCTTCCGTGCTGATGACGGCACCAACGGGTACGAGCTATGGAAGTCCGATGGCACGGATGCAGGCACCACCCTCGTTAAAGATATCAATCCCAATCCTGGCGCAAGTTCCAGTCCAAGCAATCTGACCAACGTCGGCGGCACGTTGTTCTTCAGTG
>JBGSMN010000297.1:0-2370 GCA_041740155.1 Rhodopirellula sp.
GTGGCATAACAATCAATTCCGTTCATTTGCGGTGCGCAGTTGAATCCGCCCGTTGTAGAACATCCAAGAGTTCAGACAAATCATTCACGACAAAATCGGGCCTGGCGACGTTTGGATAAAGCGTCGTGCGCGGGCGATGAACAAAGGCCGTTTGCAGGCCGACGTTTTTTGCTCCGGCTAGATCCCATGGGTGCGCGGCGACCATCAGGACATCTTCCGGTGGGACATCGAGATCGTCCAGAACCATGCGGTAGGTGTCGGGGTGCGGTTTGTATTTCTTGATGAGTTCGATGCTGTAGCGTTTCTCAAACAGGTCAGTCAGACCCGCGTTTCTGAATTGGGTTTCAACTCCGACGGTGGATGAATTGGTCAAACTGACAAGTCGAAAGCCGCTGTCTTTCAGCGCTTGCAGTCCTGCAACAACGTCTGGATGTGGCGGTAACGAACGAAGCGGTGTCACGATTGCTTCTTTGGCTTCTTCGTTACCGAGTTCGATACCATGCGTTTCCGCTACCATCATCAGAGCGGCGGTCCCGATTTCACCAAAGCTGTGATAGCTGCCACTCAACGTTTCTACTAACGAGTAATGAAGCATCGTTGAAAACCATAGCGGTAACAGGTCTTCTCGGCCGCCGAGTGCTTTTCCGACAGATGTTTTCAACGGAGCAAGATCGAGCAGCGTTTCGTTGACATCGAAGATGATGACTTTGGGGCGTGGCATGACCTTTTCCTGATTGAGTTGGGCCGCTGATTCCTGAGCGGTGGCGGATGTCGCAATGGCCGTCAAAAGTGCGGCGACAGTCAAAATAGCAGAGATTCTGCAAGTCACATTTCGGTCTGTTTTCATTTCATCTACTCGAGTTCTTTTTGAGCGTTTCCTACGGAGTTTGTACTGAGCAGTGAGCATCAACACTCCATGCGTTCCTGGCGAACGCCTGGTCGAGCGGCGTTTGGGCAACGTGGTTGGTGTAGTTCGACAGCACTTTGTAGGCTGTTCCGACGATCACATCGAAGACAGTTTGCTTCGTGTAGCCCGCGGCCAACAATGCGTCGATGTCGCTGTCTTCCATTGAGCCGCGATTTACATTTACCTTTTCCGCGTAGACGCGCAGTGCCTCCAACTTCGGATCAGCGATCGGTGTCCCATTGCGAAGTGCCGCGATGACATCCTCAGGCACTTTCGCCATTTGCATGATCGAAGTGTGAGCGGCCATACAATACGTGCAGCCGTTGAGACGGTTATTGGTCATCACAATGATCTGGCGTTCAGTTTCACTCAGGTTTGTCTTGCCAAAGATTCCATCGATCGTCTTGTACGCCTCCAGCAACGCTGGCGACTCTGCCATGACGGCATGGAGGTTTGGCACGAATCCGTAGGCCTTCTTGCTTTGCTCAAGCATTACCTTGCTCTTGCCGTCTGCTGTTTCAGTAGTGTGAACGGTGAAGTCTGTCATTGTTCTGTTCCTTTTGTTTTGTCCAATTGGTCTAAATTGGGTGTAAAAATGAAGAGCCAAACTCCTCACCATATTTCGGGCTGCCCGACTGTAAACTGACGGTCCCGATTACCGAACCTTACACGGTGTTTCGAAAAACTCCCAAATGTTTCGCGTTGTTCGTCTCCACTGAGATTCCCTGTTTTTATCGAGTCTGTGCCAATCGACCGAGACAGCGAGCTTGAGGAACTTCGGCCGTCGGGAAGACCTGATAGCTGGCTCCGCAGCCTCGACCGTTATCGTCGTGGAAGTATGCGCGCAACATGGAAACAACGAATTGAAGAATGCTGAAAACGACGCGGCCCTTCAATCCGAAGTAACCGGTGATCAAGGAGATCCGCGAGTCGTACGCGCGGCGCCGCAAAACGACGACTCTTCAAGTTTGTCGCTCTACCGTGGATCAGTCCTGGACATCGCCGTTCTGGTTCGAATTTTCGCCAGTTGCTGCGGAAACTACCAGTTGCTGGAGACGCGATCGAGACTCACTCGAAAGCCGGTTTGTTGGAGCCACGGCTTGTTCGTCTGCCGGTGGAATGGAATGGCCCGCCGAATCTTGAATCCTGAGCTGTAACTGCCGGAACCTTCGACAAATCCCACACATCGAAATGTGCATCCACAGACTCATTCGCTCGCGAATGGTTAGCTTGCGATCGAAGGATTCGGAGACGAGCCGAGTTAGGTCGCGGCAATTCAACATAAAAGAGTTGGCCTTGTGGCTACACGCAGAATTCTGGGTGTTTCACGGTTCGAACGAACGCGATGAGCGGGAAGATCGACTCAAGTTGCCCGACCGACATTATTCAAAAACGCCACCTTGAATGACCTCTTATTCTAGGAGTCTGTCCTGATACATGTCACCAAACGTCGCTGAATTGTG
>JBGSMN010000367.1:0-35811 GCA_041740155.1 Rhodopirellula sp.
CATGGCTGGTATCAAGAGAACTCGGCGCAGTGGTCACACTCGGCTGGAAGCTTGCGACCTAACGTTCGCGGTCTGTTTGATGTACATGGAAATATGATGGAATGGTGCCACGATAGGAATGGTGCGTTCGGTGAAGAGCCTCTCGTGATTGATCCTCTTAATTCGGATATAGGCCTCGACCGCGTGCTCCGTGGTGGCAGGTGGGGCAGCGTTGCTGCGGGTTGCCGGTCGGCGTACCGCAGCGCGTACGCTCCGGCGAACCGCAACGCTGACTCCGGCTTGCGCTTGGCCCTGAGTCCGTCCATTGAGTCGCCGGAGGCGGAAGGGGTAGCGGAGCCAGTAGGCGGAGGCACGGAGGGAGTCGCGGAGCAGCGACCGGAGCTGCCGTAGCCTGCTGGTGTAGCGTTTGACGATCGAACACGGGGGTGCAGTGGGCATGTTCCAACCCCCGTCGAAGCAGCGTTCAATCGGTTCCTTAGCACTCACCACGTCCTGCCCGTCGATTACCGCCGGGAAGCTGATCGTCAAATGCAGTGGTGTTGTAAATCTTTGTGGCTTAGCGGCTTTGCGCGCCACTCAGGCATGGGAGAACGGAGTCTGGTCATAAAACTACACCTAGATTGCTCAGGCGTTATGCTAAGTTCGTTTCCTGTTCTGGCGTGATAAAGAGTCGGACAGGCAACCGTGAATCAACTTAAGATTCAATGTTACGACAGGGAACTATGCGAATGACTGAAAATGAGATTGCGTCGCTGGTAGTTGATGCCTCGTTGAAAGTGCATCGTGGCTTGGGGCCAGGTTTGTTGGAATCCGCCTATGAAGTGGTGCTAGCCAAGGAACTACGAAAGCGAGGTTTGAAGGTAGAACGACAGGTGACTGTCGCGATCACATGGGACAGCGAATCAATTGATGAAGGCTTTCGTGCGGATCTTGTCGTTGAGGGGAAGTTCATCATCGAGCTGAAGTCAGTTGAAAAGCTTGCGAAGGTTCACTTCCGTCAATTACTCACCTACCTACGGTTGACCGATTGTCGATTAGGCTTGCTCATCAACTTCAACGAAGTCCTCATCAAAGACGGCATACACCGCGTGGTCAATGGACTCACCGAGTAATCAGCACTCCAAGAGTATTCGCGTGCCCTGGGGACATGGGTAGGCGGTGTTCACGCTAAGCCGCAAAGGGAAGAGAAGAGAGTGATCGCGAAAGATTTTTGTTCAGATTAGATTGCGTGATTTTGGGGGTGTCTGTGCTGGGGACCAATGTCTCCTCAGGCGACGTCGCGAGGCGGCTTTCCGTCTTTACGCCATGCGGCGATGGCCCGATGTGTTGTCGCCTGCGGAATTCACCGTTAAACTAACCGGCATGGGCTAATCGCGGCTAAGTTGGAGCAATGGTGTACAGGTTTTAGCCGCTATCGCAGGCTAATTGTCCGGACATCATCTCGGGACCTTGTGTTTGACAAACCGTCTGGAGTTTTCGTAGGTATTGAAGCAATCATTGACGGCATGACGCGAAGCGAACAAATCGCTGCGCTGCAACTCATTTGGGATCGTCTCGCTACATCAGCGGAGGGCACAGAGCCGCCTGATTGGCACGGCGATGAGTCTCGCGACGATTGTCCGCCCTGACGCAATCCGCTGGGATCGGGCATACTAGCGGATCACTTTTACCTTGACGCCTGAGTACGATCGTTCGCCTGGAAATGACACCGCCCTGCCCTGCCCCGACGATTATTTGTACGCTCGATGAATTGGAAAATGATTCGGCTCTGCAATCGCGAGTCCGAAAGGGTGCCGTTAGTATCGGCAATTTCGATGGCGTTCACGTCGGGCATCGGCAATTGCTGATGCGCGTGAGAGCTGCCGCAGACCGTGTGACGGGGCCTGCGATCGTGGTCGTGCTCGACCCGCATCCTGCGGCCGTCTTGCGTCCGCACAGTGCTCCGATTCCGTTGACCACGATCTCCCGTAGGGCTGAATTGATGAGCGAGGTCGGGATCGACGTGTTGGTGGTCTGCCGCGCGACGCTAGAGTTCCTCAATCGTACGGCGGATGAGTTTTTTCAATTTTTGATCACTGATCGATTGCAAGCCGCTGCCATGATCGAGGGGCCGAACTTTTTCTTTGGTCGTGATCGCGGGGGCGATGTCCATCGCTTGCGCACACTCTGCGAACAATCCGGCAAATCGCTAGAGACTGTCGAAGCCAAGCTCGATCAGCAGCGGATGGTCAGTAGTTCCCGGATTCGCGAAGCGATCTCGGCGGGCGAGATTGCCTCGGCCAACGCGATGTTGCAGTCGATCTATCAGTGCAGTGGCCATGTCACCGGCGGCGCGGGCCGCGGCCGGACGCTCGGATTTCCAACCGCGAACCTTAGCGAGATCCAAACCCTTGTGCCGGAGCATGGTGTATACGCGGCTCGGGTTTCCGGCTCGTTCCTGAAATCGGATTGTCTCGGTGGACCGGTTTCCATTGCAGCAGCGGTGCACGTCGGCCCCAATCCAACGTTCGACGATGAGCAGCGGACTAAAGTTGAGGTTCATTGTTTGGATTATGATGGCGACCTGTATGGCCAAAACTTGACCGTACACTGGATTGACCGCATCAGGGGCGTTCAGAAATTCGATGGCCCTGAATCGTTGACTGCTCAATTGCGGCGAGATGTTGATGCGGTTCGTCAGCTCATTCGTTAAAAATCATTCACATTCGTTTTATCTTCAATAAGAAAGCAGCTTCGTGGGAGTTAATTGGAAAGCCTTCGTCGATCAGATCAGTCATTATCAATCGTTTATTTTGGTCAGTCATATTCGTCCAGACTGTGACGCCTTGGGCAGCGAACTCGGGATGGCCGAGGTGCTGCGTGCGATTGGCAAGGATGTGCGAATCATTAATGCGCATCGCACACCGCCAGCCCTATCGTTTCTCGATCCGGCGGGCAACATCGACGTGCTCGGTGACAGTGTCGAAGCGGAGGATGTGAAAGCGGACTGCATCATGATTCTCGACACGAGCGCGTGGGCGCAGCTCGGTGACATGGGCGATGTGATTCGTACCTCTAGGGCTGACAAAATGGTGCTGGATCATCATGTCGGTGAAGATGACCTCGGTGCGACGATGTACAAGGATTACCAAGCCGAAGCGACGGGGCATCTGGTCGTGCAGGCGGCTGATGCATTGAAGGTGCCGATCACACGGACGATGGCTGTCCCGGTATTCGCTGCGATTGCCACGGACACGGGTTGGTTCCGATTTCCATCGGTGACGTCGGAAACATACCGCGTGATTGCGCGATTGATGGACGCCGGTGTGGTGCCCAGCGAAGTGTATGGCGACTTGTACGAACGTGACACGCTCGGTCGTTTGAAACTGCGTGGTTTGATTCTTTCACGAACAACAGCGGAACTTGACGGCGCGTTCGTTTATACGCATGTGAACAAAGAGGATTTTGCCGCATGTGGTGCCGAGGCCAGTGATACTGAGGACGCGATCAACCTGACGCTCTCGGTGCAAGGTACAAAGGCGGCGGTAATCTTTGTCGGTCAACTTCGTGGTGGATTCAAACTGTCGTTCCGCAGTCGTTGTGGGATGGATTGCAACGAGATCGCGCGGCAATTTGGCGGCGGGGGTCACAAGGCGGCAGCGGGTGCGTTTCAAGAAGGCACGCTGGAAGAAATCCAAGGCCGGGTGTTGCCAGTGGTGCGCGAAGCGATTCGTAACTCGCTGGCGTAACTCTTGGAGTGTGGTGACGTGTCACCGCTTTCTTTTTCACGCAATGTCAAAGCGCGTTTGAAAAAGAAAGCTTTGACAAGTCAGAGCTCTCCAAAAAGTATGCACGAGAACTCATTCGCTGTCAGTGTTAGTCCCTTCGATTTCCTCGCTGAATTCTTCACCATGTTCTTCAGCGTACTCCAGACTCGCTTGAACGTCTTTGCCAGCCGTCCAGTAAAAGATTGCCCCGAGTACCGCGAGCACCACTTTGACTAACTCAAAGGCCAACGCGACGAGCGTTCCCGACGCATCTGTTTTTATGGCAGGCACGAGATGGTAAAGCGTTTCAATCGTGGCTTCCAATAGGCCGACGCCCGCAGGTGTCAGTGGCAGCGCGGATGCGAGCATCCCGATCGGAACGATCACGAAGTGTTCAGCGAGTGTCGGCGGCAAATCATACATCGACGTGGCGATCAGATACATGCTCACGACAAGCAATCCATGCACGCCAACGCTCATGACGAGCGAGAACGCGAATGCCCAAGGATGATTGTGAAACGCTCGCAGCGGTGGTCCGATTTTTTCGATGGCATGACCGATCACGGGGAGGCTTGAGAGTTGACGGATCAAGCGGTCAACTATTTTTCCACCGAAGACCAAGAACAACAGCACAGCCGTGCCAATGCTCAACAGCACACCGACGATCCACTTGAAATCGTTGATGCCGATACCATTGAATTCAAAGGAGTCCGAGGATTGACGAAGCATCAATCCGATCGAAACGAGTACCAGCAATCCATACATTCCCGCGCCACGATCCACAAACACGGAGGCGACAGCGGCGATACGTTTTCCTGGAGTGCGACGAGCTAGAAAGACGGCTTTAAAAAGGTCACCTCCGACGCTGCCCGGCGAAATGAAACTCAGCAGAAAGCAGATCGAACTGAGTCGCAATGCCTCCATCAGACTGAGCGGGATGCCTTGGCAGCGAACCAGCACCCACCAGCGGACGAACGAAATGATCACCGCTGCCAACGCGACCCCGAGGGCTGCGGCTAATACCGGAAAGTTGATCTGACGTCGCGACAAGTCCTCCCAGCCCGAAGCGGGGATTTTCCATAGCAGAAATCCGATAATCACGACGGGGATCGTGAATTTCACAATGGTGGTAACGACAGCGAGAGCTTTGTGTTTTTCGGGCATGAGGCTCAGGTTAATCAGAGACTGAGATTTCTGTAAGCATGCCCAGTTTCAATTTCAGCGGATCAACCAATCATGGAACCCCTCGACCAGCAGCGCGGGCTGCATCGCAGCATAACGCACTAAGAAAAGGGTCAACATCACGGACACGATCAACATCAGCCAGCCACGACGTGGTTGAGGTGGTGAGGTGGTCTGCAATTCGGTGCGCAATCGTTTGCGGAAATCTCGCCAAAACGCCAACGGTAACATCGGCTCAAAGGCCAGCACGCTGATGCAGTCGTGACCGTGCAGATACTCCAAGCGTAAGTGTACTTGGACGGCGGGCAAATAAACTTGTAATTGATCCGCATTGATCGTCGCATCGGGTTCGAGCGATTGGGCGGCCCGTACGAATGCGGGGTAAAGTTGGTCGAGCGTCCTGCCGTAAATAATCACTTTGGAACGCGTGTTAATCACCAACAAACAGGCGAACAAACCGTACAGCAATGCCAAGGGAATCCAAACCCAAACGCCCAGCACGGAGGCGGTGGTATTGGGAAAAAACAATTCCATGGGCCCGATCACGATCAAGCCTGAGACGGCAAGTAAGACCGCCGCGAGGTCTCGGCTACCCGTTGTTACCCACGCGAATCCAGACGTGCGGATTAAGCCCAATGCGAGCAGGTACAGGATCAGCGGCGCGAGAGCGAGCGTTGCTGGGAAGGGATCAAGCATTGTGAGTTTCGAGGTTTTCAGCGTTGAATTCATCCACCTGAGGGCGATCTGGTTTATCGGCACCCTCGGTTCCGTGAGCTTGCGATGGTACGGGCGGGACGCTAACGAGAGCCACGATGGTTTGACCAGCGACAGGCACGAGCGGACGATCAATCGTATTGATTTTCACTTCACCTTCTTGGTTGATCACGCACATCACGACCGCTTGATTGCCATACTTCCGCGTGAAATCTTCAAACGTGAACGCTGACGACAGTTTCGTTGACTTCATTACAGCGCCAGCCGCATGCATCTCCTGCAATTTCGTATATGTCAATCCTTCACCGAACAGTTCTCGGCCCATCAGGTTTTTCGTCAACCCACGGCGATTCGACATACTCTTGGTTTTGAAAGTTAATTGATACATTCGTGAAGAGTCAAACAGATGTTTGCATTCACGCAGCGCCAATGAATTGACTTCATCGTTAGGTGTTAGGGCGAGAAATCGACCGATTCCTGCTAGATCGAGATCTTCCCGAACATGTTCGTTTAAAATATTCGCGCACTCGGCTCGGATGCCATCCATCCGAGCTTGTGCGATCTTGTTGTAGTTGGTGTCGATCAAGAGCAGACGAACTTTCGCATCGGTGAGTTCATGGGCAAAATCGCGGACCCATTGATCGGCTCCGGCGATCAACACACCATGACTTGAATCGTCGGCGAGTCTAAGGAATCTCGCCAGCGGCCCAGCAGCCATTCCGTAAATCGATACCGTCCCAATGATGACTAAAAATGTGACCGTTGCGAGTTGATCGGCACCAGGGATCACTAATTCCGCACGGCTTTCCATGCCCAGAGCGAAGACACTGCTGACAGCAGCGGCCACGATCCCGCGAGGGGCGAGGCCGGCGATAAAGGTTCGCTCGCGATAATCCAGTGGACTGCCGAGCAACGACAAGTACACCGACAGTGGACGAACAATGAGCACCAAGGCGACGACCAAGGCGATACCGGGTAAACCGACGGCACCGATGTCGGCGAGGTTTACCCGCGAGCCTAGCAAAATAAACAAGCAGCCGATTAGAAGCGTTCTCAGGTTTTCTTTTAGCTCGATAATGTGCTCAACATCAAAGTGCTTTTGATTGGTTAACCAAATGCCCAGTACAGTGACGGTGATTAAACCTGATTCGTGAGCTAGTTTGTGGCTAATCGCGAACAGCAGCAGCGCGAGTGTCAACGCGGCGACACCGTGTAAATGATCAGGCACCCAGAATCGACGTAGCGCCTGAGTCAACAACGCACCACCGCCACACCCCAGTACCAAGCCGACGCAGAGAGTCCAGGTCAGTGACGCCAGAACGCTCGACCATGCGGGCATGGAATGTTGCAACAGAACCTCTTCATAGACCAGAACCGCGAGCACCGCGCCGATGGGGTCGATTACGATGCCCTCCCATTTCAGCGTGGAGGCCACTCGTCGACTTGGACGGACTTGCCGGAGCAATGGGCCGATCACTGTTGGCCCGGTCACAATGAGGATCGCACCGAGCAACGCACTGAGTTGCCAGTCCCAGCCCAATAGGTAATGCACTGCGATGGTGTTTCCAGCGAACGACAGCAAGGCCCCGAGCGTCACTAACCGGAGCGATGCGGAGCCTGATTCACCGAGTTCGCGGAACTTCAGCGTCAAGCCGCCCTCGAACATGATCACGCCGACCGACAACGCGACAAGCGGAAACAGCAGATTGGGACCTGCCGTTGCATCGCCAACCGTCAACGCCGTCAACAAGGCATCAGGTTGTACGAATTGCCCGAGCATCACGCCACATACCAGCAACACCAAAATGCTTGGGAAACCGGTCCGCCACGCCACCCACTGGGCCGTCACCCCAAGTGCGGGCACCAAAGCGAGGTAGAGAAGGAAATCCATGAGGCAGACATTGGAAAAAAGCTGGCGCGAGAAACGAGAGGGCACTCAACAAGATAGTCTCGCAGGAAGTGCTTTCCCATCCCATCGCTAGTCAACGAACTTTCAAAGAATTTCACAACACTGCTTGCTATTGCAAGTGATTCGCATTAACGTTCTTGTATCTGAAAGCTAGCCAGCCTTCATCTTGCGACCAATTGGGGCACTGTCCTGGATCTCGGGCACCTGTCCTGAGCTTGGTTTCGCAAGCCGCCAGCCATGCTTGATCCCGTTTCGTCTCGTCGCAGGTGGCAATTTCGCCCTTGTTGATTGACGAATGCTCATCGCTACCGGACAAGTTCAATGCGCTCTCGTTGCCCTTTCGTATCGATTCATTTCGCTACAGTTTCCAACTTCGCCCCCCCTGCCCTGCCCCGACTGGTCCAACCTCGCTTGACACGCGGTGCATTCACGCTAGTCGAATTGCTCGTTGTGATTGCCATCATCGGCGTGCTTGTCGGGTTGTTGCTGCCCGCCGTGCAAGCCGCGCGCGAAGCAGCTCGGCGGATGAGTTGCAGCAACAATCTGAAACAAATCAGCTTGGCGATTCACAATTACGAATCGGCATACAAAACGCTACCTCCGTCGTGGACGAACACTCCTGGCGGTGCTGGTTGGTCGATGCAAGCACGAATTTTGCCGTTCATCGAACAAGGCGGGATTGCCGACGAGATTGATTTTTCACGCGGCTACACAAATTCGTCGGTGAACGTCGATGGGGTCGCGATTCCGATTTCGGCGCTTCGCGTGGCCGCATTGCAGTGCCCCAGTGATCCGCTGGACCAGCCTCGGATGGGTTCGACCGGGCCGGAGTATTACAAACTCAACTACGCCTCCAACGCGGGCGCATGGTTCGTGTTTGATCCGACAAATGACAACATCGGCGACGGTATGTTTGGCCCCAACAGTTACATGGGTTTTCGCGATTGCTTGGATGGATTGAGCAACACCTTGGCCCTGGCAGAGGTCAAAGGCTGGACGCCCTACTACCGCGATCTGGCGACGGCAGGCGACATGCCGATGCCAATTCAACCAGCCGAAATTTGTCCACTGGGCGGCAGTTTTAAAGCCGATTCCGGACACACCGAATGGGTCGATGGACGTGCGCACCAAGCTAGCTTCACGACCACCTTCACGCCTAATACTAAAGTGCTGTGTACGGCGACGGGTGCTCAGTACGATGTCGACTGGACGAACATGCGTGAAGGCATCAACATGACCAACCCGGCTCGAACTTACGCAGCAGTGACGTCACGCAGCTATCATGTCGGCGGAGTGCAAGTCGGTGTGCTCGATGGCTCGGTTCGCTTTATCACCGATTCGGTCGATCGCGATTTATGGCAAGGTCTGTCGACGCGAAATGGTCGCGAAGTGGTGAGTTGGCCGTAAACGGGTAACTTGGTGTAAGATAACTCGATCCGTTTGTTTCGCTACGAGTTTTTGCACAAGGTTCCTCATTCATGCCCGCGCCTCAAGTGAACGTGACGCTTTGGCAAGATCAGCAAGAGTGCTTGATCGGCGAATCAGGATTGCCGCTGGAAATTGGGCGGCAATCCCGTGACGAGGAGAACCAAATGTTGCACAAGGTGCAAGACGTTGGCAATCAGTTTCGAATTGCGATCGCCCCGATCACCTCGCTCGGTCTGCCCCGTCACGCCCTGCGGATTTCTCAGAGTGAAACCGGGCAACTCTTGTTGACGAATTTGCATTCACGTTCGACGTTTCAAATTTCGAGCGATCCAACTCCGATCATGCCGGGGGCAACTGTTCAGCATGAGAATGAGTTCACGATTCTGTTGCCCGAAAATCTGATCGTCCGCGTGGTCTTGACAAACGCAAAGCGACCGCCTGTGAGCGATGGCACGGATGGTTCGCACGAGTCAGCTTCCTTCCGCACGATCTCGCCTGATTCTGGTCGCTCACCACAACACACTGCGGATTTCTTGCGACCGGATTTCACGATGCCGGTCAGTCCTGGTGCCAGTTTTATTCGGACGTTCGGCGAAGATTCCAATCCCAGCCGAGGTCACGCGGCCGTGGATTTGGTGCGTCAGGCGCTCTCGGTGGTGAAGAAGTCAGCCGGTAGTGATGAGTTTTTCGAGACGGCAGTGCAAAGTGTCGCGGGCATGATCGAGTTGGATCGCGCGTATGTGTTGATGCGCGATGGTGACTCGAAGTGGTGGGTAAAAGCTCGTTTCGAGAATCATGAGCAGCGAACGGGCCATCAACTTGGTTATTCAAAAGACAATTCAGCGGGTAACGATGAAACGGTCGAAGAGGCAGAGGTTGCGCGCGATGATACGAAAACGCAACCAGGGCTAGGTGCTCGCCGCAACGCGCGGCTCGATGTACCGCTGCCCTCGGGCAGTCGATTGCTGTTGCAGCGTGTGTTGCAAAAACGACAAACCGTGATCTATGAACCCGAGAGTTATCAGCACACGATTGGTTCGTCGATCATGTTGCTCGATCGTGCCGTCGCCTCACCGATTTTTGACGAGCACGGCGAAGTCATTGGCGCGTTGTATGGCGACCGGGGTTACGCGTCTGCCAACGCCGACACGCCTATCGGTGACTTAGAGGCGACGCTGCTGGAGGTCATGGCGGGAGCGGTGTCCGCTGGCATTGGACGCCAACGCCAGGAGGCGATTCAAGCTTCCATGACCCAGTTTTTTTCGCCCGCGATCACGCAGCGACTGCAACAGAACGAAGACTTGTTGACGGGTAGAGATGCCGAAGTCTCGGTCTTGTTCTGCGACATTCGCGGATTCAGTGCGATCACTGAGCGCGTCGGTCCAGAGAAAACGATTCAGTGGATTAACGATGTGCTCACCCAACTCAGTCTGTGCGTGACACGCACCGATGGAGTCTTGGTCGATTATGTGGGCGACGAGTTGATGGCGATGTGGGGTGCACCGGCAGAGCAACCGGATCATGCTCGCCGCGCTTGCATCGCCGCGTGTCGGATGCTGCAACAAATCGAACCGCTTCGCCAACGCTGGAAAGAAATCACACCAGAACGTTTCGGAATCGGAATCGGAATCAATACCGGTATGGCCCGTGTCGGCAATACCGGTTCGCTCGTCAAGTTCAAATACGGTCCGTTGGGCAACACCGTGAACTTAGCCAGCCGCGTGCAAGGCATTACCAAGAAATTTGGCGTGGCCGCGTTGATCACCAAGGCCACTCTCGATGCACTCAATCGCACCTCGAACAATCATGCTGATGCGATCGAGGGTGAGTTATCTGAAACGGAGTGCGAACAAGCGATGCAGACGCGACGTTTGGCGACCGTTCGGCCACTTGGGGTTTCCGAGATCGTCGAACTTTATGAATTGCAAACCGGTAGCGAACCGAGTTGGCGATCAATGGCTGACCGTTATGAATCGGCCTTGCGATCATTCCATCAATCCGATTTGACGTCCGCTGCGCGTGAACTCGCTTCACTCGTCTACGAGCATCCCGGTGATACGCCGAGTATTGTCCTGCTGCGCCGCGTCGTCGATGCGATTTCCGATCAGATCAAGTCCGTCAATCCTGTGATGGAAATGCAATCAAAGTAGTCCCTTCGGTGCTAATCGCGCGCAACAAAACGCTCGCGAATCACCTGCCGCCGCAGCGTATTCTTTGCCGTCAGTTCCCCTTTCGTTCGTGAAAGTGGCGGCTTCAGCGATTCCATCCGCAGTGGTATGTGCGGTGGTAACAAGGCTCTCGCAGTCGCCTCAATCGCTGCGTCTGCCGCCGAATCTGCTTGGACGGCGATGAGTAGCTTCCCGTCAATCGCCATCAGAACCACATGCTCACAAGGATGCGCGGCCATGATCGCTTGTTCGATTGTCAACGGATGCACTTTGAATCCGTTGTCCAGCACAATCACATCATCGGCGCGACCCAGAATGCTCAACTGGCCGTCGGCATGCTGCTCGACGAGATCGCCGGTGCCAAGCCAACCTTCACAGTCTATTTTTTGAGACGTTGCCTCAGAGTCATCTAAATAACCTAGCATCACCATGGGACCACGCACTGACAACCGACGGTCGTGGATACGGATTTCGCAATTGTCGATCGGTGCTCCTACCAAGCCGGGGAATGTGTTGCCAGGCGATGAACTGCAAATCACTGGTGATGTTTCGGTACACCCGTAACCTTGAATGACCTCCACACCTCGCTGCCTAAACCGTGCGAACGACTGGCTATCGAATGCCGCGCCACCGCATCCGATCAAGCGTAGTTTTGCTAAGCCAGGCTGGTTCTGTTCAAGTCGCGTCAGGATTTGGCGTGCCAACATGGGAACGCTATTGATTAATGTCGGTCGACAATTCGCGTCAATACGGTCAAGGCCACGGCCACCCAAGTCGAGTGACCATTGGCATCCCGAGAGTAACCAGGTTCCCATGTCACAAGTGCGCGCATAGGCGTGCGCGATTGACAGCAGGGAGAGTCGCACGTCATCATGGGCCTGAGGAACGGCTCTCAATTTAGCTTGCGCGTTGGTCGTTAGATTGTGTTGTGAGAGCATCACGCCGCGTGGTTCGCCGGTCGTGCCACTGGTCCACAACACGACACTGGGCAGGTGAACATCGACCTGTGTTGAGGCGAGTTGAAGCGTCTGGATTGATTGACCATTGGGATGGTCATGTATCTGCGAAATCAGCTTGGCTGGAGAAATTTGAACACCGCCACAGCGTGGGATGATTTGAGCTTGCATCTCATGCGGTAGACGCGAGTCGATCGGGATCTCAATCGCTCCTGCGGCGACGCAGGCGAGTGAGACGATCACATCAGCAATGGTGTTATCGCACAGATAAACAATTCGCTTCGATGCTCCATGATTATTGATCAAAGATGCGATCAGGCATGCTGTTCGTTCGACCTCCACTGTGAGTTGACACCACGTGCGATCTGGCTGGCCAGTCGCGCGCACTGCGATCGCATCAGGACGCTGGCGTGCGTTTTCCAGCAAGGCTTCGAGTAGATGTCGAATCATTGGATCTGCTTAGCCAATTCATAGAGAAAGATGGCCCCTGCCACGCCGACGTTGAGGCTATCGGTCGTTGCAGGCATCGGCAAGGTCGTGCGGATACTGCATGCGGCTTGAATTTCCATGTCGAGGCCGCACGCTTCGTTCCCAACCAGTAGCACGAGCGGTTCGCAGGCGGATTGTTCGCTGAGGTCCGCAATCGGTGTGGATTCGGCGGCCAACGTTGTCGCCGCGAAGCGAATACCGCTGGCTTGCAAGGTGGAAATTTGCTCAACAGGTTGATCAAAATGATAGAACCGATGTTGAAAGACTGATGCCATGCTGACGCGAATCACTCGCCGCACGAAAGGTGCAATCGTGCCTGGGCCAATAAGGATGTCATGCACACCCAACGCCGCAGCCGAACGTAGCAGGCTGCCGACATTCTCGGGATCACTGATGCCGATCAGCCCCAGCGACAGTCGCGGACGCTGGCGGTGAAAAGCACTGATATTGAGCAGCTCTGGACAGTCACCGTGCGCTAGCACTCCTCGGTGAAAATCGTAGCCCGCGATTTGTTCACCAAGCTGCGGATCGACAATATAAACGGGAACCTCGGCTGGGGCTTGATCGACGTACTTGGGCTCTTGGCCTTTGTGAAGCAGTAACGATCGTAACGATAAATCACTCTGTAGCAGTCGCCTCACGACCAGAGATCCCTCGGCAATGAAACCCTCCGCAGGGTCACGCATCCGCACATTGCGGTAGGCATCCAAACGCGAATCGAGGGGGTCAGTGAGTTCGATGAGCACCATTTTTCCGTGAGTTTTTGTGGCGGAACTTGTCAAGAGTTTCGTGATGGTAGGGTTGTAGCGTCTGTGCGGAATGCGCCCATCGCCCGCAGGTCAGAACACTTGAATTTTAGGTTGTAGTTCGAGTCTTTGTGAGAATTCGGACGATCCTAGCGGTTGTCGGGGCATCCCGACTTTTGCCTTTCGATTCGCATGACACGTCAAGGAAGACGCCCGCGATGTCAAACTCAACCTGGGACTGGTGGTTCGGCGACGATCCAACCCGATACAAATCTGCCACCATGAGTGGCCATTCTCGCCGCTGGTTTACCTGGATAACACGGTTCGTTAACCGTCGTCGCTTGTTCGTTTTTGCGGTTGCCATTGGCGCTTCGCCAATCGTTTATAGCACATCGCTTTTTGCCAATGAGACCAACACCGATTTGAATTTCTACAACGCGTCGCTCGGATGGGCATCTACGGCGTCGTTTGCGATGATCATCGCCGATGAAGAGCCAACGGATGCGGCTGAATCGGCGGCCCAGAAAGCGGACCCGGACAAGGCGGCTGCCGAAGACAAAGAGACACTCGACGAAGACGAACAGCGACGCAAACGACTGCGCGACTTGTTAGGGGATGACGAAGCGCCGTCGAAATCGGAGGCTGACGACAAGAAAGATACTAATAAGGAAAAAGACGACGACGAAGACGACGAAGATGTGTTCGCCGAACCCTTTATCGAAAACCGCTTGCCTGACGTTACAAGTGGGCGATTCGTCTTGCCACCATTGCGAGCCGTTTCGATTGATCAAAAACCAATTGGTAACGGAAAAGTTCCCGAAGCACTCAATGCCGGTGATGAACTGAGCCTCGTCGTATTTCCCGAGGATGGTTATGCCCGCAGTTCGCTTTCGAACGAAGCGGCATGGCCTTCGTTGATTCGCCCCTGGGCTGCTCCGAACACCTACTCGCATCCTTTATATTTTGAAGACCGCATGCTCGAACGTCACGGCCACGAACGTTGGGGATGTTGGCAACCGTTGGCATCGGGGACGCGGTTCTTCGCAACCCTGCCGATGCTGCCGTACTTGGCCACGGTGCAGGAACCTTGCGATATCGTTTACAGCAAAGGCTACTACCGAGCTGGGTCACCCGTACCATTGCTCTATCAACGCCCGCCACTAGAACGTCGGGCGGTGATCGTCGAAGCCGCAGTCGTGTCGGGAACGTTCATTGCGCTGCCATAACGAGATAAAAGTAGCGAAACTCTCCACGGGTTTCAGATCAACATATAACGAAAACTCACGATGAGTTTCGGGTTTGCAAACTTGAAGCGGTCATACGACATGGATGTCGAAGCCTCGAGTAACAATACCACCAGTTATCCATTTAATTAAAGTTTGAGTTAGCCATGGATCGGCACCTCACCGTACTGCCCCACACTTCACGCTCTCGCGAAGTTGGTTCTTCGTTTGGTCGGAGGCAATTAACAGCAAAACCACGGCGTCGACGGTTGGCAGCCTTGATCTGTGGTTGCGTGACATCACTAGCGACCGTGGGCTGTGGTCTCACGCAGAAAATACCCGATGGTCCGCACGATACTCGGTCGTCGTATCATGATCACTCGGCACTGCGAATTGAGTATCCTCAGGTACATCAGTGCGCCACCCCTGCGGCCGCAGCGGCCGCCGCTGCGTCGGCACCCAATTCGCTGCAAGATCCAGCCTCCTTGCCTGCGATCGAATTGACCTTGCAAGACGCGATCCACCGAGCGCTCAGCGGTAGCCCTGTGCTGCGCTCGATCGGCGGTGCCATCGTCACATCAACGGTCCCCGCGACGACCGTTTACGATCCTGCGCTCGCTCATGCGAATCCCCAACTCGGTGTTGAAGCAGCATTGTCGGCGTTCGATGCCCAATATTCTCAGTCGTTGTTTTGGGACAAAGTCGACCAGCCACGTAACATTAATCCGGCCGCGTTTGGAGGTGGAGGTGGAGTTGGCGTATTGTTCCCAGGTGTTGCGCAACAGACCCTAGCAACCTACCAGAACGAGATCTCCAAACGCACGGCGACGGGTGCCACGTTCGCACTACGCAACATTGTAAACTACACAAGAACACAAGACCCAAGCCGCGCTAGTCAACTATACCCAAGCGCGTTTACCGGCTTTCTCGAAGCTGAATATCGTCAACCGCTGATGAGAGGCGCGGGAACCACCTACAACCGTATCGCAGGCACGAGCGGGTTTGTTGGCCAGTACAATGGTGTATTGATTGCCCGCGTCAACGAAGATGTCGCACTCGCTGATTTTGAAGCTGCCGTGATCTCTTTGATTGCCGATGTGGAACAAGCCTATTGGGATCTGACGGCGTCTTACCGGGTGCTCGAAGCGACCGTGAAGGGACGCGAAGCGGCATTGCAAACATTCCAGTACCAACAGGTGCGGCTTGAAGTCGGAACGGGCCGTCGCGATGAAGAGGCTCAAGCCCGTTCGCAGTACTACCAGTTTGAATCGCAGGTGCAATCCGCATTGGCCGGAGAGACCGGTTTATATGAACTCGAACAACGCTTGCGTTACTTGATCGGTATGCCGGCGACTGACGGTTATATCATCAAACCCATCACTTCTCCAATTGATGCCAAAGTCGTCTTCGATTGGAACAGTGCCCTGGGCCAAGCACTCGTCCGCCGGGTGGAAGTGCGTCGGCAAAAATTCAGTGTCAAGCGACGTGAGATGGAACTCACTGCCGCTCGGTTGAACCGTCGTCCCCAAGCAGATTTTGTCGGCCAGTATCGCTGGCGTGGTTTGGGTGACCATCTTATCGGTGATGACTTTGCCAGTACTGCAACGGACAACCTGGTCGATTCGATCACGGGCGGCAACTACCAGGAATGGCGAGCGGGCGTGGAGTTGACTGCTCCGATCGGGTTGCGTGCTGCTAGCAGTGCGGTCGCTCATGCGAATCTCAATCTGCAACGCGAACGGGCGTTGCTCAGCGAAACGGAATTGCGAGTCAGCCACGACTTGTCTGCCTCCGCACGAGCCATTGATTTGACATATCAGCTTGTCGAAACTAACTACAATCGCTACCTCGCCGACTTGCGCCAAGTCGATGTTTTGCGTCGGCGATATCGCGATGGAACCGACAACATCAACTTCTTATTGCAAGCCCAGCGTCAAGTTGTGACCAGTGAAGTAGATTTCTATCGTTCGATCTCGAACTACAACCTCGCGATCCGCGACTTCCACCGTCAGAAAGGTTCGCTGCTAGCCTACGCCGAAGTCAACCTAGCCGAAGGCGCTTGGTGCCCAGGTGCGGATCGCGATGCATATGAACTCGGTCGATTCCTCGAGCCACGATGCCAACCTGAGAAGGTCTGTGTGCCCTGCCCTGTTAGCTCAGGCCCATTCGATCCATCGGCGACCCAACCGACCGCGAGTTTCTCAAGCGGAGATAACTGGCAAATGATCGACGAAGGCATCAGCTCACCAGGCGATACCGATCCAGAAGTGTCCCCCGCGCCACCAGAGCGGTAGTTTTTCATCTGCCGCTTCCTTAAGTCTAAGCCGCTTTCTGCGTCTGCTGTTGAACTTGGCTACTGGCTTCAGCTTTCATCTTCGCTAATGCTCGTTTTTGACGAACCAGCGCCAGGGCGGCTTCACCAATCCAAGTCTCGACGCGATCTCGGTCGGGTGCCGCTGCGCCACGTAGATAACGGCGGCCTGAATAAGTCGCCGCGTACGTCTGGATTGCATCTAGTAGTTTGTCTGAAGATGTTTTCGCGATGCTATCGGCGGTTGGGAATCCGCTGCCGACGAGCAGTTGAGTTTCACGGGCTAGCATCTCTGGTAGCTGACACATCAAGATAGTTTGGCAACGCCAGACATTGAGTGTCGCGACGGTGATCCATCGCGTTGCCAACTTCGCCGCTATCTGCTCAGGTTTTGATGACAAGAAATCTCCCACCGTGTAGATGCCAATTGCAGCAAACCGATCCGCTGTCTTGCTGCCAATTGACGGAGCATTGACCAAAGGATCTTCTACTCGCAAACGGACTTGCGGCTGGGCGGGAAAGGCGAGCGGAATGATCGCGGGGCTGGTCCCTACGGTGACTTCTGCTGCACTGTCTGCCGCTGGTAGATATTCATCGATATTCGGCTCGATCGTTTGTTCACTCGTTGCCGTTGGTTCTAGGATGCGAATGTCTGCATTAGAATGTCGCTCGGCGCGGATTCGATTGTATTCCCGCTCTTTCGCGTAAACGCGACAAACTTTCTCGATCACACGGACTTCACTCGGCAGATGCTCTTCTACTTTACCTGTTGCTTCAAACTCGTTGATCAAAGCTGTGATTTTGGCCTGTTCAATACGATGTTCCGCGTGACGAATCCAGCGCTGACGGGGCATTCGAATTCCCGCGAGCATAACGCCAAGTGTGACGCTTTGTGTGGGTAACGCACGCCCTTGGGACTGCTCGGCATCGTAGGCGGCCCGTTCAATCACGCGCGCCCAACCGGTAACGCACAAACCAATTAACTGTGATAAACAGCCGCGTGAAACTGCATCCAAACCAGCCGATGGATTCGATCGGCCAGCTTTGAGGTCATAGTGAGTGAGCAGTGTTTCATAATGATCGTGTGCCACGCGGGCCGACGTCAAAATCGCCTCACCCAGCCAGCCTGGATTATCCGACAACTGGAACACGGTACGGCTCGGGTCGGCTTTCCAGTCGGCCAATAACGAGCCGTACGATTTGGTGACACTCCATTCGATCGGTCGATGCAATATCTTTTCGGCAGGCGTTTGCGCGGTGTGCAGCGGCTGAATCGGGTCTGTAAAATAATGGCTCAATACGCCTGCGGCATGCGCCGCGTCACTGAAGCGGTTCGTTCGCAAATATCGCTGCATCCGATCGTACCACTGATGGGCGACTCGTGGTGCACCGCCCCAATAACCATCATTGACGTGGATGACGTGATTCTGGAAATCTCGAAATCGTGAATCAGGATCTTTCGCACCCGCCAGATAGCGATGATGATGCCGGAGCAAATGTCCGACCAGTCGCCCACCTGCTGGCGTTCCCACCAGCGGCAAGGCGTCGATCGCAAAGTAATGGTGCGTGCTTCGGCAATGTGCCGCTCGCAACATCGACAACAGGAGGTTGCTCGATCGAGACGTCACGATCAAGCCGCTCGGCTAGCAGTGACCAGCGGACTGGTGACGCCGTACGCAGCCGCTTGACGGGCTAGCCGCTGACGCAGGGAACGCCCGATTCGCCCCCCTTCGAGCGAGTCATAGTGCAGCACTCGTTGTGTGAAACCCTTCCGGCTGAGCGGTCGAAAAGTACAGTGTCCGGGAGGTGGCGCAACGCTTCCATAGAGCGATTGCAAACGAAACGCATGATCCTTCTCCGCTAACGCAAAATAGAGATCATAAAGTTGGTCGACCGAAAATGATGAAACGTCAGGGAGAGGTCCAATGGCCACGAGAGCATCCTTGCAAAGTACAGGTTGAGTGAAACCAGCGACCGCGAGTATTCCAGACTCGCGACGTTGCTGGCAAGACTAAAAACGGAGTTGTTGAGTGAGGGAGAAGTGTCTTTCAGGCGTTTGTCAAAAGCAGCCTGCTTAATCGGCACGGTTTACCACGTCGGCGAATCGAAAGCATGATTCTGGGTGAATTCGATTCTTCCCATGTGTGCGGTTGTGCCGAATAATAGCGGATAGCCGGCGCGGTCAACCAAGTGGAGGACCCGGCGCCAGTTCGAAGTGATCGGACAAACGAGCCGTCGCGGTGTGGGATCGCGACAAATTCGTTAAACCGAAGGCTTCTCGATGTTGATAAAGAAACGGCGGGGCGACGTTGGGTACGTCGTAACCCGCCGTTTTTTATTTCAAGCCAATAGTTTTGGCGACTTTCGTGACGGTTGAGATGGGTCGTTACGCTGCGGGATTGAGGTACGACGACAACCGCTCTGCACGTGAAGGACTTTGTAATTTCGCGACAGCCTTGGCTTCGATTTGACGAACCCGCTCACGAGTCACCTTGAAAATCCGGCCGCACTCTTCCAGCGTGTAGCTGTAGCCATCGACCAGGCCGTAACGCAACCGAATGATTTCGCGTTCACGGAACGTTAATGTCTTGAGCAATTCATCAATTTTATTTCGCAACATCCCGCTCGCTGCCATTCGCACCGGGTTGTCGTTCTCGTTGTCTTGAATGAATTCGCCAAAACTGCTGTCTTCGCCTTCACCGACCGGGCGATCCAAACTGACGGGATGGCGACCGATGTCCATCACGCGGCGGACTTCTTCGATCGGTACTTCAGTTGATTCGGCGATCTCTTCGTAAGTCGGTTCGCGACGCAATGTTTGTGTCAGTCGTTTCTGGGCCTGACGCAGTTTGCTCAGTACGTCGATCATGTGAACCGGAATTCGGATCGTGCGAGCTTGGTCAGCAATTGCACGTGTGATCGCTTGACGAATCCACCAAGTCGCATACGTGCTGAATTTGAATCCGCGTCGGTACTCGTATTTATCCACCGCGCGCATCAAACCCGTGTTGCCCTCTTGAATCAAATCTAAAAACGACAAGCCACGATTGCGATACTTTTTGGCGATCGAGACAACCAATCGTAAATTCCCTGCGCTGAGTTCACGCTTGGTTGCTTCGTATTGATCAAAGAATTTGCGAGTGCGAACCATGCGATTGTGCAGGCTGCGCGGGCTTTCTTGAGTTACCAGCATCAGCTCACGCAGTTCCTGACGTAGGTCCGCGGCTTCGTCACGGCTGATCGCATCGGTGCCAAGCGAATCGAGACGCTCGCGGATAAAGTTCATCCGGCCCGAGATCTTTTCGAGTTGATGCAACAGCGGAGTCACCCGGCGGCTACGCAGGCTGAGTTCCTCCACCATTTCCAAGCATTTTCGACGACGACGCAAAAAACGAGCTCGAATCTCGGCCTTTAGACGTGGCGACACACTGCGGCGAACGAGCACTTCAAAATCCGCTTGATTTTGAGCGATCAATGGTTCGAGTGTTCGCAAGTTGTGCGGCATCCGCTGCAGGATTTGTTCTTTAGTCAACCGTTCGGTCAACGACACTTTGATCGTGCGATCGAATGGCAACTCGCCGGTGTGAACTTTTTTAAGAACGTCAACGGTCGCTCGCATTGCATAATCGCTTTCGAGCAAGGACCGACGATACTGTTTGCGCGTAATCTCGATCTTCTTCGCCAACGAGATTTCTTGCTCGCGAGTCAACAGGGGAATCTCAGCCATTTGACTGAGGTACATGCGAATTGGATCCTCACTGGCCTTAGGCAAATCGGCCGAAGTGCCGAGTACAGGGCCGCCCGTGTCTTCGATGCCGCTCAAACCGAGCGAGGCAGGTGCGTTTTCATCGCCATCTTCGTCCTCCTCCAACTCTGCAGCCTCTTCGGCTGACGGATCGAAGTCGTCGTCAAGCAATGGCAACTCTGCCTCAATCTCTTCGTCGGCTGGCAACTCGGTGATCTTGGGGGCAGCGACAGGCCGCGTCTTCTTCAGGGCGGCCACACGAGCTTGTTTCTCAGTGGCTTCGATCAACACAATGCCACGGCGTTCAATCGCCAGCAAAAGTGTGTTGAGCTTTTCTGGGTTGACATCCTCGTCAGGCAGATAAGCATTGACTTCATCGTAGGTCAGGTAACCGTCCTTGGCACCACGGGCGATGAGTTGCGAGAGATTCTGGTCCATCAATTGCATGTTTCTAACTTCTTGTTAAAAGGGTCATGTTAAAAGGGTCACGTCCCATCGTGGAACGTCTAGCCAGCGTCGGGCTGTGGGCCACGCGAAAGCGAGGCAGTCGGGCGAGAGCGGGAACACTCACACCGCACAAACCGGCACAGGTTCGAAAGCGGAAAAGTGGAAAAGCGGGTTTCAAAAATCCTTCGGGAAAGGAGGGTGGATCGGGAACAGGTTTTAACGTGGGCTGTGTCGGATGCGTTCGGCCGCAATGATTGCTTGCAGCATGGCGAGTTCTTCGTCCGCTGGTAACGTGGCTGATTCAAGCTGCACGATGCGGCGTGATTTTTCAGCTTCAAATTCGCGTTCGTGAAATCTCGTCAGGATCGTAGCGTAACGTTCGGCAGGCCCTTCGGCAAAGCGGTCACCGCGAGTGTCAACGCGTTGTTGCAACGTAATGATTTGATTTTTCAAAAAATCATTCTCAAGTAATGTCAGCAATGATTCTGAGGTCAGCTCGCGACCCTGTAGATCTAGCTCTTGGTATGCCGATAACAGCATCTTGGCCGTAGTTGATTGCAACCACTCTGGATCAATCGCTTCGAGCGCCATCGCTGCGACCTCAGGACTTTCGAGCAACGTTTCAAACAGCTCGCGATCAACACCAGACAAGGACGCGGCTTGGCCATGATCCACCGTCGGTCGTCGGTCGCTCGTCATCGAGCGACCGCCACGAGGCATCATCACGGCATCGTCAATGTCAAACATCGCTGCGTCTTCCGCAGCGGCACTGGCAAACGGATCGTCACCTGAAAAACCTTGATATGATTCAGTTCGTGGTAACGTCACCTGTGAACCTGCGTTGCTCGCCACGTCTCGCTGTTGATAACGAACCTTCTTCACTTCGCTCTCTTTGCGTGCAACACGCAACGCCTCTAACCGTCGCGTTAATCGCTCGACGGGCAACTCAAATGTGCGGCTCATCCGCATCAACAACTGATCCACCTTCAGCGCGGCTCGGTCATCGCTTTGCGGCACTTTCACGAACAGCGCCAGCAACGTTTCAACCGCCGCTGTGACACGGTGTGTGTCGCGAGTCAAGTCAACGCCTTCGGTCAAACGAGCAATTTTGTGATCGACTGCATCGGGAGCATTCGCCGCCATCTCCAACAACATCGCCTTGGAATTTGCGGCCAAGAAATCAGCCGGGTCGGCGTTGTCGGGCAACGTCAGAATTCGCAAATCCGCATCGGCCGTGACGAACAGTTCCAAGACTTCTTCGGCCCGGCGTCGACCGGCATCATCGCCATCGAGAACCAACACGACACGAGGAGTGAGTCGTTTCAGCACGCGAACATGTTGTGGTGTCAATGCGGTGCCCAGCACAGCCACGGCATTCTCGATCCCCGCCATGCTGGCGGCGACCACGTCTGTGTAACCTTCCATCACCAGCACTTCGCCCGCCGTGCGAATGCTTTCGCGAGCGAGATCGAGTCCGTACAGTTCCGCCGATTTCCGATACAGCAACGTTTCGGGACCATTGAAATACTTGGCACCCGGCGTCGCCGAACCGCCTGACGCCACCACTGCTCGCTCGGCAATTGCTGGGATGATCCGGCCACCCAACGAAATGACTTTGCCGTGTGCGTTGTGAATCGGGAACATCAACCGACCGCGAAAGAAGTCGTAGCAGCCGCTTCCATTGGCACCCCCGCCACTGTTGGCTCCGCGTGACTTGGCCACACCGCAAGCCACCGAGACGGCCTCAGAGTAGTTTTTGCGTTTTAGCAGATTGACCGCGAAATCCCAGGACTCCGGTGCAAATCCAATTCGAAATTTCTGGCGGTTGGCATCATCGATACCGCGTGAAGCGAGGTAATCCCACGCCACTTTGGAGTCATCGCTCTTGCGAGCATCCAGTTGTTCGTAGTACGCCTGGGCGACTTCCTCAATCGCCGCAGTCAAGGTCGCTTTATCTTCGGGGCTGCCTGGCTGCGTCTTGGGGCCACGTGTGAACTCAGGCAGTTCAATCCCAGCCCGTTCGGCCAGCATTCGCAGTGCGGTGGGGAAGTCGATCCCTTCTCGCTGCATCACAAAACTGAAAACATCGCCACCAATGTCACATACCCAACACTTCCACGATTGGCGTTCTTGGTTGACCGTCATCGACGGCTTGGTGTCGTTGTGGAAAGGGCAGCGAGCAACAAAGTTCCGACCCTGGGGACGTAATTCCAGATCACGACCGATCACATCAATGATGTCCGATACGGCGCGCACTCGCTCTTTGACGTCAAAGTCAGTCTGGAATGACAAACCAGTGCTCCTGCCAGTAACGTTGATGACAAACGAAATCAAGTTTCACGTTGGTGAAAGTGGTTTCGGAATGTCTCCAACACGATTGCGGTGGTGACATCTGCTGTCGGAGTGGATGTGCGGATGAGTAGAGTTTGTATGTAAGCAAACAACCTACCCAGCGGCCATCACCCTGAAAACGAATGCCGTGAGTGAATCGGTCAACCCGTTGATCACGACTGTGATCGCTCCTTTACCCATCCTGGGGTAACCGGCCAGCTCGCAGTCGCGATCACAAGGGAAAGCGAGCCGAAGCAAACTTCCTGTGCGTCGTGATACGAACGAAAAGCCGAGGCAAATTTCGATTCGGTACGTCCCTGTAGCGTCGTGTTCTCAACCGGGGCGGGTCATCTCCCAATCACGCCGGTTGGCCGCTTCGTTACAAGCAAGTCACTAGTTTGCGACGAGTTCAAAATCCCGTCAAGAGCAATCAAACGGAAAACTTGAGCCAAAAAAGAATTTATTTGGCAAGATTTTTTTGGCAACTCGCTCGTCTGCACTGACTGTGTGAAGTTGACGCAAATCCACGGGAGTAAATAGCTTACGCTTTAGCCATAGAGAGTGCGGCAACTTGTTGTCGCTTTCTTTTTCAATAAAAAGTACTAGCGGTGGCGCTCGAAAGACGGGTCATTCGAGACGCTTACCAATTTGCAAAGATGTTGTCGAGCGCGTTGTTGGACGTGTTGCTGGGAAGATGGATCGAAGGCGGGGCCGCAGTCGTTGGGCTGGACGTGGTTCCGCCACTGGCCAAGAGGGCGGAGAAGGGGATCATGGCGGCGCGGTAGCCGCGCTCGGTGAAATTGAATCCAGTTCCTTGGCCAGATGCGGGTAACACAATTTGAGTGATGCGATTGGTGCCAACGGTTCCCACAAGGTTAGTAGTGCCTGCTGAGGTGTTGATGCTTCCAGTCGTGGTAACGGCGTCAATGAACTGGCTGGGTTGATCCTGTGTGATCGCATACGTGCCACCCGCGAGGTCGCGGAATTCGTAACGTCCGTTGATGTCCGTGACGACTTGCCGCTGCACGGATTGACCTTGATTGTCAACTCCGGTTAATCGCATGGTTACGCCGCTGATCCGCATTTCATGCGAAGCACGCTGGGCGTCGCCGTTCGTGTCGGCCCATACGAAACCGGATAGGACGGCGTCGGCAGGATCGTCGGTGATCGAAACCGTATGTGAAGCGTTTGAAATGATCTCGCCGGGGCCAGATTGAACTGCTTGCAAGCCGAGCACAATCGTTTCCGTTGGTTCAAGCTCACCATCATCGACAATCGTCATGCCGATCGGTTGAGTGCTGCCGCTGGTGCTGCCGATCGGGAACACGACTCGTGTGGTGGTGATCATAAAATCGGCTGACCCAGCGGTGCTGGATTGTCGTACGATCACGTCGACTTCGAGCGGTTCAGTGAGTACGGCTCCGCCCGTCGTCGAAAGGACGAGACTAACGACGTGGTTGCCGTTGGTTTCGGCAACTTCGCTGAGTGTTGTCGCGAAACTGACAGTGACACTGTCATCGTCGGTAATCGTGGTCGTGACGAAATCATTGTCAACCAAAATGAATTCGGTTAATTCGGCGTTGATGTTGAGCAGCTGTGTCAAGGCAAGCTGGAAAGTTTCGTCCGCTTCTAATACTGAGTCTCCGAGCACGTTAATAGTGAATGATTGAGGCTGCGTGCTTCCGTCCGCGAATGTGACCGTTCCCGCTGCGGCTTCGTAGTCGGTTCCGGCAGTGGCCGTCACGTCGTTACTCTCATACTCAATACTCAAACCGCCTTGAATCGGTGCTGATAACGTGATGCTGTATGTCGCCGCGACAGTGCTGCCGAGACCGCCGGGTTCACTGATCGTGGCTGGGCCGCTGATTGAAAGCGTGGTGGTGTCATCGTTGACAATCGTCGCGACCGCAGTCGATGTCGTGATGTCAATCAAACTGATCAAGGCTGCAGGTAAGCCTGTGATCGCTCCTAAATTCAGACGAAAGGTTTCATTCGCTTCAACGATGTTATCACCGATCGTGGTGATGTTGATCGTTTGAGTTTCGCCATCGGCACCTGAAAAACTCAATTGTCCATTGGCGGCCACGTAGTCTTGCCCTGCCACAGCGTTGCCGCTCGAATTTGCGAAATCGTCCGCCGTCGAGTAACCCAGTTGTAGACCGCCACTGACGGTTCCCATTAGTGAGACCGTCAGCGAGATCATGCCCGCATCGGCAGTGCTGTCGCCTTCGTTGGTGGATGCGGTTGACGACATCGTCAGTGTCGCCCGGTCGTCGGCTGAGATCGTGACCGCGATTGATTCACTCGGTAGCGAGATCGCCGCAGCCATCGAATTAGGTAGTCCGGTAATCGAACCCAATCCCACTGTGAACGTTTCGGCGAGTTCGAGACGATTGTCGCCGAGCACGTTGACCGTGAATGTTTGTGTTTGGCCCGCAACTCCGGTGAACGAGAGTGTTCCCGCAGCGGGTGTGAAATCGCCGTCTTCGCTGGTTGCAGTGCCATTCGTAGTGCCGTAGTTGACTGTGAACGGGCTGGACACGGCTTCGGTCAATGTCGCAGTGAATGTGATCGACGTGCTGGTTCCCGAATCACCCTCGCCCACGGACGTCTGTGAGGCCGTTAATGTGATTGCGGCTGTATCATCGTTTGCAATGGTGGCAGTGAGTTGTGGATTGGGAATGACCAGTTCGGCGGCCTCTGCCAATCCAGCGATCGAGCCTAAACGCAGCGTGAAAGTTTCATCGTTTTCGACGAGGTCGTCGCCGGCAACAGTAACTTCCACTGTTTTGATCTCGCCAGCGAATCCGCTGAAGGACAGCGTGGAGTTGACGCCCACATAATCGCCACTGGCGACTGTCGCGGTACCATCGGCTGTACTGATCGGTACAGTGAAACCATCGGGATCATTGACATCCGCGTCCAACTCGACTTCAAATCGCAGCACACGGGTCTGGCCCGCATTGGATTCGCTCATGTCGGTACTGACGTTGCGAAGGATCAATTTCGGGGCATCGTCATTCTGAATGGTCAGCGTGAGTGGCGAATCAATGATGGTGATGGCATTGCGGATCACGGGGTCGAGTGCTGCGAGTTGGCTGAGCGAGATGCTGAACGTCTCGTCAGGCTCGGGGGTATCGTCACCGGTCACGTCGACCGAGATCGTTTTCGTTTCCGACAACGTTCCCGTGAAATTCAATGTGCCTGATTGGGCGACGTAATCATTGCCCGAAATCGTTGCCGATCCATTTGCGGTTGCAAAGTCAACACTCAGGCCGCCTTGCACGGCAGCAGACAGCGTGACTTCAGCGGTGAGTGATGTCGCTTCGCTAGCGTTCCCTTCAAAGACTTGTGGAGCGGATGACGAAATCGTCAAGGTAGCAATGTCATCGTTGAGGATTCGGGCCAGTGTATCGGCGGCTGGCAGGCTCACGTCATCGATGTTGCCGTTGCCCGCACCGAATCGCAATCCACTCAGTCGCACACCAACTGTTTCATTTGTTTCAACAACGGCATCTCCGACAATTGGGACGGAAATTTGAACGGTTTCGCCATCGTTGCCGACCAGCGTCACGACGCCGGATCTCGCGGTGTAATCGACGCCTGCAGTGGCCGCTGAATCGGTAGTAGGCGAGAATGTGGAGTAATCAAGTGTTATTCCCGAGGCGACGTCGCCACTGAGTGTGACGGTGTACACAATGGCCGCATTGGAGTCCGGCCCACCCTCGCTGACGTCTGCCGCCGTGACGCTGATCGATGCGGTATCGACGTTCATGTTCGTGACGTTGACGGGAGTAATCACCAGATCATCAAACTCAACGTCGTTACTAACCGTGGGGCCAATTTGCACGCCAGAAAGAATGTCAGCGTCGAGGGTGTTGTCGGCCAGGCCGGTCACCGTGACAGTTTGCGGTGTGTTCCAGTTTGCTGGAGTGAAGACGAGTTGATTAGTGTCGATTGACAGTTCGCTGGCGTCGCTCACGGCGAGCGGGACGGTGACGTTTTGCAGCGGTTGAGTTCGCAGCACGACTCTGAAGGTTGTTGTTGTGCCGGTTTCACTGACGCTTAAATTGTTGTCCGCGATCACTTGCACGCCACCCACGTCGTCGTTTTCGTTTTCGACGGCGACATCCGCGATCGTGATACCATCGTAGAACGGGTCACCGCTGACAGCGGTCAGCAAGACACTGAAAATCACATTACCATCGACAAGTGAATCGTCGACGCCAGTTACGGTGATGGATTGCGGCACATTGTAATTCGAGGCATTGAACACGAGCGAGGTTGGTGCCACGGTGCCTTCGCTGGCGTCATTGGAGAACGCCATGATCGTCACGTTTTGTGATGGCGGAGTTTCCAAGGCAACGGTAAAGGTTTTCGATGTGCCTGTTTCACTGATTTGCAACGGAGCGTTCGCGATCACACGAACGCCCGGCACATCGTTGTCCACATTAGTGACCGAGACCGGCGTGACGGTGACGTTGCGATAGGCAGCGTCGATGCTCTGCGATAGATTCAAACTGATCAATGCCGTTTGATTGCCATCGACGACGATCCCATCATCGACACCGGTTAGGGTGACTGTTTGTGGTTGATCCCAATTGGCTGACGTGAAATTCAGCGTCGCTGGACTGACCGTGACCTCGTTGGTTCGATTGCTCGCTAAAGCAATCGATACATTGGCCAGCGGTTGGCTCTGCAAGCGTACCGTGAAAGTCGCGGGGGTACCGGTTTCGTTGGTTTCGAGCGAGCCAGCCCCAATGAGCTGCACGCCCGCTGGATCGTTGTCGATGTTCGTCAGTGAGACGGTCCTGATGATTCCCCGTCCGACGGCATAGTTTGCATCGGCGCTGGAACTGGTTGTCAGGGTGATTTGATAGGGCACGTTACCATCGGTGGCGGGATCATCGACGCCACGAATGACAACGTTTTGTGGCTGGTTCCAGTTCGCTGAGGTGAATGTCAATTGACTGGTCACAGGCGTGCCTTCGCTGGGATCACTCGATACCGTATTGACTCGCACGAGGCCCGTTGGCTGGGTTTGCAATCGAACTGAAAACTGACTCGTGCCGCCCGCTTCGGTTGTGACGTTGGGGGTGGCCGCACCGACGAGCAATCCAGGGATGTCGTCATCTTCGTTAGTAATGTTGACCAACTGAGCGAGCAGCTCTCGATACTCACTGGCGCTAGTGCTGGTTGGTTTGACGGAAACTTGGTAAACCTGATCACCGTCTGTCACATCGTCGTCGACACCGACAACGGTGACCTGCTGGATCTGATCAAAGTTCGCTGGCGTGAAGGTCAGTTGCGTTTGCGTGGGCGTGCCTTCACTGGGGTCGGTCGAAATGACTTCTAAGATCACACTGCTGGTTGGTTGCCGGGTCAAACGCACTCCGAAAATATCCGATCCTTGGGTTCCACCGACTTCGTTGCTTCGCAGACCCGACATTGGTGAAATGATCACTCCTGCCCGATCGCCGATGTTGGTGACCGCGACAGGACTGACGCTGATTTGGCGATAGGCGGTATCGGCGCTCGTCGACAGGTTGAAGGTGATGTTTGCGGTTTTGGCAGCATCAATCACATTGTCGTTGACACCTGCGACCGTGACAGTCTTCGGTTGGTTCCAGTTTTGAGGTGTGAAGCTGAGCGAGGCGGGAGAAACGGTGACTTCGGCTGTGTTACTACTTGCTAACAGGATCGTCACATTGGCGAGTGGTTGCGATTGCAGGCGCACTGTGAAGGTATCAGTGCCACCGTCTTCGTCAACTTGCAAGTCATCTGTTATCGCGAGCAGAACAACAGCAGCGTCATCGTTTCGGTTGGTCAGTGAACGTGAGAAGACGGCCAGCGAGTTATAGCTCGGGTCCGTCGTCGAAGTGCTGGTCAGTGTCACATTGTAGGCGACGTCACCATCGACTGTCGAATCATCAAGGCCGGTGACGGTGATGTTCTGAGGTTGGTTCCAATTGTTTGCGTTGAAAGTCAACGTTGTCGGAGCGATACTCGCTTCTGTCGCATCGGAAACCGCTGGGGTCACCGTCACGGTACCTACGGGCGGCGTTTGCAATCGTACAGTCACGGTCGCGACGCCGCCGTCCTCGGTCGTGAATGCGGGCGTTGGTTGCGAGACAATGAGTTGAGCGATATCGTCGTCTTGGTTGGTTAAGGAAACGATCGCGGCGGGTAAGCTGCGATACGCAGCATCGCTGGCTGTTGTCGGTGTTACGCGGACTTCATAGAGTTGGTCGCCATCATCGATGAGGTCGTCAACACCCACCACGGTAACCTGTTGCAACTGATCAAAATTGCTGGGCGTGAAAATTAACTGCGTCTGAGTTGGCAGGCCTTCGCTGGTGTCGGATGAGACGATTTGTAAAATCACGTTGGTGTCGGGTTGGCGCGAAAGACGCACGCCGAATACATCCGAGCCGCTCACGCCGCCGGTTTCGCGAGTGATCAAACCAGCGATCGGTGAAACCAGCAGTCGGGCGCGGTCGCCGACATTGGTCACGCTCACGGGAGCGACCGTGACGCTGCGATAGGCCGCGTCGGCGCTCGATGAAAGATCAAACGTGATGTTAGCAATTTTGGCTTCATCGACCACGTTGTCGTTCACGCCCGCAACGGTGACGGGGCGTGGCAGGTTCCAGTTTTGGGGTGTGAATACGATCGAAGCAGGCGAGACGGTGACTTCGCTCGTGTTAGTGCTGGCTAGCTGGATCGTGACGTTACCCAGTGGTTGGGTTTGTAAACTGACATTGAAAGTGTCTGTGCTGCCGTCTTCGTCGACTTGCAAATTATCGGTTTCCGTGAGCACAACGACCGCGACGTCATCATCACGATTCGTCAGTGCGACGGTGCTGACGGGCAAAGTGTTGTAGCCGAGATCACTCGTCGAACTGCTGGTCAGGCGAATGTTGTAGGCGACGTCGCCATCGGTGGTGGAATCATTCTCGCCCGTGACCGTGATCGTTTGCGGTTGGTCCCAATTACTGGAGTTAAACGTGAGCGACGTCGGTGACACGCGGGCTTCGCTGGCGTCATCGCTGGCCACGCTCACCGTCACCGTGCCGCTGGGTTGTGTCGTTAAGCGTGTTGTCAAACTAGCAGTGCCGCCTGATTCGGTCGTGAAAGTTCGATTCGGTTGAGAAACGACCAAGCTGGGAATGTCATCGTCTGCGTTCGTTACGGCGACGCTGGAAGCGGGTAACGATCGAAAAGCCGCATCGCTGGAAGCATCCGCGGTGACGTTGATCTGATAGGCGACCGGTCCATCGACCAAGCTATCGTTGATACCCGTTACCCGGACGACTTGGACATCGTTCCAGTTCAGTGGGGTGAAAGTTAGTTGGTTGACGTTCACGCTGCCTTCGCTGGGGTCCGAGGAGACGATGTTGAGCATCACGTTGCTCAGCGGAGCGGCTGACAGCCGTACGTTGAACACATCGCTGCCACCGAGTTCCGTCGTGTTCAAACCACTGCTGGGCTGGACGCTGATCGCAGCGACGTCAGTGTCTTGGTTGGTGGCTGAGATCGCTGGTACCGTCAAGCTTTGATAAACCGTATCGCTGCTAGAGATCGTGCCACTGACCGTGTAGTTCTGCGGGCCATCGAGCAGATCGTCGGCGACCCCAGTCAACGTTAATAGCTGCGGTTGATTCCAATTCGTTGCCGAGAAGACAAGTTGCAATGGCGACACCGTACCTTCACCGAGATCACTGGATGCGAAACTGATTGTCACAGGCGAGGTTGGTTGTGAGGTCAATCGCACATTGGTGCTCTGCTGGCCTCCGTTTTCGTTTGTATTGAAACCGAATGATGGATTCAGGGAAACACCGGCGCTGTCGGTGTCGTCATTATTGGTCACCGAGATATCCGGCAATATGAGACCGCTGAATCGTGAGTCTGCGCTGGTCACGTTGCCCGTGATGACACTGTAGCTGACATTGCCATCTTCAATTGAATCATCGACGCCCGTGACCACAACTGTCTTCGGTACATTCCAGTCGCTGGAGTTAAACGTCAGTGAGGAGGGAGACACGGTGCCTTCGCTCGGGTCGCTGGATGCCAGTGTGAACGAGACCGTCGTGCCAGCGGCAGGTGCTGTCGTCAAGACCGCCGTGAACGTGTCCGTGCCCGCGAATTCGTTCGTCGTCAGTCCTGTCGTTCGCGAGAACTGCACACCCGCCGCTAAGATTTCGATCGAGTCGCAGATCACGTCAACGCGATTGCGAGTCAACGTGCCTGGATCATCGAAGAAGAATGGAAGTCGTGGGTTAAACGTCGGCAGACTGGTGCTGAGATTCAACGTACCAGCCGCATCGGCGCGCACGTCGATGCTGAACAATAGTAAGTCGGCACCGCCAGGCACTGGGCGAATACGATCGGTGTCGATACCACCCACTTCGTCGATCAATCCAGGTGTCGACGTGCTTCCCAGCGGGGTGAGGTTGTAAATCGGTGAATTCGTCACCGCACCAACGGGAGTGATGAGGTTCGCGTTGAACCCTACATCGAGGTAAGCTTGAAATAAACCTTGAGGATTGCTGCGAGTGTCTTGCACATACGTATTGAGTTTGTACGTACTGCCCACTTGCAAGGCTTCCACGGCGGTTCCACTGGAGTCGACAAACTCGTAGCGAACTAGCATATCGCCTGATAGTCCAGTGACATCGCCAGCCAGCATTTGCCGAGTCTCTAAAGCCTCGCACGTAAGGTGACGGCGACGCGAGGATTTCTTAGAAACCGAAAGCTGTCGGCTGGAGCTCCGTCGCGAGCGTTTTGGCAGCTTCATGGACGATCTTTCCCAGTTCAAGAGGAATCACAATGTGCGGGTTTGTCAGGACGGGGTGTCCAAGGTGTCATCCTATTTCCCTTTAGACGCGACGAAAGCAAAAATGGCACGGCAAAAACTAACGTTTGCCGTGCCATTTACGAATTTAACGGTTATTCAGGACAGTTGATGGAGATCAGTAGTTTGCCCTGGACCCGAGTCGCCTACAACTCAAAGTTTGTGAAACCGAATGGCAACACGCCGGGAGGCAAGGCCATCGCTAGCAGTACCGTGGCATCGACTTCGAGCTTGTCGAGCACGCCACCACCACCGTTGACGACAACCGTACCGACACCGTTAGCAGGCAACTTGGTAGCGCCTTTCAATTTCACAACGTCAATCCCATTGGCGAGGTTGATGTTGATATTGGTCACGACATTCACGTCTTGCAATGTGACTGTGTCGTTACCATTTGCCAGTGCACCGTTGGAGGTTGTGATCACGATGGATTGGTACATCGGCACCGCGCCAGGGTTGCCAAGAATCTCGACAACATTGTTGCCGTCGCGAAGGTTCAGATTGACTTGTCCGCCAACCTGCATTTGAGCGCCTTCGATCTTCACCGTGTCGATACCACCACCGCCACCGATGAAGAGACCATCGCCAGCGACCGGGTTCAACGCACCGCCTGGAAAGATCGGTGTCGGATTGGCTGGGCCACCCAGTCGCGTTCCAATGGCGCTATTTTGAATTGTGGTCGAGCTTCCCCACGGAGTATTGTTCACACCGGCGACATCATTGTTGATGAACAAGCCCCATGGAACGGTGCTGTTGGACATATTAAACGCATCTTCACCAGCGTCATTGGCGATCATGACTGGGTTACCTGCGCCAGGTCCAGCCGGTGCCAGGAACGTACCCATATTGCTATCGGTGATCATTGTATTGGTCGCTCCTGGACCACCGGTGTTATTGAGCGAGAACGAACCGAGCACATCGGTCTTGTCAAATGACGCCATATCGACGACACCAGGCACATTGGCTCCATTGTTGATGGACACGTTTCCATTGACCTTGACGCGACTGACGTCGCCCGCGTTGACGCCACCGAAGGTGATCATGCTGCCTCCGCCACCGTTAACGATCACCACATGGTTAGGCAATGGAATAGCCGGTGCGACGCCAATCGGAGCGCCAAAGGTAGTCGCCCCTAGTGCTTCGAGTGTGTCTTTACCGAGACCATTCGTTAACATCAGAGCCGTTGGTCCGGCAGGAATCACCATCCCTCCAGGAGTTGCGATCGGTGCAACTGGCGGAGTGAGAGCGCGGCCTTGCAATTGACTGTTGGTGATCTTCAATGACGAAGTACCGCCTGCACCTAACTGGTCGACGTTGGAGATGACAGTCGAACCCACGATGTTGGAATTGGTGATCACCGCGTGGCTACTCGTGGCACCGACGTTGTTTCCTTTGCTAATCCAAAGGTCACCGCCAACGGTGATCGAATCGAATGTATTCGTGTTAGTACCACGATTAACCATATAAATGTTGCCAGCGATACTTGCGGAACCATTCAAGGTGGTGTTTGTCCCAGCACCATTTTCCACAACAAGATTCCCACCGACATTCACACCGCTCAGCATCCGCACCGAGCCCATCGCCGAATTCGCAGGCGCTGCTGGGTCATTCTGGATCGTCAGGCTCTGAGGAACCATGGCGCCTGTCAGGTTTGTGGTATCACCAAAACCCCACTCGTTTACCGTCAATGAAGTCGGCACCGAAAAGACTTTATCTGCAGCAACCGCGAATGTGTCACTGCCTGCACCCAGACTGGCGATAACCGGACCCGCGATCCCGTTGACCGGCAATTCATTAAACGTGGTGACGCCCCCGTCCTTGGATAACAACGTGCCGTTGATGCCTTTGATCAAGTAGGAACCAGCTCCTGTTGATTCGATGGTGATGCTATTGTCATCACCATCGCCTGTCAGCGTCAGGTCCGTTCCGACGATGCCGGGATTCGGGAAGGTGAGGTTCACCAAACCTGCCAACAAGCGGCGACCTTCTAAAGATTCCATTCTTAAACCGCGTGACTGTTTACCGTGACGACTGTTAGTAGGCCGTCGGGACTTCTTCGTTTTCTTTCGCCAGATCATCGACTCTTACTCATGTTCAATTTGTTCACCCGGTTCCTTGGGTAACAAAAGCGGCAAGTCCCTAATGCCCGCCTCGAACGGTTGCTACGGTTGTGAGCATACTGCCGTCCTGTACGTTCGATGCTAGTCCCGTAGTGGGAGAACGTCAACTAAAAGATGGTGATTAAAACTCGCATAATTCGATTAAGTCGCATAACCCACACTACAACCGGTGTGACCTCCCGTCACTTCCCAGTCTCCCTATTTTTGCCATGCACATTTGTATTGTCAGGTTTTTCTGTGCCGGCCAAGCCAGTCGTGAAACCGTTAGTTGCAAAAAGCAATCCTTAAGGGTTATTCCGACTATTCTGGGGGCACAACCAATCTTCACCATTGAACTTTTGCGTTTCCAGCGAATGATGGGTGTGGGCGATCGGTTGGTTGCTATAACCGTCGCAATCGTACAAGTGGTTTTCAATGAGAACGTTCCTTTGTTCTCAACGAAAAAGCCCGCTAATGCCTTTCGAATCATTCCCTGCTGGGAACGCCAATATGAAATCCATTTCGCACCGCTTCCGTCCGCAACTCGAACGCCTTGAGGGGCGGCGTTTGCTGGCTGGCGATCTCGGGGGCAGAGAGGTGATTTATTATGAAGATTTTGAATCAGGCAATGGCGGATATGTCGCCAATAATACCGGTGGCAACTTGCCCGGCCTGTGGCATTACACCGATGGTCGCAGCGCCGACGGATTGCCAGGTCACTCGCTGGCAAATAGCTGGTATTACGGTGACTTGGAAGATGTTTCAGGAGGTGGACAGTACGCGACTTATGACACCCATCGCGGAACACTCACGTCGCCACTGATTGCGTTACCTGCCAACTGTCATAGCGAACTTTCTTTTAACTATTTCCTCGAAACCCGTCCACCAGTGAGTCTGGACTTTGCGGAAGTCTATGTGATTGCCGGAGCGACGAGCACGCGAGTGCTCTCGCGCAGTGCGGGCGATTTGATACAAGGATCAGGTGTATGGCAGTCGGCGACCGCGGATTTATCAGCGTTCAACGGACGTGAAATTCAACTGCAGTTTGTGTTCGATACCGGTCCAGCGATTGCGATCGATCCCGAAGGCTGGTACGTCGACGATATCGCTATCACGCATTTTCCGTCGGCGGATCTGTCAATCACCAAAAGCGTTGATGATAACACGCCCAACGAAGAGCAATTGATCACCTACACGATCGTTGTCTCCAATTCCGAGGCATCGTGCAGCACTGCAACTGGAGTGATTGTTACGGATCAATTACCTCCTGGAGTGACTGTTAATAACTTCAGTGTTGATGCAGGTCGTTTCGATCCCAGCACAGGAATCTGGGACGAGTTGGAATTGCCTCCTGGTGAATCACGCACTTTGACTCTGAGTGTAATCGTTGACGCTGGTTTGGCGGGCAGTTTACTGACCAACGTGGTGACCGTGAGCGGAGATCAAGACGATCCCGATTCGAG
>JBGSMN010000392.1:0-33491 GCA_041740155.1 Rhodopirellula sp.
TTGTACCTCGATGAAATCGAGTGCCTTAGCAACCCAGGGGATCTCTTGAGCAATCAACGCCAATCCGATGATGGCGAGAAAGCCACCTGGGCCAGGTAACCAGCCGATGCCAAGACCAACGACGATCAAGGCAATTCCCAATAGGAAGCTCACGATTCGACCAATACTGAAACTGCCGGAGCGTCGCTTTCTTCGCTCATCGGCGTAGTCACTGAATCGATGGCCGGGTCGACCGTCGCGCAGCACCTTGTAATCGTGTTTGAGTTTTGCAAAAACTGCCAACGGAATCACTCCTTAGCCTGACAGTGAACGGTTTGGTGAACGGAATAATCCTAGCCACCGGTAACGCCTGTGCTGCATTGGCGGCCAGCGCCCAGCCGCTCGCAAGCAGACATTTTTCCAAAGCATTTGCCATGCCGTAGCGCGGCGTTGTTGCGACCTTATGCGGTCCAAAATTGCTGAACGATCTAAACGAATTTATCCTAAACGAATTTAACCAAGCGGCCCGCGACGCAATCAACCAGTCAAGCAAACAGTGAGCGTGAGAGACGATCATGACGCAAAAAATTAGAGTCGGCCAACATGTTAAATGGAATTATGCGGGAAACACCGCAGAAGGCAAAATCAAAGAGGCATTTATGGAGAAAGCGACACGCAAGATCAATGGCCACGAAGTCACTCGCAATGCGACTGACGACGAACCGGCGTACTTAATCGAACAGGAAGACGGCGATCAGGTTGTCAAAAGCGAGAGCGAGCTGTCCAAAGCATGAATGTCCCCAGCAAACTTGCCGCCGCCACGATTGCTGGCTTCGCCGCCTTGCAGGTCGCCAGACACATCGTTCGCACGAAACGTAATTTCGATTGGAGATACAAGCGAGTGATTATCACAGGCAGTTCACGCGGGCTTGGCTTGGTCATCGCGAGGCAGTTGGTCGACCAGGGTGTGCGATTAGCGATCTGTTCGCGAGACGAATCCGACCTTGCAGTCGCTGCTGAAGAATTGCGACAGCGAGGCGGCGAACTGTCGCCGTTCCATGTGACGTCCGTGAACAAGAGCAAGTTGAGTCCTTGGTGGACGGGTTGTTAGCCGGTTCGATGGCGTTAATGTTTTGATCAATGTCAACGCTGGGGGCGGATCGCTAATATCGCTTCGATAGGCGGCAAGCGAGCCGTTCCACACATGCTGCCCTAGTTTGTACGCTCTTCATGAACACTAGGCTGGATTCTGAAGTAAAAAGCGATTGCATGCGTCTTTTTCGATGCCGCCGACGATTTCTATCTGGACATTGGTGGCTTCTATAAACCGTTTCGTACTGAGTCCTAGCGATCCATAGCCCGCTTCGGCGATGGCTTTCTCGCTAGCGCCAAATGCGATCCGTTTGATGCCTGCCATCGCGGCGAGCGCCGCGCACATTGGGCACGGCTCACCGCTGGCGACGAGCCAGGTGTTGGGCAATTCATCTTTGGCGCCTGAGCGACACGCGGCGTCGATGGCGTTCACTTCACCGTGGCGTGATGGCTCGCTTGTTCGAGCGGCGGTGTTTGTCTCCAACGCCAATCGATGCCCCTCAAGCGTGTAGATCGCGGCAGCGAAGGGCTTTTGTCCTTGTTCGATGCCTTGCCAACCATGCTCAACAACCTCTCTCATCCAACGTGATAGCAACTCACTGTCGATCGTCATCTCAATCCTCGTCCTATTCAAAAAACAGTTGTACGTTGATTAACCGCTGGTTTGCGATCTAGTAACCGATCGGCTTTGAACACTTGGTTCCGTTGGTGGACTTGAGGGTTCTGGTACCTCCGCTCCCAAAATCATTGCGAGGGAGGTAAACCCGTCATAACGTTCGCAAGCCATGCGTGTGGCGATCAAGATGGGGACACTGAGGAAGACACCCATCACTCCCCACATCCATCCCCATAAAACGATCGACAGAAAAACCATCACTGGACTGATACTCATCGCGCGACCCAGAATCGAGGGTGTGATGAACTGGCCTTCCAGGGATGTCAAGGCAATGTAAGTCGCCGTGACAAGAATTGCATAAGATGTTGGCTCGAACGTAACCAAGGCTACCAAAAAGATAATCACGGCACCAGTAAGCGCGCCGAGTATCGGTATGAAGTTAAACACAAACGCCATCACTCCCCATAGAACTGGCGATGGCATTCCCAGCAACCACATCGCCACCCCCACACAAACTCCTAAACAGGCGTTGATGATGGATATCTTCGCCAGATAACTTCCCAGTCCTTCTTGAACATTTTGAATGACTTCAACGAGCTTACGTCGGGCCGTGAAATCCGGTAAAGCATGCATGATACTGCGGAGGAGGTTGTCTCCGGTTGCCAGCAGAAAGTACAGCAGCGCGATGCAAACGGTAATGAATGAGACAAGATTGCCCGTTCCACTGAGATAGCTCCAACCACTTGTCCATGATGGCTGTTTGATTTCCACGGGGACAGGCTCGTCTTTCTTTTCGCCAACGGACGTCCCATCGTCGGTTTCGGCGAGTTGATCAGTCGCTTCGTCAACGTCTTTCAACCGCTCAGTGATAAACGCCAATTTTTCTTTGACGACCTCCAAATTCTTTGGCGCGTTCTCAATAACCATTTGGGCCGGTTTGACCACTACGTAGGTCGTTAGCGCAAGTAGCAGGATGATCCCGCCAACGATGGCGGTCGCAGTGAACGAAGCAGGAACTCCAGCGCGGCTTGTCTGACGAACAATCGGACGTAGGGTCAAATAGAGGACAACTGCCGTGACCACTGGTATGACCAATGATCGTGCGAAGTACAATGCATACAACACCAACATCACTGCACAGATGCGAGTTGAGAGCACGCCTGCCCTCGCTTCACCTTCAGACGTATCGTCATGTTGCAGGCTGTTCATGCGAATGCCTATTCGCCGTCGACATCAACTTTAACACTGCCGTTGCCGACCTCAACGTCCACCTCGTCAATCGCTTCACGCAGGTTTTCACGTCGCTCTTCACGGCGTTCCAAGCGGTTCTCCGCTGGTGTGTCGCCAACGTCCACGCTGACTCCGTCCGCGGCGGTAGTGGGTGCAGTCGGGTTCGCGGCTGGGGCCGTACCTGACTCATGGATATCGACGTCGCAACCGAGGGAGACCATTATGACTGCAACGAAAACTGTGGTGATAAGGCTTCTCATGGCACGGGCTTTTGTTCGCTGAAACGGGAAGGGGCAAGCTGAATCTTCGACGTATTTGAACGTCTAGGCAAACGCTGCGCCAAGTCAACAACTTCTAGCGATTTTAACCATACCCGCGCCGGGTCGCCGATCGGCACGCCTCTTGCAATGGCCAATGTTCTTCTGACAATGCGATCAAGGAATGGGGTGAGATCAAGATGGCAAACAAGTCTAAGCAACATGGTGAATCGGACAACGATCAGGCTCGTCCAGAACAGTCGCAATCGCGGCAACCAGGCGAGCAAAGAGAAATGACTCCTCAGCCGATCACGGTTCGTGAGAATTACGTCGGTAGTGGCAAACTCAAAGGCAAGGTTGCCTTGCTCACCGGTGGCGACAGCGGCATCGGTCGCAGCGTTGCCGTCTTGTTTGCGCGGGAGGGTGCTGACGTGGCAATCGTCTATCTTGATGAAGACGATAATTGATGATTACGTCGCGAGGGTCTTCGATCTTGGGATCGTCAACATTGTCAATCCGCATGTCCCTCCGCCCGTGCCAGCATACCGCCTTCATCACTTCGCTCCGTTATCTTGGAAAATAGCAATGCCTGTGCCAACTGGCGGATGTTGGCATCAGGCGTGATTGCGAGTCAGCAGTGAAGACAAGAGTTTCAACATCTCCGATCCATTGATCGGCTTCGTGAGGTAATCGGTGCAACCGGCGGCGACGCAATGGCCGCGGTCGCCTTTCATCGCGTTCGCAGTCAACGCAATAATCGGACCTTGATAACCGAGATCACGGATTCTTCTCGTCGCCTCCTAGCCCTCCATCTCGGGCATCTGCATGTCCATGAGGATTGCGTCGAACGGCCGTCTGTTTGATTCCCCCGACTGCAATCGCTCGGTCAAGAGTTCAACTGCGTGGCGTTCGTTATCAGCCGTCACTGTGGTCGCTCCTGCTTTTTCGAGCAGCCGTGTCGCTAGAAATTGAATGTCACGTCGATCATCCGCCACCAAGATGGTAGCCTGTACCGCCGTAGTGACGAGTATTCGACGTGTCGGCTTGCGAGAATGGTTGAAACAGTTCGTCGATTCGATCACGACTGATGCCAATGCCAGTATCGATTACATCGAATCGCAAATGCGATGTTTCGGGGAGGTAGGTCACGACCAACCGGACGGTCCCGGCTTCCGTGAATTTGATTGCATTGCAGAGCAAAAATGCCCCCTTTTGACGGACCGTTTCCAAATACTTTCGTTGATCGGGCTCATTCAGCATTTCGCTAAGGATATCAACGTGGCCCAGAATGGCGGTCATCGGCGTCCGAATTTCGTGACTCATGTTGGCCAAGAATTCGCCACGACTGTCGCGATTGACCTGAACCCGCTTCAGATTCTGCGGCAACTAAGCCGGTTTGGGATTAACTTATCTTACGTTTGCGAGCGAAGCGATTGCCTGTTCAATGGAATCTGCAGCTGCATTCGCATCGGATTCAAACTTTTGACACGTCTCTCCGCGGCTGCCCGGTGTTCTTGCGAGAATCGAGTCAGCGTCTCTGATCATGGACGCAAGGCGGTCACGCGTTGCACCCAACGATGGTGCATTCATCGATACGTGGGCAGTGCCTGTTGACGCACTCGACAGCGATACTGCGCCGGTTTTCTCGTCCTTTTTGGTGGGACTATTCTTTTTTCTACCAAACATTTTCGTTTTCGGAGTTGAAGCGAGTCGTTGACGACAATGTTCTCTGTATTCACCAGTGGCATAACCCCGCACTCCATGGAGACACAGTGCTAACCGTGATATTACGGCTCGGGTAGCCATGTCAGGATTGCAGGCCAGGAATGTCACGCACGTGTTGGAATACTGAATTCTAGTTCAATTCGGAATGGCGATTGCCGCCGTACTATTTCGCGTCTACTCTGGCAGCAATGTGATATCCAGCGATTGACCGCAGAAGATTCCGACGCCTGGGTTATTTGCGTGGTCGCAGCGTCCCTGTACCGGCGTCGTAGCGAGTCGTGCTGATACTCCCTGTGATCCACCGGAGTATATATCGCGGGTCAGCCCAGGGCTGTACTACGCCCAGTGCGCTCGAGTGCAACGCCGCTTCGATGAAGCGGTCAAGCTCGCCGAGCAAGCGTTTGCGGACGAGCTTGAACAGTTGGTTGGTCACTTGGCCGTACGACTCAGCGGTGAAGATGATGGTTCGCCCAAAGTTTTTCGTGATTCAGCGGTTGCTAACCTGATGAAGTTCTTTGATCGATTCCAACGATTGAATATCCGTTCGGATGATCAACTCGATCGTCTGGTTGCGGATGCTCGTAACATTGTGACTGGTGTCTCCGCCCAAGAGCTTCATGAGCTGCCGGGAACACGACGTCAAATCTCGATTATCACCCACGACCGGCGGCACTCTGAGCGTGTCGCCGGTCGTTCTTTCCTATCACGCGGCAGTCGACGGCGACGCAACCAACCCACGCCGGCGCGGTGTCCGCCGATGACCAAGCCTCCGAACTCGCTGGCCGGGCCTGGAATTGGCAACGGATGCTGTGCCACTGGCTGACCGTTCAGAAACAGCCTCAGCGTCTCGGAGTCAAAAGTGACGACAACGTGATTCCAGCGATCGGCTAGGAGTGCTCGGTCGAGCGAGCAGTCGAAGGGGGCTTGCGAAATGGCACGCGGGGCCGCTTGGCGCTGAGCCGCAGGTTGAAGCGTCGACGTGTAAAGCTGCAGGTTTACCGTGTACCGGCAAGCGTTTTGGCTTGAACCACAGCGACAGACCGTGCCCAGCCGAATTGTCATTTAAAAAACTGCGTGGGACGAATGCGAATGACTGGGCGTCCGCGTCAAATCGGAGTGCTCCGCCGGCGATGCCTGCGTTTGCGTCGATTGCAGCCCCACGATGTGATACCGCGTCGATTCGGTTACCCAGCACAGAGTCATTTCGGAAACCAGTGTCAAAGCTCCAACGAGTGCGGAGGCAGCAATCGAGTCCTGGCAGTTCGGCGGGCGTTAGCGAATGCAGTGGTAGCACAATTTCACGATTCAGCACTCCGTTGGGCTGTCGAAACTGGGCAATGAGTCGCGGTCCATCGCCGGTGCCATCGGCGGTCAGAATCAGAAATTGATTACCGTCGACGAGCGACCATTCTCGCGAAGGGTGGTAGGCGTCCAGTTTCGGGATCGTGTGGTCGTGTCCTGGCGAGACGATGAAGTCGTGCAGATCATAGTTCAGTCGCTGTGGGTGCAGTAGAAATCTCGCGACATGAATGCCGCCACCGAGCAGACTGACACCAGCGATTTTTTCGTCGCGAATAAAATCGATTAGGGCGTCACGTTCGTACCAGTAGGTAAATATGTCGTCGGTTTCCCTTGGCAGGTGTGTCAGCGTATTCGTCGTCCAATATCCGGCAGAGATTTAGGAATTGAGAGCGATGGAGTTTGCAGTTGGCGTACTTCGACTCAATCCAGGCTCGAGCTTCGGCGGTGACATCGGTAACCGAAATTGGTAGATCAGCTTGACTGGTGTGGCCGCTGGGAGTCTGAAAGCCCGATGCGATGTACTCTGCAACAAGGCTGCGATATTTCGCATGCGATTGTGGAGAATTGTGCGGGCCAAGATAGAAATTGGTGCCGTTGAACGAGACAACCGCTTGGCCACTAACGCGGTAGCGATACTCGGGGGCAATATTCTTGGGACGTGACATTTCGTTGCGAACTCCATCAAAATGGGAGTTTCTGATATCAAATATCAGAAATTCGAAACATTGACGTGTCGCACGCCACGATGGCGGTAACGCTCAGATGCGTTTCGACCGGTAAAACAGGTGAGATTTCAGTATAACTGAAAATGGACGATACAGAACTCGAATCTGTGACCTCCACGATGTCAACGTGGCGCTCTAACCAACTGAGCTAATCGTCCGAAAGGTTTTTGGGCTGTCCGAGTGGCGACATTTTACCGACTCTCGGACCTGCCGATCTGTCATCGGCTAACAAATTGGGCGGTGACCAGCCTCAATCGCCGTTTGACGCGTGCGTAGTTTGCGATTGGTTTGCGGTCTCGTCAAGTGCCCCCGGCAAGTGCACGATAGTGGCAGAGACTGGCAATAATTCTACTAGCCGGGAAAACCGTTAAAATCTACCATTTCACTGTTGACGCGTACCCATGTTGGGCCGGATACTTTTCTAAACTGGGGATGTTGCCCCGGAAACAAACCTAACTTTTCAGGTAGAATTCGACCCAGCGATGCTCGCTGAAGTTCGGCGTGGTCGCCGATGGTCTGGTTCTTCCTAATTCTTACCTATTGTGCCGGGACGCCCCCGGCCGGAGAAGATTGCTTTAGTGGCATTGGCACGACGAAACGTCCAACCGGAAACTCGCGATGCGACGCGTATTAACCAACAAATTCGCATTACCCCCATCCGTGTCGTGAGTGAAACGGGCGAACAGCTCGGGATCATTCCGACCGACCAGGCACTCGAACGTGCCCGTGAGGCAGGCCTCGACTTGGTCGAAGTCGCACCAGGAGAGCGGCCCCCGGTTTGCCGAATCATGGATTACGGCAAGTTCAAATACGACAAAAACAAAAAGAAAAGCGGCGGTTCCTCGCACACCAAAACCAAGGAAATTCGGCTGCGACCCAAAACAGGCGACGAAGATATTCGTACCAAAGTCCGCCAGGCGGAGAAGTTCTTGGAGCATAAAGACAAGGTCCAGGTAAGTGTCCTGTTCCGCGGTCGCGAGATGGCCCACATCGAAGAAGGCCGGAAAGTCATGGAGCAGGTCATTGAGATCCTGAGCGCACATGGCAAAGTCGAAACGAAGCCGCAGCAACACGGTCGTCGCATGATTTGCATGATCTCGCCGAAATAAGCCGTTATTCGTCGCCTCCCGTCCATTAATTTTGCTTTGGACGATTGATCTGGAACGCATCTTGCTACAATCTCTGTTGCAGATGTTAGATTCTTGTTCACACGTCCCTTCGGGGGGAGAGATCCATGCTTGGTTTAAAATGGCGTTCGTTACTTTTTGCTAGCGTTGTCACCTTAGGTGCTGCTGTCGCATTCGCACCATCGGCTGACGCAGGCTGGGGATACGGCTATGGTTACAGTGCTGGCTATCGCGGCTATGTCGCTCCCGTGTATTCCTATCGCCCAGCGTACACCTACGTGGCGCCTCGCTACGTGGCACCCGTGCGGCGAGTTTATCGGCCTGTCGTGCCAGTAGCCCCAGTCGTTCGAGTCGCACCGATTTATAGCTCGGGATACTCAGGCTATGCGCCGTACGGTGTCTATAATTCCGGGTACGGGGCCTACAGCTCCGGGTACGGGGCCTACAACTCCGGGTATGGTGCTTACAGCTCCGGGTATCGAGGTTACGGCACTGGAATCAGCATCGGTGTTGGTGTCGCTCCAGTCGGATACATCGGCTACTAACGAGCGGATTCTTTGAACACCATCGTTATTGGTGCAGGTCCGATTGGCATTGAAACGGCCGTCGAGTTGCGGCGTCGAGGAATCGACGCGCACGTTTTCGACGCTGGGCCAGTCGGACACACGATCTCGTGGTGGGCTCCAGGCACTCGGTGGTTCAGCAGTAACGATCGGATTGCCATCGCAGGTGTTCCGCTGCATACGATTGACCAAGCCAAAGCGAGTCGTGATGAGTACCTGAACTACCTTCGCACTGTGGTTGATCAGTTCCAAATACCAGTGCATACGTTTCATCGTTTGGTGCGACTGGAACCAATTCTCGACGAGACAGTTGCGGCACGGTGGCGACTTGGGTTTGTTCGAACCCAGGATCCAATGATTGTTGACGCGGCTAAACTAAACACGACGGCAGCAGTCGACTTGACGGTCGATGTTCATGCCGTTGTGTTGGCGATTGGCGGAACTGATTTTCCCAACCGGCTCAATGTGCCTGGCGATGATCTCCCGCATGTCGATGGATACCTGCGCGAGGTACACCGATACTTCGGTCGTCGAGTGTTGATTGTGGGCGGTCGTAATAGCGCCGTCGAGGCAGCGATTCGGCTCCATCGCGGTGGTGCTCGCGTGAGTCTGTGTTATCACGGTGAGCAGTTGCCAGAAGACGGGATCAAGTATTGGCTGCGTCCAGAAATCGAAGGCTTGATTCGCAGCGGGAGTATTCGTGCGTACTTCGGAGCCAGGGTCGCTGAGATTACACGTGACCGCGTGAGGCTTCGTTCATGCGATGAGCGCGATTCGTCGTCAATGTTTGTTGAAGTGGATGACGTGTTGGCATTGATCGGCTATCGGCAAGACAGCACCTTATGGCAGCAGCTCGGAGTTGTATCCGATGCGGAGTCGGCGGCTCCTATGTTTGATCCCAGCACGATGCAAACACCACGAGAAGGCGTTTATGTGGCGGGGACCGCGATCGGTGGAACGCAGAGCAGTCGCTATCAAATCTTTTTAGAAAACTGCCACGATCACGCTCGTAAGATCGCGGATCATCTGTGTGGCGAGGCGGTCAATGTCGTGTCGCGAGATACTAGCGAGCGGCTAGTCCAACGCGTGACAGGGTTGCAAGAACGAATCGCGTTGCAGCCAGAGAGTTGAGGACCTTAGCTCAAGTTTATGGGCTTAACGCACGTAGCAGCGTCTCTCCGAGACGTTGAATACCGCGAGTCGGAGAGACTCGCCTACGTGTTTGGCTCATCTATTTGCGCAACGATGCTTGAGCGTCGATCTTTTCGCAATTGGCATTTGGTTTAAGTTTAAGTTTAAGTTTAAGTTTTGTTGCGGTGGGAGGGGTGGTTTCGTGTCAAGGTTGACGATTCACTTGAATGAAATCGCTTCGATGCTTGAGACATACTTTCGCAAACAAAATCGGACACAAACACAACGGATAATTACAGATGCAAAATATCGTTCGCGAATACAAAGATCATCAGCGCCAACAACGCTAACACACCCGCGAATGTTAAACGCATCTCCAACTCTTCATTGAGCCGTTTGCCACGCACAGCTTCGGCTAGCAAGAACATCATGTGACCACCATCGAGTGCGGGGATCGGCAAGAAGTTCAAGATCGCCAAGTTCATGCTGAGCATCGTCAGGAACAACAACTGCGCCGAAATCCCACGCTCCGCTTCGTAGCTCGCCATTTGTGCAATCCGAACCGGACCGCCCAAGAATTTCGCTTTGACTTTGCCCGTTACCAACATCCGCAAGAACCGGCGAACGTTGTCTAGACCACGCACGCCTTCACGCACGCCCAATGCCACGGCACTGCCTAACGAATCAGCGACTTGGATCACTTCAATGTCCGCCAGATGCAAACCGCGATCGTACCAATCACGATCCGATGTTTTCACCGCCATGGTGGCCTCGATCACTGAACCATCGGGCGGACGCGTTGCCTTGACAATTACTTCTGTGCCAACCGGCAAGACTTGAATCGTGTCCATCAACGCTCCCAACGGCATCGCTGGTCCGATCTCAAAGCCTTCATTTAATCGTTCGATAAACGTTTCGCCAAACGTGTTCACTAAGGTTGCTTTCGCTTCCGCGTCAGCAAACCGAATCCGCACTTCTTGGACCGCATCACCAACCTGCAATTGGCTGTTCTCTGCCGTTACGGACGCAACTGTCGATGTTGGCGTGTACGCGAACCCCAATGGGGTGCTGGCCATCGTTTCGCCGAGTTGTGACAACGGTGAGTACGTCAACAGAGATTCTTGTGGCGAGATGTTTAATGTTTTTGTTTCCGCATCGTCGCCATTACCGCGCGAAATTTTGACTTCAACACTTTCGCCCGCTGGCCACGATCGTAACAACGCCGTGTAAATGTCCACACTGTCTACGTCACCGATTGAAACAATTTGATCACCGACTTTCATGCCCGCTTTTTCAGCCGGCCCATCCTTGATCAGTGCCGAGATTGTGCCCATTTCGAAACGCACACCAAAATCCTTTTCGCGCTGTGGCGGCAGTGTCACGGAATGTTTCTCACCGTCCATTCGGACCAGCGTCATCTCGATCGGCTTCGATGGCGAGCCGTGAATCTCGTTGAGCAGTGGTGCGATCGGCATCTGAGCCGATGGATCAGCGTCTTGCCCGTTCCAAGCCACGATCTCCGCGCCTGCGTCTTCGTCCGTCAGAACATTAGCGGCGGCTGTACCGGGCGCGGCGTAAAGTTTGCGAGTCAGTTTCGAGCCGAGTGCTTCGTGAATGCCAACCATTCGCACACTTGGTTCGAGCGGGTGCGGTTGCGGAGTCAGTGCGAATTGCCGAGTGCCGTCAGCGTACGACACGTTGATGTCAATCGGTTGGTCAGGCGTGTCCATGCCCTCGGTCAAAATCGCCATCTGCATTTGACGAAAGTGCATTTCATCATCGTCCGGCAAACTAGCTACCGACGTCACCAAACCGCCCGGTTGCACGCCTGCCGCCCAAGCCGCACTGCCCGGAGCGACACCACCGATTGTCGAGGGTGTGTAAGGCACGCCGCAAAAATACGCGATCGCTGCGAACATCACGCCCGTAATCACATTCATGACGACGCCTGCGCTAATGATGATCATTCGCTGCCAAACGGTTTTGGCGGGATAGGATCGCGGGTCGAGTTTCTCGGGCTCACCGTCTTCGCCTTCCTCGCGAATCCGCCGGGACTCCTCTTCGGCTTTGCGTGGGTCGTCGTCCTGGCCGAGCATCTTCACGTAACCGCCCAACGGGATGATCCCGATGCCGTATTCCGTTTCGCCGTACGTGAACTTGCCAAGTGTGCGAGGGAATTTGATCGGGCCAATTTGAAGTGGCACATCAAATCCGATGTAAAACTTTTCGCATTTGACCCCGAACGTTTTCGCTGCCAAAAAGTGACCGAGTTCATGAACAAAGATCACCAACCCGATCCCGATCGCAACTTTCGTCCACAACCACGTGCCGGTGACGAGCGTCGTGAAGAAACTAGGGTCGTCGGTGGCCGCCAAGAGCAGGGCGAATTGTGAAAAGTCAAACAGAGACATAATTCAGGTGGGGGATGAGAGCGTTGGGAATCGAACGGGAGCGTCGTGCGATGGGAAACGTGCTTGGTACGGCTAGGCAACGTGAATGGTTTCGGCAAGTTGGGTGGCCCGGAGGCGTGCCCAGCGGTCGAGTTCGAGCAGCCGCGTCAGGCTGGGGGCGGACTCGTGGTCGTGGTCGTCGAGCGTGCGTCGGCAAAGACGGGCAATGTCAGTAAAGCGAATTTTGCCGCTCAAGAATAGAGGAACCGCTGTTTCATTCGCCCCATTGAGCACCACGCCAGCCGTTCCGCCCACCCGGGCGACCTCAAAACCCAGCCCCAATGCGGGGAAACGCTCGTGATCGACCGGGATCAAGCTCATTTCCCACACCCGGTCGCGAGCTAGCGCCGGGGCGGGACAAGGCAGCCTCTCGGGGTATGTTAAAGCATACTGGATCGGCAATCGCATGTCCGGCGGACTGAGTTGGGCGATTACGCTGCCGTCCTCGAATTCCACCAGCGAATGAATGATCGATTGTGGGTGAACGACGACTTCGATGCGATCCGCTGGGACGTCGAATAACCAGCGAGCCTCGATGATTTCAAGCGATTTGTTGATCATCGTGGCCGAGTCGATACTGATTTTCTTGCCCATTTCCCAGGTCGGATGGTTCAACGCTTGCTCAGGCGTCGCATTTTGGATCGCCTCACGGCTCCAATTCAAAAACGGCCCACCACTGGCCGTCAAAATCAGCCGTCGCACGCCTGGCCATTTCGTCGCTGGTTTTTCGTTAGGCGCTTCGAGCGTGTTCAGGGAACCAGCGGGCAGGTTCCTTGCTTCGGCCAAACACTGGTAGATCGCCGAATGTTCACTGTCGATAGGCAGCAACTCCGCACCACTGTGAGCGGCCGCCTCGGTCACGATGCAGCCCGCGATGACTAGCGTTTCCTTGTTCGCTAAACCCACCCGTTTGCCAGATTGGACCGCCGCCAGGGTCGATTCCAACCCCGCCCGACCGACGATGCCTGCGACAACGGTGTCGGTGGCCGCATCCGTGGCCGCTCGCACGAGCGCCTCGGGGCCGATGTCCAAACGGCAATGGCGATGCAGGTCGTGCTTCGTCAGCAACGCGTGCGCCTCGTCACAACGGTCGGCATCGGAGACCACGAGCGTTTCCGGCAGAAACTGGGCAGACTGGGCGGACTGCACGAGCTGTTCGATCCGGCTGTGTCCGGATAGTGAACCGAGCCGCCACTGGGCCGCTGGGGCGTGGACTTGCAGGTTCGCGACGACATCGAGCGTGGCCGCACCGATGCTGCCGGTCGCACCGAGAATGGCGATCCGGCGTCCATCCCCCATATTTTCTACCCTGATTATTTCTAACAAAAACCGTGACGAACCCGTATGATGCCTGAGAACGCGCGGAATCACAATCGGGATAACCGGGCGAAACCGCTATAAACTGTAGCGGAAGTCGTCAAGACTTTCGTTCCAAACTACCCGCAACGAAACTCTTTAAAACATTCGCTTTACAATCGACCATCACTCGCATATCGAACCTGCAACCATAGCCACCTCGAAACTCTTGACGAGTTCCACTACCGAAACCAACTCACCAAACATAAAAACTCATGACCGATAACCCGAAATCTTCACGCGGATCATCCGAACCTCGCGGCGGCGGCAACATCTGGTTCGTCTTGATCGTGATCACCGCTGCCGTCCTACTCAGCGCCTTTCTCGTTTCGGACAACCGCAAACGACTCGCCTACCCGCACCTCAAAGAGCTGCTCACGCAAGCCGCCAACGTACGCGAACAAACCGCCAAAACACCCGAACTGACCGACGCACCAGTCACTGAAGCCGACCAGCCCTCCCCCACCGTAATCCCGATCGCGACCATTGTCGTCCCCGGCCCCGATGGAAAATCCTACGAATTCAGCCGCCCATCGGAAATCCGCGTCGCCGACGATCGCATCACCGGCAACATCGACTACCGAGAACTCTCTGGCAAACCCAGTGACGCGAAAATCAAACCGATCGCGACCAGTTTCCTCACTGTTCGCGGCTTCCCCAACGACGCCTTGTCCGCCGAGTTCATCGCCTTACTGGAACGCTCCGGTGTCGATTGGGACAACGATCGGCCCAGTCGCTTTTTGGAAAACAACTGGCCCAACCTATTGATGATCGGCGTGCTTGTCGCGATCGGGGTCATCATGCTGCGGCGGATGGGCGGCGTCGGCTCACCCATGTCGTTCTCACGCAGTCGAGGCAAACTCTACAGCGAAGACGACTTACCAACGACCTTTGAAGATGTCGCTGGGATCGAAGAAGCCGTCGAGGAAGTTCGCGAAGTCGTCGACTTCCTCCGCAACAGCGAAAAATACCAATCACTCGGCGGACGCATCCCCAAAGGCGTGTTGTTGGTTGGTCCTCCCGGCACCGGCAAGACGCTCCTCGCGCGGGCGATCGCTGGCGAAGCAGGCGTGCCCTTCTTCAGCCTTTCGGGCAGCGACTTTGTCGAAATGTATGTAGGCGTCGGCGCCGCTCGCGTCCGTGACATGTTCACGCAAGCCGTCAATCGAGCACCGTGCATCATCTTCATCGACGAACTTGACGCCCTCGGCAAAAGTCGTAGCGGCAGCACAGTCGGTGGTCATGACGAACGCGAACAAACTCTCAATGCGCTGCTCGTTGAAATGGACGGTTTTGGTTCCAACTCCGGCGTGATCGTGATCGCCGCGACCAACCGTCCCGAAACCCTCGATCCCGCGCTGTTGCGTCCCGGTCGTTTCGATCGTCACGTGCTCGTCGATCGGCCTGATGTCGCTGGACGCGAACACATCCTTTCCGTTCACGTCAAACACGTCAAACTTGGAGATTCAGTTGACCTCCGCCGCATCGCCTCGATCACCAGCGGTTTCGTAGGCGCGGACCTGGCCAATCTGGTTAACGAAGCCGCACTGCTAGCTGCTCGTAACGAACGGTCTTCCGTTGGTATGGATGAGTTCAACGATGCTGTCGAACGCGTCACCGCTGGACTCGAAAAGAAAAACCGGGTCATGAACGAAGACGAGAAGATCCGCGTCGCCTATCACGAATCGGGGCACGCGATCGTCGCCGCTGCCTTGCCAAACACCGACCCTGTCCACAAAGTCAGTATCATCCCGCGCGGACTCGCGGCGCTCGGTTATATGATGCAACGACCCGAGTCCGAACGGTTCTTGATGACCAAGAGCGAACTGGAGAGTCAAATGAAAGTCATGCTCGCGGGCACGTTAGCCGAGGAGATGGTTTTTCAAGACATCAGCACAGGAGCTCAAAACGATCTCGAACGATGCACCGAAACCGCACGTTCCATGGTGATGGATTACGGCATGAGTCGGTTGGGCCGGATCAATCTGCGGCGCAGCACACGGTCGCCATTCTTGAACGGTGGCGGGATGGGTGATTATCACGTCTCGCACAGCGAAGAGATGGCCAAGATGATCGACAAAGAGGTCTCGCGAATCGTCGAAGATACGTTGGTCCAGACGCGTGAGATCCTGCAACAACGCCGCGACGTGCTCGAAGCCGTCACACAGCGTTTGTTAGAAGTCGAAGCAATCGACAGCGAAGAGTTGACGCGCTTGATCACCACCCACAGCGCCGGTCCCTGGCTCGTTCCTGGCACGGTCAATGAGAAACCCAAAGCCAAAATCGTGCCTCGCAAAACCGACGACACCGCCTCCTCTCAATAGATCCCGCTAAGTAAAAGCACCTGTCGATAAGTCTATCAATAGAATTAGCCGTTTTGGCGATAGCGGGCTATTGATTTAGTCGTTTAACAGTTAGCCGCAGGCGTACTTTTCGACGCAAGAGTACGCCTCTGGCTGACTGTTAAACAAAAGAGAAGTGGGATTCAACTAAATCAACGGCCCGATAGCCACGGTTTTCAAGAAAACTGAAAACTTATGGAATGGTGCTTAAACGAGACAACACGTTCACCAAAAACAAGCTCGCGAATTTGCTTGACCGCGGGCTCTGAATCCCTGAATACTCTTCGAATCGCGAACCGGCGTTAAGTCACCTTCAACCGAAGATAAGTCCCCACGGTACCGAAGTTCCAACCGGCGATAACACCCCCAAAATCAACTTGTCGCCCGCGCAACCGGTGAGAATTACTTCGTTCTGGTCTCGACGAAATCGTACTCGTACTCAGGCGCCAGCCAGTACTCTTACACCTACTTGAATCGGGGAACAGATGTCCGAAACGATCTTCGATCATGATCAACTTGACGTTTACCGTCTGTCGATCGATGACGTCGCCACGTCATTGGACACCGCCAAGAACCTGAACGGTTGTCATCATCACACCCGCGATCTGTGGCTACGTGCTTCTCAATCACTTCCGCTGAACATTGCCGAAAGTAGCGGTGTTTTGCCTGTGGTCTACGGCGATTTTTCAGCACTGACTCACGCGAGTGCGGTCCGGTTTGGAGAGAGTAGCTGCCCGTGTCGCCATGTAATCTGCTGTCCCAAAAAGATGGATACTTTAGTCCGATAAGCGGATTCTGGCTCCTTATCGGACTTATCGGACGTTCTCCCAAAACCGGGGTCGTGGGACAGGCCTGTGGGACACTTTGACACGAAAAAAGCCTGGTTTTCCGAAGAAAACCAGGCTTTTGAGAGTGGAGGCGGGGAGGATTGAACTCCCGTCCCGCGACGCATCCACGACACCGTCTACATGTGTAGTCAAGCTATTTGTAGAACCTCGAAGGCTCCTTTTCGCTTCATCGGGCGCTACCTGACAGGCTCCCCACTCGGCTAACTCAAATCTTGTTTAACGACCCGCGTCTTGAGTAAGACGGGTCGCGATCCGGAATTGTGACGGACATTCAGGCGACTCCGGCGGTCCCCATCAGTCCGCGCTACCTGTTCTTAGGCGGCGAGTGCAAAGTTTTCTTCTGCAACTAAAATTTTTGATCAGATTTTTACGTGGCCCTCTGATCAGCCACGACACGCAGGTATTCGCTTCTTGTCATCCGGTCGATTCCAAGTCGCCCCCGAGACTTGTCATGCTCTCTCATTCTCAGAAACAGCACTCGGGAAACACCCAGTTTTCTGGGCGTCGGTTTCTATTCTATCAGACGTGACCACGCGATGAAAGGTTCGGATGAAAGGTTCGTTAGGCAAATGGCAACGAATGCGACTTGCGATCTTTGGCTAGGGTGTCATTTCTCGCAGGATCGCATTGGCGGTTGCGCGTCAAAGCGAATGCGGTCGTGATCGGCAGATGCCACTGAAGCACCGACATTGAAAAATCTTTATTTTCGACCCTGTCACACGAGCCGCATGTTCATCGTTACGTTTGGTATGCCAATTGGAACTAACGAAAGAACTATTTGCACGGGGCCACAATTGTCCGCAGTTCAAAATCTGAATGTAGCATTTTGACTGTCGTCAAATAAGTCGTTTGCTTGAACTCTTACAGCAAATCGTGGACGTGTCGAGCAATGCTCGGCCTATCGCTCCACAAGATTCTCAAAATCTACCCGCGTCTTCCTTTTTGTTTGCTGGGCTGAGTAATTCGATCGCCGTAACAACTCGGTTACCACTATTGAGGTCTACGATTTCGATGTGCCGTTCAGTTGGTTTTTCATTCGGCAGCGGGATGATAGTCGGCTCGGTAATGGTGGCTTCTGCTAGCGCGACACCTGCTCCAGGAGCTTTCTCCACGCTTTCCACGACCTTCACGTCTGGATAGATCCAGCGGGACGATTCATCCAGGTCCACGCACACGCTCTCTTCAATACGCGCTTGCAAGTCTCCTGGCAACTGATCAGTAACTTGGTCGCGAATGTAGACCATGAGGCTCGTGTGAACATCATCACGCTCCCGGTATTAACCCTCTTGCCACTCGCTTCATGAGAAATCGTCGCAAACTTGGCGACGGCCCGTGTAAGGACAATTCAGGAAATTGTCTTATTTTCGACCTTAGGTCACGTACTCTTCTTCCGCTTCGCCGGTCGGTCTCGAAATTTCGCCGGTGTCTTCTAGATGGCGCACGACGTCCACGATTTTCTGCTGCACGCCTTCGACTTCGCTGATTCGTACGCTGCCCAAATATCCCATCTCTTCGCGAAGGTTGTCGGCAGCACGCGAACTCATGTTGCGAAGCACTTTCTCTTGCAACGCTTCGCTGGCACCCTTGAGTGCCATCGCCCACTGTGCCGTTTCCACGTTCTTGAGCAGTGATTGGATGTCGCGATCACCGAGCTTAGCGATGTCTTCAAACACGAACATCAAACGGCGAATCTCTTCGGACAGTTCGGGATCTTCGCGACCGAGCGATTCCATAATCGTGCGTTCGACAGCCCGTTCAACAACATTGAGAATCTCAGCGACACTCGCGACGCCACCCATGTTGCTTTGTTGTTGGTTGACCATGCTGCTCAAACGCATCTCTAAACCACGCTCAAGTTCCAAGACCGCAGCCGGACTGGTTCGACCGATGTTGGCGATCCGTCGAATCACTTCGAGTTGTTTCGCTGAATCGAGTCCCGCCATGACTTCCGCGGCATACGGTGACGGCACGTGGCTGAGTAATAACGCAATCGTTTGTGGGTGTTCATCGCCGATAAATTGTAACAGTGTTTGCGTATCGACTTTCTTGACGAATCCGAACGGCATCGCCTCAATCGTTTGTTGCAAATTCCCGATCATCTCCGCAGCGTCGCGTCCGAGTGCTTCTCGGATCAGCTCCTTTGCCCGCTCCAGTCCGCCGGGACTGGCGTAGATCGAACTTGCCTTGCTCGTCAAGAACTCTGCGATGACAACTTCCTGCTCATCACCGCCGACGGAGTCAATCTGTGCGATCTTGATGCTGATCTTCTCGATCAATCGAGTGGGCAGTTGGCCCAGCACTTTGGCTGCGGTTTTCGTCGGCAAACTCATCAACAAAATGGCTGCTTTGTTGATTCCCATCTCTTCGACAGAAAGATTGACTTCTAAATGTGACATCGGCGCGGTTGCTCGCTGAATCGGTGATGGAACATCCGGGATTTCGGACGCGCTTCAACCTCTAGTTTCGGATCGACCTGTTCTCGATCTTCATGCGACTAGCGGTGAACTGATTGGTGAGCCGGGCGACTGCGTGTCACGCTCGCCTAACCGTCAAACTCGCAGTCGAAAACTCAACACAACTGAGTCTGCGGTTTGGATTCCTTCCAACTGACCTGGCCAATGACCCAACGAGGTCGCGTGCGAAGGTAGGTCGGCGTTGCCGGTTGTCGCGATTGCGTGGGCCAATCGATTCCAATGTTGCTGGTTCATATGACGACGTGGCCATTGTCGAGCATCAAACGCTAACTGACAGGCGGCGATGATGATAGCGTGTGCATTCGCCAGATCATGACCGTGCGGCCAAGCCTCGTCGGTGTTTGCATGGTGTTGCAGCACGCTGAGCGAAGGCCGACGAAACTCTAAAGGTCGCGCATCGGATGAATAGATTGGTTGTTCGTGATCGACAGGGATTGAACAAACAAAAGCATCGACCCATTGTTGGGCGAGCCGATTCAACATTTGGCTAAGCTGATTTTGATTCTCAGCCGCTCGCACTAGCGCTTCATCGGCCTGCGGAAAACGCTCGCGTACGGCTGGCAAAATCTGATGGCGAATCCAATTGCGAGTGTATCGTGTCGATTGATTGCTGGCGTCCTCATTCCATGGCTGTCCGATTTGTTGCAATGCGGTGCGGATGCAAGCTCGACGAGTTTGCAGCAGTGGCCGCAGCATTGTGAAATCGCGCCCTAGCGGGCTAGCGAGCTGCATCCCGCTAAGCCCTGAAGTTCCGGTGCCGCGAAACAAATGTTGCAAAATCGTCTCAGCTTGATCGTCTGCTGTGTGTGCGACAGCGATATAGCGGCACCCCCATTTAGCAGCGATTCGCAAAAAAAACTCGCGACGATCGGTTCGCAATCGAGCTTCATCGTCAGGCGATGAAGTGTCAGTCGGACGTCCCACCTCCACATGGAAATCAAGTGAAGCTGCAAGTCCGCGAACGAACTGCTCATCCGCCTCGGACTGATCTCCTCGCAACTCGTGATTGAAATGAGCAATCACCAGTGGTGATTGCCGAACACTCCCTTCGCTTGCGTTGGGAGGGAAGTAATCAGCAATCAATCGTGCTAACGCAACACTATCCGCACCGCCACTGCAACCGACGATAATTCCGACATTGGCAGCCGCGTCCGTCGGCCATGCCTCACGAAATGACTGCGTGAGCGATTGCCAGATCGATGGTTGTGTCAGCACAAAGCCTAGGTTCCTGGCAAGGCTGGCAATCCGGCTGGCAACGCGCCTGGCACTTCATCAACATCGCCTGCGGGAAGACCAAAACTGGGGAGCGTTGGCCTTGCCTCGATTTTGTCAGGATCCACTGCTTGTTCGATCTCGACTCCAGCCAACATGCCGAGCGGTCGACGCTGCTCTTCGAGAGCAATCAACCAGGCGTCGAGAGTATCCAAACTCGTGTCGTTGAGAGCCTCAACGACTCCTTGGACAGACTCTACCCAGGTTTTGATTTCGGTCTTTTGTGGGTCGGCCACAGCCGCGATCAAACCACTCGGCTTCTCAGCGATTTCACCCTTGCTCGAACCGGTGGCCCCGTTGAGCAATTGCTGCAAGACAAAACTTAAATGCCGCCGAGACAAACTCACTTCGGGCGGTTGTGGGTTGGCCTGGACCGCCATCATCCCTCCACCATACATCCCCGAGTCCATGCCGCTCATCATGTCCATGTCGCTCATCATGTCCCTCATTCCTCGGCCTTCGCTACTGCTTCCCGACCTGCCCGATTCCATGTCGCTCATGCCCATGCCTTCACCACTATCCATTCCTCGACGTCCTCCAGCCCCACGTTTCGTTGGTGCGGCGCTCTTTTGCAAAAACTGGATTGGGTTGGGTGGTTGCGACAACGCTGGAACTGGTCGTGTTTGAGCTTCAAAGCGAGCCAGTTCCGCTTCGAGTGCATTGAACGCGCGAAGTGACCATTGCTTGGTGACCGCTGCGGGATCAGTGACCTTGCCTTGCAAACCAGTATCAAATCCGCCGAGCTTCGATGCCGAGTACAAAGCGATCAGATCGGGCTGTTTCTCCGAGGTGCTGATGCTGATCAATTGAGTACCCAGCGACGCATCGTTGGGTGCTCGCAGATTGTCGAGGATATCGACAGCGAACCGCTGTAGGTACGCGTGGGCTTGCGGGTTTCGCGATGCAGGTGGCGCGGCGGCGAGCAGCTTGTTCATCTCATCGGCGAGAGCCGTTCGCTCCTCGGGTTTCATGTACGGAAAACCCAAACTGGTGTATTGGTGGATGCCGTGTAGTGCAGCCGCTCGAACACCCTCGTTTTCTTTCTCGTCAGTGTACAGTTTCAACAGAATCGGAAAACTGTACGAAAGTGGTTGCGGAGGCCGACCGGTGGCGATGTCCATCCCTTTGACGTTCAATCGCGACAGCGCATTGATGGCGTTGATCCGCACGGCGGGCATGTAATTGCCTTCGGCCAAGACCTTCATGCCCCCGAACGTGTGTCTCAAAATCGGTAACGCACCAGGACCGCCGATTCGTTGGGCCGTTTCGAGATCCTTGAGCATGCCTTCGATCGTGCTCGCGAGCAACGGCAAGTTCTCTTTCTGAGTCAGTTTCCAAGGGATGTATTTCTGCAAATAAAACTCGACCATGCTGGGGACGGATGCTGCCACCTTAGACGGATCCGAAGCGGTTTTGTACTGCATGACAGCACGTTCCAATTCCGACGCTTTCTTCGGATCCTTGAACGCATCAAATTTTTTGTCCAACTCAAACGTCTCGTATTTTTGAGCCGATGCGACACTGGCGATCAAACACCATAGCGCCACAGCCATGGCCAGTATCCACCACACTTTCACGCGATGCCGCTGATGCTCGCGATGCTGAGCACTCACTTCGGCAACAGCGACTCGTTCGGGTTGTGAGTCGATGGATGAGTTCGACACGTGGGGAAGTTCGTTGTGCAAACGCAACGTAACACCTGGTAAAAGAGGAGAGGACGGAGGAAACCGGAGCCGCCTGCGGAGCAGTCCTCATTATTCACCGAAAGAGCCTCCGCCGTCAACGAAAATCGTGGGCGTGGCAAGAATTAGACAGGTTTCGTGAAAGACACTTCACTGGCGCTTGGGGCGACGCAGTTCGGAAACTCAACGAAAAAAGGCGAGGCCGGCTCCGAAGAACCGACCCCGCCTCGCACGGGGGGACGCTTAAAATCTTGGTGTTGTGTTCATGTTGTCGTCAGCGTTCCCTGACACAACCAATCATAGTCCCGCGCCATCGCGTTCTCGAGGAAACCTGTCGTTTTTTAAAGCAATGCTGCCATACCTCGCGAGAAACCATCAGTTTGTAACGGTTAATGCGATCGTTCCGTGTGCTCGCCGCATTGCTCAGCCGTCCCTTAGCACAAAAAATGCTGGCACTGCCTGCTTTGAATTGAGTTTGAGTGGGATTATTCCGATTGAAAGGATTGGAGGGGGGCCTCCGTCACGGCAGGATTCTGCCACACGTTATCGGCGTGTTGGCAATCCATCTGAGACAGCGGAATTGTGGTTGCTGTCGACCTGCCGTGTCCATTTCAGCGTTCTTGAAACGGAAGAGACGGACAACAATGTTACGGATCAACTACTGGCAATCCATCTTTGCCACCGCCACCTGCAGGCAAACGGTACCTGCCACCCATCACACAACACTGCTCAATCGCTCGCGACTGGCTAACCTCAGTCTCGCGTGTCTGGCCTGTGTGGTGTCCACGTCGATCGCGGGTCAAGCCGATGCTCAACGACCCGTCCTTCCCGGCACCGGACAAGAACTCGTCGGCGTCTCTGACGATTTTGAAGATACCAATTGGAAATACATTCCCAACAATCCCAAGAGCACCGAGGACATTGACGAAAACCAACGTGGTCCGATGGGCAAGACCACGAACGGACGTTGGTATGAAGGTGTCAAACGGGGCCATCCCGACATTGTCGAACGCGTGCCCACACCGCCAGGCGGATTGACTGGCAGTCGCGGAGCACTGCTAATGCGGAGCAAATTCACGGGGATTCCTGGTCGACCCAGCAACACGATGCACCAAGACGATTTTATTTGCAATGTGCAATATCGCTTGAAGCGACAGATCGATGTCGCAGAGGTCCCCAATGTGACGACGCGAGTCTTTTTGCCGCCCGTCGCGGAATGGGAAAACCGTTCAGGACCACATTTCGGATTTCGCTTGGCACTCGAAACGACCGCCATGATCGAACAAGAAAAGGGAATCTTCAAACGCAAAGTCGAAGAACTTGGCGACGAGATCTATTGGCCGGGAATGTTCGTCGAATTCGAGAGCAAGAACGATTCACGAAAATCAGAGGACTACGCCTACATTCGAATTCGAAGCAACAAGAACGGCGGCGACTTCCGTGGCCCGCAGATTACAACGACGGGTTGGTGGACACTTGGCCTGAGCGTGACGCCCGATGGCATGGTGCACTACTACGCATCGCCAGGCGTCGATGACTTGACCGAAGCGGACTACATTACCAGCCAGTTCCCGTATAACTATCGGGCCGAACGGATGCGAACGTTCTTCTACAACGTTTGCAGTGCCGACGACGGTCAACGCTGGAGCACTTCGTTCATCGTCGACGATCCCAAAGTATACTTGCTGCGTCCTAAAGGCGGTATCCAAACTGCCACACGATCAACGCGACAAAGCCGCTAATTAGTTTGGATGTAGTGGAAGTCGTCAAGACTTTCGTTTCCCTAGCAGGTCGAAACTCTTGACGAGTTCCGCTACGCCAATCATTGTTCCGGCAGTGCTAATTAGGACAGGCTTCACGCCTATCTCATTTACAAAACATCCAAGCCCATGCCTCGCCCACACGATGATTCCCAACCACGGCCACTGACCCAGTGGTCGCTGGCGACATTGGTGATCGCGAGCATGATTGGCGCAGGCGTGTTCACGACGAGTGGATTTGTAACCGCCGACCTCGGCGATCCACGCCTGGTGATGTTGGCTTGGTCCATCGGTGGCGTGATCGCGATTGGTGGCGCGATCAGTTACGGGCAACTCGCTCACTTGCTCACCGAGAACGGTGGCGAGTATTTGTTCTTAAGTCGTTTCGTGCATCCAGCAGCTGGCTTTATCGCCGGTTGGGTGTCTTTCTTGGCTGGGTTCACCAGTGCCGGAGCACTCGCCGCCCTGGCCTTTGAAACCTACGCACTGGAAGCGATCGAGCGGCCAAATTGGTTGCCATCGGGCCTGCTCGCAATCATCCTAGTGATCCTTTGCACGATCGCCCACGCGTTTCACACGCAGCGCGGTGCCCTCGGTCAAAACGTTCTGGTCGCCGCAAAACTCCTGCTCATCGGTTTGTTCATCGCGTGGTCGTTCATGCAATGGGATCAGTGGGCCGCTGTGCAGGTTGAGCTACCGGAGTTGACTCAACCCAGCATTTTCACGCTCGCCACCAGTGTGATGTGGATCTCGCTGAGCTATTGCGGTTTCAACGCCGCGATCTATGTCGCCAGCGAAGCGGAGCGGGGCGCGGTCGACATCGCTGGTGCGATGCTCAAAGCCGCAATTGGTGTGACAATCCTGTATCTCGTTCTTAACGCGATCTTTGTATTCGCACCTGCGACCGAAAGCATTTCAGGCCAACAAGCCGTCGCTGCGATTGCCGCCCGCGAGATTGGTGGCAACCACCTTGCCAATCTAGTTCGCATCGCGATCTGTTTGGGACTTATCTCAAGTGTCTCGTCTACCATCATGGCTGGTCCACGAGTGTACGCTGCGATGGCCGCCGATGGGGTGTTTCCAAAATGGTTTGATTCTCAAAAATCGCCTCCTACGCGATCAGTGATTCTGCAAGGCATCGCAATCACCATCGTAGTCAGCATCGCCAGTCTGCAATCACTGCTCGAATACCTGAGTCTCACGTTATCGCTCTGTTCTGCCGCCACAGTGGGGATTTTGCTGGCCAGCAAACCCGGTCGAAACTTGACCACGCCAAGCGGCAGGCTGGTCGCATGGTTCTTCGTACTTGCCACGTTCATGATCATCGCCTTGGCCGGGTGGCATCGACCTGACAAAGCGATCGGGACCGCAGCAACGCTGGTTTCGGGCGGTGTTATCTATATCGTGATGCGAAAATTCAGCCAGTCGAAATTCACTGATGCCAACGATCTCTCAGCAGATCACGACCAGCCAGCTTGACGACGCGATTGCCTTGACAGAGCACGTGCGATCTTGTCCAGTGTGATGCCTTTCAGCTCACATTGAGGATTAGGCAGACTAAATGAAACGTTTGATAGTCGTCGTGATCACGTTGTTAATCGTCGTCGTCGCGATCATTGCGATCCCGTTAATCAATCGTCGGATACAACTATCGTGGGCGATCAATGAGATTGCTGCGGCGGGCGACCCGGTTAGCTTCGCTGATTTATGTCGCAACCATGCGTGGGATAGCACCAATGCAGCGTGGCATCTCCATCGAGCCCAATCGGCTGCCGACGCGCTGTTTGATAAACTGCATCCGACGTTTCATAGCGATCAACCGTGGGATTGGCGGAAGGGCTTAGCAGAAGCGGAACAGCCAGTAATCGAATCGGCGTTCGCCGACCACGCTGATGTTTTCGCGGCGATTGAGAAAGCCTTGCAGTGTCAGCATTATTTTGACATTGACGATACCGCTCATTCGTTCGATGTTTTTCAACAGCAGTTGTTTGATCGAGTAGGGGTAGCTCGCACGTTCCACCGAGTACTGAATTATCGCTGCCGATACTTGGCCTCGATCGGACAGAAGAACGAGGCAGCAGGTCTCGCGATCGATGCGCTCGAGCTGGCTCGTTTGCAGGAACAGAACCCGACCATCATGGGTTACATGGTGGCGGCGGCATGTCGTCTTAATGTACTCGGCACGCTCGCGGAATTAGTTCGTGACGGCAACCTCGACGCGCAAACACTCGCTGATCTGGATGGCGAAGTGGAACTTGACGATGCCATGGACGGGTTCATCCACGCGCTGAAAACCGAACGAGCCTTTGGGATCGAAATGGGACGGCAAGTGTGGGTCGCCGAGATGCTGTCGGGAGCAATGAATAGGCCGTATCTCGACTACATGCAAGCACAAATCAAGCTCGGCCCAGTCTCGCAGTTTGAAGAATCCGTCGTGGCCGCTCCGCAAGATCCGTACGCGGCGACAGTGGCACCTGCGATCGTTTCATGCCGCGAATTGATGAATCGACAACGGGCATCAATTCGCTGTTTGCGTGTCCTGATCGCTTTGCAACAGCACCCCGACAAGACGGTCAGCGCGAATTCACTCAATGTTTCCGATCTGGGCCTGATCGAATCGCAAGTCGCTGACCCATTTTCCGGTGACCCGGTGATCATCCGAAAAGTTGCCAATGTCTGGATGGTATATAGTGTTGGCCCCAATGGATTAGACGATGGCGGTGTGTTTCAGGACGATTTGGATATTGGTTTCTAAAAGAAGATCGCCAACGATCACAAGCCCTGAGTGTTGACCGTGAAAACGGGCGGCTCGCGACGAACTGTTGATTTCATGAAGCGACATTCCTTTATAAACTGAAACCAAACCACCCTGACCGCTATCGAAAGGCCCATGATGAAACCGATGATTGCCCTCGCGACGATGCTACTGCTGTCCACTTTGCAGACGATCAATGCGGCGGAGCGGTCGCAACCCAACATTCTCTTTATCATCGCGGACGATCAGTCACCGATGGATTTTAGTTTTTACAATTCAGTGGCCTCGATGCAGTCGCCCGTCCTCGACAAACTAGCGGCTGAGGGCATGGTGATCGACCGTGCCTACCACATGGGTTCGTTTTCAGGTGCTGTTTGCTCGCCATCGCGGCACATGGTGATGAGCGGACGCACGCTCTGGCATCTGCCCATCGGCCCCGGTGCGAAAGGACACTGCCGGCCACTCTTAGAATTGAACGCGCTCGCAGCAGTCTTCAACCGTGCGGGCTATTCCACGATGCGAACTTGCAAGAATGGCAACAGTTACATGGCGGCGAACAAGCAATTCACTGTCCGCCATGACGCAACCAAACGAGGTGGTACCGACGAATCAGGGAGTGCCTGGCATGCTAAGCAAGTGCTGGAGTATCTCCACAATCGCGTGGATACCAACGACGAAAAACCTTTCTTGATTTACTTGGGATTCTCGCACCCACACGATACACGAGACGGTACTCCAGAGCTGCTGGCTAAGTACGGAGCGGTCAATCACACGAACAAACGCTCGCTGCCGCCGATGCATCCAAACCAACCTGTTTTGCCACCGAACTATCTTCCAAGACATCCTTTCCCACATGGCCATCCAGGCTTGCGGGACGAGGTTGCCGTTAGTGGCGTGTGGGAGAAGCGTGACCCGCAAACGATTCGCAATGAGATCGGTCGCTACAATGCTTGTAGTGAAAACATTGATACGCAAATCGGTCGCGTGCTGAAGAAACTCGAAGAGCTGGGTGAACTCAACAATACCTACATCTTCTACACAGCGGATCACGGCATGGCAGTCGGACGTCATGGCCTGCAAGGAAAACAAAACCTCTATGAGCACACCTGGAGAGTTCCATTAATCGCTAAAGGCCCTGGTATCAAACCCGGCTCGCGTGCCAATGGCAATGTTTACCTGCTCGATACGCTCGCGACGCTTTGCGACGTGGCCGGGATAGCCGCACCGGAAAGCAATGAAGGTGTCAGCTTCAAACCGGTACTCGAAGGCAAACAGTCGACCGTGCGTGAGGTGATGTATGGCTCGTATTGCGGTGGTACCAAACCAGGCATGCGCTGCGTCCGAAAAGGCGACTGGAAATTGATTGAGTATGATGTTCTCGACGGAGTGGTGCGAGAAACACAACTTTTCAATCTCGCTGAAAACCCATACGAGTTGCTGACACAGCATCACGATCCGAACGTGATCGCTTTGACTGGAGTTACCCCGAGGGCCAATCAAGTTAACCTTGCCGCCGATGCACGTTACACTGACAAACTCGCGGAGATGCGAACGCTTCTGCTCAGCGAAATGCGTCGTCTCGACGACCCTTTCCGCCTGTCCGGTCAACCAGACAGCGGCATGAAAGTCGACGCCGAACACTAAAACCTTGTCGATGTGGGAAGAATCGTTCTCGCTCCAATTGTGACTTTTTTGGCGGGAGCGTATTCATTCCCGGAAACGTCTTTCGCGGTCAAGCAGGAAGCCGATCGCGTCTTCTTAGCCGCTCTCCGCGTCTGCCTGGGCATGCCCAGGCATGACAATATATCTCATTTCGATTGCGTGATATCACATTGTGATTCCTTCGCCAGACGCTAAAGTAATGCAGTACCGCTAAATTGCGTCCTCGCAGTGGCTCGTTTGCGGCCCAACAACCACTCCGTGAATCTGCAACAATACTACGACTCACACCCTGTCCTCTCCTTTGTGGAATTTACATGAAAACGTTTTCACTCACCTGTTTGGTATTGCTAATGACATTCCCCGCATCACTGGCATCTGCAGCCGTGGAAGATTTTGATTCGATCAACTTGTATACCCTCAAGAATGACAACGGGATGACAATCAAAGTTACCAACTATGGTGCGATCATTACCTCCATCTCTGTCCCTGATCGTGATGGCAAGTTCGCCGATGTCGCGCTTGGCTATAACAATGTCGAAGGCTACATCAACGCCGTCGATAAACCGTACTTTGGTGCGATCGTCGGTCGCTACGGCAACCGCATCGCCAAAGGCTCTTTCACGCTCGATGGTAAAACCTACTCACTCGCTGTCAATAATGGTGAGAACCATCTGCACGGTGGCGTGATCGGGTTCGATAAGGTCGTATGGACGGTGGCGTCGCATGATGAACAATCGATCGCGTTAACGTATCTCGCCAAAGACATGGAAGAAGGTTATCCCGGTAACTTGCAACTCAGTGTCACGTACACGCTCACCGGCGATAACAAAATCGTCATTGATTACAATGCAACCACCGACAAGGCAACTCCCGTCAACATCACCCAACATACGTATTTCAATTTGAAGGGCGAAGGCGAAGGCACGATTCTCGACCACGAACTGATGATCAACGCTTCGAAGTACACGCCCGTCGACGAGGGTTTGATCCCGACAGGAAAGCTGCCAGAGGTCGCAGGCACTCCATTTGATTTCACGACGGCCAAACCGATCGGTCGTGACATTGGCGTCGAACACGAACAACTCACCTTCGGTGGCGGTTTCGATCATAACTGGGTGCTCGACAAGGACGCTAACTCGGACGAGTTGACGCTGGCCGCACAAGTCTACGAACCGACCAGTGGCCGAGTGATGACGGTCAGCACGACGGAGCCTGGTATTCAGTTTTACTGTGGTAATTTCTTGGACGGTCGTTTGAAAGGAAAATCGGGCAAGATATACGTGCATCGCGGCGGCTTTTGTTTGGAAACACAACACTATCCTGACAGCCCCAACCAACCGAACTTCCCTTCGACAATTTTGCAGCCAGGCGACACTTATCAAACACAAACCGTCTTTGCGTTTTCAACAAAGTAATCGCCGACTCGTGTGATAACTGAGCCCATGGCTCAACAACCTACATCCTCCCCACAATTGACATCTCAAGATGAACAGAATTCTGCACCATCGCGTCGTCCTCGTTTGCGCCGTCGCGCTGCTGGCGATGTTGTCCGGCCACCCCGCCCGCAGCGAACAACTGCAAAACACAACGTGGCAGTACACTCTGCAGCAACCTACCGATGGTTGGCAGACGGCCAACTTCGACGCGACCGCATGGAAAACCGGTGTTGGCGGTTTTGGAACTCGCGGAACTCCCGGAGCGAGGATCGGAACTGTTTGGAAGACCAAACAAATCTGGTTACGCAAAACTTTTTCGCTCGATGAAATCCCCGCTCGTCCAGCGCTATTAATGCACCACGATGAGGACGCTAAGATCTATATCAACGACCAACTCGTCGCATCGCAAAGCGGTTGGACGCAAGACTACGAGACCATCGAGATCGAAGCGGCTAAACGATCCGCATTGAAAGTCGGCGAGAATCTCATGGCGGTACATTGTCTCCAAGAAGGTGGTGGCCAATACATCGACGTTCATCTCATTGACGCCGATAACGTACCTTCCCTGCCGAAGATGAAACCATTTCAGTCGGAGTTGATCACGACATGGGGCAGCGACGTCACCGCCGAAAACGCGTGGACGGAGTATCCTCGACCTCAACTTGTCCGTGACAATTGGACCAACCTCAATGGCCACTGGGACTACGCCGTCACCGCCATCAAACAAACACAAATGCCTGAGAAATGGAGTGGCAAAATCTTAGTGCCGTTCTGTTTAGAATCCAAGCTTGGCGGCGTGCAGGAGATGCTTAGCGAAGACGAGGCGTTGTGGTATCACCGCACGTTCACGGCCACCCAAGCGGCTGAGAAACGCACCTTGCTGAACTTTGAGGCGGTTGACTATCGCACCGAAGTCTTCGTCAACGGAACCTCTGTCGGAAAACACATCGGGGGCAACACGCCATTTTCGTTGGACATCACTGACGCGATCAAAACCGGCGAGAATCAACTCGTCGTGCGCGTCGAAGATGAAACCGAAGGATGGCAACTCAACGGCAAACAACGCCGCAACCCTGGCGGGATCATGTACACGCAAGTTTCTGGGATCTGGCAAACAGTGTGGATGGAACAAGTCCCGGCCAGTCACATCTTGGACTTGACGATCGCAACGGACGCTACGGCAGGCACGATCAGCATCATACCCAAGCTGGAAAACGCCGACGCAGTTGCTTCGATCCGAGTGATCGTGTCCGACGATGACAAACAAGTCGCTCGTTACGAAGGTACCGTTGACGGAATCAAAATCACTGTCGCGGATGCGAAACTGTGGTCACCCGCCTCGCCACATCTTTACGGATTAAAAGTCGTGTTGCTCGATGGTGATGGCAAAGTGCTCGATAGTGTCGAGTCCTACGCTGGTATTCGTAGTGTTGGCAAAACGCGCGATGCAGACGGCCATCTGCGGATGACGCTCAACGGCGAAGTCATTTTTCACTGGGGACCACTCGATCAAGGTTGGTGGCCTGATGGGTTGCTGACGCCGCCTTCTGATGAAGCGATGTTGTTTGACATCGAATGGTTGAAGGACGCGGGGTTCAACATGATTCGCAAACACATCAAAGTCGAACCGCGACGATACTATTATCAATGCGATCGATTGGGCATGATGCTATGGCAGGATCAAGTCAGTGGCGGACAAAATCCACCTTGGACTCGCATGGCTCCCAATCCCAAAGATGCTGATTGGCCCGATGACCAACATGCACAGTACATGCTCGAACTGGAGCGGATGATTGACGAACTCGAAAGTCACCCTTCGATCGTCGTATGGGTGCCGTTCAACGAAGCATGGGGGCAGCACCGCACCGTGGAAGTCGGCAAGTGGACGCAGGCCCGCGACCCTTCCCGTTTGGTCAACATCGCCAGTGGCGGAAATTTCTGGCCGGTGGGCGACATCGCCGACCATCATGCGTACCCTAACCCAGAGTTCCCGTTCAACACCCAACGTTTCGGCGACTACGTCAACGTCGTTGGTGAGTTTGGCGGCCATGGCTATCCCGTTACAGGGCACCTGTGGGACGAGTCGCGTGAAAACTGGGGCTACGGTGGTCTACCGAAAACAAAGGCTGAGTATCGCGATCGGTATATCAAGTCGTTGGAAATCCTGAACGATCTTCGCAGCAAAGGCATCGCAGGCGGCGTGTACACTCAAACCACCGATGTCGAAGGCGAGATCAACGGTTTAATGAGCTACGATCGTAAGGTCATCAAGATTCCTGCCAAAGAACTCAACGAGATGCACCAGCGTCTCTTCAAATAGAACTTGAACGCCGCAAATCAAGACCGTAGCGGAAGTCGTCAAGACTTTCGTTTCCCGGATAGAACCCTATCCATGACTCAACCTACATCCAACTTTAACATCTCACGATAATGAACACTCCTTGCATCCGATTGCGTTGCTTTAAAGTGTGCCTGCTGGCACTCCTGATCTCACCCACGCTTATTCATGCTACGTTTATTCATGCTGAAGAAACGGATTTCCGTCCGCCTGCCGTTCCGTTGGTGGCACACGATCCGTACTTCAGTGTGTGGTCGCAGGCCGACAAGTTGTGGGAAACCGAAACCACACACTGGACCGGCAAATCGCATCGCCTGTCAGCGCTGGTTCGTGTCGATGGACACGCCTACCGGTTGATGGGCGGCGGTCCGCAAACGATCGCAGCGATGAAGCAACAGTCCGTGGAAGTTCTTCCGACGCGAACGATTTACAGCTTTACAGGTGGTGGTGTGGATATTCGACTGACCTTCACCACACCGGCACTACCGGATGATCTCGACATCCTTAGCAGACCGACGACGTACGTGAATTGCAGTGTCAAATCGACTGACAAGAAATCGCACGATGTACAGTTTTATTTCGACGCCGCTGGTGAATTGAGTACCAATGAAGGCGATCAGAAGGTGACTGGCGAAGTTGTTTCGATGAGCAACGCCAGCGGTTTGAAGATCGGCAGTGTTGAACAACGCGTGCTTGGGAAATCAGGCGACGACCTCCGCATCGACTGGGGTTATCTTTACGTCGCCGCCTCCCACGAAGCTAACCCAACGGTTGGTTTTGGCGATGGAACTACACTTCGTGATGCCTTTGCCGAATCAGGGCCTACCTTCATCAACAAACATCCGACGCAATTCCCGGTGGCTGCTCGTGATGTGGTCGCTGCCGTGGCGATGTCGTTGGGCAATGTCGGTGAGCAGGAGGTTTCTCATTACGCGTTGATTGCCTATGACGATTTGTATTCGATCGAGTACATGACCAAAAAGCTCCGTCCTTATTGGCGGAAGGATGGCTGGGAGGCGAAGAATTTGATCGAAGCGGCAGTCAACGAGCGTGACGCGTTGGAGGCTCGTTGTGCGAAGTTCGACGAAGAGCTGATCGCCGATCTCATCGCCGCCGGTGGCCAACAGTACGCAGACATCGCCTCGCTGGCCTATCGCCAGTGTTTTGCAGCGGGCAAGTTTGTGGCCGATGCCAATGGACAGCCACTGCAGTTTTCCAAAGAGAACCATTCCAATGGCTGCATCGCTACGTCGGATGTGTTCTATCCGATGATGCCACAGTTCTTTTTATTTGGTCCCACGTTAACGAAATCGGTACTCGTGCCGTTCATGGAATACGCCGCATCGGAACGATGGCCGTTCCCGTTCGC
>JBGSMN010000403.1:0-2457 GCA_041740155.1 Rhodopirellula sp.
GGCTTGAAGGGCGAACGCGGGAGTGAGTTTCCGACTTCCGTTTTTTCAACCACTGATCTTTGAAAAAGAAAGCTGCGCGATGTGCTTACTGGCTGTTCAATACCGCCTGGTTCCCGAGAGTCCGATTTTGGTCGCAGCCAATCGTGAAGAATACGTCGACCGACCGAGTCTCTCGCCTTCGATTCAATCCGGCAAGCCTCGCGTGTTGTGCGGCATTGACCAAAAAGGTGGCGGTACTTGGCTCGGCGTTAACCAAAACGGCTTGTTTGTCGGTTTGTGCAACCGAGCGACCACGATGCCGTTGTTTGGTCAACGTTCACGAGGCCTATTGGCCCTGGACCTGCTGCGATGTTCGTCTGCCGCCCGTGCTTTGGAAAAAGCCGAAACCGAATTCGCCAAGACTCGTTACGAAGGCTGTAACATCATCGTTGCCGACGCGAAGAACGGTTACGCGATTCATGCTGACGAACGACAAGAAGTGGTCGAACTTAAAGACGGGCTGAACATCATCGGCTCGCGAAACTTGAACGATCCCGAAGACCAACGCGTGCAATTGGCTCGCCGCCTGCTCACGCGTCAGACGCTCGATTCGCCCGTCAAGTTCCTGGCCGTCGCCAGCAAAGTTTTCGCCCGTGCTCCGGTTGGTCCAGGTCGTCCAAGCATGGTTGTTCGCAACGGTGATTACGCCACAGTCAGCAGCACGTTGATTGCCTTGGGTGTGAAACCCCGAGACGCGATCTACCAATTCAGCAACGGTGCTCCCGATCAATCCAAGTACGAAGATTTCTCGCCCATGTTGCGGGATATCCTCAGTCGCGGACTAAGAGAAGCCCGAACCAAGGCTAAAGCCCAAAGCTAACGCCGCCCTATCGGTCGAATCGACGGGTATTCGCATCACTTCATTGTGGGCGAATGCCCGTTTTCATTTAGTCACCCAGCTTTGCCACGAAGGAATCCGCAAGCGATGGTATCAACAAACTCGATGACTGCCCTGAAAGGTTCATCCTGCCTCGTCACCGGTGGTGCGGGATTCATTGGATCGCACCTGACCGATTCGCTGCTCGCCGCCGGAGCCCGAGTGCGGGTGCTCGACAATCTCAGCACCGGCTACGAACAAAACCTCGCTCACTTGGCCGGCAACTCGGCGTTTCAGATCGTGCGAGGTGACGCGTCGGATCGTGAAACGGTCAAAGATGCCGTCGCGGGCATCGACTTCATCTTTCATCATTCGGCGATGGCGAGCGTGCCCCGCAGTATGCGAGAACCGCTGCTGTGCCACGACTGGTGTGCGACCAGTACCGTGAATTTGCTTTCCGAAGCCTCGGCTGCTAACGTTAAACGCTTGGTGCTCGCGTCGACCAGTGCGGCGTACGGCGATTCAACCTTTGTTTCCAAACGCGAAACCGACCCAACGATTCCGCTCTCACCCTACGCGGCGTCGAAGTTGGCCGCGGAATGCTATTGCCGCGCTTTTAATACCGGCTTCGGGCTTGAAACCGTGGTGCTGCGTTACTTCAACGTGTTTGGCCCCCGGCAAGATCCGCAAAGCGAATACAGCGCCGTGATTCCCAGATTCGTATCAATGATTCTGTCGGGCGATCGACCAGTGATTTATGGCGACGGTGAGCAATCTCGCGACTTCGTTTACGTTGCCGATGTCGCTCGTGCGAACATGTTGGCGGCGACTCAGCCAAAGGTGGCCGGGCGAACATTCAATATCGGTCGCGGTCAACGCACGTCGCTTTTGGAACTGCTTTCGACACTCCGCGATTTACTGGGCCAAGACATCCAACCGATTCACGAACCCGGACGAGCTGGCGATGTTCGTGATTCGTTGGCCGACGTCAGTGAAGCGAGGAATCATCTCGGTTTCGACGCAGAAGTTTCGATCGCCAAAGGACTCAAGCAGAGCATCGACTACTACCGCAGCGTCGCAAAGGTAACCGCTTCGTAACTCGTGTCACTGCCGACGCATTGGCGGTGCCCAGCCGTTGGCACCGATGCCCAGGTAAACCAATTCACCACCCTGCGTGAAAACCAATTTTAGCGATTTATATCGCAACAGATTGCCGTCTTTTAAAAGTTCAACTTCTGGTTCATCCAGATCAGGAATCTCGTACGGCACAAGCGGCCTGGCTTCATCCGGTGCGCCAAAACGATCCAGCAGCCACGCGATCGTGACGACTTGTGAGTAAGCCGGGCTTTGATGCAGCATGATCATGTTGCCACCCCAATCCGCTTCGTAACCTTCTTCAGCCACGACCACCGCGTCGGCGATGTGACGTGTCCTAGGTGCGTCGTCGCTAACTTCCGGAATCGTTTGCTGATCCAAGCCCCGCAGGTCGCTCATCAATCCCGAGCGAGCTTCGCTTTTTTGCATCATGCGAATCCAGCCAACTTCGGTGTTGGAACTTTCGGCATCGACGTGAATCGCCAGCGGATATCCGACCAACAAGT
>JBGSMN010000438.1:0-9607 GCA_041740155.1 Rhodopirellula sp.
CAACTCCTGATAGGGCTCGAACGCCACAGCGAAGAGCTGTTTTTCGTCACCGCTAAAGCAGCCGATGAGTCCATTGCTGGGGACAAGTGGGCTGAGCGGTCGTGGGTTGACATCGGTGCGAGCGACGTGGCTGGGATACCAAACCTGGCCGGGAATGTAACGGGCTTCTTTGGCCCACGGGCGGATGTCCGGCATGCGTGTCAGCTCCCCATCGAGGAAGATAAAGCACTTAGGCAAGTAGTCATCGATGTCCTGGCCCTTGTTGTCATAGCCCGTGAAGTCGCCGAGCCGAATGCACGGCTGCGCCCAATGGGCATCTGAAGCGGTGGCAGTGGGGTTATGCGCGGTGATGGCAAACGTGACGTCGTCGTTGCTGGCAGTGATCGTGTGGTCGACCACCACGCCATCTTTAACAGAGCAGCGCAGAATCATCGTTTTCTTGTCGTCGCTGAGCGAAACAAGTTCCGTCGTGTGGCCGATCGTCGTGTCATGCCAGTCGGCGTTTGTTGAATCTGGACGGCAATAGGCTTCGAGATAGTTGATCCGAATCTCACCCATGGGCAGATGCGGCCCTTGGATGACAAGCCAGTTCTTGTCTCGCGCCAGCGTGAGATCGGGCACCTGTGCAAAGCCGACGCTGGTGTTGAAGAACGCCAGCAGAGTTATCAGCGTCAAAGCACAGTATCGCTTCACCGTGTCGTCCAATGGTAGGTGATGTGACACGCAAGCATCTTCTTGAGTGCTACGAATCGAGGCTTCGGATCCAGTCTTCAAACAGTTTGATGGCCTGGGTTTTGGGCGTAAAGCATCTTGATCCACGGGTCCACGAAGTGGCCGCTGTTGTGGTAGTTTCATGTTCACTCGTCCTTCTCTATGTGGGCTTGTGCGCATCCATCACTCCCTATGGACGGAACTGATTGCTGATAAATCGCAGGGAGCAATGCCGAGGGCCACCGCCCGACGCCTGGACCTACGCGATGATTTCGTCAGTCGGTTTGCCATGTCGAGGCGTTTGCGGCCGGGGTTTGACTCATTACAACCTTCTTCAGTGCAGCCTCTTCTAGCTCCTAAAATTCGCCCGTGATCACGGGATCTACTAGCTTTGTTGTGGCTCAAGCCTCGACTGGCCGGAACGAACGGGGTGCTTCGATTTTGGCAGCACCTGCTTCACTAGCACTCGTCCCAGAAGGCTCGTCTTCGACAGGAACGTCCAAGCAGAAAGTGATTTCACCCGGCAAAACACGTGAGAAACAACAAGTCACCTGTTACGAGTCACGCGTTCAATGCGGTCGAACTCGGAGACTCCCTCCACCGAGTCCAAAAGCCACGATATCTGGTAACCGACCGAAAGAAGTATCTTTCTGTGCATATTAGCGGCGAACGACGCCCGTAAGAGGGGCGTTCGCGGCGTATTAGTTGATAGCTTTTTTCTCCCCTTGAGAATCCCTCGGGAGTACGGACCTATTCGATTCGAATCAATTGCATAGACAACAACCAGATGCCCAGAACTCTCATCGCCACCGGCGAACGCTGTAGTCGCGAAAGTGCTGACGACGCGCAATACCTTTCATTAATGCTGCAACCAGTGTGCCCCTCCATTTTGGATCGTCTGCGCACCAGCGGTCTGCATCGGCAAGACGCGCCAACTTTTCCTACCGCAATTTTTCATAGGGAATGTCCGGACAGATCCCCGACAGGATTGTCAGAATAGTCATCGAATCGAGATTGATCTGCTTGCGACTGCCGGCTTTCAACTTCGAGAGTGTTGTCGGGTCACAGGCCAGATACACTGCCAACTGTTTGATGGTCGGATTGCAGTCATGTCCTGGAGAATATTGCTGCCCACGTCGATTGCACGACTTGAGGTAGTTGCGAATGCGTTCAGCAACTGTTTGATGATAGAGGTTCCGCTTAGCTGCCTCTCTCTGTGCCTCCAGATCATGCAACCATAAGCAATCGTCAGGTAAGGTCGAAGCGAGACATTTCCATTTTCGGATGAGTTAAACTCCCACGCATCGCTATCGTTCGTCAGCAGGCTCCAGCCATAGTTCGGTTGACCATCGACCCATTGCTGGACATCAGAAGCGAGGTTCTTGAAAGTGACCCAACCTGAGTTGGTCGCTGAGATCGTATCGGAAGCCATGGCCGCGGCCTCTGTACCATTTGTCTGAATACCGCCGGTCAACGAGTTCCAAGTGGATGATTCCGTCCAGTTCGCATTCACCTTGTAAAGGCCGACGACAGATGCGGGCTCCGTATCATTCCGGTGTGAAACAAAAACTGACAGTGATGCATTGGTGATTGTTGATCCTGCCGGAATCTGACCTGCTCCAGAACCGAACAGGTCACCAAACCTAACGAGCCCCTGTTCCGCAAATCCGGACCAGTTATTTGTTTCCACAATCGAGTCGTTGCCAAATGAACTATTCACGGCATATTGTCGTACGAAGGTAGCTTTATGGTCAACGATCCGCTTGATGCATCCACATCACTGAGATCGATCGCCGAGAGATCAATGTTGCTGGAGACATCCTCGGTGACCGTAATGTCGCTTGAAAGCGATCCCGCATTAGTCGGATCGTCATTGACGCTTCCGATCGTGATATCACGAGTCACCGTATTGCTATTGTCGTCGCCATCATTGACGGTGAACGAAACAGTCCGAGTGGTCGTGTCTGGGTTCTCGCTAATGTTCGTGTATCTGATGCTGCGAATGGCTGTCTCGTACTGAGCCAACGTGGCTGACCCGGTCAGCGTCCAGGCGCCCGTTGAGCTGTTGTAGCTGCCGGTGATGTTGTTCTGATTGGTGAACGACAAGACGTCTTCGCCGCTGTTGTAACCAGCGGTGATCTGAACGACGGCGGATTCGATATGCGTATCATCCAGATCGGCAATCGCCAGCGTGGATGATATGGCGACCGCCCAATCGTTCTCTGTGTAGGCCAATGCCATTCCCTCGATGGACGATTCCACCGAAGCGTCATTGACGGCAAGGATGTCGATAGTCGCGTAGGCAAGATTACTGTCAATCGCTGCGTCAGAGACCTGTACTGAAATCACGCGTGAAGTTGAATTTGGATCTTCACTGGTATTCTGGTAACTCACCGTTCTCAGGACTTGCTGGTAATTTGACACCGTGTCCGAGCCACTCAACGTCAGCGTACCGGTACCGCTGTTGTAGCTGGCAGTGATAGAAGTCCCAGAAGTATTGGCAGATAAATTCTCGAAAGCTCCGTCAAGCTGCTTGGTGATCGTGACGGTTATCGAATCAAAGTGCGTGCTGTCCGAGTCCGTTATCGTTGCGTCATCATCTGCTACCAGAACGGCGGCGTCATTTTCAGTGAAAGTTAATGCATGCGAACTTCCTGTTGCGCCAGAATCGTTATTGGCATCTAAATCGAGCGACGCTGGCTGCGGTGGATCGTACGCGATTGTCATGTACGGACGGAGACTGACGGTACCAAATTCGGATGAGTGGAATGTCCAGCCATCAGCATCTACACCAAAAAACGCAAATCCCTCATTCGACGCTCCGTCGGACCATGCCTGCACGACCGACGTGATGCCCGTAATCGTGATCCAACTGCCCAGCCACTCCCCATTACGGGAAGGTCTGGTGATTCATGCTCGCAATGATTCGGACAAACATGTTGTCCTCGAAGATTCACGCAATGCTGAGTACTTTCGTATCGGTGAATCTGAGCGTGATTTTGTGGAAGCCCTACTTGAATCAGGCTCCGCTCATGACGCGTATCGACATTACCAGGAACATCGACCCAAAAGCCATTTCTCGATGGTACGGGCCGAGCGATTTTGCAAATGGCTTTTGGTCAATGACTTGATCGCCTTAGACGTTGCGCCCAATCCCAAGCCCAAGAAGACGGCGACACGAAACCCGCTCGTCGCATTATTCTTCTGGAAAATCCCGTTGGTCGACCCCGACCGCTGTCTGATGGCATTGAATCAAAGCTGCGGCTGGATGTTTTGCCCGCGCGCATTGCTTGTGGCTCCCCTGGGGTTGCTGCTCGGCGTCCTGGCCACCGGCGGGCAATGGTCGCAGTTCTTTGCCAGTTGCGAAAAACTGTTTTCGTCGTGGCGTTGGATCTGGATCGCGATTGCTTGGACGGGGTTAAAGATTATTCATGAAACCGCGCACGGCGTGACCTGTCGTCGGTATGGTGGCGAAGTCAAAGAAGCCGGTTTAGCAATGATTCTGTTGATGCCAATTGCTTATGTGAACGTGACTTCCAGTTGGCGTTTCGCATCACGTTGGCAGAGGCTGCACGTGACAATCGCCGGAGTCATGATTGAGCTTTTGCTCGCTGGACTCGCGTTGCTGGCTTGGAACCAATTCGATTCACTGCCGCTGAAGCAAGCGGCAGCCGATGTCGTCCTGATGGCTTCGGTCAGTTCGATCCTCTTCAACTTGAATCCACTTCTCAAATTCGACGGCTACTTTGCTCTGGCTGATGTGACTGGCATCGACAATCTTTACGACGACGGACAATCCTACGCACGCTACTTCGGAGGTCGCTACTTCCTAGGCCTCAACTCGCATCCACCCAAACTGCCTGGAAAGTTTTCGGGGCTGATCAAATGGTACGGCTGCTCAGCTGCCTTCTATCGAGTTTTCACCGTCGCGGGGTTATTAACGGCAGCAGCCACCATTTTCCACGGCGCCGGCATATTGATTGCTGCGGCTGGCGTTGTCTCGTTTGTTTTCAAGCCGATGACCGCACTAGTGCGGCACCTTAGGCAGCTCCGACGCAGCGGTGATCTGAGTCTCACTAGACTGACATTGCGCACCGGTCTATTGTCAGCCCTTGCCATTTGTCCGTTCTGGCTGATCCCAGCGAGTGGATCATGGACCTCTCCTGGGATCGTCCAGTACAGTCCGCCAGCAGTGCTGCGAGTCCGATCGTCTGGTTTCGTGGAAAATGTTCATGTGACAGATGGCCAGTGGGTTCAAGCTGGTTCGCCAATTGTTACGCTACGCAATGAAAACTTGAACATCAAGTTGCTCCGTCAAAAGAAACAACTCGCTCAAATCAACCAAGAGATCTTGTCGGCGCAGTGGCGGGGCATGTCGATCGAACTAGCTGGTGCCGTCACTAGAAAAGACGGACTGCAGCAACAGCTGGACGAGTTGCAGCTCGATGTTGACCAACTCGTACTTCGAGCTCCCATTGACGGCCGTATCATATCACGACGCCTTAGCATTCTCGCAGGCACGTTCGTTCAATCGGGAGACGAGGTGGCGGTGATTGGTCGAGAAGATTCCAAGCGAATCAAGGTCTCAATCGGTCAAGTCGAAGCTCGCGAAACAAAGCGTTGGCAAGGCAAGACGCTAAGGATCGTTGTCAGCAACCGCAGCACATTCACCGGAAAACTGAGTCGCATCGAAACGCGAGCTGACACGGCACCACCGGACGACGCGCTGTTAGCAATCAACGGCGGAGCACTCGCCGCGATCCAAGAGCGAGACGACCGATTCGTCCTGAGTGAACCAAGGGTGAACGGCATTATCGAACTGACTTCCGAACAAAGCAAAAAACTACGCTGCGGCCAACGAGCCTCTGTGTATCTCGGTAACAACAACGGCTCACTGGGCTATTACTATCTCACACGGCTATGGTATGCGCTACCGCATCCGCCCCGCCTTTAGGCAACCGCTACTGACGCATGAGCATTGAGCTCTCCCTGAACCAGGCAAACGTGATGCACCGCCTCCCAGGCTCCTCTCCTCTCTCCGATGTTTCTTCCGACCTGGCGACGTCGCAGTTAGCGGCTTACTCACTGGAGTTGTCCAACTCGCATAGGGTTTCTGTCGGTAATTGGAATTTTTTGGTGAGAATGAGTAGATGTCTAGCATGAAACTGTCGCTGACTCAATGACCAGGTTGCTCGTCGTCTTCTGTTTGTTTTGGCGTCTCGGTGAGTGCCGCCAACCATTTTTCGAGCCGATCGGCATTCATATCGGAAAGTCAAGGAAACCGGCATTCATCCGCTGCCCGGCTCAGACGAGTTTGATAGTACTGGATGTGATCGGCATTGCGTCCACGTTCGTGCTGGCACTCGCTCGGCCTGCATGGCTGCTTCGTCCTCGCAGGCACAACCAGCACCTTGCGAATTAATGAACGCTGTCGCAACTCTAATTGTTTAGCTGCATCTACCGCCGACGTGATAGCCGGATTATCGGCTCGTCTGTTCATTGTTGTCCTACCTGTGAGAAGGCCAACAACCGTCCCAGACGTAAGTAGAACGCTGGAGCGGTTGTCGACGGCGGAGATCGACGCAGCAATCGCCATCGAACGAATGCTGTCGAGCAACTGCATAATCTTCTCAATCTGTTTCGTACTGAAGATAGTATCTGGCCCCTGAGGCGAAACGTCCGTGAAGGGCGACTCATACAGCAATGCGACATCGACGACATCGTGGTCGACGAGTTGGTTGATGATCAAGTTGACGAACTCAATCTGGTTGGCGTTGAAGTAGGTGGTCATGTTCTCGTTTTGCGTACCAGCGGGTCAAACGTTCTCGATGAACCCGGTGCTGTCGGCAAAGGAATCGGCGGGCACGCCGAGTCGCTGGAGCATCGTTGCGTACAGATTGGACAGCGGCAGATCTTCGCCTTTCGCTTCGTCTTGCCATGGCTCACCGGCTCCCATCCATGGACCGCCTTGAAAATTGAGTCCAGCGTGGTTGATGTATTGCCCATGCTTGAAACCCATCTGCTTTCCGCCTGCCAGGATGATCGGGTAATTGCGTGAGAGATGAAATGCACTCGATGCCGAACCGTATAGCACGAGCGTGTTGTCCAACATGCTGCCGGTTCCGGCGGGCTCGGGCGTAGTCTTCAGCTTGCCGATGAAACGACCGTACTCTTCATTGAGAAAACGACAATAGATGCCAAAGTTTTTCCAACCGTCGGGGTTCTTTGTTTCATGCGATAATTGATGAGCCAGATTGAACCCGACCGCGCGGGCCAAGTGATCACTGCGACCGACTCCATTTTCGCGACCGATTTGGTACGTCGCCACTCGCGTTGAATCAGTCTTGAATGCGAGGTAAATCAAGTCGAACATCGTTCGTAGATACTCGCGTGGTTCGTCGGTAGTCAATTCCAAATTCAGTTGATCACCATCGACACTTGGCAGCGGTGCATCCAACCAACGCTTCGCCTTCTCCACTTTGACTTCTGCTTGACGAATCGAGTCGAGGTACTCGTCGAGGCTGCGTTGATCGGCCACTGACAATGATCGTCGCATACGTTGTGCGTCTTCGAGCATTTCGTCCAACGCGCTACGGCTGAGTGCGAGCCGACGCGCCGAATCGACATCGCTCTTGACGAACAGTTGATCAAAGATCTGTTTGGGACGATGCTCCGCTGGGATCGGTCGCCCATGATCATCAAACGAAATCGTGTGCGTGCCACGTGCCGTTCCTGTTCCACCGTCGGTTGACATCACCAGCGATGCGAAGCGTGTTTGGTCGCCAACATACTTGGCGTACACCTGATCAAGCGAAATCGTGTTCTCGTACTCGCGATCCCCGCCACCGGTCAGCGCGGCGGTCAGGAACTGGTCGGCATTGTTATGACCGTGAATGCTTCGCGACTTGGGATGCGAGAATCCAGACAAAACCGTCAGTTCGCTTTTGACGGGCTCGAGTGGGTCCATGCACTTTGTGAACGTAAACTCGTTGCCATCACCGATCGGAAACCATGCCCAATCCTTGTACGCCGGATCTTCTGGCAACGGCATCGGCACACCGTCAGGAAAGTAGAAACATGCGAGACGTTTCGGGTTCAGCGTTGGCTCAGCACTGCGAGCCAAGCGGCCCGCAAGAGAACCGAACATCGGCAACGCCAATGCGATCCCACTGCCACGCAGAAATCGGCGACGATCAATCGTGTTCAAATTCCATGTCATCGCGTGATACCTCGTTAAAAGATTCGTTTGTGTTGGATTGTCACGTTGACGTGTTCAAAAGGATTGAAACAGGTCGCTTTGGATGATCGCTGCGATGATCGTTCTTAACCCATCGCCATCGCGACGCACCTGGGCGGTGATGGCGTCGATGTCAGCTCGGTCAGCAAAGGAAAGTGGGCGTCCCAGGGCGAACGTTGCCAGCTTGGAAACAGTTGCTCGAACAAATTGATCCTGGCGACTGTGCAGCAAGAATCGTTTTAGTCCATCCATGCCGTCGATGGATTGTTGGTTGAACAGCTCACTCGAAGCGTCGATCGGTTTTCCACCGATACTATCTCGCCATTTTCCGAGCGCGTCATAGTTCTCGAAAGCGATTCCCCAAGGATCAATCTTACTGTGGCAGGACATGCAGGCGGCGTGATTGCGGTGATCCTCGATTCGTTCCTTCAGCGTCATCTTCGCGATCTTTGGATCTGCCAAATCAATTTGGGGCACGGCGGGCGGCGGTGGCGGGGGCGGATCTGCGAGAACACTTTCGAGCAGCCAGATCGCCCGCTTGAGCGGATGAGAGTCGGGAAAGTCCGAGTTCATCGCAAGCAGACCGGCCAGGGTGAGCAACCCGCCACGCCGGAAGCCATCACCAATAGGAACACGTTGAAAATGATTGCCGTACACGCCCGGTAAACCGTAATGGTGAGCCAAGCGTTCATTGAGCATGGCGTAGTCGCAGTGGATGAAATCCAAGACACTCGTATTTTCTCGCAGGATCTCGTCGAACAAGGCAACCGGTTCGTGCAGCATCGCATCTTTCAACAGTGGATCAAATCCAGGCACATGCTGTTTAAAATTCTGGAACTCCAGAAGTCGCAAATCGAGCCACTGATGGACAAAGTGTTCGGCAAACCGCTCACTGCGCGGATCATTGAGCATGCGCTGAACTTGAGTCGCGAGCACAATGGGATCGGTGAGTTGCCCCGCATTGGCTAGTGACAATAACTCCTCGTCAGGAATGCTGCACCAAAGAAAGATCGACAAGCGACTGGCCAGCGAGTGTGAATCCAATCTCGCTCTTTGGATGTCTTGGCGCTGGGTATCAACGTCAACCGTTTCGACATTGCTTGTTAAATTCGCAATGTAGAGAAACTGAGGAGACGAAAGCACGGTCGCCAGGACTTCGACAACTGCCTCTTCAAACGTATCGCATTGCGGACGCATCGTGGCAAAGAGATCGAGTTTATCGTTGATTTCATCTTCGCTGACTGGTCGCCGCCAGGCACGCGTCATGAAGTTCGTGATCGTCTCGCGGGCACGAGATTGCTCGTCTGAGGTAGGGTTATCGCTTAAGAAGATGCGGCGATGCGATTCGGGCGGCCATTGGTCGTAAACCGGAGCAGCGACCTGCACGTAGTCGATCTGTATCTCCGATGCCGAAGCCGAAGAGTTCACCAAGCGAACGTACTCGGACGGACTGGGTAGCCCGCCCATCGGTGAGGTTTTTCTAACGGAGTTGCGCGGATAGATTTCGCCGAGCGGTACGTCCCACTGAATGAGTTGAGGCTGATCAGCACCAGCGGTGACAGGCGTGTCTTCCTTACTCACTCGCAGCAACGCACGACCTTCATTGCTCGCTTGCCATCCGAATAGAAGTTGCAGGCTTGGAATATATTCGCTCTCGGC
>JBGSMN010000440.1:0-11745 GCA_041740155.1 Rhodopirellula sp.
AATGGCGTGCTCGGCCTCGTTTCGGTGGCGCTCGATGGCCTCCTGATATACGGTGCAAACATCAGCGATCTTACGATTGAAATCGAGGTCCTTCTCTTTGTCTTTGAGAACAATCGATACTTATCATGATGCGGCCGGATATCTAATGGCTTCAACAGAGCACGAACCCAACGACCGCTAATAGTGAAGGGATATTCAATACTAGTAATGCTTCACTCATCGAACTCGCCACGTGAACTTTTTTTTCCTGATATAGTTTAGCCACCCGAGAGTTTTTGTCAGATGGTATTATTTGTTTTGAATTTGGCCCCTCGACATTGCAACCTAGGCTAACAGTTGAATCAACCAGAAACACCTCCGCGAGAGAATTTCGAAGGGCCACCGTTGGCACCGCTTGCGTTTCGAGTCGGTGTCGTGGGACACCGTCCGCATCGTTTAGCATACGCTGAACTGCATATTCTTGAAGAGGTACTCAGCGAAGTACTATCCGCAGTTCGCGATACAGTCCTACGTGTGGCCGAGCAGAATCCGGGACTGTACGCTGCCCATGATCCCACATTGCGAGCCATCTCACCATTGGCTGAGGGTGCCGACCGATTGTTTGCCGAGCAGGCTCTCGATCTTGAATTCGATCTATGCTGCGTGATGCCATTTCCGCAAGCGAATTTCGAGGAAGATTTCGAGAGACCGAATGCCATGGAGGATGATTCTTTGAGACGATTTCGGTCCTTACTGAAACTTGCGAAATATGACGAACGGTTGACAAAATTTGAACTCGACGGTGACCGCAACCATGCTTCCAGTGCCTACGCCATCGCTGGTCGTGTCGTGCTCAATCAATCAGATTTGTTGGTGGTGATCTGGGATGGAGAACAGACAAACAGGCTTGGTGGTACGGAGCAAACATTCAAGGAGGCTCGTTTGCTCGGAGTGCCAGTCGTTTGGATTGATGCTTATTCCCCACACACATGGCGAATCGTTGACTCAGCGCGTCCATTACCTATTCCAGACCCCAGGGATCGACAGATTCCGAATCCGCCTGACGATAATGGCACGATTCGAGCAACGGTCTCCTCTTTGCTGTTGCTACCGAGTATCGACTCGAGTGATCGTAAACGTCGTTCACGGGTCGATGACTACTATTCCGAGCGAAAGCCAGATCGCAATGTGGCGTTACTCTGGACGCTATTGCAAGATGTACTGGGCAAGCTACGACGACCTCGACTGTCAATGCGTGTTAAAGATTTCGAAGACGCGGTAATCGACGAATGGCCGTCTTCGGATACTTCACCAATTGGTGAGGTCGTTAATCACCTTCGTCCCTACTACGCCTGGCCCGACAAGCTCGCGACATTCTATGCGGACCACTACCGAAGCGCTTTTGTCTTTTCATTTTTGCTGGCGGCACTGGCCGTTGGTCTTGCACTGCTACCACTCGGCGCTGGCTTGGCGCCGCATGGATGGGCCGAAACTCTCTGTATTGCTGGAGAGCTGCTGGCGATCCTGACCATTCTCGCGATGGTGTACTTTGGTCGCCGTGGGCGCTGGCACAGTCGCTGGATTGATTATCGGCTCACAGCTGAACTCGTGCGTCATTTACGCATGGTCGCGCCGCTCGGTGGCGGACGGCCCTTTCCGCAGCTTCCCGCACAGTTAGGAAAGTACGGTCAGCCCGGGGCAACGTGGATGGCGTGGTACACTCGCGCAATCGAGCGAGATCTGGGGCTGCCGAGCGTCGTCGTCGATCGACATCATCTTCAAGCCTGCTTGAAACATCTCAGCGAATGCGTCAACGGCCAGATCGGCTGGCATGCTGCGAATGCCACAAGCAGTCACCGAATCGAACATACATTGCATCTCTCAGGACTCGTTTTACTTGCGTTGACTCTCGTATCATGCGTGCTGCATTTGCTACCCGCTCTATTCCACAGCGTGCATCTCCCCGGCTGGTTGCCGCCGAATGTTTTGACGTTTCTATGTGCCGTATTTCCAGCCTTGGGAGCAGCCCTCGCAGGCATCAACAATCAAGCGGAGTTCCGCCGCATCGCCAAGCGTTCCGCCGCGATGGCGGACCAACTCAAACCAGTGCGCAATCAAATCGACGAGTTGCACAAACAAATCGCTGGCGCGCCCGAGTCATCGTCAGAGCAGTTCTCGCTGCGAGCCTCCGCAGTAACCAGCGAACTGGCCCGATTACTTGTCAATGAAGTCCTCGACTGGCGTGTTGTTTTCCTCGACCGCCCACTCGATCCACCCGCATAAATATTCAAGGATTTATTCCGATGCGTATCGGCATCATTTCAGACATTCACGGTGACATGCCATCCCTGGCTGCTGCAGTGGAATGCTTACAGCAGATGTCGATTGAACATTTGTTGTGCGCGGGAGATCTCGTCGAACGAGGTGCGGACGACCACGGCGTCGTTTCGTATCTTCGGCAGCACGCCATTCCTTGTGTCCAGGGGAACCACGACGAGAACGCCGTCCGCCATTCGCAACTTACGAGCCACATTCAGGACCGCTCGGAAGATGATGTCCCGCTGAGCATCGAAACCATTGAGTTTCTGCAAACGCTCCCGCTGACTCAATCGTTCGTGTTTGAACAGACAACGTTGCTGTTGGCACACGCCACACCCTCCGACAACGGAGCGCCCGTTTTCCAGGATTCCTCCTGCGACGCTCTCTCGAAAAAATTCAAAAAAGACCTGGCGCGGATGGAGGCCGACATCCTGATCGTCGGTCATACGCATTACCCCTTCGACATCCGCTTCAAAGACAAGCGAGTCCTCAACCCAGGCTCAGTTTGCAACCTCCAAAGCCGCGACAGCCATACCTGCGGTATATTGGATCTGAGCGATCAATCGTATGTCGTTCTGGACCTAACAACTGGCTGTCCGGTCGAATTCCTTCATCGGGAATTCGATTAGCCATCGAAGTCCTCCTGCTCACCGAACCCTCCAAACTCGTACCACCACCAAACCAAACGCAAACAAAGCACAATTTTGTGGAGGACCAACATGGCAAGTGACTGGCGAACAGTACGAGTCTTCATCTCATCGACGTTTCGAGACATGCACTCGGAACGTGACTGGCTGGTGAAGCGAGTGTTTCCGGCTCTTCGTGAACGCTTGGAACCTCATCGAGTTCACCTCGTGGACATCGACCTGCGATGGGGAATCACCGAAGAACAAGCCAACAACGATGAAGTCATCGACCTCTGCCTCAAACAGATCGATGAATGCCGACCGTTCTTTCTGGGCTTGCTGGGAGTGGTATTCTGAAATCCAGCCGGCTAACGACAAACCATACACCTAACTTCATATGCCTGGGTTGTTTTCCATGAACGTGTTGTTCACAAGCTGTCCAAAATGTGGCTCGGACGAAATCCGTTTCCGTGAAAGGCGACAGGATTGGTTTTGCGATGGCTGTGATCACCGCTGGGTTGTCGATCAGCCTTCGCAGAAATTGACGTCAGGGACCGGTGATGAGTTTCCCACGGTGTTCCTCAGTTATGGACGCGGAGATGACGAGCCATTTGTCGAACGCATCCATGGGGAATTGACGCAACGCGGGTTTGATGTCTGGTTTGATCGTGTCAACATGCCGTCGCGGAATCTCACCTTTCATCAGGAGATTCTCGATGCCATTTCCGAACGGCAAAGACTACTACTGGTCGTTGGTCCCCATGCCGTCTCCTCAGACTATGTTCGTCAAGAATGGAAGTTCGCCCTAGAAGCGGACAAGGTGGTCACGCCTATTCTCCGGCTCGACGACTACCCAATTGTTCCTGACGAGTTGAAGCTGCTGCATTGTGAGGACTTTCGGGACAATGACCGCTTTGAATTTCATCTGAACAATCTGGCCCGGCAACTTGCAGAGCCTCCCCCGCCGTTAGGCAAACTCATTGCTGTCCCGTCACTTCCGACACATTACCTAGCTCGGAAAGACCGACTTATTGCTTTGAGAGATGCGCTGCGCAGCGACCTCGAGCGCCCCGTGGTAATTACAGGTGAAGCGGCCCGCGTTGGGATTCACGGAATGGGAGGGATTGGCAAATCCGTTCTCGCGTCGGCGTTGGCACATGATCGACTAATCCGTGAGGCATTTCCTGACGGGATAGTATGGGTTCCCATCGGCTCCCAGCCTGACATTCCTCAGCGACAGCGGGAGGTGCATCGAGCACTCGGTGGCGATGGACGCTTCCAAACGGCGTCCGAGGGGCGAATGCAACTTACCGAATTGCTTGCAGACAAATCTGTCTTATTGATTATCGATGATGTATGGCAGCGATCAGATGCGGACGATTTCGATGTCTTGGGTCCCCGTTGCCGTGCTCTAGTAACGACCCGAGATGCCGGCATGCTCACTTCGCTCGGAGGCACACACCATGTCGTGGTATTGCTCACAGATGCGGAAGCCTTGCACCTGTTGGGGATGGCTGTGGGACTTTCTGCTGATGCACTCCCGGCCGAGGCAAGGGACATCGTTCACGAATGCGGTCGCTTGCCACTCGCCATCGCGTTGTGCGGCGGAATGTTGCAAGCCGGGACGCCTTGGACTGATGTTCTGGCAGCGCTCCGCGAACACGAGTTGGAGTTCCTCTCCGACGAACATGCAGCAGAACCCCAGCACTGCAGCATGTTGCGGGCCATTGAGGTCAGCGTGTCTGCCCTCGACGAGCACCATCGCGAACGGCTTGTAGAACTCTCAGTGTTCCCGCCCGATGAGCAGATTCCGGAAGCCGCCGTTCTCACGCTGTGGCAACACACTGGTGGTCTGAGCCCGCGACAGGCGAGACGGTTATTGGTGCAACTGCACCAGCGTTCGTTGTTGCAAATCAATCGGCGATCTCACAAATCAACAGATCAGGTGGGTCAGATTTCGCTGCATGACCTCATTCACGATTACGCCAGTCGCAGCGCCCAACGGAAATACGGAACTGCCGTCGCACTCACCCACCAACTACTTGATGCCTATCGCTCGGTCTGTACCGACGGCTGGCATAGCGGACCCAACGATGGCTACTTCTATCAGCACCTGTGTTACCATTTCATCAACAGTGAAGAATGGGATGAGTTAGAAGCCGTCTTCACTGACTTGGAGTTCTTAGAAGCAAAAGTCGCAGCGGGATTGGTCTTCGATTTAGTCCTTGATTTCAAAACATCCTTTGCCGCATTACCCACCAGTCGGCCTCACCGATATCTCTTGCGGCTACTGGAGGAAGGCGTGCAGCGCGATATCCAATTCATTGCCCGGCATGCCGACGACTATCCACAAGGTTTGTTTCAGTCTCTGTGGAATGCGTGCTGGTGGTATGACTGTCCCGAAGCAGACACCCACTATGGCACGTCACAGAATTTGGCCGAATCCTTAAGTCGGGAATCCGATGAGCCAAAACTTTATCGACTGCTTCAGGAGTGGAAGCAACAACGAGAGCATCGGTTTCCTGGTTTCCGCTGGCTCCGGTCGTTGCGCCCTCCGGCCATGCCGCTCGGTACTCCACAAGTCCTGCTGCTGAAAGCGAAGGGCAACCCAACGTGCGTGAAGTTTTCACCCGATGGCAAACGAATCGTTTGTGTAGGCTTAGAGGGAGAGTTGGGAGTCTGGGACGCCTCAAATGGGTCGGAAGTATTCTCTTGCGAGAGACGTTCTGACGTTATCGAACAAATTGAATCTTCGGAGGATGGCAAACGTTTAGTGATTCTAGATCGGTGTGGGACCATTCGCGAAATTGACCTCGAAAGTGGGGCGGAAATGCAACTTCACAGAGGTCCGGTTGCCCAAGCTTCGTCCATAGATTTCTCCGTAAGAGGAGATCGGTGTGCGTTCGGATTTCGCGATGGGCGAATTAAGTTGCATGATTTCTCGACGGGTGATGACGTCACGTTTTGTCGCGGCGATGGCAACAGTGTTCGCGCAACCGTTTTCTCGACGGACGGAAACCGTCTAATGAGTGGATTTCAAGACGGTTCAATATCAATGTGGTCGATCTCAAATGAAATAGAATTGCTATGGGAGCAAAAACATGACAATAGTGTCGAATGTCTTGCGTTCTCACCGAAGGGAAATTTTGTCGCTAGCTCTGCTGGGGACGCCACTGTCCGTGTTTGGAGTCCATTCGACGGAACAGAACTATCGCATCTCAAACTCGAAAAAAGTGGAGTTTGGACACTTGCTTTTTCCATTGATGGCAACCATCTCGCTGGTGGGTTTTGGAATGACGTGCATATATGGAAAGCCGAGACATTGGACGAAGTCGTCGTTCTACAGGGACATGAAAAGTTCGTGGAATGCGTTTCATTCTCCCCGGATGGCAATTGGATCGCCAGTGGTGCGAGTGACGGAACTCTCAGACTCTGGGATCTCGAAAGTGGACAACAGCGGTTCTGCTGGCTCGGACATGTGACCTGCATTAATAGCATCGCCTTTTCCGGAGACGGCAGTTTCATCGCAGCCGAATCATCTGATCATACCGTACGAGTCTGGCAGGTTACCGATGGCAAGGAAATCCGTTGTTTCAAGCGAGAAGTGTTTGAGGGATCACGTCGTTTGGTCTTCACGTTGGACGCAGAACATCTGAGAATCGGTTCGTTGGACGGCAGTGTCTGCGACTGGAATATCGCCGACGGTGTCGAGCAATTCTCCCTATGGGAGCATCGAAGCTCTGTACAGTGCGTAGCTTATTCTCCTGACGCAGAGTTGATTGCCACTGGAGGACGAGACACGACGATTTGCCTATGGAATTCGACGGATAATTCACTGCGAGTCACGCTCCGAGGCCACACGAAGAGAATCGCATGTTTGGCGTTCTCACCGGACGGAACACGACTCGCCAGTGGTTCTTGGGAGAATGGCGTAAGAATCTGGGATACGTCAAACGGCAACGAAATAGCCTGTCTAAAGGGGGACTCATTCGTCAATGCGATCGTCTATTCCGCAGACGGCACTCGTATGGCTAGTGGTACTCAGAATGGCAATATAAGAGTCTGGGACACGACCACTGGCAACGAACTCATCTGTCTCTGGGCGCATACAAAAGCAGTCCCCGCCTTGTCGTTCTCGGGCGATGGGAAGCTGCTGGTGACCGGTTCACATGACAAAACGGTACGAGTCTGGGATTTGCTCACACAGAGTGAGGTTGCATGTTTCAAAGGCCATACCTCTATCGTGCAGGCAGTTGCATTCTCTCCTGACAGCAAACATGTGATAAGCGGTTCCTGGGATCGTACGGCCCGAGTTTGGCAGATCCAGCAACCCTCAGTTTCGAAGCAACCGCCGCATCTTAAGGAAGAAGTATATAGCACACTTGTGACTTCTCCTGATGGCCAGCGTCTCGCCAGCAGTGCGTTGGATCATAGCGTCGTTGCTTGGGATTCAGGTGGGGCAAAGGTGCATGCCCGTTTTGAAGGACATCGGCTCGCGGTTAAAAGTATAGCTTTTTCGCGGGATGCTTCTCAGATTGTGAGTGGCTCGGCAGATCGAACAGTTCGGGTCTGGAACTTATCCAATGAAGACAAACGTTTTTGTTTAGAAGGACACAAAGACCATGTGACGTGCGTAACGTTCTTTCCCAATGAACAAAGAGTTCTCAGCGGGTCATTGGATCATACGATCCGAATCTGGGACCTCTCCAGTGGCACTTCATTAGCAAGCTTGCACGGGCATCTAGCGAGTGTCAGATGCATCGCCGTTTCGCCCGACGGATCTCTCATCGCCAGCGGTTCCGACGACAAAACGGCTAGACTTTGGAATGCAGAAACCGCCGAACAAATCTGCTGTATCCAAACGTCTGGCCGCATTGAGGGATTGGCATTCTCACCGGATGGGACAAATCTCGCCGTCTTGACGTTGCACAAGATCTATTTCGTAAATGTTGAGGGCAGTGCCACGATCATGCGTTGTAATGTGACGGCGTCGCGGAATCTTGGCCATTTGGGGTGTTTTAGTGCTCTAGCTTATTCACCGGACGGAAACCAAATTGTGATGGCATATAGCATGGCGACCGAAATTAAGCGGCTCGTCTGGAATGTCCGTTCGGGCGAGTGTGTCAAAACGATCGATGGTTGCTTCGACATCGAAGACTTCGCACAAAGGTACCCTCCCTCCGAGTTTGGCTATGCGACCGATAAGGAATCTGTGTTTGAGGACAAAGACGGAACGCCACTGGCATTTCTATCTGAACCGATCAGGCAACTGCGTCGTGTCTCGTCGAATCGCACGTGGGCAGGACGTGTGAATGATTATGTCGCCTTCATCCGCATGGAGGGAGCAGAATAAGTCGGTGGACCAATCTTGAAGTAGACAAAGGCGACAAAGGCTGTGATTCACGAAAAATACAGAAGTTTTGGTAGCAGCCAGGACCGATTGCGGAGAGTATTTCGGTCGACAGCGTCAGGTGCAAAGAACAGTCGCTCCGATCAAGGTCGGGCGAGACGCAACTGCCGAAAACGGGCCAACAACCCGTTAGAAATGTAACGTCAGGATGTCGCATGGATTCCCGGTCATCACTCCAAATACCTGAAAGCTCTGTTCCGGAACGTCAAGAACGCCGTACGTCTGACTGTCTCGCCCTTGCAGGCCACACATGCAGCCCGGGTTGAGAATTCGTGCGTGTTTGTAGGTAACTTCAAACGGAAAGTGCGTGTGCCCAACGACCAAGGCAGACAATTAGGGCAGACGAAAAGGGCAGCAAAAAAAAAGAAGGGCCAAGTCTCTTTGACTGTGAAAGTGAAGCTGTTTTCGGATGGGTGGGCGGTCGATTCCACAGTGATCCGAGCGTAATTCGCCGAACCATTGTACCGTATTTCAAGGCGATGTGATGGGTGCTTCCTCATGGGTTAAGAGAAGGTCACATGGCACTTCGACTTCAGCGAAGACGGTTACGTACTGGCCTTGCCGCGAGAGGGCTGTGAAGATCGAGCGACGAAGTTCTGCACGATGGACGAGGATTGCAGCGTTGTGAGGCGCAAGCGATACGGACTGTGCGAGTGCGAGCAGGACTTGATGCTGCGTGAGGTTTTCACGAGCCACGAAAAGCAGATGGATGGTCTGCTCGATTGTTTCGTCGAGTTTTATCACGTGCAATTGGCCGTCATCACCCACGAGCGGCGCACAGATTTCGCGTCCGATGTCAACACGCAGGCGCTGTAAAAGCTGCGCATGATCGGTAGTCTGGCTGGCATGGTAGGCAACGCTTTCGATGATCGTCATCAGTTGACGGATTGAAACTCGTTCCTCTAATAATGACATGAGCAGCCGATGCAGGATGGAAAGTGAAACGGGGCTTGGAACTAAGTCCGTGAGAGCATTACCATTGCCAGCTCTTAAATCATCGACTAGTTGCCAGACATCCTGGTAACTGATTAGCTCATGCAACCTGTCTCGCACTGCGTGAGCAAGATGCGTGGCCAGGACGGTTGCTGGGTCGGCAACGGAACCGCCTTTCCGAAAGAGTTCTTCTTGCAGTTTTGGTTCGATCCACCTGGCTGGCAGACCGTAGGCTGGTTCGATGGCATCAATTCCTTCGATCGAGTTTGTCGAATCGTTCAGATTCATGGCCAGCAAACGATCAGCCATCAGTTCGCCAGACGCAACGATGTGCCCGTTAACTCGAACTCGATAAATGGAACTATCGAGTGCAAGACAATCTTTGACCCGCACCGGTGGCAGGATCACGCCCATCTCAGCCGCAATTTGCTTTCGGATTCGGTCGATGCGTTCCAAGAGTTCCCCACCTCGCGTTGGACTTACGAGTTGAATCAGTCCAATGCCAAGTTCGATTTCAAGACGGTCGGCACGTACCGTAATAGCCTGTTCTTGTTCCGATGAATTCTCGGGACCGTTACAAACGGCATGCTGCAGTTCTGCCATTCCGGCGATCAGCTCGCTGGGAGACGCCTGGATTCGATTGGTGGATCCGCTATCACCGTCAACAGTGTTGGAATCCGCTCGGTCTTCCATAGGTGGTTCTGGCAAATCATCATCGGCGTAGGTGATGTGCAGCACCACTTCGATGCGGACGATTGTTTCAGCGTTTCGAGGACCGCTGACGGAATCGTCCTGGCCGTAATTCATGCGTTCAAACCAACCTTGGCCTTCCAATTCGCCAACGATGATCGTATCCACTAACCGCAAATGATCGTCAGCAATCGATGCAAGCGTTCCCCAGACCGTACTGCGTCCCCACAAATCGACACAAACTCGACGATGCAAAAATCGCTTCAATTGTGAGTGATAGTCCATCGCTGCACTTTCCGTCGTATCCCCGAACAAAGACGAAACATTTCGTTCCGTGCTTTTGGATCATGATACCTGAATATCAGGTATGCCTGCGGGCGAGTAATTGCATCGAGATGAATGGCGAAAGTAGTGGTGGTATGATTGTGATCACAATGCTTACCGTCGCGATTGGCAATGCGGTTTCAGATTGGTCAGGATAGCACCAACACTCCTGTCTCGGTTTGTTTCTGTCCGAAGAAGACAAGCTGGAATTTCAGAGAGGTTCGTGATGCCTTCGAAAACTCTCGCTCAGACTCAGTGGATTGCAATAATGACCGACCAATCGGATGAATACGACTTCTTCGTTTCCTATGCCCGGGCGGACAACGCCAGTGATGGCAGCGGGCCGGGATGGGTCGAGCAGTTTGTGAACGCTCTGCTGGACGAACATCGCCGCTTCACCGGCGGGCGATCGCTGCGACCGTTCTTTGATCGCCATGATATCTCGAACTTCGCGTCGTGGGAGTCCGAGATCTTTCACAAGGGCCTGACCCGGTCGCGGCTGTTTCTGGCGTTTCTGTCGCCCGCGTACTTTGCCAGCGAGGTCTGCCGCAAAGAGTGGAAAGCGTGGATCGATCAGGAAATCGCGACGCACATCCTCGGATCGGGGACAGCTCCAGTGTACTTCGTCGAGGTGCCGGGATTTGTCTCAAAGCCGATGCTGTCGGAGCAGGACGTCGCACGCAAAGTCGCGGAACTGAGCGGCCTGACCGGATCGCTCGACCGGTTCCTGGCCGACGTCGCCCCCGTGATGAAGGAAGCCCGGCGGCGGCAGATCGTGTCGTGGGTTCACGACAGTGGTGTGCGACCGTTTTACAACGCAGGAGTCCTGCACCTCCAGCAGGCCGATCTGCACGGGACGCTCAGAAAGCTGGCGGAAGATCTCGACACGCGCGTCGAGGATGCTCGCCGTGCGGCGGACAGTGTCAGCACCGTGCCGCCGTACAACCGCAACTTCACCGGCCGGCTGGATGAGCTGCTGCAGTTGCGGCGGATGCTGAAGGACGACCGCACGGGAGTCGTCTGCGGCGTGGCCGGGCTGGGAGGCATCGGCAAGACCGAGCTGGCTTACACGTACGCGCACGCCTTTGCCGGCGTCTATCCCGGCGGTCGGTTTCACATCCCGTGCGACGGCCAGAGCAGCCTGTGTCAGGCCGTGCTGACTCTGGGCGATCACTTCCGCGACCGGATCAGCGATGAAGAGCGGATGCATCCGGACGCGCACTTCGCCGCCATCACGCGGTGTCTGCGGCACCGGCTGAGCGAACTCGGCTCGATCCTGCTGGTGCTCGACAACGTCACCGATACAAACCTGCTGTGGCAGCAGCAGACCGACGACCTGACGGCACTCGGCCCGCACCTGCACCTGCTGGCCACGACGCGTCTGCTGCCCCCGACCGCCGCTGACTGGCTGACACTGGGCGAGCTGTCCGAAGACGAAGCTCTCGCAATGCTCGAAAAGTTCCG
>JBGSMN010000448.1:0-3240 GCA_041740155.1 Rhodopirellula sp.
GTGGATCGAATCCTTCCGCACCATGCTGTTCGGCGATCACGCGACCACCGGCATCGAGCACTTGAAGTTGTCCGATCAGCCGCGAGTCCAAACGCTGCGCAAACAATGCGATGTTAACGCTTTGCTGGTCCGTCGCTGTGAATGAAAAGTACTGCGGTGAGGCACCGGCGGCCTTGCCGTGCAGCAGCGTTGCCAACGGCAGCGGGGTCGGTTGTTGAGCGTTTTGACTGATCGCCGCTGGCACGTCGGTAGGCAACGCGCTGACCAAGAAGTAGCGCGGGTTAGAGACACCATGTCGACCCACCGCCCGAACTTCGTAACGCCCTGGCGGCACATCGGGGGCAACGGTGACATCGAAGTGTCCGAAGTTGGGAAGTCGCGCGTCGCTCAGCGGCAGCGGGTCCAGAGTCTGAACCGTCGCGGAAATGCCTGGGTGTGAAAAATACAAACGGTCCACTTCGTCCAGGCGATCACCACCGACAACATCTAGCGGCGAAGTTGTTCCGATCGTCGCACCTGAGCGTGAAAGCGACCGCAGCTCCATTGGCAAAAATTGGGCCAACGCGTGAGTGGTGATCGTGAGCATAGTGCCCACGAGGAAAACTCCTGTGAGTTTAGCTACGGGAAACCCAGTCCAATTGCTCACTGCGATACCCTAATGATTGAACAGAAACTCTTTGGAGTTGAGCAATGACCAGACGACGTCTTCAAACGCTTCACGGCGGTTCTGTTTGCCGCTGACGTGTGCAAGCGTGGCCTTCAACTCAGCATCCGTCGGTACACGGGACAACGCCACACGATACAGTTCGGTAATCTTCACTTCGTCGGTATGTGTTTCATCGGAAGCCATGATTGCTGCGCGACCATTCTCTTGGCTGAGCTTTTGTTGCATCTCTTCGGAGTTCAGCAAGTGCAAGCTTTGCGCAAGATTCGCATCGTCGGCGCGTTCACACTCACACGCCGTCTTGGACATCGGCAGTCCAAACACGGTCAAGAAATACGAATTAAACGAAGTGTCCGGCAGTGCCACGGCGCGTGTTCCCGCTGGCATTCCAGCAAACGTTGTTTTCGTTTGCGTGACCACGTCGACTGAATCCAATAACACTTCCGCTCGCAAACGCTTGGGATAAAACCGCGAGTAACTGCGACGATCCCCCAGGTTCTCGTTGAGCGGTTGACTATCAGCGGCGTACGTTTGTGACGTCACGATCAAACGAATCAACGCCTTTAAGTCGTAACCGGATTGAATGAACGCAGTGCTCAGCGCATCCATGAGTTCTGGATTGGAAGGTGGATTGGTGATCCGCAAATCATCTTCGGGTTCGATCAACCCGCGACCCAGGAAGTGCTTCCAATAACGATTCACGAGCGACTTGGCAAAATAAGGATTCTCAGGTTGTGTCATCCAACTCGCTAAGTGAACACGCGGGTCTTCGTCAGTTGCCATGGTTTGTGGTTCAGCGTCCAAGCCCGCAGGCGGCAAGCCTTGGCCCGTTTTCGGATGCGGTGACGATGCACCTCCGACGCGAGCGAAGAAGACCGGCGTTAATGAATCGCTAGCAGTCTTGGGCGAGACAGTGGTGAAGAAGGCAGCCAAGTGCGCGTAATCGGCTTGGCTCCACTTTTCGTAGGGGTGATGGTGACAGCGAGCGCACTGCACACGTTGCCCCAAGAATAACTGTGCTGTGTCTTCGACTCGCTGATTCGTATCGGGTACTTGTTGGTACCAGACCACTGCCGGATTGCTCGCCACACTGCCCGACGCGGTGATCAATTCGCGGATCAACTGGTCGTAGGGTTTGTTGTCGACGAGGCTGTCGCGAATCCAGTCATGGAAAGCGCGGTTGGCAAATTGCAGGCTGCCACGTTGCCGACGATTGCGCAGAATTGCGTTCCATTTACCAGCGAAATGCTCGGCATAGTCGCGGCTCTCCAGCAAGCGATCGACCAGCAAACGTCGCTTTTCACTCGCCGCGTCGGTTTTAAACGCCAGTGTCTCGGCGAGTGTGGGTAACCGGCCAGCAATATCGAGTGTCACGCGGCGGAGAAACGTCGCATCGTCACACGCTGGCGAAGCCGGAATACCGAGAGACTTCAATTTGTTGAACACAGCGATGTCCACAACATTATCCGCCGGCGGAGTTAATGGCTCGGTCGCGGGCGTGGATAGCGGAATGTCGGCGCGGAACACCGCGACATGACCTTGATAACGCGCCATCACTGCTACATCGCCGACTAAGTCTTGCAGTGTCACCAAGCCGGTCGCCGAAACATTGGCCATCGAAGTGTCATTGGATTCGTAGACGGCACCGCGCGAAATGTCTTTGCGAGAACCATCGCTGTACGTCGCAATGACCGACAATTGTTGCGAGGCGTTTTGTGCGAGACGCCGCTGCGCGGGAAAGAGCTCGATGCCCGCGATTTGTGGTTCGTTGCCATCACCATACGGCATGCCTTGAGCAATCCAGCGATGCAACATTCGGTACTCGTGACTGTCGATCTCCAATCGTTGGCCGCCGCCATGGGGTGAAGCATTGACGGCTTTTAGCAGTAGTAGACTCTGGTCGGGCACAGCGGGCGAGATCCGGCGTCCACGCGTTTCACCGATGAGATGCTCAAAATCTTCTCGTGGCTCGAATCCCAACAGCGACAATTTGAATCCGTTTTGACCGGCCGCTTTGCCGTGGCAACCACCGCCATTGCAACTCAACTTGGTAAAGATCGGAACGATCTCGCTTGGAAAACTCAGCGGGGTTTCCTGGCCCATGCCCGACACCGTGAGCACTGCCGTTGCAACGGTTGGCGAATCACTCATTTGCGCGGTGATCTTGACTTCGCCATTGGCCAACGGGATGACGAGCGCCTCGCTGTTAATCTCGATAATGCCTGCTGGTTCGGTGGTGTAGCGAACGCGGGCCGTGGCGTCGGTAACGCGATCATCGACTTGATGCGACACGATCAGTTGCAAACGAGCGTCGCGACCATGCAGTTGGTGATGCTGTGAGTCGATCGATAACGATTCCGCAGCGTTGGCTGTAAACGAGCCAGCGTGCCAGAGCGAACACAGTAGCAGCACAGCTAAGCATAGTGCTGCGTGAACTTCCAACTTGTGAACTCGCATCACTAGATTAACTCACTCAGCGGAGTGTGATCGACCAAGTATTGCGGTCGGCCTGTTGGATCAACCAGCGACACTGATGACGTATCGATACCCAGATTGTGATAGAGCGTGGCAACGAT
>JBGSMN010000450.1:0-8165 GCA_041740155.1 Rhodopirellula sp.
TCAAACGGTTGAACGTGGCTTCGGCGATGCGAAAGGCAATCGAGGTGTGCACCGCTTTCACGGACGCGGACTCACCCGCGCCCGGACGGAGACAGGTTTGCTGCCCCTCGCCCAGAACCTGCTGCGTCTGGATAACCTGCAGCGAATCAACGTAACTGCCCACGAATCAACGACTTAAAAACTGCACGACATCGAAGCCGGGCGAGGGGAGCCAGCGTGAATGAATGAACGGCAAACCTTCTTGATCATTAGATAATATCACTCATGGCGACCAAAGAAGATGTGGGGGAAAAAAGGCTGGATGCCTATCCCACTTTGTTTCTTGGCGTTGTGAACCTCTGCGTCTCTCGCGACTATGCGCCAATTTTTTTAACGACAAAATCGACTGACGCCCGTGTTCTAAAAGTCACTCAACTCCAACCACTTTTCTTCCGCTTCGCTGAGTTCCACTTCGATGGCTTTAATCTGATCGTGCAAACGAACCGCCGAAGTGGCATTCGTTTCTTTCAGTAACTGCTCGTTCAACTCACGTTTCTCATCATCAAGTTTCGCGATCTTGCGTTCGAGGTTCTTGAGTTCTTTGCCCGTCTTGCGACCCTCTTTTTGTTGCTGCTGATCGTCCTTAGCATTGTTCTTGGCTGCTACAACTTTGGGAGCGGTTGATTTCCCCGCAGCGACATTGCGTTGCCGTTCGCCTTCAGAGACTTCCTTCTCAACCGCTTCGCAGTACGTGTCGTAACTACCGAAGTAATTCCGCACGCGTCCATCACGAACTTCGATCACATTCGTTGCCACGCGGGCCATGAAGTGTCGATCATGACTGGTAAAAATCACCGTTCCTTTGTAAAGCCGCAACGCTTCGGCGAGCGATTCAACCGTCTCCACATCGAGGTGGTTACCCGGTTCGTCGAGCACCAGCACGTTCGCGGTGCCCAACAACAAACTTGCCATGCAAACCCGCGCACGCTCACCACCGCTGAGTACTTTGATCTTTTTCTGAATCGCATCATCGCGGAACAACAATGCACCCGCCATCGCCAATAACTCTTGCCGCGTGGTGTCAGGGTCAGACGCGTACTCCAAGTGTTCGAGAATCGTTTGTCGTTCATCAAGCGTCGTGTAAACGTGCTGCGCGTAGGTGCCAATCTCGATCCCGTGTCCCCATTTCATGTTGCCATCGAGCGGTTCGAGTGATCGCACGAGCGTCCGCAACATCGTCGTTTTGCCTTGCCCGTTGTCACCGACGATCGCCGCCCGCTGACCATGTTCAATCTCCAGCGAGATATCTTCGGCAACGACGTGTCCGGGGTAACCGATCGCCATTTTCTCGCAGCGTACCGCTGTGCCTTGCCGGGGCTGAACGCGCGGGGCTCGGATGTTAACGGTGGGTTCGTCGACTTGCAGTTCGACGGTTTGCAATTTTTCGAGCTGCTTGGCTTTACTGCGTGCTTGGCTGGCCGTGGAGGCGTTCGCGCGGTTCTTGTCGATGAACTGTTTGAGTTGTTTCTGTTTGGCGATCACGGTCGCGTTAACCCGCCGATCGTGCTCACGACGCTCTTCGCGAAAATCCAGAAAATCATGGATCTTGCCCGGGAACATCGTCAGTTGCCCTTGCGAGAGTTCCAACGTTTGGCTGCATGTTGCCTTGAGGAACGCTCGATCGTGGCTGACGATCAAGGCGGCTTTGTTGAAATCACGCAAGAAGTGTTCGAGCAGAATCTGGGTCCTCAAATCGAGGAAGTTCGTCGGTTCGTCGAGCATCAACAGGTTGGGTTCGTGTAGCAAAAGTGCCGCGAGTTTAACGCGTGTTTGCCAACCGCCTGAGAGCGCTTTCACGGGGCCTTCGAGATACTCGCCTTTGAGTTCAAACTGGCCCGCGACCTGCCCGCACTGCCATTCTGGTGCTCCGCTGTCACGCATCAGAAAATCGAGTGCCGACTCGCCTTCCTGAAACGGATCATGTTGGCGGAGGTAGCCGATCCGCAAAATCGGATGGTGAATGACCTCGCCTTTTTCGACCTCTTCCTCACCTAACAGAATCCGCAAAAGCGTGGATTTCCCGGCCCCGTTGCGACCCACGAAACCGATTTTGACGTCGTCCGTCAGGCTGACGTTGGCTCCGTCAAGCAAAATTTGATCACCAAAACGTTTGTACGCGTCGCGGAGTTGAATCAGAACGGCCATGTATCGAAAAATCTGAAAAAGTGGATGTCGCTACGAAAAAAGCCCTCAGAGAAATAGGGGGTGCTGTTCACCACGCAAAATCCCACAGGGCCAAGTTGGCGTTAGCGTAAACGCTCCCGCAAACATCCACAACCTCAACGCCAGCATCGGATGTCGACCCCACACGCAAGATCCACTACGACCAACCCTAATTCTTGATTCTGACGCACCGCTTGCGGATGGATCACTGGCAAATGATTATAGTACGCTGTTCGTCCCAGCACTTCTGGCCCCTGCCCTTTCTGCCTACCTCTCCCCTCCTTCCATCTCACCAGCAGCATGAAAACCCGAACTTTGGTCGCGATCGCCTGTATGTTCGTCCTGAGCATCAGCAATTCCATGAACCCCGCCGCCCGTTCATCCGCTGCGGAACCAAGTTCCGCACGTCCGCTCCGGGCACTCCTCATCGCCGGTGGTTGTTGTCACGATTACGCGAACCAGCAAGCCGCCATCGCGGCCGGCATCCAGGCTCGCGCGAATGTCCGCGTGGATGTTTATTGGACGGATAACTCCTCCACCGCACCGGTACTGCCGCTCTACACCAAACTCAATTGGGCGGAAAACTACGACGTCATCATCCACGACGAATGTGCTGCCGATATCAAAGACGAAGCACTCGTCAATCGCATCGTCGCCGTGCATCAAAAAATCCCCGCCGTTCACCTGCACTGCGCCATGCACAGCTTCCGCACCGGTACCGATGCGTGGTTTGCGCACCTGGGTTTGCAATCGAGCGGTCACGGGCCGCAAGAACCAATCAAAATCGAATTTGTCGATCAAGAGCATCCGATCACCAAACCACTAAATGGTTGGACCACAATTCGCGAAGAGCTTTACAACAATGTGAAAGTCTTCGGTGCTCACGCCTTGGCCGTCGGCAAACAACCGATCGGCGGCGACAACCCGCGTGTCGATCAAGCGATCGTGGTATGGACGAACGAGTCGCAAGGCACACGGAGTTTTTCAACCACGATCGGACACAATACCGAAACGGTCCAAGACCCGAGGTATCTCGATCTGGTCACGCGTGGGTTGTTGTGGTCCTGCGACAAACTCAACGACGTTTACCTCACGGCCTACCAAGGTGAAAACGAAACAACGTTTATCGACAAAGAAAAACATCAAGCTCCCGCCGCCACCGACCTGGGTAAGATTCCCGACAACGCCACGTTAGTGAAAGTCACAGCATCAAGCACGCAGAACGGACACCCCGCCTATCACGCGATCGACCGCAAAAACGATACACGATTTTGTGCCGATGGCCCGAGCTATCCGCAATGGCTGCAATTTGAATTTGAACAACCCCAAACCATTCGCGATCTCGAACTCAAATGGGAAAGCAACGACACGGTTTATCAGTATCGCATCGAAGGTTCAGTCAACGGCAAAGACTGGACGATGCTTGCGGATCAATCCGAGAACACCAAAGCGAATCTCGGCAAAGAAACGTTAAAGAATCCCACCGCTATAAAGTTCTTACGCATCACAGGATTAAAATCTTCGTCAGGTGGTTGGTGCAGCATCTGGGAGGTCGCGTTGACCGGCGACGGAATCGGCACATTATGGCCAGCCGACGAAAAATCGGAACCAGGCAAGTTCGTTCCCTTGGCCGCCGATCCGTATGGCTCTCGCGGGAACACGATCCCACGCATCGAAGCGTTATCGCCTGAGGCGGAAGCCGAGATTTTGAAAGATGTGCGTGTCGCCGACGGTTTTACCGCGACCGTTTTTGCCGCCCCGCCTGCTGTTAACTATCCCGTGTTTGTCGCGGCGGACGTCGATGGCACACTCTACGTCAGTTCCGATGGCAACGGTTCGCTCGGTCGCAATCCCCAGCGTGGTCGCGTGATTCGATTGCGTGATCTCGATGGTGATGGTCGCGCCGACGAGACGAAAGTGTTTTGCCAAATCGATGCCCCTCGCGGACTCGTCTGGGATCATGACCGTTTGTACTTGATGCACCCGCCGAACCTCAGCGTGTTCTTTGATCGTGATGGTGATGGCGTTGCCGAAGAACAACAGACCCTCGTCAAAAACCTGGCGTTTGATTACGCCGATCGCCCCGCCGACCACACCACCAACGGCATGAGCCTCGGGTCTGATGGATGGCTGTATATCGCCGGCGGCGACTTCGGGTTTCTCGAAGCCGAGGGTAGCGACGGGACGAAACTCACGCATCGTGGTGGCGGTGTGATTCGCGTTCGCCCCGACGGTTCGGACTTGCAAGTCTATTCAACCGGCACTCGAAACATACTCGAAGTCGCGATCAGCCCCGAGATGGAAATGTTTGCGCGCGACAATACCAATGACGGTGGCGGTTGGGACGTGCGTTTGCATCACTTCACCGGCGGCGAAGACCATGGATACCCACGGTTGTATAAAAACTTCAACGATGAATGCGTGCAACCGTTGGCCGATTACGGAGGCGGGTCGGGCTGCGGTGCGGTGTACATCGACGAACCTGGGATGGGCGATTGGAACAACGCACCCTTCACAGCCGATTGGGGCACGGGATCGTTGTTTCGTCACACCGTCGCGCGCAGCGGAGCGACCTACCAAGAAACCACTGCACCGGAGTCCTTCATCAAAATGACACGGCCGACTGACGCCGATGTTGATGGAAACAGTCGCGTGTACTGCGCGAGTTGGCGAGGGGCAACGTTTGATTGGGAGGGACCGAGTGTGGGCTATATCGTGTGTGTTCGTCCGACGGAATTTCAACCGCCGCCCATGCCCAAGTGGTCAACCGCAAGTGACAAGGAATTGATCGCACAACTGGACTCACCGAGCTATCGCAGGCGGATCGCGGCCCAGCGTGAATTGATTCGTCGTGACAAACCCGAACATCAACAGTTACTCGATCGAGCGATCGCACGCCGCCCAGCAGCACGGAACTTATTATTGCATTTACAAACCGACGCGAGCGACGCGCAGTGCACTGCCGCGTTATCACACAGCGACCCGGTTGTCGTGCATACTGCGATCCGTAGCCTCGCCGCACGAGGTGCCGCGCAGGTGTGTTTTGAAGTGTTGGATTCAAGCAGCGATTCGGCGGCAGCCCTAAGCGCGCTGGCAATGATGCACTCACCGCAAGTCGTCGATGGCTTGATCGAGAGATTGTCGATCGCAGACGAGCAACTCAAACGCGGCATCGTAGCGGCGCTATGTCGACTGCACAATGAAGAGGCCACCTGGAAAGGAGATTCCTGGGGCACACGCCCCGATACTCGCGGTCCCTACTACGAACCCGTTCCCTGGAGCGAATCCGACAAGATCGCCGGTGTACTCCGCACTGCCTTGCGTGAACTTGAATCCAACGTGGCCGCTGATCTCGTCCGCCGACACTATTACCTTGGCACCTCAATCTTCGATCCAGGCAGCGTGATCACCGTTGATACGAAGCCAGCCAAGCTCGCTTGGTCGGTTGAAGAAGAGTTCCAGCTCAAAGCATTGATTCCAAAGGATGCTGCCAAGGTCAGCAGCCTGGAGGTGGAAGAGGCATTGACCGCAGCGGTGCAGTCCCACGGCAACGTGGAATTGGGACGCTACCTGTTCACGAAAGCGAATTGTGTGGCCTGTCACACGGTCTCTCAAGATGAAGAACAGAAAGGTCCGTATCTTGGCAACATCGCACAAACCTACAAACGCGCCGATCTCGCGACCGCGATACTTGACCCCAGTCGCACGATCGCCCAAGGTTTTGCGACCAACACGATTCTTACCGTCGACGGTGATGTGTTCACCGGTTACGTGACAGACGAACGCAGCGATCAGGTGACGATCCGCGACCAAACGGGCAAGCAAACGACGATTGCCAAACACGAAATCGACTTGCGGAAAACGTCAGAAGTATCCGTGATGCCCAAGGGTGTGCTCAACGAGTACACCACTTTTGAACTGGCTTCATTGTTAGACTACTTAGCATCGCTGAGCAAGTAATCCCCGCTGGTCAACAGAACGTCACCGGACACCTTTCAATCTCGCGAAAACGATCTCGTAGATTGCGGAGCATGGTTCCCCAAACATCAGATTCGGTGGCGTCTTCGTAAACCTCGGTTACAGCGGCGGGCAACTGCGGCGAGGTGACAGACCGTAGAGAGGAAGCCTGCGAAGATGATCGTTAAACCAGCGAACAACAACGTGCTGGACGTCTTCTCGCCAAGACCTGCCAGGTTACGAACAGAAACCTCATACGAGGCCGACGACTCCAGGCCCGTCGCGGAGCGACCCAAGACGCTTCAGCGGGCTGCTGACCGCGAAGTCAAACCGGAAGAATGAGCGGAGGTAAATGAGGAGCTTGGACAGGACAGACCACGACCCTTATTTGGGGAGAGCTGTGGACGTACCCGTGAGTAAGGCTTGGCCTGAAACGCGGGGCGATCGGGGTGACCCAACTCGTGTCCCCAGCAGTTAGCATCAGGTACGATTCGCAGCGGATATCGCCGATGCGTGGACATGGACTTATCGAAATTTTTCGATCGAGTTCAGCACGACGTCTTAATGGCGCGCGTGTCTCGCAAAGTCCACGATTGGAGATTGCTCAAGTTGATCGGTCGCTATTTGCGTGCAGGCATGATGGTCGATGGTCTGCTCCAACCCTCCGCCGAGGGAACCATGCAAGGTGGTCCGCTTTCGCCCTTATAAGCCAACATCCTGTTGGATGATCTCGACAAGGAACTCGAAGCACGGAGACTGAACTTTGTACGTTATGCTGATAGTCCCAAAAACGTTGAGTTGATTACTTCGTGTTAGAACAACGTAAGAGCGTAGCGATGACGTTGGACAGCCGTTGCGAGGCACTGCCGCGTAGATCGTATTTGCCCCTAGGTCGCTTTGACACCGTGGGATAGCTTGACTCGCGCGGCAGTTTGTTTTGAACCCGAACCGTCGCTAGATCGGCCGCCTGCGGCTAGATCGTATTCACTAGGATGAGACCTAACTTTGAAAACTAATTACTCTCAATCCACGCCAAGTTCGTGATTTCGCAAAGGGACATGGCTATTTAGAAAAAAGCGATGTCATTGACGCCCGGATGATTCGGCGGTTTGGTGAGGATGTCGAGATCCATTTGACCAAGCAGCGAGACCCTGAAGAGAAACGGCATCAAGCGCTGGTGCGTCGGCGCTGCCACCCAACGCTCCAAACTCGCCTTGTAGAGCATTGGTCGCAATCTTCAATGATTCATCCAGACTTTTTCCGGTCGCCTCAGCAAGCCCAATAGCGGCCCTGGTAACGTCATCGAGCTGCTCGCCATTGACACCCAATATTGACGCTTGGCGCATCAACCCCAACGATACCTCGTCACCGACACCCGTGAGCGCCTGCATGTCGGATGCGAACGTCTGCAAGAGTGCCGATTGTTTTGGGGTGACACGATCCGAGCGGCTATTGAGACTGTCGTGAACGCGGGGATTGGATTCTTCACGTTTTATGAAGTGCTCTGGGGCAACATTATTTCGATCGGTTCGGCAGCGATCGACAGTGTTTTGTTGTCGTTTGAAACCATGCGGGCAGAGCTTGAACACCTCCTCACGGTGGCGTTGCCTGCTTACGCGACATGGTTCACTGAGAACTTCTACAGCATCATGCGTGATGGGTTGGATGCCGTGTTGACGATCGTTATCAACGTGGGCGAAAAGATCCGAGAAGCGTTTGCTGCTATCTGGGATTTCATTTCAAGGGAAACCTGGGGACAGCGACGGTCTTACTTTTGGTCAATACCGATTCGGAAAAAGATTTCCGAATCCCATTTTGCGAGGTAGCGCGTACTTGGGGGCCAGCCCCCAAACCCCCGGGATTTTTCCAGGCATGGCGAGTGGTGTTCGATGTGATTTTGAGTAGCATGTTGATGCTCGGTGAAACGGAGGTCGGCTCTGGTGGGAACCAACCGACTAAGGGATAACCGAGTCGATGGTGCGTCGATAGTGACTCGCCCAAGCGGT
>JBGSMN010000039.1:0-1876 GCA_041740155.1 Rhodopirellula sp.
GCGATCAAAATCCAGCAGCTAGTTCTGAGAAAAACGAAGAAAAGTTAGTCAAAGACAACTGGACTCAAGTGGTCCCCTTTCTGACTGCCAAAATAAACTTTTCGGCTGCCACCCTGGTCCCCTTTCTGACTGCCATCTCCAACGAGTTTTGCTCAGTCTCGAGAAGATAAGGTTCGCGACGATCGCAAGCGTGTCGAAGGCGAAGGGTTTTGGATCTATAACGATTGGCAAGCAGCGCGTGCTGAAGCAGCTGAGAGTGGCAAACCAATCGTGGTCGTGCTGCGATGTATTCCCTGTGAGGAATGCGTCAAGCTCGATGATCACTTGGTTGACGAAGACCCTGTCCTGCGACCGCTGTTGGAAGAGTTTGTTCGAGTTCGATTGGTCTCGACTAATGGGCTGGACTTAAACCTATTCCAGTACGACTTTGACCAATCGTTTGCGGTGTTCATGTTGAACGTCGACGGCACTATTTATGGTCGCTTTGGCACGCGATCGCATCAAACGGAGTGGGTTGGCGACGTATCGTTGGAGGGGCTTGCCCGCGCGCTCGAAGGTGCTCTTGAATTGCATGCCGAGTACCCTGCCAACAAGCTGGAGCTTGCTGCAAAGGTTGGCAAGCCGCTTGAGTTTGCTTCGCCGGAGAAGTACCCGTCACTGAGTGAAAGGTACACCGAACAGCTTGCCACGTCCGGGGAAATCGTCAAAAGCTGTATTCACTGTCACCAGATCGGAGACGCACAGCGTGATTTTTATCGCCTCCAGAACAGGCCAATTCCGGAAACGGTTCTGTTCCCTTACCCACATCCCAAGATCATCGGTCTAACATTCGATCCGCGCGACAGCGCTTTGGTGAAGTCTGTAGCCCCCGAATCCGCAGCAGAGCACGCAGGATTGCAATCAGGCGACCTGATCAAAGAACTGGATGGGCAACCGCTGCTCTCCATTGCCGACTTGCAGTGGTTCCTCCATCGCACAAGTCCCGCAGGGGCAAATATCACTTGTACCGTGGTTCGCGACAATGCCGAGCAAACGGTAGCGATCAGACTGCCCGCAGGTTGGCGAAGGGCTGCAGATCTCTCGTGGCGTGTGTCGACTTGGGGACTGCGTCGAATGACGACCGGCGGCATGGTGTTGAGAAATGTTTCGGACGAAGATCGTTTGCAACTCGGACTCAGCGATGACAGTATGGCGCTGCGTGTCAAGCATGTTGGCCAGTATGGAGCGCACACGGTCGCAAAGAAGGCTGGTTTCAAGCCAGGAGACATCGTCGTCAAATTCGGTGACCGCAGCGATCTGAAGTCAGAAACCGAGCTAATTGTGTACGGGCTCGAAACGTTCCACCCCGGTGATGTGGTGCAGGTTACGGTTCGTCGCGATGAAAAAAATCTTGAGTTCGAGTTGTTGACACAGCCATAGTCTTACGAAGATACAGTACGTGGACTCTTTCGTGGCATTTTGGAGGTCAGTATTGGCTTGCTCCAGTGGTCGACACCGGATTGATGCTCCGGTCGATGAAACCGACGCAGGTTTTGGTTTTCTCATTTTCAGGCCAAGAATCAAGGGACATCAGCGAATGCGTTATCAAGTCAGTTATATTAGCTTCCACCAGACTCCAGGCGGGCAAGTCACATGCAGGCAATCCTGAAGAGGAAATCCCCATGAAACAGTTTTGTAGGTATATGCTGTTGCTCGGTAGTTTTGTTGCGAACGCTGGGGCAGCAGAAACTCAGTCCCAGATTAAAGATATTTCCTTTCCTGGGGCGGCGGGCGACTCACTCTCGGGTACCCTCACACTTCCAAACGGGAAAGGACCCTTCCCGGCGATAGTGCTGTTAGGAGGGTCAGAAAGGCTCGATAGGACCGGCATTTACAA
>JBGSMN010000015.1:0-11892 GCA_041740155.1 Rhodopirellula sp.
CGTCCTCATTGAACCGTTCCTTCCACGATACAGCCGCGCCGGCATCCATCTCGATTTGATTTTGGCGATAGAACTCAGTGCCGGCTTCGCCGCCATCGCCCGCACGGAATCCTTCGCTACGAATCTCGGCGTAGCGTTCCCATAGCGTTTCGTTGGTCGGGAACGAATCGACCATGCGAGTGCGTTCGCCATTCCATTCCGGGTGTTTGTCGCGATCCAAAATGCTGTCGGCCATGTCGCCGGGACGGATGACGGTGCATGGCATGATTCCGGAGATCTTTTTGCCTGGGCCGGCGAGTCCCAGCACCGCGCCGGCGAGGATCGCTTCGCGGTTTGCACACTGAGAAAGCGAACGTGCCGATTCGTCCGTTTGGGGATCGTCCAATACGACCAACGAAGGCCGAACGGTCTTACCATCAGGCCGTTTGAACTTCATGCCGCGGATGCGTCCCGTCAGGCCGGCAACCTTGATGATCGCACCACTGGCCTTGCTGCCGGCAATTGTTGGCAGCACAACCTCTTTGGCCGTCCACCCGATCTGCGTTCGTTTGCCCTGGTAGAGTTGGCCGTTGGCGCGATTCGAGATGCCGTCCAACGCTTGGATGGGGAAGCAGACCTCCGGGTAGTCCGCCAGCAATTTCTCGTTCGCATCGAGTTCCGTCTTGATCGAATCGAGCATGTCGCAGGCGTGGCCTTCGTCGCTGCCGATCAAACAGACGAAGTCGCGATAGCCATTGAGCACCGCCCAAATGCAAGCGACCTCGGCCAGCGAGCTTTTCCCGCTTCCGCGAGCCATCGCGAGCGAAAACAGACCGCCGCGAACAACAGCCTCTTCGATCTTTCGCATCACTTTCAAGTGGTCCGGCGACCACGAAAGATGGAACGTGAGTTTGAAATACGCTTCGCAAAAGAAACGAAAGCTGCCGGCGGCCTTGGCTTTGCGTTCAGGATCTTCGACGGTTGGTAGATCGCCGATATCCCGACCGGCCAAGGCAACTGCGGCGTTACGAGCGCGGGCCTTCTCTTTGACCTTGGCATACGGATCGTCATCAACCGGCGGTTTTGGAGCATGCCGCTTGTCGATCAGCCAAGCGGTGAAACGGAGAAGATCGACATGAGTTCCGTCGCCGATCAGCACGCCGGGCTCGGTTCGGTAGCGATACAACTGCCGATCCGTCAGCACGGTGCCCAGCGGCGTGCTATTGAGCGTTCGGCAGCATTCGCTCGGACGCATTTTGAGTGGGTCAATCGCCACGGTGTTTCTCCTGCAAAAGCCATGCGGCGTACGCGACGACGCTGAGGGTGCCGTCCGCGTTGGTCGGTGCGCCGGCTTCAATGTCGGCCTGAATGTGTTCGACTGGGTGCGGCTCAACCTCGAAAACCCCAACGCGACGGCGGTCGAAATCGCTCGTCGCGAGTTGTCGGCGATCTGTCGGTCGGTCGGCGTCTTGGTACCCACCGACTCGACGGACCTCCACAACCTGCCGTGCATGATCCACGTCCGTTTGAAACGCCGCAACGACACCGGCGAATTGCAAAACGAGATCAAGGGATACAGCAGACGGGAGTCTGGAGCGAAGAGTCTGGAGGCAAACGCTGCAGACTCCGGACTCAAGACTCCAGGCTCTTCGAGTGCGCCTTGGAAGCGATAGCTGGACGAGCGTCGGGAGGATCGCCTTTGAAACTCCGCGATTATCAACAAGCAACGATGTCGAATCGCGGGCGATTGCCTACGTTAACGCTATGCCGCCAGCGATCGCCGGCAGTGGCGGTCACTCGCAAACTTATGCGGTCGCGACGGCGCTCGTTCACGGGTTCGGCCTCGATCCGGCAGAGTCGCTCGGGATTCTGACCAACTACTACAACCCGCGCTGCACTCCACCATGGTCCGACAAGGAACTGCAACACAAAGTCAACCAAGCTGCAACCAAACCGCACGAACGCCCATTTGGCTGGCTTCGCGACGATTGTCCAATCGAGTATGCCGACAAAGATATCGACCTAAGCCAATTCATGGTCGGAGGTGCTCAACCCGTGGTTGCTACTCAACCACCGCCAGCCGAAACAACACCCGACCCCGGACAGATTCCCGAGCGATTGTTCGACGTGCCCGGTTTCGTTCGTCGTGTCATGGACTTCACGCTCGCGAACGCTCCCTATCCGAATATCGGCTTGGCATTCTGCGGCGCGATGGCGTTGCAATCGTTTCTCGCTGGTCGAAAGGTATGCACTTCAGGTGATCTGCGAACGAATATCTACCTGCTCGCTCTCGCTGGCAGCGGCACGGGCAAAGAATTTCCGCGCAAAGTCAACTCACAGATCCTGTTTCAGATCGGCGAGTCGCAGTCACTCGGCGACAAGTTCGCGTCTGGCGAAGGCATCCAAGACGCGCTCGCCCGCAGTAGCAAGATGTTGTTTCAAAACGATGAGATGGATGGCGTGCTGCGCCAGATCAACCTTGACCGCGATAGCAGTCGCGAGTCGATCCCGAACATCCTGCTGACGCTCTATACCTCCGCCGGCGACTTTTATCCGCTGCGGGTGAAAGCCAACCAAAAAGAAGCCGGCTACGTCGACCAACCGCACCTGACGTTGTTCGGAACCGCGACGCCAAAGTATTTCTACGAATCGTTGTCGCAGCGAATGCTCACCAACGGATTCTTCGCGCGGCTCAACATCATTGACGTTGGCAAACGTGGCAAAGGCCAGACGCCTGGCTCGGCCCGCGACCTGCCCGATGAGATTCTTGACATCGCAAAATGGTGGGCGGACTTCCATCCCGGAGGCGGCAACTTCATGGACCTCCACCCGAAACCACTGCGCGTGCCGCTGACGCCCGAAGCCGAAACCGCGATCACGGATCTACGTCTGCAAACCGAAGTCGAATACGACAAAGCTGATGATGCCGGCGACGAGGTCGCTCGTGCCGCGTGGAGTCGAACATGCGAGCACGCCAAAAAGCTCGCTTTGATCTATGCGGTCAGCCTGAACCACCTCGAACCCAAGATCACGCTCGATACCGTTCGCTGGGCCAGCGAGTTCTCACTGCACCAAACCCGCCGACATCTCTATCTCGCCTCCGTGCATGTCGCCGAGAACCCGTTTCACAAAGAGTGCTTGAAGTTCATGAAACGTCTTCAAGACGAAAGCTCCGGCGTGATCAGTCGTCGCCAGATCATGCGGACCATGAAGATGAAGTCCAACGAATTCGATCAAGTCGTCGACACCCTCGTTCAACAAGAGCAGATAAAATTGGTCTGGATCGAATCCAAAACCAAGCCCGCGAAAGGCTATCAGATCACTCTCGACTAATCCGTCACCAATCTGTCCCAATCCGTCCCCGCCAAGTGACAGTTAAGACCGATTTCGGTGTCCCAAAACACGTTTAAGCTGAAATCTGTCCCAATCTGTCACCCCCAAAAGTGACAGATTAGAGACAGATTTTTTCGAGCGAAAACCCTGTAAATAACAACAAAAAAACTCTCTCTTTTCCTATCTGTCCCCCTGTCACGCTCATACCCTCGCGATACGCATTTGTGCGTTCGAGGGGGCTCGGTGACAGATTCCCGGTGACAGATTCCAATTCTCAAACCCGGTGGAGCAAAGATTGCCAACCCTCCGCTCTCATTGCCGATTCCTTGAGCCAACACCCAACCGCCCTGGTTTGCCTACCCATCGAGAACTTATTACTGACGCTCAACGCCGGTTCGTTGATCTTCCGCGAAAACAAATGCTGGTTCGTCAGTGATGTCGGTGCTCGTGAAAGAGGGGCACCAGTAGGTCTCCACATGTTCGACGACTAGATCCGTGCCGGTGAAGTGATCCACTCCAGGAGGTCGTTCGGGATTGTACATGGTGTCGGTCATGTCCCGCATCAACGCGACGTTCTTACCAAGCTTGACCATCTGACGGATGGCGAAGGGGCGTCCCAGGACGCACATGTTCAGGTGCACACCGCAGAGAATGACGTTTTCAATGTTTCGTTCCGCTAACAAATTGAAAGCTTCTTGGCCATCATCTGTGATCGCATCGCCATCGACGATCTCGATCAACTTGTTTTGTCGGCTCCAGGCTTCGCGAATTTCGCATTTCTCACCCCGGCAGCTGCATCCCATGTCCGAGTCGTCAATGGGCAAGACGCCTTCGTGCTTCGCATCCGTCCAGCACCACGCTGTGCCCCACCGCTGTGCGTTCGCAAGTGGGATCGGTGGTTTGGCGAATGGCGCTGCTTGAGCCAGTTTGCGTTGTGGACTGTCAACGTAGAAATTTACGACGCTGCTGGGCGCGTGGATGATGAAGACGCCCTGCTGCCTGGCGGCGTTGACGGTCTCGTTCAGAGCAGGCGCCATCTCTTCAACTCTTCGTGAGGCAGATTTGCACCAATGATCATCCCACATGTCGCAGATGATTAACGCCGTGTTTTCAGGTTTCCATGCGACAGTTTCTAATTTGGGTTCGCTCTCTGCAAGCTCGCGGCTACGCAAATTCAATACGAGGTCATCGCCAGCTGATTGAGAATGGAGCATCACGGCAAATGACAGTGACAACACGAAGGTTTTTAGGGTGCTTTTCATGGCGTCAGAATAACCGCCCGCAAGACATGCAGCAAGCAAGATCGGTTCGCGCCGTGAAGGTTGTGCCAGTCGTGGTTCAAACACGACGAATCGTCAAATTCAAAAATACGATGGCCTGCATCAAGCGGCCAAACGTGCGCAGCCGCGTGGGCCAAGGAAGCCGACCGGCGAGGACGAATGGGTCCTCCGAGGAAAATGCATTCTCCAAAGAGGGCCGCGGGAACAGCAGCGGTATTAGACACAGTTTGTTTTGCTTGTCCGAACGAAAACGCCGCTGCACAAATGAGTGGTTCGTTCCCATCTTCGACTCTTGTGGGATTTGACAAAACTTTTCGGAATCTTGTCACACTATGGGATCTCAACGGAGATTCAGGGTACCAACGAAAAACTTTGGAAGGAAATTCTTATGCTCGACGAAGGTCAACAAGTTCGATTCACCCGGCTGTGGACGAGTGCGCAGCCATCCGTTGGACGGTACGTGGCTTCGTTGATCGGTGAGCCTTGGGCCGCTGCCGATGTCATGCAAGAGACGTCGATCACTTTGTTGCGGAAGTTTTCGGAGTTCGACGAATCAAGGCCGTTCTTGGCTTGGGCTTTGGGGATCGCAAAGTTTGAAATTTTGAGTCATCGCCGCGATGTGGCTCGCAGTCGGTTGGTGCACGACTCGGATTTGCTCGATCAATATACCGAGGCGTGGGCCAGCATCGAACCGCGGGTATCGGACGATGCGGAAGCGCTTCGCAGGTGCGTTGGCGAGCTGAAGGGGCGATCGCGAAGAATCATCGAACTTCGCTACTCCGGCGGGCGAACGTCAGCTGACATTGCTGTCGAGTTGCAGCTAACTGCGGCGAATGTGAGAGCCATTTTGAAACGAACGCGAGACGTCCTGGAGAAATGCGTGAAGCGACAACAGGCACGGCTGGGAGGTTCCGCGTGAATCCCGAAGCTGAAAACCTAATCGAAGATTGGTGCGACGGTTCGCTTGACGAGGATGGCCAGCGCGAATTGATGCAGTGGCTTCGCGAGGATCCGCAGCGGATGCAGCACTTTGTCGAAGCCAACGAGAGAGAACAGATGCTGTGTGAAGTGGCTTCAAGCCTCTTCATCGAGTCGGCTGCGAGAGTCGCTGTGACCAAACCGGTGCGTGATCACGACCGGTCCTGGAAACAGGTTACCTCTATTGTGGCGAGTCTCGCCGCTTGTCTGTTAATCGCCTTGGGTTGGTTGGCGATCCGCAGCAACGACGAAGCGACGGAAGTGGTATTGCGTGAGTCCATTGACCAACCGCAACCAAAGTTAGCATTTGCGTTTGTGGCTGCTGCGGAGAATGCGATCGGATCCTTCAACGTTGGTGATCGACTTGCCGCCGATACGATTGAACTGAAGTCGGGATTACTTCGCTTGCATTTTGGGGATGGTGTTGAAGTAACTCTGCAAGGCCCGGCCCACTACGAATTAATTTCACTCGGACGAACACGGTTGCACGCCGGTTTGTTGAGCGCAACGGTTCCGCCGGGGGCTGAAGGTTTCCAGGTGGATACGCCGGCCGCCGAGGTCGTTGATCTGGGCACCGTTTTTGGTGTCGAAGTCGATCGCGATGGAACTGCCGAGGTTTTGGTGTTTGACGGTGAAGTTGAAGTTCAACGCGATGGTCAAAACGAAAAACTGTCGATCAAAGAGGGGCAAGCCGTTCGTGTCGGCAAAGCAACAAGCGTAGAGTCGATCGAGTTTGACGAGACACCGTACGAGAAAGTTTGGCCGATCGCTTCTGGCATCGCCGGATCCAGCGGAGCCTTCCGCTTTGCTCCGCCGTGGCCTCGGCCGATGGGATTGGTGCAGAGTAATACCGAGATTTTCGTTTTTCCGGAAGGTTATCCGCAAACACTCGATCGACCGCTTTCAGTCGACATTACAACATCCGGGGAACACCGAGCAGCCAGCGAACTGTCCGCTGATGTACTGCCGGTGGGGACTCGCGTGAAAAGTTTCCTGTTACAGTTCCGTCCACTGGAGCGAGGCGATACTACGTCGCGTGTCGAGACGAAGCTTCCTGACTCTGAACAACTCAAACGCATCGTTGGTGAAATCACTTTCGACCAAAACGTTTTGGGGTTGATTGTTACTGGCAGTTCTTTGCGATCTTCCGATGGGCGTTTTTCCGTCCGAGCCGGTCAGGTGCCACAGAAAGGACGTGCGCTGGAGCTGAATGGAACACCGCGTGATGACGTTGTCTCGCTGAGTGAAGATCGTCGAACGGTCAAATTAGATCTGGCTGCTTTTGGGGTCTTTGCCGATCAGGTTCGTGTCGTGGTTGATGGTTCACTGGAGAATTGAACGATGCTTGCTTTCATGAATGAATCATCCGAACGAAAGTCCTCCGCAAACTCAGCGGCTGCGTTCAGATTTACCATTGGCATCTTCCTGGTGGCATTAGCGGGCATTGCCAGTGGTCAAGACGCATTGTCTCGCACCGAAGTCGATTTCTTTGAAACGAAGATTCGGCCTGTGCTGGTACGACATTGCTACGCATGCCATAGCGAAGCGGCTGACGAGAACCATGGCGGCTTGTTGCTGGATACTCGGGAAGGCATTCGCCGAGGTGGTCATTCTGGACCAGCGATCACGCCGGGACGTTTGCAGGCGAGTCTGTTGATTTCCGCGATCCGGCACGCGAGCGAAGAGTTAGCGATGCCGACCGATGGCGACAAGTTGCCCGACGACGTGATTCGCGACTTTGAAACCTGGGTCCGGATGGGAGCACCAGACCCGCGAGACGGTTCATCCAAAGTCGTCGCACAACACGACACGAGCGATGCCAAAGACTGGTGGGCGTTCCAGCCGATCGGGCACGGCAAAGTTTCCGAAACGGCTGCGACCGAGCATGCCGCGTGGCCCAAGACCGACATCGACCGGTTCATCGTGGCGGGGTGGGCGTCAGCCGATTTGTCGCCGGTCGCGGATGCAGACCCGACGACTCTGATCCGGCGGTTGCGTTTTGATCTCACTGGCTTGCCACCGAAAGAAGAGGAAGTCGCATTCTTTGTAAAGCATTGGAACGACAAGCCGGAACTTCGTGATGCACTGATCCAGCGTGTCACTGATTGGTTGCTCGACTCGCACGAATACGCCGAGCGATGGGGACGACACTGGCTGGACGTGGCTCGCTACGCCGAGTCTTCTGGCAAAGATGTCAACTTGGTTTATCCGCATGCTTGGCGATACCGTGACTACGTCATCGAGTCGTTCCACCAAGACAAACCGTTCGACCGGTTTGTTCGTGAACAGATCGCTGGCGATTTGCTCGACGCCAGCGATGCGTCAAAGCGTGCGGAGCAATTGACCGCCACAGGCTTCTTGGCGATCGGAGAAAACCCGATCAACGAACGCAATCCAAAACAGTTTGCTGTCGATCTGGCGGACGACCAAATCGGAACCGTCACGCAAGCGTTTCTGGGCATGACGGTCTCGTGTGCTCGCTGTCACGATCACCGTTTCGATCCGGTATCGCAAAAAGACTACACGTCGCTGGCCGGGATTTTCTTGTCCACGGAAACCAAGTTCGGGACGGCCGGCGCGGTTGGAGGTCGCAACCGAGCTGAGTTGATTGAGTTGCCAAAGGCAGCAGGCTTGCCGATCGTTGGCGAGGGAATCAGTGCGAGCGAAATCCGGCAAATGCAATCCAAGCTTGCTCGACTTCAAGAGCAGCAGAGTTCTGCACGGCGTCAACGAGCAGGCGGTGGCCGCGCCACGGATGGACTGACCGATTTTGATTTGGTTCGGATCAATACGCAAATTTCACAGTTGGAGTTTGAGCTGAGCGTGGTTGACGAAGACGGCTCGGCAAAGCCTTTGGCGATGGGTGTTGGCGATCGTCCAGTGACTGCGCCCGCAACCCGTGGACCTGGTGGTCCGCGAGGAGCGGGTAGCCAAGGTGATGATCGGATGACGCGACCAACTCAAGGCCGCCGGCCACGTGGTCCTGGTGAAATGCGAGGGCCCAATGGAATGCAAGGTACTGGTGGAATGCAAGATCGTCGCGGCGACGGAATGAATCGGCAGCACCCGCCGCTACAAAATGGCAGCCAAGTTCAGTCGAATCCATTCGCTCAACCAATGACGTCATCGCAAAACGGAAGAGTGCGATCGAGTGGCTTTCAACAGATTGGCGACAGTCCGTTATTTTTGCGAGGAAACATCGACAACGCTAGCGATCCCGTTCCACGCGGTGTACCTGCACTGCTCGGTTCAGGACGTGACATCGCGATTCGCAGCGGCAGTGGCAGACTGGAGTTGGCGGACGCGCTCGTTTCAAAACGCAATACGTTGACGGCAAGAGTGATCGTCAACCGTGTCTGGCACTGGCTGTTCGGACGCGGACTCGTCGCGACCGTTGACAACTTCGGTACGACCGGCGATCAGCCTTCGCATCCCGAGTTGCTCGATCATCTCGCGAACCAATTCGTCGACAACGGATGGTCAATCAAACAGCTCATTCGCGAGATCACCACCAGTCGTGTTTATCGCCTCTCGTCGACTCACGACGACGATTGCTTTGCGGCCGACCCAAGCAACGCGATGTTGTGGCGGCACTCATCACGCCGACTCGAAGCCGAAGAGTTGCGAGATGCGGTCTTGGCAGCTTCGGGCCAACTGAACTTGCAACCCACACCGGCGTCGTTGATCGGCCGGGCTGGCGATGGACCGATCGGAGGTTTGCGTTTTCAAGCGGTAACGCTGGACGAAATTGCGTCCGCTGATGATCGCTACCGTTCGATCTACCTGCCAGCGACTCGCAGTGTCGAACCGGACGTGCTGGCGGTATTCGATCCGACGAATGCATCGGTCAGCGATGGCTCTCGCGACGCGACCAACGTTCCCGCTCAAGCACTGTTTTTATTGAACAGCGACTTTATCGAAAAGCAGTCGCAGGCGTTGGCCGACGATGTTTTGAAAAAGCACGCTGGTCGTACCTCGCTTGATTCGTTCGAGTCGAGATTGCGGGCGATGTTCAGAAGCGTTCTCAATCGAGATCCATCAGAACGCGAGTCAACCGCGGCAAGAACACTGATTCAGCAAATCGACGCGCCTCGGTCCGCTTGGACCAGCCTAGCGCGAGGACTCTTTGGTTCGGCTGAGTTTCGTTTTGTTGATTGAATCTAGTTCTTTTCGTAGCCCAAGGCCATCACGATGAAACCCACAACCTGTTCCCGAATTGAACCGTTGCTCAACCGCCGCGATGTCTTGTCGAAGACAGCATGTGGATTCGGGTGGCTTGCCTTTTCCGCTGTCGCCGGCCGGAGCGCGTTGGCAGATGGCCTCACTAACGATCAACAACCACTTGCACCCAAAAAGCCGCCGCTGATCCCGCGAGCCAAACGGGTCATCTTTCTTTGCATGAGCGGCGCACCGTCGCACGTGGACTTGTTGGATTACAAGCCGCAACTGAATCGGGATTCCGGCAAGCCCGGTCCGCGCGCCGGATCGCAGCTATTGGGATCAAAGTGGAAGTTCGCACAACATGGACAGAGCGGCCACTGGATCTCCGAATTGCTGCCGAACCTTGCCGGTCATGCCGACAAGCTTTGCATGATTCCGTCGATGCAAACCGACTTGCCCGCGCATCCGCAAGCGTTCATCAAACTGCACACAGGCACGGCACAATTTGTCCGCCCATCCTTAGGCGCTTGGACGCTTTACGGCTTGGGAACCGAGAACCAGAACCTACCCGGCTTTGTTAGCTTGTCCCCGCCAAGCGGTTTCGGCGGTGCGACCAACTACGGCAGTTCGTTTCTTCCGGCGATCTACCAAGGAACTCGAATTGGTCAGAACGATCGTCCGATCCGAGGGGCCACGGTTTCCAATTTGGCAGGCCGAACATCGCGGACCCGTCAACGCGCGGAGCTTGACTTCATTCAAACGCTCAACCAAGAAAAGCAGCGTCGTGATCAGGTCAATCCGGAAGTCGAGGGCGTGATTCAGTCCTACGAACTCGCGTTCCGGATGCAGCAAGAAATGCCGCAGGTGCTGGATTTGTCTGCGGAAACCGAAGCGACCCAGCGAATGTACGGGATCGGATCGGAACGAGCCGACGACATGGGCCGCAAGTGTTTGCTTGCCCGGCGAATGATCGAGGCGGGTGTCCGATTTGTTGAGATCACGCATGGTAACTGGGATCATCACTTCAACCTCAACAGCAAGCTACAGCAAAGCTGTTCCGAAGTCGATGAACCGATCGCCGCCTTACTTGTCGACCTTGACCAGCGTGGTTTGCTGGAGGACACGCTTGTGGTTTGGACCGGCGAGTTTGGACGCACACCCTACGCTGAAGGTCAGGAAGGACGCGACCACAACACCAAAGCTTTCACAATGTGGATGGCTGGTGGCGGAGTGAAACCCGGCATCCGTTACGGTCGCAGCGATGACTACGGTTACGAAGCCGTCGAGAATCCCGTGCAAATCGCCGACATGCATGCCACGATTCTGCGAACCCTCGGACTCGATCACAAACAACTCACTTATCAACACGCCGGCCGAGACTTCCGACTCACCGATGTCGCCGGCAACGTGATCGAAGAAATTCTTATGTGACTTCGTTCATTCTTTTGCTGAAGAACTTGAAGTGCCAGCGGGCGGCTAACCGATAAGCAGTAATCGACTTTTCAACGACCCAACCAACCAAACATCTAACCAACCACCGAACGACCGAACCCTTTCCATTTCTCTCTTCCTAGGAAAGGACGCTGCCATGCAGGTCGAAATGTGGTCGCTTGATCGGATCAAGCCTTACGAAAACAACCCTCGCATCAATGACGACGCCGTTGATGCTGTCATCCTCTCAATCAATGAGTTCGGGTTTCGCCAGCCGATCGTTGTAGATACCGGCGGCGTCATCATCGTCGGACACACGCGGTTCAAAGCTGCGAAGAAGCTTGGGCTGACCGAAGTCCCCGTGCACGTCGCGACGGACCTCGAACCCGAAGCGGTGAAGGCGTATCGGATCGCCGACAACCGAACGGGCGAAAACGCCGAGTGGGATTGGGACTTGCTGCCCATCGAAATCGGCGAACTGCAAAACTCGGGTTTCGATTGCGAACTGCTCGGTTTCAACGACGACGAACTCGCCAAACTTCTCGATCCCGGTGTCACCCAAGGTCTGACCGATCCTGAGGACGTGCCGGAGCCGCCCGACGAAGCAGTGACTCAGCCTGGCGATGTTTGGATCCTCGGCGATCACCGACTGCTTTGCGGTGATTCGTCGAAAGCCGAAGACGTCGATCGGTTGCTTGCCGGCGCGAAGATTCACATGGTGAATACCGAT
>JBGSMN010000032.1:0-46226 GCA_041740155.1 Rhodopirellula sp.
GTCTAGGGTGTCATTGTCTAGGGTGTCATTGTCTAGGGTGTCATTGCCTAGGGTGTCATTGTCTAGGGTGTCATTGTCTAGGGTGTCATTGTCTAGGGTGTCATTGTCGTCCAGTTCTTCGAGTTGATCAGCACGCCGTTCACCAGCCTCCTCGATCGCATCGGCTCGCTGTTCGCCTTGCTCTTCGATAGCATCGGCCTGCTCGTCAAGCGCTGGTTTGGCGACCTCGTATTGATCCTCAACCTGTTCGGCGCGATTGTCGGCACGCTCACGAACATCGTCTGCGTATTGTTGAGTATCGTCCCGGATTACGTCTGCTTGTTCATCATAGACACTGTCGTTGCAGCCAACGAAAGTAAGGGCAGCGATGAGTGTAAGCAGTGAAAGTGCAGTCTTCATGTTATGTTCCATTTTGTGAAAGTGTGCAACTATTCCGATTTCGTCGAGCGTCGACGATCGGCTGTGCGAAGCATGCTTTCGCAAAGCGTGTGCCGTGATTCGCTTCTAAGCCCTGCTATTTTGCAAAACACCGTTTGCAAGTGATTTATTCGTCGACGTTAAGCCACAAAACGGTAGCAAATGGTGAGCGAGTGACGGTGGAATCAGTATGATTGGAACATATCCATCATGGGGCAACCGATTGAAAGTTTCACAACCAAACGAGCAGCACGATAGCTCGCATGATTCGCGTCACCGGTTGAGCCGAGATCGACCATTCGTGTTCGAAAATCGCTCAACCTCATCCTCCATGAGTTTCAATTGCGATGATGCGGTATTGTGGCGAAGATCTTGCTGAGCGCAGCGATTGTCCAGCGGGAGCCTTAGCTCTTGGCGGCTTAGTTCGACAAAACATCGAACGTATCGATTCATGCGATTTCAGATCGACTTACGCGAGGATGGCTTTGGCCACGTCACCGTAAACATCAGTTAATCGAAAATCACGACCAGCATAACGGTAGGTGAGCTGCGTGTGATCAAAACCGAGTAGATGCAGGATGGTTGCGTGCAAATCATGCGTGCCGATTTTGCCTTCGACGGCCGTCCCGCCGGTTTCATCGGTACTTCCGTATCGCATTCCGCCTTTGACTCCGCCGCCCGCCATCCACATGGAGTAACCCTTGTTGTTGTGCCGACGACCATCGCCACTGCTGGCCTGATCCTGCGGACTGCGACCGAACTCGCCGCCCCATAACACGAGCGTGTCTTTGAGCATGTCGCGTTCTTTCAAGTCCTGCAACAACGCCGCAATCGGTCGATCAATTCCGCTACAGTTCTTCGTCAGCGAAGCTTTCAAACTATTATGTTGATCCCAACCACCCTTGCTGACTTGAATAAAGCGGACACCGGATTCGGCCAATCGCCGCGCCATCAGGCACTGGGTACCGAACGTTTTCGTCGTCTCATCCTCGATCCCGTAACGCTCGATCGTACTCGCCGATTCGGCTTCGAGGTCGAGCACCGTCGGCACCGATCGCTGCATCCGATACGCCAACTCAAATGATTGAATCACGCCGTCAAGTTCGGGGTTGCCTGGATGCCGATCCATCAGCTCACGATTCATTTCTTGAATCAAATCAATCTGCGAGCGCTGCCGAGCGTTGCTGAGATGCCGGTTACGGATATCTGGAATCCCGCCCACGGCTAAGTCGATGCGTGTGCCTTGATAGGATGCAGGCAAGAACGATGATCCGTAGTTCTGAGCGCCGCCCAAATTAACGGGATTGATTGTGATGAATCCAGGCAATTCCTGGCTCTCCGACCCCAGCCCATAGGTCACCCATGAACCCAACGAAGGACGCACGAAGTTGATACTGCCGGTGTGCAGCGCAATTGTCGCTTGCGGATGCGCCGCGTTAGAGGTGTGCATCCCGTTGAGTAGGCAAAGATCATCCGCATGACGACTGAGCTGTGGGAACAACTCGCTAATCGGCAAACCGCTATCACCTTGCGGAATGAACTTGAACTGCGGTGCCAAGAGCTTCCCATTGCGAGTGTTCTTGCCCGATGAATCGCTTGCGGTCTTGCCTGCGGCTGTCTTCAGCTCGGGTTTCCAATCGAACGTATCGAGATGACTGGGGCCACCCTGCATAAACAAGAAAATCACCCGTTTGGCCGCACCCGCAAAATGGGGTGGCTTCGGAGCCAACGGCGATTGGTAGTCGCTCGCCGCGCTCGCTGGCGTGTTCATCAACTGAGCGTTCATGGCTGCGAAAGCCAGCCACCCGAATCCGGCTGCGGTTTGCTGCAGTACGTCGCGACGCGTGAGCGGAGTGAATGTGTTATGACATAGGTTCATGGTAGGCTCATGGTTTTGTAATCGAGTAGTGCCGAAGGCATGATAAATCTGTAGCGAAACTCCTCAAGAGTTTTAGCAGCGATGAAATCTACGGTGACGCGTTACCTCACATAACGAAATTCAGCAGAAGAGTAGATCGCTTGCGTTAGCGCCGACCAACTGCTCAACCGATCTTCACCGGATTGCAGAAACGCGAGCGCTCGTTGCGTTTCCGATTGGGTGGGATAACGGCACAAGGTGTACGCGTAGGCGTAACGAATGCGAGTCTCTTCGTCCTCCAGATCTTGAGCCATGATTCTCTGGGCGGCACGTTTGGAAACATCAATCACAAACGGATTGTTCAGCATGAACAAGGCCTGCGGTGGCACCGTCGTCACATCCCGCTGCCCGTTGACTTGATCTGGTTCTGCAAAATCGAACACAGTGAACATATCCAACAGCTTCGAGCGATAAACCGGCAAGTAAACACTCCGCATCGGTTCCGTGATGGGATCCGTCACCTTACCGCCCTTCTTTTTGTTGTTAGCCTTTGAAAGATCCACGTTATAGGAGGAATTCAATGGCCCACCCTCAGGCCGTTCAGTCTGCAGGACGCCACCCGCAGCGAGTAGCGAATCGCGGATCGCCTCGGCTTCGAGACGCCGCAAGTTTGCTCGCCAGTGCAAGTGATTGTCTTGATCGACAACGGCGTTGGCTTCGATGTGTTGTCCGCTTAACCGGTAAGTGCGGCTGAGCACGATCGCACGAATCAAATTCTTTACCGACCAACCACTGCGAATGAAACCAACCGACAAATGGTCTAGCAATTCGGGGTGCGATGGCATCGCTCCAGATGCACCGAAGTTGTCCACGGTGTCAACAATCCCACGCCCCATTAAGTGAGCCCAGACACGATTGACCATCACCCGTGAAGTCAGTGGGTGTTGATTGGAAGCGAGCCACCGGGCCAATTCCAGTCGACCACTGGCTTCGTCACTCAGCGTTGGAGGCGAAGTGTTCTTGAAGATGACTGGAAAGGCACGCGGAACGATGTCGCCCTTGAGATCGGGTTCACCGCGCACGCGGAGCGCGAGGTCCATGATCTTGCCTTCGGTCGCCGCCATCGCCAATACCGCTGAAGGATCGATGTCTTCCGGTGCCGCTTCCTGGACTTTGCGTCTCTGCTTCGTCGTCGTATTGTCTTTCACAAGCACGGCGAGCCGTTTGCGATATTCAGCAAGTGTCGCGCGGCGTTGCTGCCGAACCTGTTGATTGAGCTTACTCTTCATGCCCGCCTGCAGGTTCACGATGCGACTTTTCAATGCATCAATCTCGTCCTGATTGCTAGAACGCTTGACACTATCCTGTTCTTGATTCGTCGTTGAGGTTGGCGTTGCGTCGAGCCGCATCAAGAGACTGGGATGGTAATAATTCTTGTTGCCACCTTGTCGATTGCGTTGTCCGCTGAGCGTTTTCGTGCTCGCAAAAATTCCTGCTAACGCGTAGTAGTCGGTTTGTGCGATCGGATCAAACTTGTGATCATGACATCGCGCACATCCCAAGGTTAAACCCATGATCGCCCGTCCGACCGTGTCCATTTGATCGTCGATCCGGTCAAGACTAAATTGGTCTTGATCGCGTTCGTTGAGGTCCATGGAACCAAGCGCAAGCAGCCCCGTCGCTATCAATTTCTGTTCACGATCTTGGTCGTCTTTTGCTTTCAACAAATCGCCAGCGATCTGTTCGGCAATGAACAGGCTGTAAGGTTTGTCAGCGTTGAACGAATCAATCACGTAATTGCGATATCGCCAGGCATGTGGGAAGGGAACATTTCGAGTTTTGCCTACTGAGTCGGCGTAACGAGCCACGTCGAGCCAGTGCCGTCCCCAACGTTCACCAAAGGCGGGCGAGGCGAGCAGACGATCGACGACGCGGGCGAGTGCTTCATCATCGGTTCCCTCGTCACGTCGAAACTCGCCGACCTCATCCACCGTTGGCGGCAATCCAGTCAAGTCCAACGTGACGCGGCGGATCAAGGTGAATCGATCCGCATCAGGAGCAGGTGCGATTTGCGCGGCTTCGATTTTCGCGAGCACAAACCGATCTAAATCTGCCCGTGGCCATTGCGTGTTCTTGACGGTCGGAACGGTTGGTGTGACAAGCTGCTGAAACGACCAATGCTCAGCTCCCTTGTTCCAGTCAATGCTCGTAGACTTAACGACCTGACCGCCAATGCGTGGATCGGGTGCACCCATTTCAACCCACTGCTCGAGCACTTCGATTTCAGCATCAGCCAATCGATACTTTGGCGGCATTTCGATTCCGGCTGTTTCATAACGCACCGACTCAATCAGCAAACTGCCGTCCGCGTTGCCCAGTTCAATCGCGTCGCCGGAATCACCACCCGCACTCCAACCGGCTTTGGAATCGAGCAGCAGCCCGCCTTTGACTTTATCCGCCTCTGCCGAATGACACTGATAACAATGTTTGACCAACAGCGGCCGAACCTTGGCCTCGAAGAACGCTAACTGACTTGGTGTCGGTGGTGCCGCTGTTGCTGTGTGACTGAAAGTTAAGACGAGTATGCCGACAAGGAAAAAACGGCTCGCCAGCGAAAAGAAACCATTCATCAATCGCAACATGTGTAAGCAAGGAATGTGACGAAGCTCGCCCCAATTAGTGGAGGAAGGCATCAATATAGCAGCGTTTAAGGCCGCCTACCAATCAAAACCGTCGTTAATTTGCGTCGAGTATTTGCATCGATGTCGGTACCTTTGATGCTAACCAGTGACGCCGCCCTGATGGTATCATTAGGCTTTTGCTGGCTTCCCAAGATGGCAATGTGAGAGACCTATGAAACGTCGTTTATTTCTAACCCTGCTGGCCACCGTCCTGGCTCCCGCCCGACGACTGATTGCGAAGACAACCGAACCCCGTATTCGGGTCGAGCTACATGATGCGCATAAAGGCACATTGCAAGTTGATACTCAATTGCTCGATAGCTACGGCGGGCCGGAATCGCATCTGCGGCAGTTTTATCTCGATGCACGTCAGGTCTTTGAAAGTCACGTGAAAGCGGACTTTACGGACTCCGCGATCATTGCCGCTGCCAAAACACACGGAGTCGCGTTGATGGGTGGCCCGATGCTCGGCGATCTCCGTAGCGATGGGGTCACGGTATGGTTACGGCCAGCGAGTGATGCAGCGATGACCGTCAACATCGATGGGAAATCGCACTCCGTCCAATCCAGCAGTATCGGAGAATCCGTGCGGGTGCGAGTCGATGGTCTTAGGCCGAACACGTCTTACGATTACACGCTGGAATCACAAGGACAGACCTTTGCCACGGGGCAATTTACCACCGCACCATCTGTTAATGAAGACAGCACCTTTCGACTGGCGTTCGGATCGTGCTTTCACAAAATCGGCATCCACAATCCGAATCTACTTCGTGAAATCGTTCATCGCCAACCGCATGCAATGCTATTGCTCGGCGACATTGCCGTTGACGATCGGAACAATCAAGTCGCGATGCACCGCTCGGATTATCAATTGCGTGATGTTTCCAAGCCATGGCGAGATTTTGTCTCGCACGTTCCGGTTTACACGGCATGGGACGATCACGACTATTTCGACAACGACCTCAGTGGTATCCCGCGTGGGTGCACAGCGCTAGATCGAGATCGCGTTCGAAACGTCTGGCACGAAAACTGGAACAACCCGCCTACAGAGGCCGAGCGTGAGGGAACCTATTTCAATACACAGGTTGGACCAGTCGAAGTGATCATGCTTGACACGCGTTCGTGTCGGGATGTCGGAAAACGCGGAAAGTATGGCTCGTATCTCGGCCATTCGCAGATGCAGTGGCTCAAAGAGACACTCAAGAAATCGAAGGCTCCATTCAAAGTCATCAGCAGCGGCACGATGTGGAGCGACTACGTCAGCAACGGCAAAGACTCCTGGGGTAAATGGGATACCGAAGCACGTGAGGAGATATTTCAGTTTATCGAACGTGAACGCATCGGCGGCGTGCTGTTGGTCAGCGGCGATCGTCACGGTGCACGCGGATTCCGCATCCCGCGGCCGTCTGGATTTAATTTCTTTGAATTTGAACCGGCATCCTTAGGCGGCGTTTCTGGACCAGCGGGCTTGGTAAAGAACTGTCCTGAGCAACTCTTTGGTTACGATGGTCAAGACTCCAGCGGCAACCCTTTCGTGGCCTGCGGTGAATTCACCTTTCAAATCTCCGGTGCAGACTCGGGCGTCACCTTTCGGTTGATCACTCAGCACGGTGAGATTGTCGAGGAGATTGAACTGTCACTCGCGGAACTAACGCCCACGCACCGTTAGACCCCATGGCTTATTTCGCGGTGCTTAGCAGCCCTAGCAAACTGAATTGACGCTGGTCACTCGAACCTCTGAGAAATTCACACTCGAAATGTCGTTACCGATCATTACCTTAAAAACTGACGAGTATTGGGACTGCCACCAATGTGGTGTGTGCTGTCGCGGCAGTATCGTGCCGCTGAGCGTGGCCGATGCGAAACGATTGCAGAGTCAACAGTGGGACAAAGAACCCGAGTTTGCAAACACGCCGATCACGGTTCGTCATCGAGCCGCCGCCAGCTCGTTGCGATTGGCACATCGCGATGATGGCACCTGTGTTTTTCTCAATGAAGACGGTTTGTGCCGAATTCATGCGAAATTCGGTATCGAGGCCAAACCGACGGTGTGCCAGACGTTTCCGCTGCAATTGGTTCCGCGCGAGAAACATGCGGTGCTGACGATCCGGCGTGCTTGCCCGTCGGCAGCTGCGGATCGTGGGGACTCGATCGCCTCGCGTCTGCCAAATATCAAAACGCTGGTTCGCGACGGTCATCTGAAAGCGGATGCACCGCCGCCACCATTGCTCAAATCAGGTGAATCGCGACCCTGGCAGACCGTTCAAACGATTTTGGGCGAAGCCGGTGAGCTGTTACGCGATCAACGCTATCCGCCAGTTCGCCGCTTGGTGCATGTGCTGCAATACGCCAGCCATCTCGAAGCGGCGAAAACAAAACGCTTGGACGACAACCAGCTTGCCGAGTTGGCACGCACTTTAGCCGAATTGGAACCCGAAGAATCGCAACCTTTTTTTGCGGATCAACGACCACCCAAGTCACACTCTAAAATTCTTTTGCGACGCACTGCGATGGTATGCGCGCGACTGCATCCCGAGTGCCGACATCAGCCAAGCTGGAAGGCACGGTGGGAATTGGCCCAGATCGCGTGGAAGGTGGTGCGAGGCAAGGGCACCACACCGGTCTTCAACAACGTTTTTCCACCGTCGACGTTGGAAGCGTTGGAAGAACCTCTGGGGATCAAGCCGGCGGAAATCTACGAGCCGCTGACACGGTTGATCGAAACGAATGCAGAGTCGTACCTTTACGCACTGGCCAATCGCAGCGGATGGTCAGTGATCGAAAGTATTCGCGGATTGGCTTTGTTATTCCCTGTCGGCATGTGGTTGCTTCGTTGGCAGAGCTACGGACGTGAACCGACCGTGGATGACATGTTGCAGGTCGTCGTGATGTTGGACCGCAGTCAAGGTTATACACCGCTCTGCGGATTCGCCCATCGCCAATTGATCTCGACGCTCAGGTTCAACGAAGAGTTAGAACGATTGGTTGTGTGGTATGTGAAATAGCGAATTGTTCACGCGATGCTTAGCGTGCCTCCATCAGCTCACTGATCGTGGCGATTGTTGCTGGGTCGGGTTTGAACGAGCCAGGGCGGTACCCTTTAGCGATGTCCATTGGCGACCAACCGTTTTTATTTTTTTGGTCCCAAACTTCGGGACGGGCACCGAGCGAGGCGACAAGTCGGACGGTCTCTGGGAAGCAACGATAAGCGGCACCGTGCATGGCTGTTTCACCGTTGAGGGACACAGCATTGATGTCCAGTCCCAGATCGATGAGCATGCGGACAGCTTGCTCGACTTCATCGGGCGTGCCTTCGTGTTCGCCCACGTGATCGTTGCCTACCCCCGCAGCCGCCATCAGCGTGGTGCATCCATCCGCGTTAGTGATCGTCGGATCGGCATCAAGTTCTAACAACAGTTTCATATATGGCAGATCCACGGTTTGGCTGGCCATTAACAGCGGAGTGGCACCTCGCGGGCTGAGTCGTCCTTTACCGGCCTTACCACGACGCAACTGTAAATTGACGTCGGCACCGGCAGCCACGATCGCGCGAACAAATTGCAAGGCGGACAACGACCCGCTGCCGCGCGGTGGCGGATCGCCTTCTGGGTTGTCGCCTTTCTGGGGCCGGCGCACCCAAGTCAGCGCATGTAATGGTGCGAACTCGCTGGTTTGTTCATTCGGATCGGCACCACGCTTGATGAGTTTCATCGCCAGTTCGTAATGGGCACTTTCCACAGCCAACATTAACGGTGTCATCCCGGAGCGTGGGTTTCGTCCCGATGTTTGTTTCGGTTTCATGGATTGCGAAAGTGATGCGCCACGGTCGAGCAACGTCATGGCGGCAACGATGTGGCCTTGGCGAGCGGCCAGACACAGGGGCGTGAACCCTGAGGACAACGAACGCTCCAAGTCGGCACCCGCATCGAGCAATATTTCGATCACAGAGGCATGTCCTTCGGCCGCAGCAAACATCAATGCCGTTTGACCCGATCGTTGAACGGCATCAACTTCGGCCTGTTTCGCGATTAATAGCGAGCACAGTTCCGCGCTGCCCGAACGAGCGGCGAGTATCAGCGGCGTGGTTTTACCGGCAATTTGCTCGTTCGGATCGGCTCCATTTTCAAGCAACAGTTTTGCGGTGTTCGGGTCACCGAGACGACAAGCGATTGAAAGCGGTGTGATTTGATAGGACGTTTTCGCGTTTGGATCAGCACCTGCATCCAGCAGCCGCTGAGTCCAAGGAGCGTTTTGATGCGCGACCGACCAGTGCAGTGCTGTCATCCCATCGGGTTGGGTTTGCGCGGCAAGTTGTGACGGGGTGTCGCCTTCTTCATCCGTACCATTGAGTAAGGCCGCAACGGTCTGCCAATCTTGGTGCTCGACAGCGTCGACAAACCGCAACGACTCGCCGTAGCCGACGACTGCGAGAAGTATTGTGATGAAGAATGAGAGGATGCGAATGATCATCGAATACCCACTAAACTCCAAACAGTGTTTCGACTTGACCGGTGCTATCGGCGAATTTGTCGAGCGGTACACCGACTTTGTTGAGCAAAGTGAGATGCAGATTCGACAATGGCTCTGGTTTGTCGTAACGCAAGTGACGTCCACCTTGCATGTTGCCTGCCGCACCGCCAGCCACGAGGATCGGCAAGTTTTTGTGATCATGAGCGTCGGGATCGCCCATGCCGCTGCCGTACATGTACAGCGAATGATCTAACAACGTGCCATTGCCTTCGGGGATCGCCGCCATCTTTTCCAAGAATTCGGCGAACAACGAAACATGGAACTGATTGATCTTGGCAACCTTGGCGAGTTTGTCAGGGTTGCCGCCGTGGTGAGTCACCGGATGGTGCGGCTCGGGCACACCGATTTCGGGATACGTTCGCGTACTGGCCTCGCGAGCAAGTTGGAAAGTGACAATCCGAGTGATGTCTCCTTGGAATGCGAGTAACTGTAAATCAAACATCAAACGCGCATGATCGGCATAAGCCACCGGCACGCCCACGGGCCGATCTAGGTCCGGCAACGGGTTGTCCTCAGCCGTGTCGAGTGCTCGTGTGATTCTCCGTTCAACTTCGCGAATGCTCTCGATGTATTGTTCAATTTTATTTCGATCGCCACCACCGAGACGTTGTTTGAGACGTTTGATCTCGGTCGTCACACTATCGAGCAGACTGGCCCGACGCCGCAGCGCATCGGCGCGCTGCTCAGGTGTGCCACCTTCGCCGAAGAGTTGTTCAAACACGATCCGCGGATGAGCTTCTGATGGCAACGGAGTTGTCGGCGATGACCAGGAAAGATTGTTTTGATAAACGCACGCATATCCATTGTCACACTGGCCGACCGTCGATAACAAATCCATCGCCAGTTCGAGCGACGGGAGTTGCGTTTGATGACCGAATTGTTTGGCCGCAATTTGATCCACGGTCGTACCGAGATAGTAATCGCTGCTCTCGGTCAGTTTGGCCTGCGCCGCGCTCAAGAATGCAGCGTTGGACGTCGCATGTGAACCAGGGTACGCGTTCTGCAAATCCATGCCTGTGATCACGCATACTTGCTGCTTGACGTGTTCCAACGGCGAGAGACTCGAGGGCAGCACATCAAGTGTGTCGTCTTTCGGAATCCACTCGGTGGGATTAAAGCCCATCGGCGTGTAGATGTAACCGATCCGCCGCAGAGCGGCCTCGGCAGCCGGTGTCGCCTCGGCAGCCGTCAACGAAGGGATCATCGCATCGAGCAGCGGTAGCGAGATCGTCGCCCCGAGACCCCGCAGCAACGTTCGACGTGGCAACGATTTTTTGGTGATGAACATGATTCAATCAGCTCCGAGTGTTGGCGATGGAGAACTACGGTATTGAAACGGCCTACTGGCGACGATGTCTTGAATGATAGACGACATGCGGTACTCATTGTCGCGGGCGCTGCGAACGATTTGCCGAATCGTGGTTGCGTCATGATGAGTGACGAGTCGACCGAGCGAGAACGTCAGTAGCTTTTCGCTGAGACAGGCGACGAACATTTCTGGCCGCTGCATCAGGCTGGCTTCGAGGTCGGCGACACCGTTGACAGCGGTGCCATCGGGCAAAATCCCCGTAGCGTCGACAGGGTCTTCCCCGTCGCGCAGTCGATACCTGCCCAGGGCATCGTAATGGTCCAGTGCAAAACCAACTGGGTCAATCAATGCATGACACGACGCGCAGGCATCGTTCTCGCGGTGCAGCGCCAAACGTTCGCGAAAGGTGGTCGCCGTCAGTGTTGTTTTCTCTTTGAGCGTAGGAACATCGGGCGGCGGCGGTGGTGGCGGTGTGCCCACGATGTTTTTCAAAATCCAGTTGCCGCGGATCGTTGGCGAGGTTCGCGTGGCATAGGAGGTCACGCTGAGGATACTGCCATGACGTAGCAATCCACCGCGATGCGAGTCGGCGGGTAACTCGACTCGGCGGAATTCGTCGCCAAGCACACCTGCGATGCCGTAGTGCCGCGCCAACCGCTCATTGAGAAACGTGAAGTCGCTGTCGATCAATCCCATCACACTGCCATCGCTACGAAGCACGTGCTCGAACAATCGCTGTGTCTCACCGCGAAACGCATCGCGCAGATTGACATCGTAATCGGGAAACAAACGCAGGTCAGGCGTGAGTGCATCGAGGTTGCGAAGATGCAACCACTGCGTGGCAAAGTGATCGACGAGACTTCGTGAACGCTCATCCGCCAGCATCCGCGCGACCTGCCGCTGTAACACTGCCGGATCGTGCAATTCGTCTGCCGCCGCCAGCGTCAATAGTTCATCATCAGGCAGGCTGCTCCACAAGAACGCGGCCAATCGCGAGGCAAGTTCAAAATCGCTAATGCGGACAAGTGGGCCAGTTTGCGATGGCGGGATTCGCTCGACATGGAACAGAAAGTTTGGATTGACGAGGATCGCCGCGATCGCCCGCTCAATCCCCATTTCAAAGCGTTCGTTGGAATCCTCGTCAGCCGATTGAGTGATCGCCTCGTTAAAAAGCGCCATCGGAGTGACTAAGTCGCTGGCATCGACATCACGTCGAAACGCGAGCCGAGCAATGCGTGTCAAAATAGCTTCAGCGGCAGTGTGTTGATCGTTAAGAGCGGATGAGGCTGGCCAAGTGGAAAAAATTTTCGCGCGACTGGGAGTGTCCGATGCTGCTCGCTCGTCGTCATTGCCTTTGCTACGTTCACCTGCCAATGGTCCGACAATGTTCAATTCAAACAACGCCGGTTGTTGTCGTGGATGACGATGACGATTGTAAGCGGCGTCAAACGGTTGACGTTTGATTTCGACGAGTGCATCACCTTGACTAACGAACGCGACAGCAATGTCGTGCGGGCCGGCGGTGATCGGAATGCGAACATTCAAATTCGCATCAACCAACGTATCGTCGTTGTTGCCACGAGGCGGGCGAATCGTCCAGCGATGTTTCGGCGCGCGGTCGATCAATACGTCGAGATCATGCGGTCGATTCAAGCCTTCGATCATTTCGTCACGATCACGTGTCAAACGAACCGAGATTTCGTACAAACCTGTTTCTGCGAATGTATGCCGGATGTTCGTGCCACCACGAGTCCCCAGCGGCAACCCGGCAAGGTGATCTTCTTGCGTCAAATCCGCTGGCAATCGAACATTGATTCCCATCGGTGTGCCAACGGCGCGACCGACCGCGATCCGACTGATCTGCTCTGCGGCGGTGAGGTAGCGACTCATCAGCGACGGAGACAAGTCGCCAACGGTGATGTTGTCAAATCCGCCGCTGGATTCGTCGGTTGGTAACCACGCCGTGATATCGAGTTCGATGCCCAGCAGATCGCGAACGCTGTTTTGATATTCGGTTCGTGTCAATCGCCGTAGCGAATCCACCGGCGGGATGACGGGATGGTTAGTGGCGACATCGTCGAGGACGCCGCCGAGGCTTGCGATCGCCGCAGCGTACTCGGCATCGCTGGGTCGGTCTGCATCCGGTGGGGGCATTTGATGCGATGCGACACGGCGGTAGATGGCTTCCCAGGTCGCCAACGGATCGCGATGGCCGGCTTGATCACCAGTCCAGTCGACTTGTGATAGCAACGTTGTCTCGAGATCGACGTCAGCTATCGCTTCGGCGGAGTTGTGGCAGTCCAGACAATAGCGTGCCAAAAAAATTTCCACGTCGTTGACTTCCGCCGCCGTCGTGGCGTTGTGTTGATCGAGCAGCGCAACGAACATACCCATCAACAGGACAGAAGAACGCGTCACGAAAAATCGGGTACAGAGCATGGTCGCTCGGATGGGAACAGAAAGGGCGGGATCAGCGTGCTTAATTCGCCCTATCGTAACTGAAGTGGCCTTAAGGCGGGAGAGTTAAGCCCTGAAATCCCGGCGCAGCGGAACTCGTCAGATGTTTCGTTATTCGCTGGATTCACGGGAGCGCGTCGAAAGTTTAGACGAGTTCCACGCCATTTATAAACTGATTCGGGCTAGGACCGCTCCCTTCCCTTAGACTACGCTTTGAAAATTGAAACGCCTCATTGCACGACCGCCAATCATCACAGGCGGGAGAGATCAGATGTCCACTGCCCAAGCCAGCCAACCCACCGCGATCCCAAAAACACCACGACTATTCCCGCTCTATCTGACACCGTTTGAAGAGTACATGTTGTGGGATGATCGCACTGATTATCCGATGACGTTTGTGGTCAAGATGGAATTCGATGGGATGGTCGATCGGGAGGCAATCACCACAGCGTTACCCAAAGCGTTAAAACGGCATCCGCTGTTGCAAGCGATCGTGCGTCCAGCCAAAGGCAATCGTGACTGCTGGGTCGCGGCGCCCAACTCAGACGTTGAGATTTCTTGGGGCACGCTCGATCAACCATTGAAGCTGCCGCGTGGCGAAGCGATTGATCTGCGTGCGGAAGTTGGCCTGCGAGTTTGGATTCGCAGCGGTCAAGACGCAAACGGATCGGATCGTTGCGTCATCACGACTCAGTTTCATCATGCAACCTGCGACGGGATCGGTGCTTACCAATTGCTCGGGGACTGGTTGTGGTATTACGCCGAAGCGGTTGGCGAGCCCAATGTATCATCGTTGCCCCCACTGGATCCTTTACAACTTCGGATGCGAGTCAAAGCGTCTTACAACATCGAGCGTTATCGCGATGAAAGCGGCAAAGTCACGTATGATCGCCCAGAAGCTTATCGGATGGCTTTGAAAACGATGCAGTCGTTGTCATCGCGGAAACAATCCGCATCGGCAGCGAGTCCATCGGATTTGCCGAACGAACCATTGTTTCCTGGATTATGCGATTTCGAGTTCGACAAACAGCTTTACAAGCAATTGCGACATGCTGCTGAAGCACGCGGACAATCGACGAATGAATTACTGATTCAACAGTTGCTCGTTTCGCTTGATTCCTGGAACGAAGCACAAGGGCATCGGCATCGCGGTCAATTTTGCATCATGATGCCGATGGATTTACGCGAAGCTGAAACGCGATTATCGACCGCCGCGAACTTGGTGACATACGCACTGATCCGCAGAGACCGTAGCGAGTGCAAGGACTCACCAGCGCTGATCAATTCGTTGTCACAAGAACTGCTCAAGCTCAAACACACGCGTCATTGCACCCCATTCATGAACACGATCGCGTTCCTGACGCGACTCCCCACGTGGCTCAAACGAGGTTTTGCTGGTCGGCGACGGATGGCGACGGCGATCGTCAGTAACACGGGTGATCCAACGAAACGATTCAGTGTCTCGTTTCCTTCCGAGAAAGGATTGCTCAAAGCGGGCAATCTGTTGATGACTGACATCAATGGTGTACCGCCGATGCGAAACGGCACCCGGCTCACGATCTCGGTGTTCACGTACCGCCGAGTGCTAAAAATTTGCTTGCGATGCGACCCAAAGCATTTCTCGGTCGCCGACAGCCGCGAGTTTTTAAAACATTATGTGGCGTCAATCGAAGGATTGTTGGTGCCGTAGGACCGCCGTAACGTTAAGTGTCGGGCATGCATGTAGCGGAAGTCGTCAAGACTTTCGTTTCCCCACGAGACCGCAACTCTTGACGAGTTCCGCTACGCCAGTCATTGTAAATCTCTGACAGGGTGGTTGGAGACGCCTCACACCCGTTGCAACCAGAGGAACTGATACGGTTCCAATTGCACATCTTCGGCGGTCGTGATCGTTTGGCCGGAATATAGGTCTTCAAAAAAGCGGCCCATGCCGGCGGTTCGCAAACGGTTACTGCCGATGGTTTGCGGATGCTCGCTAAAGTTCGACACCACGATCACGCGATTACCCGCTTGAGCTCGTACATACGCTAATATTTGAGGCGATTTCGTCTCGATTAACTCCATCTCCAATCCCGAGAATGCGGGCGTCTGCTTGCGAATCTCGATCAGTTTCTGCAGCGAACGAAAAATCCTGCCGCCGATTGCACCATCATCTCCGAGTTCGTCCAAAAACGTCCACTTCATTTTCGGACGGTGGACCCATCGGGTGTCACCTGCCTTGGCAGGATCCTTCACGAAGTCGTAATCGTTCAGTGCTCCCCATTCCTCGCCGAGATAGATCAGAGGGATCCCACCGATACTCAGCATGGATGCGTTGAGTAGCAAGATCCGGCGAATCGCAAGTTCTTTCAGGTCATGGCGATCTTGCTCGATCGCTTGCTCCAGTCCTGCCAGCGATGCTAACGTTCCGCTGATCCGCATATCGCCTGTTTCTAAGTTATGTTGAAACGGAACGCCGCGTGCGAACGAGCCTTCAAACTGCCCAGTGTAGAACGCATTGAGAAACTGCCGATGGTCGTACGCATTGATGCCGACCGCCGCCGCATCTTCGTCATCGAAGGTCCACCCAATGTCGTCATGACAGCGCAGGTAATTCACCCAAGTCGTTCGCTCGGGAAGCTTATGCCGACGCGCTAAAGATCTCTTCAGTAGTTTTGTATCGCGGGTGGCCAGTGATTCCCAAAGGAGTGCCATCAAGGTTGGGTTGTACGAAGTTTGACATTCACCTTCGCTGATGTATTTCACAACATCATCGGGATGCACGATCGCCTCGCTTTTGAAGATCAATCCCGGAGCGGCGACTCGCGTGCAGGCATTGAATGCCTGGATAATCTGATGTGCTTCGGGCAAGTTCTCACACATCGTGCCCATTTGTTTCCAAATGAACGCCACCGCATCAAGACGCAATAGATCGACACCTGTATTGGCAATGAACAACATCTCCGCCAACATCGCCCGAAAAACTTCTGGATTGCGATAGTTCAGATCCCACTGAAAACTGTTGAAAGTCGTCCACACCCAGCGCTGCATCGCGTCGTGCCAAGTGAAGCTGCCGCGACGGACCGTGGGGAAAATTTCACGCAGCGTGCGTTCGTATTGATCGGGCTTCGTGCGATCGGGATATAGGAAATAGTAATTCTCGAATTCCTCATTGCCCGATTGTGCTTGCTGCGCCCAATAGTGGTCGTCGGCGGTGTGGTTGAACACAAAATCGAGCACCAGCAAAATTCCCGCTTCCTGTAGCGATTCGGCGAGCAATTTCAAATCTTCGATCGTCCCCACACGCGGATCGACGCTGCGGTAATTACTGATCGCATATCCGCCATCACTGTTCCCCGGTCGCACCGCGAACAACGGCATCAGGTGCAGATAGGTCAATCCGAGTTTTTGGAAGTAGGGAATTTGTTCCCGCAGCCGACCGAGATTCTCACTAAAAAGATCGACATACAACGCGCCACCAACGATTTTCTCCGAAGTATACCAACCGGGATTGTTGATGCGGCGGCGGTCAGTTTCTCGCAGCGTTTCGTCTCGCATCCGCCATCCGCGGACCATTGTCATCAGGATTTGTTCGAGATGATAAAAAAAATCCCATTGGTTTCCGTACAATCCGGCCAGCAACTGGAACAATCGTGGCCAGTGACGGACGAGACGATCCATGACTTCGTCGATCTCAGACTGATCAACGTCTTCCGCTTCCCAGAATGCTTCGAGTGTTGGCAGCATCCGCTCGAGTGCGATCCGCGCGCGCTTCTCATCAACCGTCTCGGAGACGTCACGACTTACCGATGAGCGGGAATGGAATTTAAGAGCGATCATGAAGTGAAATCAAAAGTAATGAGCTGACGGCAATAAATGTGGGTAACCAGAGCGAATCAGGCTACCGATTCGTTAGTGTCCTCTTTCGATGAGTCCGCTTCGACTTTGTCATTGGGAATACGAATATGATTCAAAAAATCATAGTACTCAATACCTTCGAGCACTCCGCGAGCATGATGGCCTTTGGCAAAATAAATTCGAGGCAATCGTCGGAGTTTTTCTAATTCGGGACTGTAATTTCCAACCACAACGCCCAGCGTGCCACCTTTGAGCATCCCCTCGTCATTGCCACAATCACCCGCGACCAATATATGTTCTGGCTCAAAACCCCAGCGATACGCGAGGTGTCGCAACGACAGTTCGCTGCCGCCACGAATCGGAATAATATCCAAGAACGATCCGAGCGACAAAATCGCTTTCACGCGCAAACCAGCTTCACGCAATTTCTTCCGCAAATCATCGACGGAGGTAACAATTTCCGGATCGATGCGATAGCTAATTTTAAATTGTGTTTGATCTTTGTCTTTTTGCAAATACAATCCCGGCAAGTCATTGAGGACCTCGTGCACCAGTGCTCCATTCCAATAGTGAGCAATCTGTTGATGCCACGATTTATCGGGAGTCAGCTTGCTGCCGTAATACAACTCCGTGCCCACGGCGGTCGACAACACATCGGGCCGTGGTAAACCGAGTTCGTTGATCAAACTCATCGCTTCGTCAAGCGAACGTCCGGTATCAATTCCGAAACCCACGTCTTTACCCGCATGTTTCATTAGTTCAATAAAATCGCGTAATGCGTCGTCATCACCAGTGAGCGTGTTGTCCAAATCCGTCATGACAATCCGGTCGAATTCAGGCAATCGTTTGCTCGTTCGCGTCGATGCCTGGGACAGCACCGGCGGTACCGAGGTACTAATGATCTCTGAAACATCCCGTAGATAACGATCCACGTGTTTCTTCCAACTGTAGTGTTCGCGAGTACCAGAGATGCCAGCATGTGACCAGGTCTGCCACTGCTCCGGCTCGCTCAAACAGCGCATGACTGCATGGTCGATGGACTCGGGATCGAACGGATCAATCAACAACCCATTCTGACAATTCGCAATGATGTCCCGCGGCCCGCCATCACTCGTGGCCACGATCGGAACGCCACTGGCGGCGGCTTCGAGCAATGTTAATCCGAATGGTTCGGTCATCGCGGGGTTGACGAAAACACCTTTGCGACGCGCCGTCAAGCGATACAAATCTGGCACGTCACTCGGTCGATGCGTTTTCGGATAAGCGACTTTGCCATACAGATTGTAGACATCAATCAATTGCAACACCTTCGTGATGACGCGACGTTGAGATGGCGGTAACTGTCGCAAATCATCGCGAGCCCCCATGACGAGCACCAAGTTCGCAACCTCCTGCATCTGCCTGTTTTCACCATAAACTCGCACCAGCATCTCGAGATTCTTTCGCTCGTCGGGACGCGCCATCGCTACGATCATCGGTTTATCTGGCTCGCGCAGGAACGGCAACAATCCATCGTAGATCGGCGGCAGCGGCTCGGCTGGATCATCGGGATAGAAATTCGTTAAATCTACGCCCGGCGGGATCACTTCCATCCGATCAGGTTGATAGTGATGGTAAATCGAATACTGCTGCTCAACCTCTTGACCGGTACTCGTGATCACCATCGCAGCGGTTTCAAGAGCGGTTTCTTCGGCTTCCTCGCGAGTCTTGAATTTGAACTTCTTTTCTAAATCCTCGGGAGAGTTTTTCGTTTTCGATTTCGAGGACGACGCTAACAACCGTTCCCGCTTGACCCGTCCGAGCGAGTGACCGGTGAACACGTAAGGAACATGCAGCAACCGAGCCAACTGAGCGCCTGCGTAACCCGCATCGGCGTAGTGGCCGTGAATTAAATCCGGTAAACCGGTGCGACGATAGTGACCGAGCATTTGGTCAATGAAGGTTTCCAAATAGGGCCACAGTGCTTCTTTACGGATATAGCGACGTGGGCCGAACGGGATTCGCACAATCTTCGCTTTGTCGCACAAGGGTTCTTCGACTTGCGCGTAATCTGGGCCGACTCGGTCATCGAACAATTGCCGAGTGACAAGTTCGACCGAGGCGACCTCATCGCGTCCAGCGAGTTCGCGAGCTAGTTCGATCACATATTTGACCTGCCCCCCAGTATCAGCATCACGTCCCAATTCCGGATCGTGGCCACGGATTAATCCGTGCAGGCTGAGCAACGTGATTCGCAGCCCATCGTTGTCAGGCGTTTTCATGTTGTTTATCCAGTTGAAGGTAATTGATAGAACAGAGGATCGTGACACGTCGCGCCGGCCAGTCCGCACACCTTTGATGCAAATGCGACCGCATCGTGAAGCGAATTCGTGAACGGTCGACCATTCAAGATGCCGTGAATGACGACGGCAGCAAACGCGTCACCGGCACCAACTGGATCGGCCAGTTTCTCAGGCGGAGGCGATGTCACTCGTAGCGGTTCACTGCAACCAGGCGTGTAGCACAACGCCCCTTCGGCACCAAGTGTGACAAACAGTCCCGATAACGCTGCGGCCTCGGGATCCTGTTCGAAAGCCTTACCTGCTGCCATGACTCGTTGCGTGGCGTCGCCGTCTATCTCGCCCGTTAAAATCCCCAACTCGTCCAAATTGAGTTTGATAAAAGATGCCGATCGCCGAAGCGTCTCGAGCGTCGCCCGCTCGTGGTGAGGTGCTCGCAAGTTGACATCAAAAAACACGTTCGCGCGAATCGGATCGCCGACAATGTTATCTCGTAGCTCGATGATTGTTGACCGCGAGCGTTCGTCGCGACATGCCAAACTGCCATGATACACGATTGCAGGGATGCCGCTTCGATGCGCGATTGCCATTCGCTCGCTAATCAATTCCGACAGCGAATGATCGGGTGCGGGGATTTGGTCCCAAGCCACATTTTTAACAATTTCATAACGTGGCTCACCATTTTCTAACGTTACCGCGACCGTGCCCGTGGCCACGCCCGATAACACTGCGATACCCGCCGTCGTCATGCCGAAATCACGCATTCGCTGCAGAATCTCATGCCCAAGTTCATCGTCGCCAACGGCACTGATGAACAACGGGTCGAGGCCGAGACCGGCCAGATTCCAAGCAACATTCAGTGGCGCACCACCAAGAATCCGTCGCCCGCCGTCTTGTTCAGAAAAACAATCCCATAATACTTCCCCTACGATGATGGCAGCAGGTGTTTCAGACATGTTGCAAGGTTTCTTTCTTTAAGGGATCGGTGTCGCCTGAGCCGCGCTTACCAGCATACGGCGTCAACTCTGCTCCACAACCACGCCATCGCCAAGCAGAACTCTCCATTTTCGCAAATAAGCATGAAAAAAACGTATCAAGTCCGCGCGCTAACAACCGATTTAGACGGAACTCTCATCCCGTTCAGTAACGATAGGCAGTCGTTTGATGCTTTGGAGCAAATCCGAGGCCAATTGGCCACCACTGGTTTGCCGTTGGTGTTCGTAACAGGACGCCATTTAGATTATGTCGTGGAAGGCATCAACACCCACCATCTCCCGCAGCCAGACTGGATTCTGTGCGATGTCGGGACGAGCGTGTACGAGCGAATCGGCACTGAATACCGACGCAGCAACGTGTTCGATGGTCGTTTGGATGAAATCGTCGGCGAAACCGATATCGAAGCCTTACGAAACGATTTAGCCGAATTGTCGGGCTTTCGTTTGCAAGAAGCTTTCAAGCAAGTTCGACATAAACTCAGTTATTACGTTGACGCAGACGCGCTTGATAAATGCCACGCATCTGCGGAATCGTATTTGCGTGAACATCGACTACCGTATAGCGTGATCAGCAGTCGGGATCCGTTCAACGGTGATGGTTTAGTGGACGTGTTGCCACAGAATGTTTCCAAAGCGTTCGCATTAGATTGGTGGTGTCACATTCGCGGTTTTCGTAACGATGAAATCCTATTTTGTGGGGACTCAGGCAATGATTTTGCAGCACTAATCGCTGGCTACCGAACCGTCGTTGTCGGTAACGCTGATCGCCAACTGGCTGCTCGGGTGCATCGAATTCACGGCGAGCAAGGTTGGCATGATCGCTTATTGCTAGCGTCAAACCCCAGCGCGGCGGGGGTACTCGAAGGCATGCACTGGTATGGTTTAATGAAAAGAGATAACAACATGAAGGACAGCTCGACGCTTGCATGGGGCGCGGTACCCACTGGGCATCATCAAACTAGTTTTAAAATCTTCGCGCCAACTCATCAGGTAGTCACCCTCGAAATCTATTACGACTTTCCAACGGGTGACGAAACACGACAAGTCGAAATGCACCGCGACGAAGCGGGATACTTTACCGCAGACGTAGACAATTGCCCTGTTGGCACTCACTATCGCCTGCGTCTTGGCTCGCCATCGACCAGTTTGGGCGAACAGCAACCAGCGATCTCCGATCCGGCCTCACGCTACCAGCCAGCGGGCGTCCACGGTCCGTCGCAGGTCGTCTCGCGGCAGTTCCCTTGGCAGCACGACGGGGCTGCGCGCTGTCAGCATCGCGAAGAGCTGATCATCTATGAATTGCACGTCGGAGCGTTCACCGAACAAGGCACATTCCTCAGCGCCATCGAGCGGCTCGACGAGTTGGTTGAGTTAGGGATCACAGCGATCGAGCTGATGCCAATCGCCCAATGCCCCGGCCGTTGGAATTGGGGTTACGACGCCACACACTGGTTTGCTCCGATGAACTCATTGGGGACACCCGATGATTTACGCCAGTTCGTGGATGAGGCTCATGCGCGCGGGTTGCACGTTTTTCTTGACGTTGTTTACAACCACTTTGGTCCTGAGGGGAATTACTGGGGCCAACTCGGCGACTATTTTTCGACTCGCCACCATACACCGTGGGGCAGTTCCCCGAATTTCGATGACGGCCCCTCGGCAACCGCCATCCGCCGCTTCGTGATTGACAATGCGATCTATTGGCTCGATGAGTTTCATCTCGATGGATTACGAGTCGACGCGATCCATTGCATGCGTGACTTCAGCGACGAGCACATCACTCGTCAGTTCGGTCGCGAAGTCCGGCAATGGTCAGAACGTGCAGGCCGCCGTATTTGGTTGATCGCGGAAACGAATGTTTACGATGGCTCGATGACTGCTCCACTGGCCGAGGCTGGTTGCGGATTTGATGCCCAGTGGGGTGATGATTTCGCGCACGCGATGCTTGCGTGCGTTCGTCCACGCGATCGTTTAACCGTTCGCTCATATCAAGCGCACGTGGATTTAGCCCGCGCGTTAAATCGCGGCTATGTCTTTCGCGGCGATGTCCGAGGTGATCGAGGTCGCGAAGAAATCGCCGCAGGCACAGCACAGCGTGTCGACACATCGAGTATGGTGTATTGCATCCAAAACCATGACTTCATCGGCAATCATCCACTGGGTCAACGGTTTCATCAAATCGCGAGCCTGGACAGCCAAGCGGCAGCCGCTGCTATGCTGATTCTGACGCCCGCAATCCCGATGTTATTCATGGGTGAAGAGTTCGCCTGCGAAAAACCATTCGCATTTTTCGTTGATTTCGGTGATGAGTCGTTGCGGCACGCGGTCGTTGAAGGCCGCCGTCGTGACTATCCACAGCACGACTGGTCCGCCGGCGTTTTGCCCACCGAAGCGGCCGCGTTTCACTCGGCCCGAATCGGCAGTGCGACGAACGGCAACTCCGCCATGCGGGCCTGGTATCGCAGCCTGATTGCACTGCGACAGCAATGCACTGAAGTTGGCTTACTCGCCGGCGAAAACCTGCAAGTCACGTGTGATCAAGAGCGTGGATGTTACGCGTTAGAATATCACCAAGGAGACGATTCACTCATTGTCATCAGTCGCCTTGCAGAACATTCCATTGACATCCGTCCTCAAACCGATGGAATGAGTCTCGTCGAGCTGACGGAGATGCTGAAGATCAGAACCCAGTTACCACCACTGGTCCTCGATAGTCGGACTGTCATTCATGACCGCCGCGAAAACCCCTACCAATTACACGTCCATCAGGCTGTTGTGTTCACAAATTTGAGAGATTCAGTGTCGATGCTGTAACAGCCAAGGATAGAAATCAGGGTCGTCGTACGTTTGCGTCCAAGAATCGTGTCCCGCATCGGGATAGATGGTGAGTTTCACGTTTTCATTTCCCAATCGTTTTAGCGCGTCCACCATCCGTTTCGATTCCTCAACCGCTACGACTGAATCCTTCTCACCGTGGAACGCCCACACGGGTAGTGATTTCAACGCTTGCTTTTTTTCCGAACCAGCTACCAAAACGGGCAATCGCTGACCGCCGCCACAAATGGGAGCAATAGCCGCGAACCGTTCGGGGTTGGCAATCCCCAAACTCCAGGTTCCGAAACCGCCCATGCTCAGACCAGTCAGATAAACACGAGTTTCGTCGACATTGTGTTTGGCGATCACATCGTCTAACAAACCGTTGAGCTGTGAGACATCCCATGTTTCTCCTTCAGGGCATTGGGGTGATACCAGAATGAAAGGAAAATCAGGGTTCGATTGGACTTGCTTAGGCGGTCCATGAACTTTCACTCGTGACAAATCATTGCCTCGTTCACCCGCACCGTGCCGGAACAAAATCATCGGCCAGCCTTCCGCTCGCGCAGGATCATAATCCGCCGGCAGAAACAACAGATAATCCAAGTCCTGTTTCACTTCGATCGTTCGCGAAAAATGTTCAGCCGACTGCACTTCACGCTTCGGTTCGTCCGCCGTCGCTCGGGAGGAAACCAATCCCAGTACGACAACGAGCACAAGCACAGACAATGAAAGCATGACACGTGAGGGAGGTAAACTCATATCTAATTTGTTCCGTGGTTGAAGTGACTTGTATATTTATATAACAGTTTTCTAGCTTCTTTAAGCTTATTCAATGATCACTGGCGACTGCGATGGAGCGTCATTAAAGCGAACGCCGTGCCGTAGGGCTGATGATAATCATAGAGAGGATAATCCCACCAGGAGCCATCTTTCTCTTGCCGGTCGAGCATCGTTTGAGCAAGTTGGCTCTGATACTCGCCGCGTTCGTGCTCCGGCAAACTCTCGATCGCAAGCGACGCATAGTAGTGACCAAAGTAGTAGAAGTAGCCGGCGACTTGGAACCATGACTCGTGCGGGATCGGCCGTTTGCGACCGATGTCCAACCAACCGCCGCGTGCGAACAAACGATCCAGCCAAACTTTATGGACGTCATCGGTGATCGCTTCATCGCCCCACATCTGTAACGCCACGTTACAGCAATGCGAACGGCCTAAACTGCCGCCTGGCCGATTGATACCGCGCATTGGACTCATCTTCAAATACTCGCCGTATAGATAACTGAAATCCGGTTTACGCTGCCTCAGCGTGGCCGCGATCGCGCGCCGAATCAATCTCTCAGGCGGCTCGATACCGATTGATCTCGCCCCCGCCATCGCCACCAAGGCAGCCCCGTTGACGAAGCTGATCGAGTCGCTGGTCGGTTGGTTCGCACCGTAGCGAAAATCATAATATCCCCAACCGCCGTCAACGGACTCGTACCTCACCAAACGATCGAACTGAGATTCAATCATCTCCCGGATCTGTCGTTGCTTGTCGGCATCATCGGCATGACGTTGATGCATTTGCACAAGTGCTTGGATCGAATAGGCGTGGCCCCAAACGTTATAAATCGCCGTTTCAGTCGCACGCCGCAAATTCGGTAAATGCTCGAGCAACCAAGCCTCACCACGATCAATCGTGGCCTGCGCTTGCTCATCATCGTCGCTTGCCGTCTCGATTAGCGCGGCGATGCACAACGATGTGGTGGCTGCCCGAAACGCATGGTGTGCCCCCGGTACCGGTGCGTAGATATTCAAGTCCTTAGTTCGCGTTGCCGACCCCCAAGATCCATTCGGATTTTGTTTTTCGACCAAATAGGCAATGCCGCGATCCATCGACGTCGTGATCTGCTCGTTCGTGACCAGTGCAGGCGCCACGGCCTCCTGAGCAGACGATTGTTCCCAACAAACCGAAACCGCCAAAACGATCAAACACGACATGCGGAAATTCGATAGCAATTTCACTACTTGCCATCCTTTTCCGAGTCGTCGTTCTTCGGGTCTTCGTTCTTTTCAACTGCTTTTTTTTTGTCAGCAGGTGGTTCCTTCGCCTCAGCATCATCTTTCGTACACACGGGCAATTCCACTGAGCAACTCGTGGCAGGCAACACACGCGAATCCTTTAACCTTGAGATAGAAATCACCACCTCAAACTTGGTACCCGTCACTGGCAAGCGGCTGATCGACTTGACCTTACCCTTGAGCTTCGTACCTTCATCTATGCCTGGAACAACAGTCACCTCATCTGCCAGACCGACATGTGAGAAATCGGATTCAGGCAACGCGGCGACGACATGCAAACTGTTTGGGTTCACGATCGTAGCAATGACTTGCGAATCCGTCACCGACGAACCGACTTGCAGTGGACTCTCTTTGTCCGCGATCTTACCCGACGCCAGCTCCCCATGAATCACCAAGCCGTCGTGCGGTGCGGTCAAGACAATCTGTTTGCGCTGTTCACGGAGTGACTCCAGTTCCTTTGCTTGCTTGTTCGTTGCTTTGCGCTGTTTGGAAAGCTCGATCTCTCTTTTACGTCGGTCGTTTCTTTGTTTCTCAACCGCCGACTGATAAGTGAACTTAGCCTTTGCAATTGCGTCGTCTTGCTCTGCCGTTTGTTGAGGGATGGATTGATGGATCAAACGTTCGGTTTGCGTTTTGGTGCCGACGAGCCGAAACTCAGCGGCCTCGACGGCTTGGCGAGCACGTTTAAGTACAATCTCTTCAGATTCCTCGGTCAGATCATCCTCGTCATACATTTGCTGCAGTTGATTCAGTTCCTCTTGAACGTTTTCTAGTGACGCTTCGGCAGACTCTAAATTGAACTTGGCTTGGTCAATCTGCCGCTGCCGATCGACTTTGATGAAGTTGTCGTAGCTCTGTTGTGCCTGCTGACGGTCACGCTCGACTTGTTTGTGATCGAGCTTTTGTATTTCGAGGAACTGTTCGAACTCAAATTCGGCGTTCTCAAGCGAGAGTTGAGCGAGCTGCAGTTCAACTTCCGCGCTATCGATTTTCTCGTCCGCATCCTTGGTTTCTAACCACACAACATTCTCACCTTTCTTCACGGATTTGCCGTGGGCCACCAAACGCTCGATCTTCAATGCCCCGAGTTTATCGGCACCCGTCTTGATCTCAGTCATTTGATCGGCAACAAACACACCACTGAGTTTGATAACTTTCGGTGCCTCTTCGGTTGGTTCCTCAGCGATAAGTGGATGAGCGTGACCAGACGCGATTAACAAAAATGTAGCTAGGGTGAGCGGTCCAACAGCGAAACGAGGGGGATGGACGCGAAAAAAAGCTGCGTACGTCATGATGGAAATTCTGGGGTGAAAGGGGTCTATCGAAACAACTGGTATCGCGGACCAACGATCAGCTAGCGGCGACTTTGGCCATCGCCTGTTTCGCCACGGTCACACAGTCGCGAATTTCGGCCAATGGATCATTAGGGTTCTCTTCGTATTCTAATGACAACGCCCCGTCAGATGGAAAGCCAACTTCTTGCAGTGCCAAGAACACTTCTTCAACATTCATGTGCCCCTTGCCCAACACAACTCCCTTGGTGTGTTGTTTCATCTCAGCAAAATCTTTGAGATGGATGCCGTACAAGCGACCCTTGAGCGAGCGGATCACGTCAGTGGCGTCCTCGCCTGATCGAATGAAGTGACCGAGATCAGCACACGCACCGATACGATCGTCGTAGCGATCAATCGCTTTCAACACATCGACAACTTTGTTGTACCGATGGCCTGGCCCATGATTGTGAATCGCAATCCGAATATCAAATTCTTTGACCAATTCGTTGAGACTATCGAACGATTTTGGATCGGGGTCAGCAGTGATTGTGGGCACCCCCAAGGCTTTGGCAAATTCAAAGATCTGGCGATTGGCCTTGGCATCGCTACTGAAACCATTGACGCCATGAGCTGAGATAGTCAAGCCGAGTTTCTCAACTTGCGCTTTCATCGCCGCGATTTGCTCGGCGGACGAATCTACCGCGAGCATCCCACTGTAAAACTCAACCTGGTCGAACCCCAAGTCCGCAGCATGTTGTAATGCTTCATCGACCTTGTAACCACGCAGCGAATAAAGCTGGATGCCAAGTTGAGCGGACGTGGCGGCAGCAGCAAAAGCAGCGCGGGGAAGAGCGCTGATAGCGGCGGTCGCCGCTGCGGCGGACAACATCTGACGTCGTGTGATGGAAACGGAGTTCATCGCGATACTTTCAAGTCGAAGGAGGGCGTGGGTGGCGTGTGCCTGAGTTATCATAACTACCCCGATGTCCATATACTACAGTCGATTTTTAGCGTTCAATCGTCCTCGCCGACTCTTCCACCAAACTGTTCGAAAACGGCTTTGACGTGTTTCACTAACGCTTCGACCAGCGCAGGATCGTTGAGCGAGAGCGGCGTGTTGGAGTCAATTTCTCCAGTACTGGCCGCTAACACGACTGCCGCCAGAACGTGCTCCACATCGACGGGATGAACGGTCGATTCTTCGAGTCGCATTGCTAAATCGAATAACACATTTGTCTGCGACGGGGCGACAGTTGCTTGTCCCGAAGAAGTTATGAAAATGCCGGGGACAACTTGTTGATTGCTGGAGTCTTTCACGACCGCCTCATTGAGTTGAATCGAGCTCGAACTTGTTCAACGGTGCTCCGCAGAATTTTCGGCGAGAAATGGTCATTGGCTTCTCCAAAGTTGTGTTGGGCAATTCTATCCTGGAGTTGCTCGCTTCGATAGAATGCAGGCAATGAAGCACCCGTTTGAGTCGAATCGAGTTGGAGCAGCCGCCATGTCGCACCTTTTGGCAATCACCGTCCTGTTGTTGGCTTCCATTGTGGGTATGACGAATTGCGTCACCGCTTGCAGTGATGAATCCTCGTTCAGGGTCACCACCAAGCGTGATGACGACGTAGTTTCAGTGACGCTCAAACAGAATCAAGCCGTCCTATCGGTTCTTAGTCCATTCGGAATCAGTCAGGCCGTCATTGAACGCAGCGGCAATCGCTGGCCGAGCAGCGTGACGTTGCGGTTGCATTTGAAGGGACTGGAGAAATTCAAAGTTACCAACGGCAAAGACACTCTTGAAGCCGCAGTATCGAGTCATGATGGCAAAGTGCGGCTCTGGAAGGACGGCAAGGAAGACTCACCACTCGATTCAAAGCATCCGTATTGGATGGAGATGCGAAGGGCCGGAAAGGATAGCAGCCCAGTGAAAACGATTCCATGGAAGGACGGCTACTTCGAGATGCGTTTGCCCAAAGCCTTGTTTGCAGACAACCCGAAGTCGATCACGCTCAACTGGATCGACTTTTATCGTTGAACAAGTAGTTTTCTACCAAGTCCAGTCCGTGCCTTAGGCGTGCGATTTCGCTCCTTTGAGCAACAGCAGCAGCATCTTTGTCGACTTGTTCGCTGCAATGCTGTGCGACAAGTTGGCGGCCATGTGAATGAAAGTGCCCGCCGATGCTTGGATCGACTCATCGCCCAATGTCACCTTGGCGTCACCATCGAGAAACTGCAGGATCGCGGGAACAGCAGCGGTGTGCTCAGAAAGCTCTTGACCGGCGTCGAAGCCGAACAGAACGACCTTCAGCGTGTCATCCTGGTGCAACGTTTTGCTAATCGTACCGCCCGATTGAATTTCGATTTCAGAGGCAACGTTGAGGTAGGTTTTGGCTCGGTCGCTCATGATGCTACCTTCAACACGTTCTCGAGTTCGATTGCTTTGAGAAACAACACGTTGTTCTCTTTGTGGATGTGTTGGTGCATGTCGCGCTGAAGTCGTGCGAGCGAGTCGAGCATCGCGCGATAGGTGTTGCATGCCCATTCGGGCGGCGTGTAGCCGTCGGTGGTTTCGCTCAGGATCGCCAGTGCGTTACCGGCCAGATCATGCTCATGTTCCATTTGGCGGATCGGGTTGGCGACACTACCACAGTGAAACTCGGGTCGCTCTGCGGACGCCTCCAATTGACGCACGATCGGGAAAAGGATCTTTTCCTCCTTCATCATGTGCGGCTCAAGCTCCGCTTTCAGGGCGACGTAGGCTTCTCGCATTTCGTACAACCGAGCGTCTTTGTCGCCGTGAACCCGCGAGACTTTCTCGGTCATGAAATCCAGTCGCGGCAGCTCTTCACTTAGATATGCGTGGTGAGTCGCTTCGATGTGATCGGCCAGTTCAGTCAGCCCCATGGCATTGACATCGACCAGCGTGTCAGCTTCGGCTTGAACGTCGGTTTGAGTGATTGCTTGCAGCACTTCGTCCACGTCGATGCCACGCTTTTCGCAAGCACGCCTGAGCGAAACCTTGCCGCCGCCGCAGCAGTAGTCGATTTTAAGTGCTTCAAATACGCGAGCACGCGCGGGTTTTTGGCGAACGAAGTCGCCGACGGTTTGTTCTGGATCGAGGGTTAACATGGTTGGATTCCTGATGAACTTGGTTGGGTAGAAAGATTGAAGGTAGAAAAATTTCGACGCAGAGTCGGGGAGACGCGGGGACGCAGAGAGTTAGCGACGGGAACAACGCAAAGAGGAAAGTCAAAAAGTTAGCTGCGGCTCTGCGTTGAACCACGATCACTCTTTGCGTCTCCCCGCCTCCTGCGTCTCTGCGTCAATTTCTTAGGCAAGCACAGATTCAAGTTTCTCCTTAGTCTGTTCGGTGTCTGCACGGCCAAAGTCCATTGACTCAGTTTCCGGCGGATCGAAGCCGTCAGGTTTCTTTGAAAACGAATGGCCGGTCCAGAGTCCCAGGATGAACCAGACCAACGCGACCGCACCGAGGAAGAAAATCGTGTCGCCGGGAACGCGCATCCAACGCAGTGTTTGCATTAGTTCGGTTTGCATGAATTCGCTGCTGCGAGCAAACCAATAACCGTGTTCGACCGACGCTTTAGTTTGCAACAGACCGACTGGCAATAGACTCAGCAAGCACATCGCCATTAGTCCAACGTTCATACCCCAGAACCCAAGTTTCAATGCTCCATCTTTCCACGGGCGTCCGGGAAGCAACACTCGCATACACATCAGCATCAGTCCGATCCCCAGCATGCCGTAGACTCCGAACAACGCTGCATGTGCATGCAGCGGTGTCGTGTTCAGGCCTTGCATGTAGTACAGCGCGATCGGTGGGTTGATCATGAAGCCGAACAGCCCGGCTCCGATCATGTTCCAAAACGCGACGGCGACAAAGAAGTAGATCGGCCACTTGTAACGTTGTACCCACGGCGACGCCTTGCTACGTCGCAGATCTTCGGTCGCGTCGAATCCGAGCAGCACCAGCGGAACGACCTCCAAAGCACTGAACACCGATCCCCATGCGAGCGCCACCGTTGGCGTGCCGGAAAAATAGAGGTGGTGGCAGGTACCGATGATTCCGCCAGCTAAGAAGATCGTCGCGGACAGCAGCGCGGCAGCCGCAGCCAGTCCAGGGCCAACCAATCCCAGTCGCATAAAGACAAACGCGATGACCGTCGTGGCGAACACTTCAAAGAAGCCTTCGACCCACAGGTGAACGACCCACCATCGCCAATATTCGACCATCGACAGGTGACCATGTTGTCCCCACGTCAAACCGGCGCCGTAGAACAACGCGATCGCTCCAGTCGCGACGGCGAGCAACGTGACCAAGTGGCGTTGCGAGTTAGCCTCGCTGGTAACCTGCTCCTGCTTTTTCGTTAACGCTGGCCATAGTACTCTTAGCATTAGCGCCAACCACAGCAGCAAACCAGCCATCAACGCGATCTGCCAAACTCGCCCCAGTTCGACGTACTCATAACCCTGATGACCGAGGTAAAAAGAGACCGTGTCGCTCAGGTAGTTCTTAACGCTCAACCATTCGCCGGTTAGCGACCCAACCACGACCAGCAGCAACGCACCGAACAGCACGTTGACGCCCAGACGCTGATACTTCGGTTCGTGGTTACTGACCAGCGGACCGATGAACAAACCGGAGGCCAACCACGCCGTTGCGATCCAGAACAAACCGATCTGCACGTGCCAAGTTCGCGAAACGCTGTAAGGCAAGTATTTCGCTAATGGAAAGCCGTAGAATCCCTCGCCTTCGACGCCGTAATGAGCGGTGATGATTCCGAGCGTCATCTGTGCAAAGATCAATGCGGTCACGACCCAAAAATACTTCATCGTTGCTTTCTGCGACGGCGTTGCCTGCCAACGCGCCAACGGATCACTGGCAGCGATGCCTTCTGGTTTTTCTTCTTCGCGACGAGCCGCATACCACCACGCCATCGCGGCGATCCCGCCAAGCAGCATGATGACACTGACGCCGGTCCATAAAACGTTGTCGCCCGTGGGCCGGTTGCCGACGCGTGGTTCGTGAGGCCAATTGTTCGTGTAGCTGGCGATGTCGTTTGGACGATCAGTCGCCGCCGCCCACGATGTCCAGAAGACAAACGCAGAGAACTTCCGTAGCCGTTCTTCGCTGCTAATCGAGTCTGCTGGAATCGCATAGTCCGCGTTGCCGTTGATGAAAACCGTTCGGTAATGATCGACGTTGGAATGGAAGGCTGCGGCGCGGAGCGGATCAATCGTGACGATGCCAGTCGATTGGTCGTAGGTATTGGTGCGCATCAGGTCCGTCAGCCGTCCGGTCAATGTCGCTTGGTTTTCACCGGAAAGCGAATCGAATGACTGACCGAAGTCTTTGGTTGCCCATTGGTCCAAAACGAACATCGACTCGCGGTGCAACCAATCGGCGGTCCAATCCGGAGCGACATAACTGCCGTGACCCCAGATCGAACCGACTTGCATTCCGCCCAGCGATTGCCAAACGTTCTGGCCTTCGCCGACCTCGCCACTGTCGATCAGCGTCACGCCGTCGGCGGTGACGAATTTTTCAGGAATCGGCGGTTTCTCTTGGTAAATGCGGGTCCCGATCCAACCAAGGATCAGGAACGAGACGAACATTACGGCCGCAAAGGCCATCCATAGACGTTTCATGATTTGGGTTTTTTAGTGATTACAGGTGGTGAGCGAGAGGAAGTCCCAGTAAGGATCTCTGAAAAAACAGCGAGCGCTCAATCTGCACCTTAATATGCACATTATAAATGTGCATGTCAAGGCGCATGTTTAAGCGAGAGGAAAAATTTTCGCTGAAACACCGTGACTAGCGATCACCAGAAACGTCTAGTCCGATTCACCTCGGCTCTTCCTAAAGAGAATCCTCGTTGGTCGGCAAACGGTTGCGAATGAGTTTTGTGCCTCCGCCCGCGTCACGGTACCGTTGGTCTGACTTGGTTTAAGTTGCTTGGTACTGTCGAAGTTGACGCAGAGACGAGAGTCGGGGAGACGCGGAAAAGAAGCACAGAGAGGACAACGCATAGTCCGTTTTAAGCTTCACGCTGCAGGATGAACCACGTCAGTAGCAGCAGGCAATTGCGAATCATGTTGCTTCCTCAATAAGTCGTTAGCAGTCGAGTTCGCACTGCTTATGTCGGCGACAGCGACGGAGTGAGTCAAAAAATGAGGAAAAGATGGGAGTGAAGTCTGGATTCGCTGTGGAGTCCCATCGCAAGGAAAATCTGCTAAGTTGTTGTGGCTGTCGAAATGTTACGGTTCACGGGAGGAAGCTAGTGCTGGCACGACTGAAAACGTTCACGTTAATCGGAATTGAGGCTATGCCGGTGGATGTTGAGGTCGACATCTCGCCGGCGGCGATGCCCAAAACAATCATTGTGGGGTTGCCCGATACGGCAGTGAAAGAGTCCACGCACCGGGTCGAGCGAGCGATTTCTAACAGCGGTTTTATCCGTCCGTCGGATCGAATTGTCATCAATTTGGCTCCAGGCGATCTTCCCAAACAAGCTCCCTCGTTCGATTTGCCGATCGCATTAGGCGTACTCGCTGGCAGTGGTCAACTCGACGCGGAACGGATTGATGCATATGCCGTGGTTGGTGAGTTGGCACTCGAAGGGATCACGCGGCCCATTAAAGGTGTGCTGTCGATTGCCATTGAAGCGGCCAAAGATCAATCGCTCAAAGGTTTGATCGTGCCTTCGGAGAACGCCTCCGAAGCGGCGGTCGTCGAGGACCTGGAAGTGATTGCCGTAGATTCTCTGGCGCAGTGTGTGGCTTTTTTAGCGGGCGAGATTGATATCCCAGCAGTGCCTAGTCGCATCCAAGAAATCTTTGAACAATTCAGCGAGTACGACGTCGACTTTGCCGATGTGCGTGGTCAAGAGATGGCGAAGCGAGCGATGACATTGGCGGCAGCCGGTCGACACAATCTGCTGATGATCGGGCCGCCTGGGTCTGGCAAGACGATGCTTGCCAAGCGTATTTCCACGATCATGCCGCAACTCTTGCCTGCGGAGTCCATTGAAACGACTCGTATCTATAGCGCTGTCGGCCAACTGTCAGCGAAGCAACCGTTGCTTGCCACTCGTCCGTTTCGGTGTCCGCATCATACGATCAGCGATGCTGGGTTAGTCGGTGGTGGCAACCCGCCCGCCCCTGGTGAGATTAGCAAGGCTCATAACGGGATTTTGTTTTTAGATGAATTGCCGGAGTTCAATCGCAAGACGCTGGAGGTCATGCGTCAGCCACTCGAAGATGGCGTGGTCACGATTTCGCGAGCGCTGCGAAGCACGACGTTCCCAGCGGATTTCATGTTGATTGCTGCAGCGAATCCATGCCCGTGCGGGTATCGCAGCGATCCTCGGCGGAGTTGTAACTGCACGCCGCCTCAGATTGAAAAGTACATGGGGAAGATCTCAGGACCGCTGCTTGACCGAATTGATATTCATATTGAAGTTCCCGCTGTTCCGTTTGACGAGTTGTCTGCCAAGGTGACGACGACTGAGAGCAGCGCGATGATGCGTGAGAACGTGGTGCGGGCACGCGGGGCACAAGCCAACCGATTCAAGAATAGTGTGGTGCGGTACAATGCTCAAATGACCAGTCGCCAAGTCCGCGAGTATTGTGAGCTGGAGCCATCGAGCAAGCAATTGTTGCGACAAGGTGTTGAATCACTTGGTTTGTCGGCCCGTGCCCATGACAAAATCCTGCGTGTGGCACGAACGATTGCCGATATCGCCGCCAGTGATCGGATTGGCGACGAGCACCTGGCCGAAGCGATCAGTTATCGCAATTTAGATGCCGATTTGTGGGTATAAACGGCAGTGAAAAATCTATGCATTCACGCCAGACGGGGAATTCATTGCGAACGTGCAACCATCGATTGGCCCAGCTTTTGCATTTAACCTAAAAGCACGGTCTTTGCTGCCGGATTGACGGTTTTCACGCCGGAAATTTCCAATGTGAGAGGCGTCGGTGAAAGCATTGACACGCACAAATGTCACTTAAAAACACACCCGTTTACTAACGAAAAACCATGATATATCTCCTTTTTGTGATTCCTCCATTCTTGCTGGGGTTGTACGCCCAGTGGAAGGTGAAGTCCTCATTTGCTGCGATGAGCAAGGTTCCCGCTCGCATGTCGGGGGCGACGGCGGCCCGGCGGATGCTCGATGCCGCAGGGTTGCAGTCGGTCGGTATTGAACAAGTTCCCGGCCAACTTTCAGATCACTATGATCCCAGCGCAAAAGTGCTTCGCTTGAGCCCAGATGTCTACTCAGGGCATTCGATGGCCGCACTCGGGGTGGCCTGCCATGAGGCTGGTCACGCGTTTCAAGATGCCCAGGGCTATGCACCACTAGTGATCCGCAATATGGCAGTTCCAGCGGCAAACTTCGGCAGCGGGATTGGAGCCACCTTATTATTTCTGGGAGCCATTCTGACTTATCCGCCACTGATGTGGGTGGGCGTGATTTTGTTTTCTGCAGTCGTGTTTTTCCAAGTGGTGAATTTGCCTGTAGAATTCAACGCATCCAGCCGTGCTCGCGATTGTTTGGTCAGCTACGGTTTGATCACGGCGCAAGAAGAGAGGTATGTGGCCAAGGTGCTTAACGCTGCTGCATTGACTTATGTTGCCGCGACGCTGCAGTCGATCATGACACTGGCTTATTATCTCTTCATTTTGTTAGGTCGACGTGACTGATTCTAAACTGGCTGCTACTGTTACTGCCCGTCCCGATTATTTTTCCGCACTCGATCCGCCGGAGTCGTTGCAAACGACGGCGGATGGTCCGACGGGCACGCTTCCGCTCAGTGATGAGATTTTGCGGCAATGGACGAGTGGTGATCTGTTCGGACTGACGCAGAGCGTGGGCATGGGGTTTGATCCTCGGCGTGTGCTCGGTGATCAATATCTCGTCATGAGTACGCAAGGCGGAGTGAGAAATCCAGACGGCACTCCTGTTGCATTGGGGTATCATACTGGCCACTGGGAAGTTGGTTTGCTGGTCCGCGCAGCCGCTGAGCAAATTGAAGTTCACGGCGGAGTTCCCTTTGCGGCATTTGTGAGTGATCCGTGCGACGGTCGCACCCAGGGCACCCACGGCATGTTTGATTCGTTGCCTTATCGCAACGATGCCGCGATTGTGATGCGACGGTTGATCCGATCGTTACCGCAGCGCAAAGGCGTGATTGGAATCGCCACCTGCGACAAGGGTTTGCCCGCGATGATGATGGCCCTGGCAGGCACGGGGCAACTCGCCAATGTTTTAGTTCCTGGTGGAGTTACATTGCCACCGACAATAGGTGAAGACGCCGGGAAAGTTCAAACGATTGGTGCCCGTTACACGCGTGGTGAGATGACGCTCGAGGAAGCATCCGCGGCTGGCTGTCGTGCTTGCGGAACTCCAGGCGGCGGTTGTCAATTCCTCGGCACGGCAGCGACCAGCCAAGTGGTTGCCGAGGCGTTGGGGATGACGGTGCCGCATGCGGCGCTGGCCCCCAGCGGACAACCGATTTGGACTCGCTTGGCAAGAGATTCTGCGTCGGCCGCCGTCGCCATGCACGAACGCGGCATGACGCTCAACGATGTCTTGACGGTCGAGGCGTTTGAAAACGCGATGCGAATGCACGCGGCTGTGGGTGGCAGTACGAACCTGTTGCTCCACATCCCAGCGATTGCGGCAGCGGCAGGAATTCGGCGACCGACCGTCAATGATTTCTCGCGAGTCAATTCGCAAGTCCCCAGGTTTGTCGATTGCTTGCCGAACGGACCCGTTGGACATCCGACGGTACGATTGTTTTTGGCGGGTGGGGTACCGGAGGTGGCATTGCATCTCCGCCGCGCCGGGTTGTGGCATGGTGAAGCGAAGACGGTAACCGGTTTGACGTGGAATGAGGTCCTCGATGCCTGGGAAACCTCACCGCGACGAGCGGTCTGTCGCGAGCGATTGCAGTTAGCTGACGGTGTCGACCCAGATGACGTGATCATGTCGATGCCGCGTGCCAAACAAGCGGGGCTAACCAGCACGGTGTGTTTTCCGAAAGGTAATTTGTGTCCCGAAGGCTCGCTCATTAAGGCGACGGCGATCGACCCCACAGTGATTGATAGCGATGGTGTTTATCGAAAGCGCGGGCGGGTACGCGTGTTTACGAGCGAACGTGCTGCGATCGCGGCGGTCAAGGGCCAGACCGAAACGCCCATTCAACCCGGTGAGGTGATCGTGCTGATTGGTCGCGGGCCGATCGGATGCGGTATGGAAGAAACTTACCAGATCACGTCGGCGCTGAAATACCTGTCGTTCGGCAAAGAGGTCGCGTTGATCACTGATGCTCGGTTCTCGGGCGTCAGCACAGGTGCCTGTATCGGCCATGTCGGCCCCGAAGCACTCGCCGGCGGTCCGATTGGCCGGGTTCGTGATGGCGATCTGATCGAGATCGAAGTTAATCGAGTGACGTTGCAAGGACACGTTGAGTTGGTCGCAACGATTGATGGTGTTGATCCTGCCAAGGCGCTAGCGACCCGCTCGCCGCACCCCGACTTATGCGTCGACCCGGCGATTCCAGATGACACTCGGTTGTGGGCGGCGTTGCAACAAATCGGTGGCGGCACCTGGGGTGGGTGTGTTTACGATGTCGATGCGATTATCACAACGCTGCAAGCAGGCACGCGAGCACTCAACGAAGCTGCCAAGACGAAAGCACTGCAATGAAAATGGATGACCCCGTTTCGTACACACCCACCAAGATTGAACGACTCGGTGACACAGGTATCAAGATCACATGGAGCGATGGCGAATCCACTCAGTGGACGGCGCAGCAACTGCGCAACGCGTGCCCTTGTGCCACTTGCCGAGAAAAACGTGGCAAGCTGCATGCAGACGAGGAAGGTAGCGAGTCGCCAGTCCAGATAAAACCAAAATCGCTGGCGTTACCCGTACTCAGTGCTGCGGAAGCTCGTCCAATGCGAATCGAAGGCATGCAGCCAGTCGGTACTTACGCGTACAACATCGCTTTTTCCGATGGGCATCATTCGGGCTTGTTCACATTTACGAGATTGCGGCGAGAAGATTCATAGTCGTTTTTAAAGATCCTATGAATGATGTATTCTCGCTATTCTTGTCGCGTGTACACGGCGGGATAGACGAACTCAGGTTCACTCGGTGGCATTAGATAACGAAACTCTTCAGAAACGGGTTCGTCACCACTGAAGAGCTGCACACTCAACTCCACCGCCGCGTCTTCGGTGGGCGTCACATCCGCTGTTAGCACCCAGTCGCCCGTGTCTGTTCGCTTTACTTTTGAGCGAGTGATCTTTCCACGGATCGCATTGAACTTAACTTCAGGTGGCGCGGATTCCGGTAAGGCATGCAATATTGGTCCGGCGAAGCGGATTTCGACACCAATCAAACTTGACGTTGGATTTCGGTCCACGTCGAGATTCGTCGCGCGGGCGAGCAAGTTGTGCGCGGGCGGGTCGCCAGCGAAGAACTCAACCGTGTAGTTGAGCACGAGCGGTTTGCCCGACTCCGGTAATTCATCAGGCAACCAGTAAGCTGCCAAGTTATCGATGCCTTCGTGCGCACCAGGTAGCTCCAGCAGTTCGATCTTACCAGTTGTCCAAGGTGTATCGGGCGTGACCCACACACTGGGACGTTTGTCATAGCGAGCGTTGTGATCGTCATAGTGATAGAACGCTCGATTGCGTTGGATCAGCCCGAAGCCATGTAAGTTTTCGACCTCGGTGGTCGTAACGGACGGATAGTCCTGGCGTGCAATCGCTCGCCAAGACCATTCGTTGGCCCCCGATCGAATGAGCAATCCATCACTGTCATGCACCGCTGGTCGAGCATCTTTGGGAGGCCCTTTCAAACCGTCGCCCCAAATCCACATGCTGGTCAAAGGTGCGATCGCGACTTTGTCGGGAACGTCGCGGAAGTAGAGCTTGGCATCCACGTGAATTCGGCTCGTCGTATTGCCTGGTGATAATCGAAATTCATATGCGCCTGAACAACGGGGACTATCGAGATGTGCTAACACCGTCAATTGGTCATCGTCGCGCTCAGGCATGCGGACCCAAAAAGCACGGAACATCGGGAACTCTTCGTCTTGGTTCATCGCAATGTTAATTGCGAGGCCCCGTGCGGATGCGCCATAGACGCAGTCGGCGCTGCGAGCTCGAAAGTAGCTTGAACCCAAGAAGCTCAGCATTTCTTCGGCATCACCTCGACCTGGAAATCGTCCGACAATTTTCAAACCCGCGTGCCCAGCGCTGGGAATCAAGTCTTCATGCAGTGACGGAGCGTATTGAAAGTTGTCTTTTGAAAAATGGATCTGTTGACAGATCGCTTGGCCATCGGTCATGGGAATGAGCGTGAACACGTCGACCAAATCTATTTGAACAAATCCTCGGTGAAACGTTTCTAACCAGAACGGCAGACCTTGATTGAACCAGGTCGCATGATCTGACTTGAATTGAACCTTGATGTAGTCATCGTATTTCCATGACGCCAAAGGTTCAGGCAGTGCGGGTGTAGGGCAGAAAGGATTCTCGGCACACGTCTCGGCGAGCTGACACAGGTCATGGAAATCATGCACTTCGGTGTATTGAAGCTGGAGTGGCTGTCGTGCGGGTGGTTCCGCCCACGTGCTCATCCCATGAACGACGAAGTGAACCATTCCGAGGAATTGAAGGACGCGAAGCATCGGTTGAGTTCCGTAACAAAAGCCCGTGATCAGAATACGGTCGTCTCGCAATCCTGGATTGCGCCGACCGAGAATCCTGTTGGGCTGAGCAACCGATGTGCCAGTAATCGCGTCGCTGCTCTTAAATTTTGAGAGAGCGGAACCCAGCACGGTCCAGCGCCCGAACCGCAGCCGGGTGCTGCATGAATGGCTTCCAAACACCTTCGTTGATTAAGTTGGCTGCTGACAACAGCGTGATCCCCGTGTCGATGCCGATCACATCCTGACCGACCCAGCCGGTCGCGGGGTTGAAAGCATTGACAAACCCGTATCGTCCGAAAACGGTCTCACCGTAATGTTGCCGCTGGAAATGGAGCGTTCGCAGTGACTGCTCGGGGACGGTGGCTAACGCGCCACCGGCGGCACTGGGAACGACCGTGCCGTCGATCCCACGCTCTGGACGTGTGACGCCATCTTCATAGGGGCCGCCCCAATCTCGGTATCCAGTCGCACTATCGCTGCTGGTAACGCCCCATAGGTCATCCCCGTAGTGGCGAAAGCTAGCATGCTCCTGAGCCAACGATTTCAAATAGGCGATCTGAGCGTGATGCGCGATTTGAGAATTTCGCCAATAACTGCGGCCGCTCGGGGAAACAATGCTGCGGAAATCAAAAAACACATGTGGGTACTGATGGACAAATAGCGGCGGGTAGGACAGAAATGGTTGGCCATCATGATGTAATGTTTTCGACCGTCGCCAAGCCTGCCAGCATTCTCCGGGGATCGCGTTCGCGGGTGCGCCGATCGCCAAGAGAACTAAGATCGTCAGTTCGCTGAACGTGTCCCATTGATGGCTGATCATACCTGTTTCAGGATTCCAACCCATATACAGACAGCCGTTCTCGCCCAACATCGCTTGCCACTGCACGCGTCGGTACAGGGCATCCGACATGTTGACAATCTCAGGGTCGTCGGCAAACACTTGCGAGGCGTGCATCGCACCAGCAATCAGCAACGCTGTATCAATCGTGGATGCTTCGCAGTTCAACGCACGTACACCCGTCGTTCGATCAATAAAATGATAGACAAACCCACGTTCATGTTCGGCGAGCTTTAGCAAACTGGTGAGCATGAGTCGCACGTGTGATTTTGCCGTCTCGACATCCACCCAACCTTGCGCCGCCGCCACGCCGTGTCCTGAGAGGGCAAACCCGCAGGCAGCCGAACTCGCGTATTCACTGAAACCACTTCCATCAGTGCGACCGCGATCCGACACCAGGCCTGTTTGGGGGTGTGCTGCGTCCACCATGTACCGATAGCAACGCCGACCCAGATCGTTCAAAAAATCGGTTTGATCAGCGATCAACAAACTTGCTCCCCTAACGTTGTTATTTAACGTTCGACCAAGATCGCTAGACGGTGTCGCAGCAAAGGATTCTGACAAATCGAAATGCAATCGAGATGCTGTGGCGAGACCTGCGGCCAGGAAGAGACGTCGCTTCATGCGATTCCTATTCAGTTGTTCAATGGGTGGATGCGCGAAGGGCGAAACGCATCATTGCGAACGCCTTATTAATACGACTTCTAACCATGTTTAGTTTCTGTTTTAGTCGGTCGCAACATCATTTCCACCGTTTACTTGCTTGGACTCAAACCAACCTGGAAGAAAGCGGAGCAGTATAGTTCGTTGAAATCTGTCACAGCAAAGGAGTATTGAAAGTTCAACGTCGCATCGCTGCATGCGTCGCGGTGTTACGAAGGTTTCAAGAGGTCGTTTCGTTTGCCCGAGTTGACAAACGACGTGGTGAGATTCTCCCTTGGCATGCAGGGTGTTCCCCTACGTGCGGTATCCAACGCCGCCGATATTCCGTTCCTGTGAGACGTTCGCTTAGGATTGGCGCGGGATTTGAATTTCAGTCATCACGAAGAACGAGGCAACCCCTTTTCACCTTTTCACCTTTTCACCTTTTCACCTTTTCACCTTTTCACCTTTTCACCTTTTCAAATGTGACCAACATGAATCCCAGCTTCACACAGTCGACTATCGCAATACCGCCACCACATGGGATGGAATCGGTTCGGCACCAACATCGGAACAACCACGCCATTGAGGCTATGCCTCCAATGCGAGGTCGTCGAATGAAACGAAATGGCACTCCCGTTCTCGTCAACTTTTTGAGATCGCAGTGGTGGTCTTTGCACTTCGCCAGAATAGTCGCCGCGATGCCAAGCAGCGGTTTGACTCGTGAAGAAGTATAAGCATGGATGATAATACATCCACTGCCAACCGCGTGCGTTGGACACGGATCGGGGTAGTTGCATTCACGTCGCTGGGAGCAACTGCTGGACTATGGGCGTACGGGGTCAACCTGGCCGTTGGCGGTTGGAACCTGTACGAAGTGATCGCCTTCTCACTCTTCGCGATCCTCTTTACGTGGATTGTGTTTTCGTTTGGCGTGTCAACGCTCGGATTTCTGTCGGTCGTTCGTTCGTCCGTGACATCGCCGAACATTAAAGTCGCTGAACAGACGACGGGAACGGCCAGGGCTGTCGCGGTGCTTATTCCGGTCTACAACGAACAATCCGACGACGTGTTCGCACGCGTCGCTGCGATGGTGCGATCATTGCGAGAGCATACGAACAGGCTCGAACGGAACAGCACGCCCGACTTTCATTTCTATGTTCTCAGTGATACAACCGACCCAGAGACTTGGCTGGCCGAAGAGCTTGCGTGGTCGCGATTGAATCAACAACTAGCCAGCGAGGATCCAACGCAACCGCCAGCGGTGTACTACCGTCATCGAAGAGAAAACAAATCCAGGAAGTCCGGCAACATCGCCGATTTCTGTGAACGCTGGTCGGCACCGTATGAATTGATGATCGTTTTGGATGCAGACAGTTTGCTAGAGCCATCGACCATGACCGCGATGGTTCAGGCGATGGAGTCCGATCCAAAGCTGGGTATATTGCAAGTTCCCCCGACGCCAATCGGTCGTGAATCTTTCTTTGCACGACTGCAACAGTTTTCAGCGGCAGCGTACGGGCCAGTGTGTTGCCACGGATTCGACGCGTTCGCGGGCGATCAAGGCAACTACTGGGGACACAACGCGATCCTAAGAGTGAAAGCGTTTTGCGATAGTTGCGACTTGCCTCGGTTGCCTGGTAAGGCCCCGTTGGGTGGGGAGATTCTCTCTCACGATTTCGTCGAAGCGGCGCTGTTGGTTCGCGACGGCTGGAAGGTGCGATTGGCCAACGGGATCGGTGGCTCGTACGAGGAATGTCCGACCACCTTGACCGACTACGCGATGCGAGACCAACGTTGGTGTCAAGGGAATCTGCAACACTCCCGGCTAATCTTCAGTGAAGGCTTTCACGCTGCCAGTCGCTGGCACTTCTTCAGTGGCGTGCTTTCCTATGCGGCCTCTCCCATCTGGCTGACGTGGACTGCATTTACCGTTGCCGTGTGGTTCATTGAGCCGATCATCAACGTGTCCAATCAAGGCTGGATTCCTAGTCAGTTGCTCCTGTTCTTGATAGCGATGAGTCTGTTGTTAATACCGAAATTTTACGGAGTGATCGCCGTTGTCATTGAAGGTCGTAGTAGACAGTTCGGCGGACCGATTCGATTGTTCCTAAGCGCGGTTCTGGAGACCTTCGTGTCAGTTTTGTTGGCCCCCATGATGGCCGTGCTGCATTCCCGTTTTGTTTTCAACACACTCCGTGGCACCTGCGTCACATGGGATTCCCAGAATCGCAGTGAACAGGGTGTCTCCTTTACAGACGCAACGCGAGACTACGGTTTCCACATGCTCTTAGGGCTTGCGATTGTCGCCACGATTCTGTTTTGGGCGACTCCTCTGACGGTGTGGTTTGTCCCCATCGTCGCCGGACTGATCTTCGCAGTCCCGCTCGCGATGATGTTGGGGAGTAGACCTCTTGGACAGCTACTCCGACGCTGGGGACTGTTATGTATTCCGCAAGAAATAAACCAGCCTGCGGTGTATCGGAGTTATGAGCAGACGCTGGCGGAATACAAGGCCGACCCGCAGGCGGAAGACACATCGAACTTTGAACGACTGTTGGTAAGCGAGAGTTTTTTACTACTTCACGATCGAGTGCTCAGTGCGAGTGACTCCGGTGCTCCCATGTCGCAATCCGAGCGAGACCAGGTTCTGCAAATGGCAGCTCATGACATTAAAGACATTCCACATCAGCAACGGCGGGCCATCCTGAGCGATCAGGCATTGTTAAAAAGCTTGAGCGTGATCGCGCTGCGGCAAAAGTGTTGCGATGAAGTAGCTCACTAAGCCGGCACTCGGCGATGGCGGTTCGCCTGCACTGCCAATGGTCCGGCGAAGTAAGGCGATAATGGGATCGCTAACATCGCAGCCATCCCTACGGTCGCGAAGTCGACGTTGGACAGTGGCCAGACGGCGTACCAGAGAGTAGCACCGGAACACATCACGACACTCCAGCCCATGATAGCGCGAGCGATTTCTTGCCAGGAGAATAATTGTCTTGCGGCGAAGCGTGTTAGTGTAAGGTGTACAGCAAACTTGATGGCAATCCCCATGTATAGCAGGTAACACGTCCAGACTTTCCAAGACTGCATCGTCGCGATGACATGCTCCCACTCAGTCTGCTTCAAGAACCACCCCAAGAACACAAGCAGTGGTGTGCTGACAGTGATGAGGCTGAGTATGACCAAAACCACGATTGAGCTATGCCGACCGGCGAGTTGCACGCAGATACATCTCAATGACATACCCCACACTGTCGCGAAGATGCCGAGATAAACGGCGACGATGATCCGAAACGGTGCTGCTGTCGAATCGCTGGCGTACGTGATGTTAATCCACCAACGGGAAAACGCCTGACGGTTTTCGGCCCAAACAAAGTTCGCTAGCCACAAAAGACTGAGGACAAAAAACAATGCCGTGAAATGGAATGCGAAACCACGTAGCCGAACAAACGCCATCTGTCGTGAAGGAATTGGGCTGGTCGCTAGATAGCTGGGCAGCGAGCTTTGCACACCGCACACTGTCGGTTCGATTCGCGCGAACAGAACAGCGCTAGAAAAAAATGATAGGAACACAAGTGTGAACACGGCCGTGCCAACGGTTGTTGGTAGTGCAGTGATGGCAAAAAGAAGCACAAGCGATAACACGATGATTGTCGCGATCCTGCTCTGGAACGCGCGTTGTCGATCGTGCCAGTTGAGTGCCTGAGGCCACTTTGAAAACGAGCGACGAACTGTCGAGATCTCGGAGACGCTCTCTCTCTGCTCGCTAATGAGAACGGCGACGGACCGTCGTGATTGCTGAAATTTTGAAATCCGAGCTTGGTTCACACTATGCAGTGCCAAGCCAATCGCGGCGACATAGGCCAGCGCGATGCTGACCAAAGTCAGCGGCAGCCATTCCGGGCACTCAAGGCTCACTGCAATCGCACCGATGCTGAGTGCATAGAGAGCCGGTAGGGCTACGACCAGCAGCGCAACCCCGTTCCAGACGAAGCGTTGCGGTTTCCATACTAAAGAACAAGCGATGATCGCGCTGGCGGACATCCCGAGTGCTTGAGAAATTATCGGCAACGAAGGTCCATCGAATAAGCGAATGACGAGCGCGATCATGATCCAAATCATGCTGATCCAGAGCGTGATCATCCCGACCGGAATCATCGCCAATTTCCAATTTGCAATCGGCATTCGTAGCAACCAAGTGTCGTAGCCACCTGCTGTATCGAACATGGAAGAAGTTCGCGAGAAACTAAACCAGGCGACACTGCCAAGTAAACTCGCTAGGATCGCCAGATAACCGATCACAGCGACGGCTCGAACTGTCCATAGTGGCGCGGCCAAGTGGTGTAACGTCAACCCTGCGAGAAATGCACCGATGAACGTGGCTATCAAGATCGTGAGGTATAGCCGATAGCGAGTCCAGGCATATTTCGTCAGTGCGAGTGTTTCATTCATAGTGACACTATCTCAGCGGATGTGTGGGAGCCTACGTCCACCGTCTGCTCACCTGATACTCTGGCCGCGAACCATCGTTCTAAACTGACCGGACGAAGGTTGCGGAGGGGACGTTCGCGGAGCGATTGTCGAATCGAATCTTCGTCTGGATACAGTTCCCGATCGACCACCACTGAACATTCATGACCACGTTGATGCCAACCGAAGAAACCGGGCATTAATGCGGGACTTTGTGCGAGTTCGACTGCTTCGCAGATCACTTCGCTGTAGCGATCAGGTAGGTCCTGCATCGTGATCGTCTCCAGCAGTCGTCCGCCACCGATCACGCCGACGGTATCGCAAACCCGCGCGACTTCGTCGAGCAAGTGGCTCGAAAACAACACCGTCCGACCCTCATCACTGACCGTCCGCACGACCGCTTCGAGAATATCTTGCCGAGCGATGGGATCGAGTCCATAGCTTGGCTCGTCAAGAATTAATAACTGCGGGCGATGCGCGATCGCGATCAACAAACCCGCCCGCGCTCGTCCGCCTTTCGACAACTCACCCAACTTATTAGCTGGGTTGAGTGAGAATTGACCGAGCAACTCGTCGCACAGCTTGGTGTCCCAATCGTGGTATAACGCACGCATGAAATCAATCAGCTCGCCGATTCGCATCCAGCGTGGCAGCGCATCCTCTTCAGCCACGTAGCCGACATGCTGCATCACGCTCTCCGGTGTCAACGTGGGATCTTCCCCGAGCACGCGAACACGTCCCGTTTGCGGACGCAACGCCCCGATCAAATGCCGGATCAAGGTAGTCTTCCCGGCTCCATTAAGTCCAACCAGTCCGAACACGCTGCCTGTGGGGATCGTCAACGTGATGTCATGCAACGCTTCGTTGTGGCGAAACGCACAACTTAACGAATCAATTTCAATCGCTGCGGTCGAAGTACTCATTTGGATTCCCTGATGGTTGAGGTCGGCTGAGTCGTTTCAATCTGATCGTTTTGCGTCGTCATCAGTGCGAGTAGTTCATCGAGCGGCATACCGAG
>JBGSMN010000052.1:0-8321 GCA_041740155.1 Rhodopirellula sp.
TCAAAGTGAAGTTGCCTTATCAGCGTCCACCAATCGCTTGGCGTCCTGACCGCTGAATTTCCAAAACAAACCGGGGTGAATCAGGAATTCACAAAACGTTGAAGTCAACAAGCCGCCAAGGATCACCGTGGCGACGGGATAGAGAATTTCGCGGCCAGGCTCTTGACCGCCGATCACCAGCGGAATCAAGCCGATACCAGCGGTCAGCGCTGTCATCAGAACAGGTGCCAAACGCTCTAAGCTGCCGCGCACAATCATCGATTGCGAGAACTCTTCACCTTCTTCCTTCATCAGATGAAAGTAATGAGTCACAAGCAAAATGCCATTGCGTACCGCGATGCCACCGAGTGATATGAACCCGACGAGACTCGCGACGGTTAGCGTTTGATCGGTAATCACTAACGCAAACACACCTCCGATGAACGCCGTCGGTAGAGCATTCAGAATCTGCAGGACGATGCGTACTGATGGGAATAGAATCATCAAGACGGCAAACATGCCAACCACCGAGAGGGCCGCCAGAATCACGATCAGCCGCGTCGCATTCTGCTGGCTTTCAAACTGCCCACCATACTCGACGTAGTAGCCAACTGGCATCGACACATTCGCATTGACACGTTGCTGGATCTCGGCAACGGCACTGGCTAAGTCGCGGCCCTCAGTGTTGCATCGTATAACGATTCGCCGGCGAGCGTTCTCGCGATTGACCGAATTTGGCCCCACGCCTTCATTGATTGTCGCGACATCTCGGAGTTCAATTTGGCCACGTTCTGGTTGCCCGTCTTGATGCGGGAGATCAATGCGTAGCAGACCTAAGTTCGCATAATCGGCGCGATAAGCTTCTTCGAGTCGTACCAGCAGATCAAAGCGTCGTTGTCCCTCAAGCACCTCAGAGACGACTTGACCTTGCAGTGCGGTCTGAAGGACTGTGGCCACATATTGCCTTGTAATCCCATGCATGGCTAGGTCGTCGCCTCGAAGCTGAATATGCAGCTCGGGCGTCATTTGTACGGGCTCGACAATCGGCGGAGTTAATCCAGGAATCTCAGCGATCGATGACTTAACCTGATCCGCTAGTGTCAAAAGTGTGTCGAGATCATCACCGTGGATCTTGATCGCGATTTGCGCATAGACGCCTGACACCATATGGCTGATCAAGTGAGCCAGCGGTTGCTCGACCTCGATATCGACCCCTGGCACTTCATTGCTAATCCGTTCGCGCAGTTCAGCGATCATCGCATCGCGGTTATGATCGGCATCCGGGTTCATGCTGAGGATGTACTCGCCAAAGTTCACTGGCGAAGCGTGCTCATCCATCTGGGCGCGTCCTGTCCGTCGCACGAAGTTCAAGATTGCCCCTTCTGGATTCGCTTTGCTTTTTTGCATCGACTTGAAGACGCCATCGATGCTCGTCGATACTTGGTTCGACGCTTGCAGCGATGAACCTGGGGGAAGTGTCACATTCACTTGAACACTCCCTTCGTCGAAGGCCGGAAGAAAATTACGTCCAAGCTGCGCGAGCTGCCACCCTGCAATTGCAACGATGATCCAGGTGACGCTTAAGAGTAGACTTGGAATTCTCATGCTGAACCGAATCAGCGGACTTACCATCCATTTGAGTGCACGCAGAACGGGGCCATCCTGCTCATCGTGAGTCGCTTTCGACGATGGAAGCAGGTAGTACGAAAGTACCGGAGTCACTGTTAGCGAGACCACGAACGATGACAGAATCGAGACGATGTAGGCGAAGCCCAGAGGTGTGAACAACCGTCCTTCAACGCCCGAAAGTGCGAACAGCGGCAGGAAGACAAGGATCACGACAATCGTGCCAAACAGGATTGAGCTACGAATCTCTTTGCTGGCGTGATAAACAACGGAAAGGATTTCCGATTGGCGATTGATAATTGGCGATTTTTCCAATCGGCCATCGGCAATCGCAAATCGCAGATTATAAATCTTCAATCTTCTATAGATGTTTTCGACATCCACAATTGCGTCATCGACGAGTTCGCCCATCGCAACGGCGATTCCGCCAAGCGTCATCACGTTGATCGAGAGTTCGCTTCCGCTAATCCACCCAATGAAGCGAAAGACGAGCGTGGTCATCACCAGCGACATGGGGATCGCGGTGAGCGTAATAAATGTCGTCCGGAAATTGAGCAAGAATAAGAACAGAACGATGACGACGAGTACCGCGCCGATGACCAATGCTTCGGCAACGTTAAAAACACCGCGATCGATAAAGTTCTTTAGTCGAAAGAGTTCGGAGTTGATGATGATGTCGGCTGGCAACGATTCCTCTACTTCGGCAAAAGCAGCCGCAGCATTATCGGTCAACTTGCGAGTATCGATGTGAGGCTGCTTCACCACCGTAAAGACAATACCACTTTGACCGTTGACGCTACCGTCTCCTCGCTTCAGTTCCGGACCTTCGACGACCGATGCCACTTGTTCGAGAAGAATGCTTCGTTTAGATGACTTGGCGACGGGTATCTTGAGCAGCTCGTCAATCACGCTGCGTCCGCCGGTTCCGAGCCTTCCGAGAATTCGAATAGGACGCTCTGATTCGCCTTTGATGGCAAAACCGCCGCTGGTGTTGATATTGCTTTCGCTGAGAGCTCGCTCGACGTCCTGTACCGTCACGTCATATTCGAGAAGCGAGGTTGGATCGAGCAGGACTTGGTATTGCTTGCGATCTCCTCCTTGCATAAAGACTTCTGCGACACCGTTAACCTTCAGTAGACGCGGCCTGATTATCCAGTCTGCGATGGTTCGCAATTCCATAAGTTGCTTAGCTTCCGATTCAAACTGAATCTCGTACAGGCCAGAATCGAGTTTGATAGTCGCCTTAGTTCGCTCAGAAGAGTTTTCACCGTGAAGTTGCAGCGGCTCTACCATTTCGAAGGGCACCGCTTCCCATGTTTCGGGTTCGCGGCGTTTGGAAGCACGCCAAAGCTTCAATGTAGGCTTATCATTGCTGGAGAGCATCTCCGCCATCAGTTTCGTCTGTCCTACCGATGCCAAGCGTCCACCATCAGGCCCGGTTTGCCTGTAGATGCCTGCAACCACGATCTGACCCATGATGGAAGAAGGCGGCGTCATTTGAGGTAGAACACCACCCGGCAAAATGCCTTCGAGCGTCGTCAACCGTTCGCTGACCGTCTGACGAGCGGCGCGAATATCGGTGGACCAGTCGAATTCGATGTACACAACATTGAGACCAGCGGTCGTTTGGCTACGCACAGCCTGGACGCCACTGGCCCCCATCAACGCTATTTCGATCGGCTGAGTGACGAGCGTTTCAACTTCTTCGGTCGCAAGACCTGGCGCTTCGGTGATGATAATCACGCGCGGACGGTCTAGATCCGGAAACACATCAATCGATAACGTGGTCGTGAGGTACGAACCGTACACGAGCACCACTAGGCTGGTAAAAATCACCAACGCTCGATAACGAAGCGACAGTCTGATGATGGAGTCAAGCATTCCCGCTTCCTTAGTGGGCCGCATGGACGGTTCCGTCCGCGTGAACGTGAAGACCTGGTTGCTGACCGCTTGCCGATTGAGCTTTGAGCACTCTTCGCAAAGATGCGGCCGAGTTTTGAGCCAGGAAGGTTCCTGGCGTGATGCTGCCGTCGTTAGCAAGAACGACATTCAATCGATCTTCATAGACGACATGCACAGAGAGTTGATTGAATAGGTCGCCATTTTGCTGATAGACATATGCTTCGGGGCCTTCACGCACGAGAGCTTCGGAAGGCAGGACATAGACTTTCTCAAACCTTTCTACCGGCACTTCGATTCGAGTGCGTTGCCCCGGACGAAATCGCCAAACTAGAAACGTGCTACCGTACTTCTCATAAGTGCGTGACTGATTCTGCAGCGGCACGAAAAAGTCAAACGTGCGAGTTTCAAGATCAATCGTGTTGGATAGATGCCGAATCTGAAACTGCTGATCAAGTGAAGGCCATAGTTCGGCTGAATCCTCCGCGAACTGTATTTGTACGGGCGTGCTACGCTGGGCTGCCTGTTCGATCAGTCCTGCTTCCCGTTTAAAAGCGTGGCCAATGATGTACAGGGCTTGGTGATTGGCGAGATTCACAATCAGCTCACCAGCTTGAACCGTTTGTCCAAGCTCGGCGGCGAGTGACTGAACCTCGTAAGTGACGTCGGCTCGGCCTGAGTAGCTGACTTTCTGGATTGGGTTCTTCACCAAGCCTTGAAGCATGGCCAAATCGGCTCGCGGAGGAGGTGCGACAACGTCAATGGCTGATACAAAGGCGCCAGCAGAAATTGCGTCGATGTGCGCTATTGTAAAACCGCGATTGAGTAGCTCTTGCTTCGCAGCTTGAATGATTGCCTGCTGTCGTTGTTGTTCATTTTTCAGTTCGACCAATCGCGAACCGGAAACGGCACCAGAGATGGCTGCATCACCTATCCGATCGATCTGATTTTGAACCAATATCGACTCATGTGAGGCCTTGAAGAGCTGTGTTTGGGTTGCTTGCAGGTATTCGCTAAACAGTCGAACGGTGACCAATCGCTGGCCAGGGCGAACGGTATCTCCTGGAAATACATGGATCTCCGACACCACTCCCACAGCGGGCGAAGTCACGCCTCGATCGGAAATGCCCGGACGATCGGCGACGACACCTGGAATAGAAATCGTTCGCCAATGGTCAGTTGGTCGTGCTGATTTGACAACGAGATTGAGATTCTTTCTGGCTTGCTCCCCAAGCTCAAGAATGCGAAGTTCCGGCTTTTCCGGGTTCGTCTGTTCAGATTGAGCGTTACGACTGGTAGTAGATTCGTGAGGAGCGCAACCTAACAGTGGCAGCAAAAGGGCAGCAAGAACGCACATGCGTGCGAACACACAATGGGAATACATGATTTGCGGATCTTCATGGAATGAAGCTGCTCATGGTCAAGTTGGGACTTGATGGAACTAGGCAGCAGGTAGGGGCTTGGACCAAGAAACGCATCGGCTGAGAGCAAGAGAACTCTCAGGTGGTTCCATCAAAGCCTTAGCGCTGCATGAAGAAGATAGAGCGGTAGCTCAGAAGGTCTCGCGGAGTGTACACAAGCTAGGGCCGCGGTAGGATGAGGATCATTGAGGATGTACAGCGGTGCGTCAACGTAGACAGGCGACCCTGACTCGGCGGAAATGCGATCGGTCGGAGTGTACACATCGTCGGATGAAGCCAGGTAAATAGCGTCTGAATCGTGCTCGACAGGCGTTACTTGCGTCGATTCATGCTCGTCACTCTCGTGGACATGTCCGTGATCATGATCACCAGATTCATGACTGTGGTGTTTATGATGATGAGGAGCATTTGCGACGTGAATGTGAGCCCGTCCGTGGTCATGCGTTTGATGCGCAGCCATTGAGTGCGAGTGGGCAAGAGCATTGCCCACAAGAAGAAATGGAATCAGCAAAATCACTACGAGTCGGCTCATACTTCAGATCGTATCAAGTCAACCTTCGTCCGTAAACGTCAATTAACCAACTTCATGACTGATCCCTCCGTGTTTCGGTCGGCTTTCGACCAACGCGAGTTTATCACAAGGCGATCGACAGACGGTTGTGATTTCATGAGGAAATCGACCGCATCACTCTGGATGTGGACATTGCCGGATTCTTTGATAACATCCCTCACAAGTTGATCGTCGATACCGTGGGAAAAGAAGTAAAGGACGAGAGCTAGGATAACCTAGCCACTGCTTTGCCATCTCAAGAGTTCAGTTCGGTAATGCGGCACGGTCCGAAAGTTTTGACTACTGCCGCTACGTTTTGAGGTATGGAAGACGGACCGGAAGTCTTGGAGACTTCCGCTACGTTTTGCGGAGCCAGCCAGCGTAAAGCCGCTATTGTTTCTCTCGGAACGTCGGCAACTGCTCATGCTTTGTCGGCATGATGTCGCCAGGGTGTTCGTTGTAAATCTTTTCGCCACAGTTTGGGCACGCTGGTGCGCGGTCGTCGACAAGGCGACCGCACTTGACACAGGGAGTTCGATTCAGTGACGAGGTGTCTGGTTTAGTTTCAGCCATGGCAATGGAACGTCGTGGTGATGAGGACACGGATTCAGCCTGATTAACGATATCTGTCTTCACCTGCACATTCCAAGCCAATTGATAGCATCGGTGGGCTGCGGACGATGTTAATTGGCGTCATCGGATCGTTGTTCGGTGGACTCCTCGGAATCCCGAAGCTCGGTAGCTCCGCTGCCCAAACTTCCGGTTGGATTGGTTGGTTCGTCAGTGCGGTGTTCGCGAATATGGCTCGCCGCCACCATATCGCCTCTGACTACGAGCGCTGGCGAGTTACGAGCGAATCGCCGCAAAACGACGTAGAACACGGGCGTCAAGAACAGTCCGAATATGGTCACGCCCAACATCCCGCTGAATACGGTCGTGCCCAGCACGCGGCGCATCTCATATCCCGCTCCCGTAGCCACCAACAGTGGCACCACGCCTAAGATGAACGAGAACGCGGTCATCAGGATCGGTCGCAAACGCAAGCGGCATGCGGCCACGGCAGCATCAATACGGTTCTTGCCTGCATCTTCTTCGGCTTTCGCGAACTCAACGATCAGAATCGCGTTTTTACACGCCAAACCGATCAACACAATAAAACCGATCTGCGTTAGAACGTTGTTGTCCATCCCGCGAAACCACACACCGATGATCGCAAACAACAAACACAACGGCACGATGAGAATAATCGCCAGAGGCAACAACCAACTTTCATACTGTGCCGCCAAGGCTAAGAACACGAACAACACGGCCAGCGGGAACAGAAACACGATCGTGTTGCCTTCCTGCTTCTCTTGATATGCCAATTCCGTCCACTCGTAACCGAAACCGAGTGGCAAAGTCTGCGCAGCAAGGTCTTCCATCGCAGTCAAAGACTGGCCCGTGCTGAAACCGGGGGCCGTAGACCCGTTGATGTCCGCAGCGGGGAACAAATTGAAGCGCACCAACCGGTCAGGGCCTGCCGTGGTTTTTACATCGACGACGCTGCCTAATGAGACGCTTGCACCGTGACTACTACGGGTGCGCAACTTTGCGATATCGCTGGCATCATCACGGAACTCCGGTTCCGCCTGTGCGGTCACTCGATAGGTGCGTCCTAGAAAATTGAAATCGTTGACGTACATCGAACCGAGATAGATCTGTAACGCATCGAAGATATCGCTGACTGGCACGTTCAACATTTCAGCTTTTGTGCGATCGACGTTCGCATACACTTGCGGGACGTTCAATCGCACATTTGTAAAGACCTGCGATAAACCCGGTTGCGCGTTGGCTTGTGCTAGCATCGTGTCGGTCAGCGCGCCCAATGTCGCTGTTCCCGCGCCAGAACGATCCTGCACATACATCTTGAACCCGCCACCGCGACCGATCCCACGAATGGGCGGCGGCGGAATGATCAACACTTGCGCTTCATTGATCGCCGCGACTTCCCGCCGCAATTTATCCGCGATCACTTGCACGCTGCGACCATTCGCGGCTCGCACCTTCGCGTCTTCCAACGGCAAGAATGTGACTGCGGCATTGGGTTTGATCGTGAACGTGGCACCGGACAAGCCCGCGATGCCGACCGCATGCGCCACACCGTCAATCTTGCCGCCAATCTCAGCGACTCGTCGAGTCACTTTGTCCGTTCGTGCCAACGACGCACCGTCAGGTAAGTTGATAGCGACGATGATATAACCTTGGTCTTGGTCAGGAATGAACCCCGTTGGAACCAGCCCAAAGCTCAAGCCCGTGCAAACCAATAACGCCAGATAGACGGCAATGGACACGCTCGTTTTCTTCACCAACCGCGCGATCACGCGAGCGTACAGATTTCCAGCGAAATCAAACGTGCGATTGAACAACCGAAAAAACCACCCAAACAGAAAATCGATCAGCCTTCCAAAACGGTTCTTGGGCGCGTCCTTGGGTTTCAACAAAATCGCACACAACGCGGGACTGAGCGTCAAAGAAACGAACGTCGAAATCGCCGTCGAAATCGAAATCGTGAGTGCGAACTGCTGATAAAACTGACCACTGATTCCTGGTACGAATACCGTCGGTACAAACACTGCGATTAACACCAGTGTCGTCGCGATCAATGCCGAACCGACTTCGTCCATCGCCTGATGCGTGGCTTCACGTGCGGACATGCCTTCGGCGATCAACCGTTCGACATTCTCAACGACCACGATCGCGTCATCGACCACAATCCCAATCGCCAACACGAGACCGAACAAAGACAATGTGTTCAGGGTCACACCTAAGAACTGCATCACCGCGAACGTTCCAACCAACGAGATCGG
>JBGSMN010000053.1:0-1878 GCA_041740155.1 Rhodopirellula sp.
GCCAAAGCGAACCTCTCCAATCGCCGACTGCATCACGAAACGCTCGAAAAACGCGAGCTTTTAGCGGCTGAGATCTGGCAGTCGATCGGACCGATTCAAAACTCTCATGGCCATGAGATTGCTAACGAGCACGAAGTAGATGGCAACCTGGTCGAACCGCCTGCGTTACGGCAACTCGATTTGGACCATTATGCGTCGATCGCGGCACAGGGATCTCAGGCAGTGAATGCGCTAGCCCTAGCACCGCTCGCCGATACGTTCAACCTGCACAGTAACCCAGGTGCCAATCACACCATTTTCATTGATTTTGATGGCAATACCTCGGTGTCGGGTTGGAACGGTGGTGTTTCGCCGATTATCGCGGGGGCCTACGATCCCGAGAACAACGGCCCTGCTTTTTCGTCCACTGAATTGCTACGGATGCAAAATATTTGGCGACAAGTCGCCGAGGATTTCAGTGTCTTCGATGTCAACGTCACCACAGAAGATCCAGGTGAAGCTGCGTTGGTCAACACGGGTGGTGGTGACACCCGGTGGGGTGTCCGGGCGATCGTTACAGACAATACGATGGGGCTGTGTGGAGGTACGTGTGGAGGTGTTGCGTTTATCAATAGTTTTGACGGTGGTTACGGGCCGTACCCTGGCGCGACCGACACGCCGGTATGGGTATTCAACCAGGGTGAGGTTTCCGCCGCACAGACCGTCTCTCACGAAGTCGGTCACGCTTTAGGTTTATCGCATGATGGAGACACCCGGCCGGATCCCGATGCCGAATATTACGGCGGCCATGGTGCTGGCGAGAATTTCTGGGGGCCGATCATGGGTGCCCCCTTCTCCGCAAACATTGTGACTTGGGACCAGGGCGAATATAGCTGGACGACCAACACTGGACCCGGCCAAAACTTCGGCACGGGACTCGGTGACTTGGAGAAAATTTCCATAGGTAACGGATTCGGTTTCCGCGCTGACTTGGAAGGTAACGCCATTGCAACGGCGACCCCGCTCGACATCGAACAGGATTTGGATGCAACCGAACTGGACGTGTTCGCTTACGGCATTATCAACAATCGAAACGACCTCGATTACTTCCAATTAGAAACCGGGCCAGATGGGTTAATCGATCTCACAATATCAACCTACGTGAATCAGGTTCAGACCTCCAATGGAACGGGAGGTTTTGACCTCAGTTACGAGCAAACGCAGATCCGTGGCGGGACCAATCTGAACATCGAAGCGAGGCTTTATGATATGGCCGGAAACCTGATCACGGTTTCTTCGCCAGCCAATACACTTGACGCGAGAATCACAGAAACAGTTGCTCCCGGTTTTTACTACATCAGCATTGATGGAGTTGGGCATTTGAACGTCGATACGGGTTTCTCCGATTACGGCAGCATCGGCGAGTACATGATCACCGGACAAGTTAGTCAGTTCGATCCACAGCGGATCGTGCCACCAACGCCAACCGTTTTCCAATCCGACCTGGGACCAACCTTGATCGGGGTTGGCACTCATGATCGCGCACTGCTGGAAATGGATTTAGATGATGAACCAACGGTTCTGACCGAATCGCCGAAGGAACTCCTTGTGACCTTCGACGGGAGATTCCTGTTGGCCTCTGCGGGAGCCGGATCCGCGTTAGACCCCGAGAATGTCTATGTTCAATTCAGCGAGAAGAGCAAGAGCGATAATGCCTTTGGATACTCTGTAGGTGATTTTAACGATCCCGACTTCAGTAACCCTGCTGGCGACCCATCGCTGGTGGCCATCGGCAATCGTGAAATCGGTCGCAATGGAAACTCGCTGACGCTGCGTTTCGCAGAGAAATTGCGAGATGGTTTCTATCGAGTTGTGGTTAGAAATACACTTCAAGGCAGT
>JBGSMN010000076.1:0-6470 GCA_041740155.1 Rhodopirellula sp.
ACTAATTCTTGGCTGGATTCTCAAAAGGTTCCCAGCAACGCCGTGAGAGTCGGTACTCAAAAGGTTGCAGATTGGTCGGCAGGCTTGCCTCGCCTAAGACCGGCGAGCCGAACAACGACCCTTCCTAGCGGCACGTTGGTAGCTGCAAAGGTGGGCGTGTTCTTGGTCATAAAACGTCAGTGTTAATGCGAGATGAACTTGCTCCGGCGGCCGACACCGGAGCCGTTTTCTCTTTTCTGCAGCCTGCTCCGGATTCATCGACCGGAGATCGCAAGTGAGCAATCCGGTGTCGGCCGCCGGAGCACGTTTGCCAACTGGCGAAACCCAATGCAGCATGATGAGCTTGTCGAGTTTCGTGGGATAACGATGCTTTGCCTCAGGCAGATGCTCGCGTGATTGCCTGTTTTTGAGTCCTGGAACCTTTTCTTCTTCTTGGCCTCGGTGCAGCGACGTTGGGGCGCGTTGCGGCCAGACGCCCAAAAGCGTAGTTGGTCGAATTCGGCAACTTAGTGGGACTGGCTAAGGCATAGGACGAAAGCCGCCTGCAGACCCAACCTCTCGAGTGACGTCAATAGTCCGAGACACGCGGCATCGCCGCCTCACCCTGCGTGGCCTTGCTCGTGCATCCGCAACGAGTTGAAGCCTCCAAAGATGAGTCGTATCGATTAGTCCGCCTGCGCAAGGCATCACCGTCGGACAGTCTGAGCTATGCAGTAAAAATATACGGATTATGACGGCAAGTCCGTTGCCCAGTGGATTGCTGGCGGCCCCGAGGCGAGGGGCTACCTGGCCATTGCTTCGGCGAGCACCCTCCGATTGGGTTTGACTACAATGTGTTTGGCATTGAGTAAGTCGAAGTGGCCGCGATCATTAAAACAGGAGCGTATGACGTGTGGCAGTTGGGGATGCATTGCGAGTTTCACGACTTCAAATCGATACCGAAATGCCCACCGGGTGGATTTCCGTCGTTTCTCGAGTGTTGGGGCTAATGACTATTACGCAGCAGCAGGCTACCAATCGTAAGCGGGATGAGATCCTATGCCATGGCTCCGCAACCAGGGTACATAGCATTGAAAAAAGCGGTTGCTACTTTGGATCGCTACTCGTTGCTCTTCTACTAGGCCCTTCGGTAACCGTCGAGGCCAAGGAGACCAAGAGCGTTCTGATTCTATACTCGAATGAGAGTTTTTTGCCTGCCAATATTTCGCTGGGAAGGGCGCTCGTGGACCAAATGCGTGGAGAGATGCACGGGCGCATTGAGTTGTATAGCGAGTTCCTTGACCTTGTTCGCTTCCCTGGAGACGCCCATCAGTTGCGAACGGCGAACATGCTCCGCGAGAAGTACAGCGGTCGACATATTGACCTAGTAATCACGGCCGGTCCACAAGCACTGAGCCTTCTGGCAGCACATCGTGACTCGCTATTTCCTGATGTTGCGGTCGTCTTTACTGGCGTTCGCGAAAACAATGTGACTTGGCATGAACTGAAGAGCGCAACCGGGATCTTGATGAGGCTCGATCCAGTGCCGACATTGGAGCTAGCGATTCAATTGCAGCCCAAAGCGCGGCGAGTCGTCGTGGTAACGGGAGCGTCGGAATTTGATCGTTCATGGGAAGCATTGGCACGGGAGAGCTATCGCGAATACGAGAGCCAGCTCGAGTTCCTCTACTTTTCCGGCCTACCAATGCAGATGCTTTTGGATAATCTGCGGCGTCTCGAGTCCGATTCGTTAGTCATCTACCTAACGTGCTTCAACGATGGCGCGAGCGAATATTTCCTGTCTGCCGATGCGGCGCGCTTAATCGCTAGTGCGTCTGCTGTCCCAGTCTACGGTCCTTACGACACCTACTTGGGAACTGGAATCGTCGGCGGATGTATGGATACATTCGAACAAGTTGGGCGAGAAACGGGACGGTTGAGTTTGCGAGTATTGGCCGGCGAGACACCCAAGAGCATTGCTCCCTATCTCCCTGGCGAATGCGTCACAGTCGTCGATTTTCGCCAATTGAGTCGGTGGGGATTGAGCGAAAACCGTCTGCCGCCGGAAAGCGAGATGCGATTTTATGAGCCATCGCTATGGGAAGCACACCGCAGCTCGGTTCTAACAGCAACTTTCGTCTTGGCACTTCAAGCCGCGCTGCTGATCGGTCTGTTATTTGAAAGAAGAAATCGCATCCTAGCAGAATTGGTAGCCGATGAGACGCGAAGAGAGCTGACGCACGCATCACGACTCGCTACCGTCGGCGAACTTACGGCGTCGATTGCGCACGAGATTCATCAGCCTCTTGGCGCTATTTTAAGCAATGCGGACGCCGCAGAGATGCTGATCGATTCTTCACCTGACTCGATGGATGAACTGCGGCAAATTTTGGTAGACATTCGCCAGGACGATTTACGGGCCTGCGAGGTCATCGAGCGACTGCGAGCCTTGATGCGAAATCGCGAACTTGAGATGCAATCTGTTGAACCGAATGAATTGATCGAAAACGTGATACGACTCATCCACCGTGAGGCGAAGAGACGTGACGTTGCCGTCCACACGGAACTCGCTCCAGGCGGGCCGTTAGTCATCGCGGACAAGGTGCACTTACAGCAGGTGCTACTCAATCTGTTGTTGAATGGTATGGAAGCAATGTCAGAAATGAACCAGCCGAAGAAACTGTTTGTGCAGACTCAACTTCAGAGCGACAATTTGGAATTTTTGGTCCAAGATTCTGGGCCTGGTATTCCAACGGAGAGGCGTTCTCGCTTGTTCGATCCTTTCTTCACAACCAAGAAGGAGGGCATGGGGTTAGGACTTTCAATTGCTCGAACGCTAGTGGAAGCTCACGGAGGTCGCATTTGGGTTGACGATAACTGCCACATCGGATTGGGTGTACGGTTCACTGTTCCGCTCGCGCAAAAGTCATCGAACGAAATTAATCAGTTCGCACGTTTATCTCGGGAGCAAACCGGATGACGTTACCGAACCCGACGGTCCATGTTGTTGATGATGACGATTCTTTCCGTAAATCGATAGTCCGTTTGCTACGCGCGGCCGGCTACGAAGTCTGCGAGCATGCTTCCGCGGCCGAGTTCTTACTCTCGCGGGCAAGTCACGCACATGGTTGCGTTGTACTGGATATTCGCATGCCCGGTCTCAACGGACTCGAACTTCAGAAGGGGCTTAACGACTTCGATAATGCGGTTCCCATTATCTTTCTTACCGGACATGGTGACATTCAAATGAGCGTGCGAGCAATCAAGGCGGGAGCGGTCGATTTTCTGACTAAGCCGGTCGAGCGGGATTCGCTGTTGTCTGCCGTTCGCAATGCAATCTCAAGTGACGCATTGAACCGGGTAAACGATGAAAGCCTGAAGCTGCTGAGTGCTCGGTTCCATAATTTGACAGAAAGGGAAGTCTCCGTTTTTCTACTCGTAGTCAATGGAAAGCTCAACAAAAATATCGCCTCAGAACTCGGTATATCAGAACGCACCGTCAAATCGCACCGAGCCAATCTAATGGAAAAGCTTCAGGTCACTTCGCTAGCCGGCCTTATCGCGTCGGCCGTCCAACTCAATCTGCCGATCCAAAAAAACTGATTCGGTACGGCCGACGCGAATGGACATTTGCCCACTTGCACCAAAGGGCAATTGAAATTGCCCTTGGGGACAATTGCAATCGTCATCAACTTGCTCACACTGTTGCCGGAGTTGCCTTGACACAAGCTGGAGCATTTTAATGCCGAGCGACCTACTCGAAATCGTCGTTGTTGAAGACGATCCCAGAATGCGTCGAGCAATTGAACGAATGCTGCGAGTAGGTGGTTTCAGGCCATTCATGTTCGGTTCGGCAGAAGCCTCGATTGAAGCGGGCGTTTTGTTAACTGCAGACTGCTTGATTCTCGACATTCAATTGCCGGGTATGTCGGGACTTGACCTGTTTGAATGCTTCTTGTCCGATGGAGATTCGCCGCCGACCATTTTCATTACATCATTTGATAACTCCGCATTTCGCGACAGGGCCGGAAGGCTCGGTGCGAGCAGTTATCATCAAAAACCATTTCTTGGACGAGTTCTGCTTGATGCTGTCAAGCAAGCCTTGCAGGCTCCTCGGGAAAATTGCAGACTCGACGAATAGACTTTCTTCACTTACAAACTTTGCCTTTTCACCCGGAGAATTTAGATGATTCGAATTCGTCCCTTACTATCGTTCTTCCTTGCATGTAGCGTAGGCATCGCCTGTTCTACCATGGCTCATGGCCAGTCAACCGACTCCAAGAAGCCCAACATCCTCGTTATTTGGGGAGATGACATCGGAGTCTGGAACATCAGCCACATGAACCATGGCATGATGGGCTACAAGACTCCTAACATCGACCGCATCGCCAAGGAAGGTATTAGTTTCACCGACTACTACGGTCAGCAATCCTGCACGGCGGGTCGCGCGGCCTTCCTCAATGGCAGCGTGCCGGTCCGTACCGGCATGACCAAGGTCGGCCTGCCTGCAGCTCCGCAAGGTTGGCAGGAGACTGACGTCACTTTCGCCGCAGTCCTCAAGGGCCAAGGCTACACCACCGGCCAGTTCGGCAAGAATCACCAGGGAGACCGGGACGAGCATCTGCCGACCAACCACGGTTTCGACGAGTTCATGGGAAATCTCTACCACCTGAATGCGGAAGAGGAACCCGAGGATCGCGACTACCCCGCTGACATGAAACTCGCTGACGGATCGACCTTCCGCGACAAGTTCGGTCCACGTGGAGTGATCAAGGCCACCGCTGGCGGCAAGATCGAGGATACCGGACCGCTGACCAAGAAACGCATGGAAACCGTTGACGAGGAAACCCTCGCCGCCGCCAAAGATTTCATCAAGCGTCATCACGAAGCGGGCACGCCATGGATGTGCTGGTGGAACGGCACGCGGATGCATTTCCGCACTCACGTCAAGGAAGAGCACAAGGGACTCGCTGGAAAGACCGGAGACGAATATCACGACGGTATGGTGGAGCACGACATCCATGTCGGTGAACTGCTGGCCCTCATCGATGAACTCGGCATCGCCGACAACACGATCGTCCAGTATTCCACCGACAACGGTGTCCACTACAACACCTGGCCGGATGCGGGAACCACCCCCTTCCACGGTGAGAAAAACTCCAACTGGGAGGGTGCCTTCCGCGTTCCCTGCTACGTCCGCTGGCCCGGGAAATTTCCTGCCGGTGTAACAGTCAATGGGATCGTGTCTCACGAAGACTGGCTTCCCACATTCGCCGCCGCCGCCGGCAATCCGAACATCAAGGAGCAACTGCGCGAGGGTGTCGAGTTGATCGGCCGCACATACAAAAACTACATCGATGGCTTCAACCAGCTCGACTACCTCAAGAAGGCTGGAACTTTTGATACCATCGACGCCGACCTCGAAGCCTGCCCACGTAAGGAGTTTATCTACGTGACCGACGGCGGCGAAGTCTGCGCCATTCGCGTTCAGGACTGGAAAGCCACTTATCTGGAGGAACGGGGCACTCGCTTGCAGATCTGGCGCGAGCCGTTCATCAAGTTGCGCGCGCCGCACCTATACAATCTGCGCCGCGACCCCTTCGAAAAAGCCCAGGCCGGTTCGAACACCTACGAGGACTGGTATATGGACAAGGTTTACTTGTTAGCTCCAATGCAAGTCGTCGCTTCCAAGTTCCTCATGACCATGAAAGATTATCCGCCTAGTCAGACGCCTGGCGACTGGAGTCTCTCAACGCTTGAAGAGCAGATCAAGGACATGAATCCGGCCGGCCAGTGATCGGATTGTGGAGTAAGTGATCGGATGGAATCATCTGGCGGGCGCCTCCCGAGGGGCGCCCGCCATTTTCCAAGCTGAATATTGAAAAAGTAGAAGAAAAACTGTGAAGACACGACCTCTTTCGCTGGTGATTGCTTTCGTAATAGCCATCTTTGCAGGCCGCGCGCGTGCCGCCGACCCTTTGCCGTCGTGGAACGACACCGCGACCAAGCAATCAGTCATCGCGTTTGTTGAAAAAGTGACCGCGAAGGACTCGCCCGACTATGTAGCCCCCGTTGAGCGTATCGCTACATTCGACAACGACGGCACTCTCTGGTCCGAGCAGCCGATGTATTTCCAAGCTTTCTACATTTTCGACCGTATTAAGGCGCTTGCACCAGAGCACCCCGAGTGGAAACAGAATGAGCCGTTTGCATCGGTTCTCAGAGGCGATTTGAAAAACGCTCTTGCCGGTGGCGAAAAGGCGTTGCTTGAAATGGCTATGGCCACTCATGCCGGCCTCACTTCGGAGGAATTCGACAAAGTCGTCCGCGACTGGCTGGCCACTGCGAAGCGTAACCGTACACCAGCACCGTTGTAGACGCTCGGTTTAGGTTGGTGGGTTTTGTTTCGTTTCACTAAGCGGAGAAATCCCATGACCCAAGCCGAAACCGTCCGGCGTTGGCAAGAGCGATTGCGTCGGTTCGACGAGTCG